>NZ_JARXYJ010000001.1:9356890-9971768 GCF_029894425.1 Streptomyces sp. SAI-127
CCCGCCTCGAACCGGATCTGCCGGTCATCGGCACCGTCCCCGCGATCAAGCCCGCGGCGTCCGGCGGCGGCCCCTTCGCCATCTGGGCGACACCCGCCACCACCGGCAGCCCCTACCAGCGCGGGCTCCTCGAGGAGTTCGCCGACGGGGTACCGGCCACCGAGGTGCCCTGCCACGGCCTCGCCGAGGCGGTGGAACACGCCGACGAGGCCGCCATCGACGCCGCCGTCGCCGCGGCCGCCGCCCTGACCCCCGAGGACGTGACGACCGTCGTCCTGGGCTGTACCCACTACGAACTGGTCGCCGAGCGCATCCGCGCCGCCGTGCAGCGTCCCGGCCGTCCGCCACTCGTCCTGCACGGCTCCGCCGGAGCGGTCGCCGCCCAGGCGCTGCGCCGGATCGGCGAGCAGCCCGCGCCCGAGGCCGAGGCCACCGGCACCCTCACGGTGCTGCTGAGCGGACGCGAAGGAAGCGCCCTGCCCGCGCCCGCCCTGGCCTACGCGGAAGGCCGGCTCCTGCGCACGGCCACGCCCGCCCGCTGACCGCCGCGCGGGCCGGAAAGCCCCACCCGGAGCAGTCACTCTCCGCGACGAGGTACCCGCACGGCGAAACCTGAGTAACCTCGTAGGCATGAGGGACCACCCCCACGGCGAGCAGACCTCGCACCACACCGACGTCTGGACCGGTCGCGCCTCCAACCGGATCCAGTGGCTGCTGGCGCTCGGCGGCGCCGCGATCGTGGCGCTCGGCGTCGAACTCGCCGTCGACTCGGCGTGGACCTCGGGCGTCGCCCCGCTGGTCATGTCCGTGGTCGGCTGCATCGCGGCCGGACTGCTCGTCCTCTTCCTCACGCTCGGCTTCGTCCATGTGGCCCTCAAGGTCGACATGGAGTGCCTGGAGGTGCGCTGCGGCCACATCGGCGTGCCGCGCCGGCGGATCCCGCTGGCGCACGTCGCCGGTGCCGAGTTCGCCCCCCACGTCAACCCGCGCCAGTGGGGCGGCTGGGGCTACCGGTGGCGCCCCGAGAAGGGCACCGCGGTCGTCGTACGCCGTGGTGAGGGTGTGGTCCTCCAACTGTGGGACGGGCACACGTTCACGATCACCGTGGACGACGCCGAGTCCGCCGTACGCGTCATCCGCGACCGGCTGCGGCCCGGCGCCACGGCTCCGCGACGCTGAGACCGGGCCGCTCGGTCACTTCGGGGCCGGTTCCTCGGTCAGCGGGTGGGCCGTCGCCAGACCTGCCAGGAGCCCTGCGCCCACCGACACCATCGTGAAGCTCAGCGCGTTGCCGACCGCGGCGATCGCCGCCAGCGCCGTCAGCGCCGCGCCCGCGGTGAGGACGACGGGCGTGGAGCGGGCAGAGCGCCACAGCGCGTACAGCAGCCAGCAGAAGGCCGCCCCCAGCAGAAGTGCCCCGACCAGCCCCTGCTCGGCGGCCATCTGAAGCGGTGCCGAGTGAGGTTTCCCGTCGGGCAGCGGTGACTGGGCCGCCGTCGTGCTGAGCCCACCGAAGCGGCCCGGTCCCACCCCGAGGGCGGTGTCCTCGCGGGCCAGGCCCAGGGCGTCGTGCCACAGGCCGATCCGGTGCGGGGTGAGCCGGCCGCGCAGCGACTCGGCGAGTCCGTCCGGTACCGCGTTCCCGGCCACCGCCCAGGTCAGGCCGGTCACCGCGGTCGCGGCGAGGATGAGACCGGCGATGCCCGGACCGCGGTGGCGCATCTGACCCGCCGCGAGGGAGCACAGCAGCACCGCCGCACAGGTGACCAGCCCGGAGACCGACCCCAGGGCGGCCGAGGCCACCGCGATGCCGACGGCCATCAGGCGCAGGAGGAGCCGCAGGGCGGGCGATCCGGTGGTCCAGGCGGCGCAGCACGCCGCGCCGGTGGCGAGCGTCAGCAGGGCGGCCGTCGCGCCCGCGTGACCGAGCGGTGCGATCTCGGGGCCCGGCGCGAGGTGGGGGAGCCCCACCGCCAGGCCCAGTCCGGTCAGCGCGGCGGCGCAAGGGGCGGCGACCGGCAGCAGCGCCCCCGAGATCCGGCCGGCGGCATACCCAGCGGCCACGGCCAGCAAGGCGAGCAGGACGCCCTCCGGACGGCCGTCGTGCGCGGCCGCGGTGATCAGCGACCAGGTGGCACTGGCTCCGAGCACCAGCACGCCCACCGCGTCGGAAACGTTTCGTCTGTCGCCGTCCTCCGTAGAACCGGCCACAGACGTCATCCCCGTGGAACCCACCCCGCCCCCCGAAACGCCGGTCCCCCGACCTGTGGTCCTCGCCGCCCGCACGCCATCGGCCCGTACGACAGGGACTCCGGCACACCGTAACGGCTGATGGGTGATTTGTGGACGAGTTGCGCGGGGTTGCCCGGGCGCATCACGGTTCAGGTGCCCGGCCACGGGTCACGGTCACCAGGCGGACCGCGCTGTCGACGTCAAGGTCAACGGCCGTACACTCCCGGAGTGACCGTCACCGCAACTTCCGTGGACGAGTCGGACCGGCTGGAACCGCAGTCCGCGCCCGCCTCCCGCTGGGCCGCCCGGCTCCGTCGTCTCGTCCCGGCCGCCGTCGCGGCGCTCTCCGGAGTGCTGCTGTACGTCAGTTTCCCGCCACGCACCCTGTGGTGGCTGGCCGTGCCCGCCTTCGCCGTCTTCGGCTGGGTGCTGCGCGGCCGCGGCTGGAAGGCGGCCTTCGGTCTCGGCTATCTCTTCGGCCTGGGCTTCCTGCTGCCGCTGCTGGTGTGGACCGGCGTCGAGGTCGGCCCCGGGCCCTGGCTGGCACTGGTGGCGATCGAGGCGATCTTCGTCGCGCTGGTCGGCGTGGGTGTCGCCGCGGTGTCGAAGCTGCCGGGCTCGCCGGTGTGGGCGGCGGCCGTGTGGATCGCCGGAGAAGCCGCACGCGCGCGTGCGCCGTTCCATGGCTTTCCCTGGGGCAAGATCGCGTTCGGACAGGCGGACGGCGTCTTCCTGCCGCTCGCCGCGGTCGGCGGCACGCCCGTCCTGAGCTTCGCCGTCGTGCTGTGCGGGTTCGGCCTGTACGAGATCGTTCGGCTGGTCGTGGAGCGGCGGGGGACCGGTGCCGTACGACGTCCGGCCGCGGCCGTGGCCCTGCTGAGCGTGGCCGTGCCGGTGGTCGGAGCGCTCGCGGCCCGGACGCTGGTGAGCGACAAGGCCGAGGACGGCACCGTGACCGTCGCGGCCATCCAGGGCAACGTGCCGCGCGCGGGGCTGGAGTTCAACGCCCAGCGGCGGGCCGTGCTCGACTACCACGCGCGCGAGACCGAGCGGCTGGCCGCCGAGGTGAAGGCCGGCAAGATCGCGAAGCCCGACATCGTGCTGTGGCCGGAGAACTCCTCCGACGTCGACCCCTTCACCGACGCGGACGCGGCCTTGATCATCGAGCAGGCGGCCAAGGCCATCGACGCGCCGATCTCCGTCGGCGGCGTCGTCGAACGGGACGGCAAGCTCTACAACGAGCAGATCCTGTGGGACCCGGTCAAGGGCCCCACCGACACCTACGACAAGCGGCAGATCCAGCCGTTCGGCGAGTACCTGCCGCTGCGCTCCCTCGTCGGCGCGATCAACAAGAACTGGACCTCCATGGTCCGCCAGGACTTCAGCCGGGGCACCAAGCCGGGCGTGTTCCAGATGGCCAACGCCAAGGTCGGCCTGGTCACCTGCTACGAGGCCGCGTTCGACTGGGCCGTGCGCTCCGAGGTCACTGACGGCGCGCAGCTGATCTCCGTGCCGAGCAACAACGCGACCTTCGACCGCAGCGAGATGACCTACCAGCAGCTCGCCATGTCACGGGTGCGTGCCGTGGAGCACAGCCGGACCGTCACCGTGCCCGTGACCAGCGGCGTCAGCGCGATCATCATGCCGGACGGGAAGATCACCCAGAGGACCGGGATGTTCGTGGCCGACTCGCTGGTGCAGAAGGTGCCGCTGCGGTCGACTGAGACCCCGGCGACCCGGCTGGGTATCCTGCCCGAAATGGCCCTGGTGCTGGTCGCCGCGGGCGGGCTCGGCTGGGCGATCGGCGCCGGAGTGCGAGGGCGTCGCGCCGGTGACGCGTAACCGTACGCCGGTCGTACGCCCCCTGAAGATCACCAAGGCGCCATGACCGGCCGGTTAGGGTCGCAGACATGGCTACTCCTGATTTCATCCGCACCCTGCGCGGGTCCATAGGTCATGAACTGCTCTGGCTCCCCGGCATCAGCGCCGTCGTCCTCGACGACGAAGGCAGAGTGCTGCTCAACCGGCGCTCGGACACCCGCAGGTGGTCGCTGATCGGTGGCATCCCGGAACCGGGGGAGCAGCCCGCGGCCTGTGCCGTGCGGGAGGTCGAGGAGGAGACGGGCGTGCACTGCGTCGTCGAGCGGGTGATCGTCGTCCAGGCGCTCAAGCCCGTGACGTACGACAACGGCGACACCTGCCAGTACATGGACATCTCGTTCCGCTGCCGGGCCGTCGGCGGCGAGGCGCGGGTCAACGACGACGAGTCGCTGGACGTGGGGTGGTTCGCGGTGGACGCCCTCCCGGAACTGAACGAGTTCGGGCTGCAGCGGATCAAGCAGGCACTGACCGACGCACCCACATGGTTCGACCCTACGAGTTCAGAGTGAAGTATGGGGTGTCACCACATGTAGTGAGGATCGGGCGCTCCCTAGGATCGGAGCATGACCGCTAGCAGCGCCCTCCCGGGCCCCCACGCCCCCACGCTCGACCTCGGCGGCCGCACCGCCCTCGTCACCGGCGCGGCCGGCGGCATCGGCCGCGCCTGTGCGCTGCGGCTCGCGGCGGCCGGGGCCAAGGTGAGAGCGGTCGACCGGGACGCGGCCGGTCTGGACGCGCTCGCCGAGCGGTCCGCGGGGCTGGCGGGCACCGTCGAACCGCTGGTCCTCGACCTCACCGACCTGGACGCCGCCGAACACGCCGCCGCGGGCACCGACGTCCTCGTCAACAACGCCGGCCTCCAACTCGTGCGCCCCATCGAGGAGTTCCCGCCCGAGGTGTTCCACACGGTGCTCACCGTGATGCTGGAGGCGCCGTTCCGCCTGATCCGCGGCGCCCTGCCGCACATGTACGGGCAGGGGTGTGGGGGCGCATCGTCAACGTGTCCTCGGTCCACGGCCTGCGCGCCTCGGCGTACAAGGTGGCCTATGTGGCCGCCAAACACGGTCTGGAGGGTCTGTCCAAGACGGCCGCCCTCGAAGGCGCCCCCCACGGAGTGACCTCGAACTGTGTGAACCCCGCCTATGTGCGTACCCCACTGGTCGAGCGGCAGATCGCCGACCAGGCCCTTGCGCACGGCATCCCCGAGGAGCGGGTGGTGTCCGAGGTGCTGCTCCAGGACAGCGCGCTCAAGCGGCTCATCGAGCCGGAGGAGGTCGCCGAGGCCGTGGCGTACCTGTGCGGCCCGCAGGCGTCCTTCGTCACCGGAACGTCGCTCGTCCTCGACGGCGGCTGGACCGCGCACTGACCGGCATCCGGCCGCACGTCACGCCGCCCGGAGTTTTCCACAGGCCTGACGGGGTGAGCGTGCGATGAGCAATCCTGTGGGCATGTCCAGCGATCACGTGCAGTCCGCCGAGCGCCCCGCAGGCAGTGCCGAGGCACCCTTCCTCGAGCTGCTCGCCAGGGGCGCGTCCGCCGACGCCTACGAGCAGCCGGTGCTGATCGCCCGCGCCGAGGGAAGGCCGGCCGAGCGGATCGCCGCGCTCGAAGCGGCCAAGGCGGTCGCCCTGCGGGTGCGCTCCGAGCTGGAGGGCCGACGCCGGCGGGAGGCCGAGCTGTCCGCCCTGTTCGAGACCGCCCACGACCTGGCCGGGCTTCGAGACCTGGACGCCGTGCTGCGGGCCATCGTGCAGCGCGCCCGGTCCCTGCTCGGCACGGACGTGGCCTACCTCAGCCTGAACGACCCGGCGCGGGGCGACACCTACATGCGGGTCACCGAGGGCTCGGTCGCGGCCCGCTTCCAGCAGCTGCGGCTCGGGATGGGCGAGGGGCTCGGCGGACTGGTCGCCCAGACCGCCCGTCCCTATGTCACCGACGACTACTTCAAGGACGACCGCTTCCAGCACACCCTCACCATCGACGCGGGCGTACGGGACGAGGGCCTGGTCGCCATCCTCGGCGTGCCGCTGACGCTGGGGCACCACGTCATCGGGGTGCTGTTCGCGGCGGACCGGCGTGCCCGCGTCTTCGAGCGGGAGCAGATCGCGCTCCTCGGTTCCTTCGCCGCGCTGGCCGCGGCCGCCATCGACACCGCGAACCTGCTCACCGAGACCCGTTCGGCCCTGACCGAGCTGGAGCGGGCCAACGAGATCATCCGGGATCACAGCGGCGTCATCGAGCGCGCCTCCGACGTCCACGACCGGCTCGCCGAACTGGTGCTGCGGGGTGGCGGGGTGCACGACGTGGCCGCTGCCGTCTCCGAGATCCTCGACGGCACGGTCGAGTTCTCCGAGGTCGCGCCCGCCGAGGCGCTGGAGGCCTCCCGGGCCGAAGGCCACGCCGTGCGGCACAAGGACGACTGGATCGCCGCGGTCGCCGCCGGCGGAGAATTCCTGGGTGCCCTCGTGCTGCGCGGCCACCCCGGACTCGACCCCGTCGACCAGCGCACCCTGGAGCGCGCCGCGATGGTCACCTCGCTGCTCCTGCTGGCCCGGCGTTCCGCCGCCGAGGCCGAACAGCGGGTGCGCGGCGAGCTCCTGGACGACCTGCTCGACGCCCGCGACCGCGATCCTCGGCTGCTGCGCGAACGCGCCGTCCGGCTGGACGCCGACCTCGACGCCACCCACATCGTGCTGGCCGCCCGTCTCGAAGGCACCGCGGCCGACGCCGACCAGGAGGCGGCCGCCCGCAGACGCCTGTGGTCCGCGTCCTCCCACCTCGCTGCCACCCGGCACGGCCTGGCCGCCGCCCGCGACGGCGGCACCGTCCTGCTGCTGCCCCTCACCACAGGGGACACGGCCACCGAACTGGCCCGCCGCACCGCCGGACACCTCGGCACAGCCGTCCACGAGGCGGTGACCGTCGGCGCCTCGGCGCCGGTCCGCGATCTCGCCGCCCGCCCGGACGCCGTTGCCGCGGCCTACGAGGAGGGCCGTCGCTGCCTCGACGCGCTGCGCCTCCTGGGCCGCTCGGGAGACGGTGCCGCCGCCGAGGACTTCGGATTCCTCGGACTGCTCCTCGCCGGTGACCGGGACATCGCGGGCTTCGTCGACCGGACCATCGGCCCGGTCGTCGCGTACGACGACCGGCGGGGCACCGATCTGCTGCGCACCCTCGACGCCTACTTCGCGTGCGGGATGAGCCCGGCCCGCACCAAGGACGAGCTGCACGTCCATGTGAACACCGTCGCCCAGCGCCTGGAGCGCGTGGGCCGTCTGCTCGGTGAGGACTGGCAGCGCCCCGCCCGCGCGTTGGAGATCCAACTGGCCCTGAGGCTGCACCGGTTGTCGGCGCCGACGCGGCACTGACCCCCGCACGCGCGTTGCGTACGGGGGCCGGTGAGGTCGGGCACCGTCCAGGGTTCAGGCGGTCCGGGCGTCCGCGGCGGGGGACTTGGCCGCGGGCTCCGGCTCGTCGTCCGGCTCGACGTCGGCCAGGTCCCGGTGGCGCGTCTCCTTGGCGACACCTACGGCGACGATCGTCAGGACGGCCGCGGCGATGACGTACAGGGCGATCGGTGTGGAGCTGCCGTAGTCGGAGAGGAGCGCGGTGGCGATGAGAGGTGCCGGGGCACCTGCCGCGACGGAGGCGAACTGAGCGCCGATGGAGGCACCGGAGTACCGCATCCGGGTCGCGAACATCTCTGAGAAGAAGGCCGCTTGGGGCGCGTACATGGCGCCGTGCATGACGAGCCCGACGGTCACCGCGAGGATCATGTTGCCGAAGCCGCCGGTGTCGATGAGCGAGAAGAAGGGGAACATCCACAGCCCCACGCCGACCGCGCCGAGCAGGTACACGGGGCGCCGGCCGACGCGGTCCGACAGGGCTCCCCAGGCGGGGATCACCGCGAAGTGCACGGCCGAGGCGATCAGTACCGAGTTGAGGGCGGTCTGCTTGGAGACTCCGGCCGACGTGGTGGCGTAGACCAGGATGAACGCGGTGATGACGTAGTAGCTGATGTTCTCCGCCATGCGCGCGCCCATCGCGACCAGCACATCGCGCCAGTGGTGGCGCAGCACGGAGACGATCGGCAGCTTCTCGGCCGCGCCGTCCCGCGCCGCCTTGCGGGCCTCCGCCTGCGCCAACGCCTGCTTGAACACCGGGGATTCGTCGACGGACAGCCGTATCCACAGGCCGACGATCACCAGGACGCCGGAGAGCAGGAAGGGAATCCGCCAGCCCCAGCTGACGAACGCGGCGTCCGACAGCACGGCGGTCAGCAGCGACAGCACACCCGTGGCGAGGAGTTGTCCGGCCGGCGCGCCGGTCTGCGGCCACGAGGCCCAGAAGCCGCGCCGCCGGGCGTCCCCGTGCTCGGACACGAGGAGTACGGCTCCGCCCCACTCTCCGCCGAGCGCGAAGCCCTGGACCAGGCGCAGCACGGTCAGCAGCACGGGGGCGGCCGTGCCGACGGTCGCGTGCGTGGGCAGCAGCCCGATCGCGAAGGTCGCCCCGCCCATCAGCAGCAGGCTCAGGACCAGCAGCTTCTTGCGTCCGAGCCGGTCGCCGTAGTGCCCGAACACCAGGGCACCGAGCGGACGGGCGGCGAATCCGACGGCGTACGTCAGGAACGACAGCAGCGTGCCGACGAGCGGGTCGGAGTCGGGAAAGAACAGCTTGTTGAAGACCAGGGCGGCCGCGGAGCCGTAGAGGAAGAAGTCGTACCACTCGATGGTGGTGCCGATGAGGCTGGCGGCGACGATGCGCCTCAAGTTGTTCGGCGTCGGGGGAGCGGATGCTGCGGAGGCCATGTGCGCCACTTCCTCGTGTGCGGTGGGGACGGGTATGTATGCGCACACCGTAGGAACGCGCAATTGACGGGCACATGTGGCGGGGCAACACAGTTCTGGGGTGGGCTATGCGGAGACTCCACATGTGCGCCCTCGCGAGCGCGGAACTTGTTCCACACCTGACCGTCGGTACGGCCGCTCTGCTGTCGGCCGAGCCGGTCGCGGCTCCGACAGCGTGGGCGACAGGATCGTCCCATGCAGCCGATCTTCGTTCTCGTGCACAGTCCGTCCGTAGGACCCTCGACTTGGCACCCCGTCGCCGAACACCTGGTGGCGGCGGGACACCGGGCACGGGTGCCGTCACTCCTGCACGTGGGCGCCGGCCCCGCGCCCTTCTGGCCCCGCGTGGTCGACGCAGTACGCGACGACCTCCGCGAAGTACCGGTCGACAGCCCCCTCGTGCTGGTCGCCCACAGCAACGCGGGGCTGTTCCTCCCGGCGATCCGCTCCGGCCTCGACCATGCGGTGACCGCCTCGGTCTTCGTCGATGCCGCACTGCCGGCCCGTATCGGACCCACCCCTGTCGCCTCGCCCGAGTTGCTGGAGTTCCTCCGCCCGAAGGCCGTGAACGGCAGGCTGCCGCGCTGGACCGACTGGTGGGACGAGGCAGAGATCGCCCCCATGTTCGCCGATCCGCAGGTGCGCCAGAAGGTGGTGGAGGAGCAGCCCGCTCTGCCCCTGTCCTACTACGAGCAGCACATTCCGGTCCCCGACGGCTGGGACGACCACCCCTGCTCCTACCTGCTGTTCGGCCCGCCGTACGACGGACCTGCCGACGAGGCGCGCCGACGCGGCTGGCGTGTGGCCCACTTGCCCGGTGCACACCTCCACCAGATCGTCGATCCCGTCGGCACGGTCCGGCACCTCGTCGAGCTCTCCGCTCACTGAGAAGTCACCGGTGTACGCCCGCAGTTGGGAGAAGGCTAAGGTCACCCCGACCGCCCTTTCGACGCCGTGCCCGACCGGGGCCGTGGCGGTCCGGCGGGCCGAGTCGGAGAGGAAAGGGCGGTACGACGTGCCGAGTTGGGATCGCAGGCTGACGGCCGCGGGTGTGCGCGACCGTGCCCTGCGCGCGGACTATTCGACGGCTGCTCGGGTCTTCGCCCGCAGAATCCTCGCCCACTACGCCGCCGTACGTCTGCTGGTGGCTCCGGCACTGCACCCGCACGTGGTCGCCGCCTACGCCTTCCTGGCCCGTACCGACGACCTCGCCGACCAGGGGCCGCTGCACGAACGCCTGCCCCGCTGGCGGGCCTGGGCCGAACAGGTCACCGTGGGACTGGAGTCAGGGTGCGCCGACGACCCCGTCCTGCGGGCCTTCCTGCACACCGTGGCCGCACGGCGGCTGCCCCATCACTGGGTGCACACCTACCTCAAGGCCACCACCGAGGAACTGCACTTCACCGGTCACGCCACCGAAGCCGACTTCCAGCGCTACGTCGACAATCTCGCCCTGCCGGCCCTGATGCTGATCGAGGACCTGCAGTACGAGGGCGGCGGCGACGAGGTCTTCCGGTCCCGTTGCCGGTCGTTCGCCGAAGGTCTGCAACGCCTGGACTTCCTGACCGACCTCACCGACGACCTGGCCGAAGGGCGCCTCTACCTCCCGCAGGAGGACCTGGACCGCTTCGGCGTCACCCGTGCCGACCTCGAGCAGGGCCAGGACACCCCGGCCGTACGGGAGTTGGTGGCCCTGACCTGCCGTAGGACCAGGAAGTCGTTGACCGACTCGCGAGCCCTCGTGGACTCCACCGTGCCCGGCTTCCGGCCGTTGCAGCGTGCTCTGCTGGACCTGGCCGAGCATCAGTTGGCCCGCGTCGAGAACACCGCTACGTCCGTCACGAGGCGCGCGGTGGGCTACGGCGTGCGCGTGCCGGTCGCCGTCCTGCTCCGCGAGAGGCGTCAACTCAGGGGCGGTACAGCGCTCGACGGATGAACGGGCCGGGTCGGACCGCCTGTGCGACCGCACCCGGGCAGTGGTCGTCGCCCACCGGATCGGGCCGGTGGGCGCGATCCGGCAGGCGACCTCGAGTCGAACTGCACGCCTTCTGGACGCGCCGGCCCGTCAGTGGCGCACCTTCACCTTGCTGAGCGCGGCCACCCCGAGCGCGGCCACGGCGATCTGGATGAGCCACTCGACCCAGTCGACGCCCTTGGTGTCGGCGACATCGAGGCCTGCCGCGATGCCCGTGCCGATGAAGGCGGCGACGATGCCGATCAGGATCGTCCACAGCATGCCTATGTGCTGGCGCCCGGGGACCACGAGCCGGCCGAGGACGCCGATCACGATGCCGATGACAATCGCGCTGATCACGCCTGAGATCTCCATGCGGTGTCACCCCATCTGTAGTTGGTGACGCACGCGTGCCCGCCGAAGAGGCACACACGCAACAGCCTTGGCCATTGCTTTGGCAACGCCTCGCTGAGCAAGGAGGCGCCGGGGCCGGTCTGTCGGAGGGCGCGTCGAGCGAGACCGCGATGGTCTTCGGCGAGCTGTACCGGGGGTTTCGAGAGGGTGCTGCGTCTGGTTCGCTCGCGTTCGGCCGCCGAGGAGATGACGGTTGCCGTGGATAACGGCACCGGGGCTGTCTGGCCCCTCGGGAAGCCGCCGGACACGGGTCGACAGAAGGGTCTGCCAGCCAGCCTGCCCGGCATCGGGGGCAGGACCGGCGCGCGAGACTTCCCAACGCCAACGCCAACGCCAACGCCAACGCCAACGCCAACGCCGCCGACACCGTACTCGCGCCGCTCGTGTCGGCTCCCGCGGCGGCCCTTCTCCTCCTCATCGGGTACGGACTGCGCCTCGCCGCCCCAGCCGCCGAGTTCGGCCCGATCGGTGGACCATCCCCTCGAATCAGTTCCGCGAGTTCCCGAACAGCAGGCGATAGCCGATCAGCAGTACCAGGGAGCCGCCGATGGCCGCGCCCCAGGTGTAGAGGTCGAAGAAGTGACTCTCCACCGGGCGGTCGAGGAAGCGAGAGGAGACCCAGCCGCCGACGAACGCTCCAGCGACCCCGATGAGCGTGGTGCCGATCAGGCCGCCCGGGTCGCGTCCCGGCAGCAGGATCTTGGCGATGGCTCCGGCGAGCAGACCCAGGATGATCCAGCCGATGATGCCCACGTTGTAGTCCTCCAGTCGGGTCGGGGCCGGGGCGATTCCGCCGGGCACCGACACCTAGAAGTTGCCTGATTGCGCAAGCCTAAGGACTTAAGGGAGGGGCTCACCTGCTCTGCCGCGCCTGGCGACAAGTCGTCGATGTTCTTTCACACGCTTATTACATTGCGCAATCGATGAACTGGAGGCGCTCTCGTGGACGGCGCCCCGCCGCCCTTACACTGAGACAGCACACGTGCGTCGACAGTGACCGGGGAACGGGACGGGAGGGGACCGTGGCGACACTCGCCGGTGGTTTGGAGGATCCGTCCGCCGAAGTGCTGACAGAGGCTGCCGCCGCGTTCGGACTCCTCGCCTCCGCCGCGCGACTGCACATCATGTGGGCACTGTCCCAGGGCGAGAGCGATGTCACCCACCTCGCCGACCGGGTCGGCGGCGCGCTGCCCGCGGTCAGCCAGCACCTGGCCAAACTGAAACTCGCCGGGCTGGTCCGCTCCCGCCGTGAGGGCCGCCGGCAGGTCTACTACGTCGACGACCCCGACATCGTGACCGTGGTCCGCGTCATGGTCGGCCAGCTCACGGCCCGTACCGTCCCGGCCGCAGCGCACGGTTCCGGCTCGCGCAGGCCTTGATCCGCCTCCTGCGCCAGGTGCTCTCGTGGGCGCGGGAGGCGTCGTAGGTGAAGACGAATATGTCCACGAGGTTGCCGCATTCCTCCATGAGATCTCTCACCTGTGAAATGCGGCGGGCATTGTCCTGGCCGGGCCAGGGGTTTGTTAGATTGCGCAACTACGCAACCCAGGCCGAGGCTCCTGTCCCTGGCCTGCCTGTACACCGCCGCGCTCGCCCGGCCGCCCACCCCATGGCCCGGCCCGAGAGGCCCGACCGTTTCCTGGGAGTGGTAGATGAGCGACCCGTGGAACGGCCCGGGCGGTCAGGCCACGCGCAGCCGCACCGGCCGGGTGCCGGAGCAGCGGGCGGACGAGTTTGGCGGAGCGCATCGGCCCGGAGGCCGGGCCGCGGCGCGGCAGGCGGCCCGCTCGCACGGTGGCAAGCGCTCGCGTCGCCGGGCCCGTCCGGTACGGCGCGGCAGGCGGGTGCTGAAGATCGTCGGGATGTGTCTGGCGATTCTCGTCCTGGCCACGGCCGGTGCCGGATGGTGGTTCTACCAGCACCTCAACGGCAACATCAACAGCGTCTCGCTCGACGGCAAGGGCGGTTCGGAGAAGGCCGACGCGTTCGGCCGCACCCCGATCAACATCCTGGTCATGGGCTCGGACGGCCGGACCAGCAAGGCGGACTGCAAGCTGGGCGGCGGCTGCTCCCAGACCGGCGTACAGACCGGAAACGGCAACGCTGACGTACAGATGGTGGTGCACATATCCGCGGACCGCTCCAACGCCACCGTCATGAGCATCCCCCGCGACACCATGGTCGACGTCCCGGCCTGCAAGGACAGTGAGAGCGGCCAGTCCACGTCCGGCTACTACGGCCAGATCAACAGCGCCCTCCAGTACGGTCCCGCCTGCCAGGTGGCCACCATCCACCAGCTCACCGGCATCCCCATCGACCACTTCGTCAAGCTCGACTTCTCCGGCGTGGTCAAGATGTCCGACGCGGTCGGCGGTGTCTCCGTGTGCGTCGACCACAACGTGTACGACACCTACTCGCACCTGAAACTGTCCAGGGGCACCCACACCCTCAAGGGTGAGGCGGCCCTGGAGTTCGTCCGCTCCCGCCACGGCTTCGGGGACGGCAGCGACCTCGGCCGTACGGTCTCCCAGCACATCTTCCTCAGCGCGATGATCCGGAAGTTCAAGAGCGCCGGCACGCTCACCGATCCCACCGCGGTCTACGACCTCGCCGACGCCGCCACCAAGGCGCTCACCGTGGACGACGGCCTCGGCAGCGTCAAGAAGCTGATCGGGCTCGCGGCCGACGTGAACAAGGTCCCCACCAAGCGGATGACCTTCACCACGATGCAGACCGCCGCCGACCCGAACGACACCAACCGGGTGGTGGTGGGCGCGGGTGCCAAGGCCCTCTTCTCCAGCATCGCCGACGACCAGTCCCTGAGCACCGGCTCCGGCAAGAAGTCCGCGGCGGCCTCCGCGACGGCCACGGCCGCGGCGGTACCCGCCTCCGAGATCGCCGTGACCGTCGAGAACGGCACCGAGATCACCGGCCGCGCCTCCGCGATCGCGAACGCGCTCACCGGCCAGGGCTTCAGCTCCGCGACCACCACCGCCAACGCGCCGAGCCCGGCGACCACCACCACCCTCACCTACGGCACCGGTCGGAAGGCCGAGGCCCAGACGGCCGCCAAGGCGCTCGGGCTGCCCACCAAGCACATCGAGGAGGGCACCGGTACCGGCCTGACCCTGGTGATCGGCAGCGACTGGACGAGCGGCACCACGTATCCGGGCGGTTCGTCCTCGCCGGCGCCCGCCGACACGAAGGCCGCGGTCTCCAACGCGCACGCCCAGACCGCCGACGAGGCCAAGACCTGCGCCAAGGTCAGCCCCTACAAGACGGTCTCCCTCAACGGGGTCGCGATGACGCCGGAGCAGGCGTACGCGGCCGCGCCCGACAAGAAGGACTCCGACGAGTAGGGCGAACGCGGGCCTGCGGTTGTACAGTTGCGCAAGTTGGCAACCGTGAGTGTGGAGAAGGGACGTGCGGCATGCTGCGCAACGGACTGGAGCCCTGGCATCTGCTGGTCGTGGCGATCATGATCATCTTGCTGTTCGGCTCGAAGAAGCTGCCCGAGGCCGCCCGCGGGCTCGGCAAGTCGATGCGCATCCTCAAGAGCGAGGCCAAGGCGATGAAGGAGGACGGGACCGCGCAGAGCACCGCCGCCCAGGCCGCGCCCGAAGAGACCACGGCGGCACAGCCGACGGCCGAGAGCAACCTGGCCCACTGAGCCCCCGTACGGCGTCCTTGGCCCGGCGACGGTCTCCTCGGCTTGGCCGACGAACCCACCGCCGATCACGGCGGGCCAACGACCGTACAGCAGAAGCGTGTTGCGGCGCGGGGCGGCATGTCATCGACGAAACACCGCCGCCTGAACGGTGATTGCGGGAGCGTTCCGGCCCGTGTCCGTGATCCAGGTGGCGGCGAACGCTGTCTATGGGGGCAACTAAGCTCCCGCCCATGAGTGAGGCAGACGAGGTCCCCGGCAGACGAGTCGTCGACGGGCGCTTCGAGTTGGAAGCCCGTCTCGGCGGCGGCGGGATGGGTACGGTCTGGCGGGCCAGGGACCTGGTGCTGCACAGGATGGTCGCGGTCAAGGAGGTCCGCCCGCCCGACCGGGACCTCGCCGAGTACGACCCCGACAGTGCGCGGACGCTGCGCGAGCGGGTGCTGCGCGAGGCGCGGGCCCTGGCCCGGATCGACCATCCCAACGTCGTCACCGTCCACCACATCGTCGACGGCGGCGAGGGCACCTACCCGTGGATCGTCATGGAGCTGGTTAGCGGCGGCTCGCTCGCCGACCGGCTGGGGCGGGGACCGATGCCGCCGGCCGAGGCGGCGCGGATCGGCCGGGGCGTGCTGGCCGCGCTGGCGGCCGCGCACGACGCGGGAATTCAGCACCGGGACGTCAAGCCCGCCAACGTCCTGCTCAGGTCCGACGGGCGCCCCGTCCTCACCGATTTCGGCATCGCCGCGATCCGTGAGACGACCAGCCTCACCGTCACCGGCTCCATCATCGGCACCCCCGATTTCATGGCACCGGAGCGGATCTCGGGCCACGAGGGCGGCGCCGCCTCCGACCTGTGGTCTCTCGCGATGATGCTGTACGCCGCTGTGGAGGGTCACCACCCGCTGCGCCGGGGCAGCACCCTCGCCACCCTCGCGGCCGTCCTCAACGAGGAGGTGCCGCCGCCGGTGCGGGCCGGTGCCCTGGGTGACGTACTGATGAGCGTGCTCGTACGGGATCCGGCGGCGCGGCCGTCGTCCGCCGTGCTGGACCGACGGCTGGCCGAGATCGAGTCGGGGTCCGCCGGTCCGGTGACCGCGTGGCACCAGCCCCCCACCTCGTACCCGCTGAACCCGTCGTCCGCCGGTGCGGCCCCTTCGTACCCGGGTGCCTTCGCCACGCCCACGGCCCCCCTCGCCGGTGCCCCGGCTCCGGTGGGTGCAGCAGGCCCTGGCCGATTCGGGCCGCCGCCTGTCCCCGCCGGGCCCGGCCAGCCGGTGACCTCACCCGTCCGGGCGGGACGTAGGAGCCGGCCCGGACTGGGTGTCCTGCTCAGCGTCTCGGGGACCTCGCTGGCCGGTGCCCTGGTCCTGATGTGGTGGCTGCTGCCCTTCGGAGGAGACTCGGGCGGATCGGGTGACGCGGCGGACGGCGGGGCCTCCTCTGCCGCCGCCTCCCACTCCGCCTCCTCCTCCGCCACGGCGGCCCCCGGGTCGACCGGCTCCCCGGCCGCCGCCCCGGCCGTCCAGCAGTCGAAGGATGCGACGACCGCGAGCCTGCTCACCCCCGACGGCATTCGCACCGCCATCAAGGCGTTGAAGCAGGAGAGCGGCCGGGACAGGTTCGGCGACTTCACCGTCTACGAGGACTTCGTGTCGGCCGAGTTGATGGTCAACGGCAGCGACAGCAAGTACGACAGCTACACCTACCGTCCGGGACAGGGCGTGGAGAAGGGCATCATCAAGGGCACCCTGTCCGGCGGCGACCAGCCCTTCGCCCTCGACGGCTTCGACTGGGACAAGGTGCCCACGCTTCTGGAACAGGCCCGGAAGAAGCTCAACGTCGACCATCCGGACACGCGATACGTGATGGTGAGAGAGCCCAACGACGTCTTCGACACCCCCCTCGGCTTGGCCGTCTACCTGAGCAACGAGTACAGCCAGACCGGCTACCTGGAGGCGAACACCAAGGGCAAGGTGACCCGGGTGATGCCCGCCGAGGACTGAGGGCTGTTCCACCGGCTCGTCTCACAGGCGGATCACGACGAGAGCGGTGTCGTCGGCGTTGCCGGTGAGCGGGAGCAGCTCGGCCAGGAGCGCGTCGGCCAAGTCCTCGGGGTCGGCGTGGCGGTGGCGGGTGAGCGTGTCGGCGAGGCGTGCCAGGCCGGTGTCGATGTCCTCGGTGCGGCGCTCGATCAGACCGTCGGTGTAGAGCACCAGCGTGGCGCCCTCGTCGAAGTGCGTGACGGCCTCCGGGCGGATGGTGTGTTCGAGGCTGGCACCGAGCGGCGGGTCGGTGGCCCGGTCCAGGAAGGCCACCGTGCCGTCCGGGTGGAGCAGGGCGGGCGGGAGGTGGCCCGCGCTGCTGTACGTGAGGGAGTGGTCGCCCCAGTCGATGAAGGCCGTCGCCGCCGTCGTCGACTCGGCGCCGTCGACGGAGCGGGCGTACAGCCCGAGCGCCTCCAGCGCCCGGGCAGGGCCGTCGGCGACGCGGGTGGCGGCGCTCAGCGCGCTGCGCAGCTGGCCCATGACGCAGGCGGCCGCCAGTCCGTGGCCGACCACGTCACCGACGGCCACCGCGAGACAGTCGTCGGGCAGGTCGACGAGGTCGTACCAGTCACCGCACACGTTCAGGGAGCCGACGGCGGGCCGGTAGCGCACGGCCGCCTGATGGTGGCCGAGGGGTCCGGGGGCGGGCAGCAGGGCCTCCTGCAGAGCCAGGGCGACCTCGCGTTCGCGGGCGTGTGCCTTGCGCAGGCGTTCGTTGACCTCCTGGAGTTCCCGGGCGCGGGTGTACAGCTCGGCCTCCAGCACGCGTGCCCGGCTGTCGCCGCCCGGTCCGCCGCGGGCGCGAATGAGTTCGGTGACCTCCTCCACCCGGTGCACGAGCAGCTTCACCTTCCCGTCGGTGCCGAGGACGGGCGCGTTGACCGGGCTCCAGAAGTGCTCCTGCCAGTGGCCGGGCCGCTGGGGATCCTCGATGTCGTAGCGGAGAACCGCCATCGTGTCGCGCTCCCCGGTGGCCACCGCACGCAGCATCGACGCCCGCGTCTCCCGCATCCCGGCCGCGGCCGAATCATTGGGGTTCTCGGGGAAGACGTCGAAGATGTAGTGGCCCACCAACTGCTCGCGGGCGCGACCGGTGAGCCGTAGGAAGTCGTCGTTGACGTCGACGTACACCAGCTCGGGCGTCAGCAACGCCACCATGCCGGGCAGAGCCCGGAATACCGCCGCGTAATCGATCTGCGGTTTCCTCATGTGCAGCCTGCCTCGACACGAGCCATCATGATGTGATTTTCCACGATAGATGGGAACGGGCCGCCGACTCGACAGCTACCGTCATCACGCGACAGCGAACGACCTGGTTGGTTTCCTCATGGGCGCGGCCCCCGGCCGATCGCCCGACGCCCCGGAAGGACCCACTCGAATGCGTTACGCAGTCCTCGGTACCGGCATCGTCGGCCGGACCATAGCCGGCAAGCTCGCCTCCCTCGGTCACGACGTCGTCATCGGCACCCGCGATCCCGGGGCCACCCTCGCCCGCACCGAACCCGACGGCATGGGCAACCCGCCGTTCGCGCAGTGGCACGCAGGCCACGGCCAGGTGCGTCTGGAGACCTTCGAGGACGCGGCGGCCTTCGGCGAGTCGGTCGTCAACACCACCGCGGGTAAGGGAAGCCTCGATGCGCTGCAGGCGGCCGGCGCACCCCGTCTGAGCGGCAAGGTCCTCATCGACGTCGCCAACCCGCTGGACTTCTCCGCCGGGAGGCCGACGCTGGATCCGGTCAACACCGACAGCCTCGGCGAGCGCATTCAGCGGGCCTTCCCCGCCGCGAAGGTCGTCAAGACCCTCAACACCATGAACTGTTTCGTCATGGTGGAGCCGGCCCGCGTGGCAGGGGAGCACACCGTGTTCGTCAGCGGTGACGACACCGGGGCCAAGAAGGCCGTCACGGCGCTGCTGGGCTCCTTCGGCTGGCCCGAAGCGAGCGTCATCGACCTGGGCGACATCACCACCGCCCGCGGCGTCGAGATGCTCCTGCCGATCTGGCTGCACCTGTACGGCACGCTCGGCCACGGCGACTTCAACTTCCACATCCAGGGGGCCAGGGCCGGCGGCTGATCCCGGATCTGCGGATCCGCGGATCCGCTTGTTTCGACGTTCCTCTATGTTGACGTTTTTCGATTCAAGCTGCACGCTTGTATCAACAAACGTCAATATGGGCAGGGGAGAGATCATGAGTGAGCACTCCATCCACCTGCGTGAGACCGTCCGGCAGCGGTATGCGGCCGCCGCCGTGCAGGTGAGCGAGGGCGGCAGCGCCTGTTGCGGACCCGAGCCGGTCGAGGTCGACGAGAACTTCGGCTCGACCCTTTACGCCGCGGACGAGCGCGACACGCTGCCGGCCGAGGCCGTCGCCGCCTCCCTCGGCTGCGGCAATCCGACCGCCGTGGCCGAACTGCGCGAGGGTGAGCGTGTCCTCGACCTCGGTTCCGGCGGCGGCATCGACGTCCTGCTCTCCGCCCGCCGCGTCGGGCCGACGGGCAAGGCGTACGGGCTGGACATGACCGAGGAAATGCTCGCCCTCGCTCTGGCCAACACGGCGAAGGCGGGCGCCACCAACGTGGAGTTCCTCAAGGGCACCATCGAGGCGATCCCCCTGCCCGAGAACACGATCGACGTCGTGATCTCGAACTGCGTGATCAACCTGTCGGTCGACAAGTCCGCCGTCTTCACCGAGACCTTCCGGGTCCTCAGGCCCGGCGGCCGCATCGGAGTCTCCGACGTCGTCGCCGACGACACCCTCACCGCCGAACAGCGGGCCGAACGCGGGGACTACGTCGGCTGCATCGCGGGAGCCCTGTCCTTCGCCGAGTACCGCGCGGGCCTGGCGGCCGCCGGCTTCACCGGCATCGAGATCGTCCCGACCCACCAGGTCGCCGACGGCATGCACTCCGCCATCGTCCGCGCCACGAAGCCCGTCGCCCGCCCGGACACCGGCGCGACGCCCGCGACGGACGACTCCTGCTGCGGCGTCACCGCCTGCTGCACACCGTCCGAGCAGCCGACCGACCCGTCCGTCACCGTCGGCGAGGCCAAGAGCGACACCGGGTGCGCCTGCCAGAGCTGACCGGAGCTGCCCCGTCCGGGAGGGTGGCCGGCGGCAGCACGGCCGACCGGTCCCGTGGTCGGCGTGGCGAGACCCGATCGGGCCCGGCGGCTGTGCGGCGAATCGAGGTGGATACCAAGTGCCTCACCGTTCGACGAAGAACGCCAGGTGGTCCGGGGCCGGGCGCAGCAGCCCGTCGCGGACCGCGAGAGCCGTGGCCTCGGCGAGGGAGGCGGCACCCGTCTTGCGGAGCAGGTGCTCGATGTGGCTGTGCACCGTCCGCGGGGAGTGCATGGCGTGGACGGGCCGGTCGGCGGTGACATGGGGTACCTCACCTGTTTCCTGCGCGACGGCGATCGCGTGTTCCTCCCTGCTCCACAACGGGCCGTGGCAACGAGCGGGTCAGCGGGTCCCTCGGCCTGCTCGACATGACCCCCTACGGCCGCGGTGAGACCTGGGAGGACAATACCGAGGGCTGGCCCAAGGGTCGCGGTGCGTGCTGGACCTGGCGCTCCGACGCGGAGGGCAACCCCACCTGGGGCCCGACCGGCCGTCCCGTGCCCCAGTGGACCCGGCCCGGCACGACCCCGGTGCAGACCCTCGGCCGACGCGGTCACCACCACTGACACGCCTTCGTCGACGCCGCCGACAACCGCTGCCTGCTTCACAGCGCTCTCTCAGTCGGCAGCCGGACGCACCGAATCCCGGATCACGAGCTGCGTGCTCAGCACGACGTGGTTGTCGGAGGCGAACCCCACCTCGCGGTCCAGGGCGAGGCGTACGGCGGTGCGGCCCAGTTCCTCGTACGGGACCCGGACCGTGGTGAGGGCCGGGGTCAGGTCGGCGGCGAACGGGACGTCGTCGAAGCCGACCACGGAGACCTCGCGCGGGACGCTCAGACCGGCCTCGCGCAGGGCGGCCAGCGCGCCCAGCGCGACCACGTCGGACCCCGCGAACACCGCCGTGAATTCGACGCCCGCGCTCAGCGCTTCCCGGGTGCGCAGGTAACCCGAGGCGCGGGTGTAGTCCCCGCTCGTGTCCAGCTCATCGGCGTACGGCATGCCATGGGCGCGCAGCGCGTCCCGGTAGCCGAGGCGGCGCTCCTCCGCGCTGCTGAAGCCCGGCGCGCCGCCGAGAAAGAGGACACGCCGGTGGCCGGCCGTCAGCAGGTGCGCGGTGGCCTGGAAGGCGCCGCCGCGGTTGTCGTAGTCCACGACCGTGGCCGGCACACCCGCGGGCAGCGGCGGCCTGCCGCACAGCACCAGCCGGGACCCGGCGGAGTCCAGCGCCTTGGCATAGCCGGCCATACGACGGTGATAGGCGTCGTCCGTCACGGTGCCACCCACGAGGAGGACCGCCGCCGCGTGCTGCTCCCGCATCAGCTGGACCAGGTCGTCCTCGCGCTTGGTGTCGTCCTTGGTCGAGCAGACCAGGCTGAGGCGACCCCGGCGGCCGGCTTCCTCCTCCACCCCCGCTGCCACGTGGGCGAGGGAGGGGCCGGTGATGTCACGCAGGACGAGGGCGATGGGCCCGGCGACCCGGCCGGACAGTGCCTTGGCGTGGACGTTCACGACGTAGTGGAGGGAGTCGACGGCGGCCATGACCCGCTCCCTGGTCTCCGCGGACACCGGGTAGTTGCCCGCCAGCGTCCGGGAAACGGTTGCTACGGAAACCCCCGCCTTCGCGGCGACGTCACGGATCGTGCTGGGCCTGTCCGCCGGCGGTTTCCTCTTCCGCTTCGCCTTCTTCGGCTCCTGGGCGCCGAATGGCCCCTCTTCCTCGTCCGTCACGGCTCCGACGTTACTGCACCGTCTCACGCTTGTGAGTTCCCTCGGCCGGACTGCACTCCCTGCTGCAGGAAACGTTTACTGTAGAAGCTGTTTACGGGCCGGATGTCCGGCACCGGCCTGTATGTCCAGCGCTGACTCCGGGTGCAGGGTCAGCTCGGCTTCAGGACGACCGCCTGGCCGCCCGCCGGGGCCATGGCCACGCTCAGTGTGCTCTCCGCGGTGACGGACCGGGTGCTGACCACGACCGGAGTCTGGTACGGGGCGGCCCCGGGGGTGCCGTCGGCGTACACGGTTGCCGTGTAGGTGCCGCTGCCCAGGAACGACAGCGGGATCGACAGGGTCCGGGAGGTCTCGTCGGTCATGGCCCCGAGGTACCAGGTGTCGCCGCTCCGGCGGGCCACCGCCACGTACTCGCCGATCGACCCGGCCAGGGTCCGGCTCTCGTCCCAGGTCGTGGGGGCGGCGTTGAACCAGGGCAGTCCCGGCCAGTTCGCCGGGTTGGCGTACTTGGACGGCTTGTCGTACCAGAAGAGGAAGTTGAGGGGCTGGTAGTACACCGCGGCCATGGCCATCTGATGGGTGTTGGTCGTCTTGTCCCGTGACTGGCCGTAGCAGATCGTGTAGTCCATCGGGCCGCCGATGTTGCGGGCGAAGGGCAGCGTCACGTTGTGCGTGGCGGTCGGGAACTGCTCGTTGCCCCGGACGCCTTCCAGGCTGATCCAGTTGGGGTAGGTGCGTTCGTAGCCGAACGGCCGCACGTCGTCGTGCATGTCGATCAGCAGCTGGTACTTGGCTGCTGTCTTCGCCCAGTCGGTGATCCGGTCGGTCATCGTCCGCGTACCGTCGTTGATGAAGCCGAGCTTGATGCCCGCGACGCCCCACCCCTTGTAGAGGCCGAAGAGGGAGTCCGCGTCGGTCAGCGCGAGCCGGTTGACGTAGAGGAAGACACCGATGTCCTTGCTCGTGGCGTACGCGATGACGGACGGGAGGTCGATGGCCGCTATCGGTTTGGTCGCGTCGGTGGTCGTGAACTCCGGGCCGTACCAGCCGGCGTCGTACTCGATGTACTCCAGGCCACGAGTCACGGCGAAGTCGACGCCTGCCAGGCCTGCCGCGGTGCTGAGCTCGCAGCGGAAGACCTTGCCCGGCTTGATCCACGAGGTGTCGGCCAGGGCGCCGGGTGGGGCCAGGTTGAGGATCAGCTCGGCGTTGTCGACCAGTTCGGCATGGGTGGAACCGATTACTACCGCACGCCACGGCGTGGCGAAGGGGGTCGTGACCGTGTTGGTCGGCTCGACCGGGCCGGTGCCGCGGGCGGTGTGCTCCATCAGGAAGGCGGACAGGGTGCCGGGCTGTCCGTCGGTCGAACTCAGCATCAGGCGCGGGAAGTCGAGCCGGGCCGACTCGCAGACGCAGGCGATGAGCCCGTCCGTGAGGGTGGCGGTGAGCGGCAGGTCGGTGAGGGGGCCGTTGTCCGTGGTGGAGGTGCCGGTGACCGGGATGGAGCCCGGCGCCACCGGGAGGTAGGCGTCCTCGTCGCGGGCGCTGTAGACGGTGGTGTCGTCGGGGAAGGCGAACGTGGTCAGTTCGTTGGAGACGGTGGCGGTGCCTTCGTCGAGCAGGAGGTAGCGCAGGGCGACACCGGTCCGGTAGGCGCGGATCTGGACGCCGAACCGGGTCCCCGAGGCGGTGTCCCGCAGGTCCCACCGCTGCTCCTGGTAGTGGTC
The DNA here is from genome assembly GCF_029894425.1 of Streptomyces sp. SAI-127. NCBI lineage: Bacteria > Bacillati > Actinomycetota > Actinomycetes > Kitasatosporales > Streptomycetaceae > Streptomyces > Streptomyces sp. SAI-127. The sequence continues at coordinate 9,380,516 of NZ_JARXYJ010000001.1, forward strand.
GGTGACGGAGGCGTTGCGCCCGTACACCGGGTTCCAGATGGTGCGGGAGGTCCCGTGCTGGTTGCGTGCCACCGTCACGTCGCTGCCGAGGACGGTCCCGTCGCTCAGTGCGAGGCCCAGGACGGACGTGTCGACGACGGTCCTGCCGTGGTGCTGGACGGACCACCGGAGTGCTCCGTCCACCACCGACACCGTGATGGCGTTGCCGCCCATGCGTGCGGTCGCGCAGTCCGACTGCCCTGGGACAGCCGCTCCTTCGGCCGCATGCACCGGCTGCGCGATGCCGACCCCCGCCGCGGCCAGACCGACGGTGACGGCCGTGCCCTTGAGGACACCCCGACGCGACAGCGCCCCCGGGCTACCGGCTCTGACCCCCGCGGGCTCTTCCCGGTCCTGTGTGGTTCTCATGGCGGACGCGGCCTCTCCGTTGAGTAAACGTTTTCTACTGGAGAACGTTGTACGTGGCCGAGGGAGCCGGGTCAAGACCTGCGGGAGGCCCGGGCGCGATGGATCGGCCTGTGCCTCGGAGGCGGGTCGGCGTCGACGCGCAGCCTCCCGCCGTGGTCGCGTAGCCGGGGCCGTCGGTCGCGTTGTCGGCGAAGTAGTCACCGAGGGCGCCCTCGTAAGCGGTGTCGATGCGCATCACCGCATGCTGCCAGGGAGTCAGGCAGGGACGACAGACGACGGCAGGGGGTCACGGTCCCCGGCCAGCCGCAGGGTCGCGAGGGCCGCCAGTCCCGCCGTGAGGCCGAAGGTGAGGGCGGCGGGGACTCCTGTGCCGAGAGCGGAGAACACATGCACAGGACCCCACACGGCGGCGGTGTCGTCGATCGCCATGTGCAGGACCTGGCTCGCGAGCAGTCCCAGCACGGTCGCGCAGACCGCGCCCACCGCCATCGCCGGCACGGTGGTCCGGGTGAGCAGGCCGGGCAGCAGACGCAGTGACCACCACACCACGGCCAGCAGGAGCACGTCGGCGGCCCGGTACAGCAGCCAGTGTCCGAGCGATGTGGTCGCCGGACCCGACCAGGCCCCGAGCAGCAGCCACTGGCGCAGCAGATCACCCGGCTCGGACAGCAGGCCGACGCCGCTGAACGAGGTCTGTATCCAGGCCGCCACCGACTGGTACGACAGGACCACCAGGGACAGCGCGACCACCGCGGTTCCGGCGCTCGCCGCCAGACGGGCGGCGCGCGCCGGCACATCGCGCCGGGGCAGTGGTTCGGCGTCCTTGGCGGAGACGCGTGCCACGAGCACCGTGAGCAGGGCGGCCAACAACCCCGCGAACACCGGGACCGGTCCGCTCGAGGCGATCACCCCCGCCAGCTGCGGCAGGACCCGGTAGCTGCCGTGCTCCCGGGACGCGATCAGCCAGGGCGCGGAGACCGTCACCGCCAAGGTCGCGGACACCGGTCCCCAGGCCCACAGCGCGAGCAGCGTGGCCGGTGTACGGCCCCGCGCCGGCGGGATCCTGCGGAGCAAAAGCAACGTGCCGGCCAGGAAGAAGGCGAAGACGGCCACGAATCTGATCTGCATCGCGGTGCTGTACAGACCGGCGTACGGGGTGTCTCCGGTCAGGCCCGTGCCCGCGTCCGCGGATCCGTCGGACGGCACGGCCACCGAGGAGTCGTACGACCAGGGCATGAGCCAGCGCCGGAGTTCGTTCACGGAGTCCATGTCGAACACGCTGGTGCTGCCGCGCAGTTGCAGTGCCTGCGCGCTCGCTCCCGCCCACCACAGCAACAGCGTGATCAGCAGCGCCCCGACCAGGGCTGGTATGACCGCGCGCCGGTAGTTCATGTCGCTTCCCCCGCCTTGCCCCTGTGTCCGTGGGTGTTTCGAACAGAGGAAGAGTAGGGCGTGGTGACCGTGTGCGAACGGGCGGGGCGATCACTCCCGTCGCTCTCCGGCGCGGACCAGGCCGGTCTCGTAGGCGATGACGACGAGTTGGGCGCGGTCCCGGGCGCCGAGTTTGGCCATGGCGCGGTTGGCGTGGGTCTTGACGGTGACGGGGGTGACGAAGAGGCGTTCGGCGATCTCGTCGTTGGACAGGCCGGTGGCCACCAGGGACATCACCTCGCGTTCCCGGGGTGTCAGCGTGGTCAGGCGGCCGGGGTCGGCGAGGTCGCCCGCGGCGGGCTGGGCCATGACGCGGGCGATGAGGCTCTTGGTGGCCGCGGGGGACAGCAGCGCCTCGTCCGCCTCCACGAGACGGATGGCGTCGAGCAGTTGGGCCGGTTCCACCCCCTTGCCGAGGAAGCCGCTCGCGCCCGCCCGAAGCGCCTCGATGACGAACTCGTCCACCTCGAAGGTCGTCAGGACGAGGACCTTGACTCCGGCCAGGTCCTCGTCCTGGCCGATGAGACGGGTGGCCTCGATGCCGTCGACTTCGGGCATGCGGATGTCCATGACCACCACGTCGGCACGCTCGGACCGGGCCAGTCGGACCGCCTCGCGGCCGTTGGCCGCCTCCGCGACCACCTCCATGTCCGGCTGGGCGTCGATGAGCAGGCGGAAGGTGCCGCGCAGCAGGGCCTGGTCGTCGGCGAGCAGTACGCGAATCGTCATGGGCGGTGTTTCCTCGGGGTGGTCAGGCGATCGCGGGGGTGAGGGACAGCGGCAGTTCGGCGACGACCCGGAACCCGCCGTCGGGAGTTCGACCGGCGGTGAGGGTGCCGCCGATGGCGGTGGCGCGCTCGCGCATGCCGATCAGTCCATGGCCGGTGCCGGGCCCCTTGGGGGTGTGGCCGCGGCCGTCGTCGCCGATGGTCACGCGCAGGGTCGCGGCACCATAGTCCAGGAATACGTCGGCGTGGGCCGCGCGGGCGTGCTTGTGGGTGTTGGTGAGGGACTCCTGGATGATGCGGTAGGCCGTCAGTTCGGTCGCCGGGGCCACGGGCCGGGGCAGGCCGGTGCGGGTCACCGTCACGGACAGGCCGCCGGCGCGGATACCGCCGATCAGAGCGTCGAGGTCGGCGAGTCCCGGAAGCGGCGCCCGGGAGTCGGGCGCGTCGTCCGGCTGGCGCAACAGGCCGACGGTGGCCCGTAGTTCGTCCAGCGCGGCGCGGCTGGTCTCCTTGATGTGGGCCAAGGCTTCGTAGGCGCGGTCGGGGTCGGTGCGCATGAGGTGATGGGCCACCCCTGCCTGGGCGTTGACGAGGGTGATGTGGTGAGCCACCACGTCGTGAAGGTCGCGCGCGATGCGGACGCGTTCCTCGGCGACGCGCCGACGGGCCTCCTCCTCCCTTGTGCGCTCGGCGCGTTCCGCGCGTGCCTCGACCCGCGCGAGGTGCAGGCGACGGCTGCGGACCGCGTCGCCCAGGGCGGTGGCCGCGATCGCGAAGTCGAACCGCAGCAGACTGGTCCCCACGAGAAGCGGCTCCTGGTGGGTCGTCGCGTAGACAGCGGTGATGGCGACAGCGGCGATGACGCCGACGGTCCAGGCGGTGCGCCGGCCGCTGCGGGTCGCGAGTGTGTACAGGGCGACGAGGCTCGCCGCCGGGGTCGACACGCGGTCGGGAACCAGGGCCATGGCGGTCAGTTCGACCGCCAGGGTGAGCACGACGACGGGCAGCGGCCAACGGCTCCGGAACGCGAGGGGGACACAGGACAGCGCCGTCCAGGCCACCCCCGCGGCTCGGGGCGCGTGCCAGCCGGAGTTCCCTGCGGCCGCCGCGGCCACGGCGACGACGATCAGCACCACCGCGGGAGACGCGTCCCTGATCCGGTCATGACGGGCCGCCCACCGCCTCATAGCTGTCACCTGCATGTCCTCACTGTATGGAGCGCGGGCCGGTGACAGTCGGGTCCACCCCGGCCTGCCAACGGCCCGCGTGTGTGTCGTCGCTACGACGTGACGGTCGTTCTCAGTCGGTCAGTCCGGCCGGCTGCGGCTCCCGGACCGGGTGCCGCGGTCGGGCCGGCTCGTCCGGGGGCCCCTCCACCGACACGTTGGGAAGCGCCTTGTCCAGCCGTCGCGGCAGCCACCAGTTCGCGCGCCCGCACAGGTGCATGAGCGCGGGGACGACCACCATCCGGATCAGGAGCGCGTCCAGGGCGACGGCCACGGCGAGACTCACACCGAACTCGGAGATCACCCGCATGCCGCCGAACACGAAGGAGCCGAAGACACAGAACATGATGGCGGCGGCGACGGTGATCACCTTGCCCGTCTCGGCCTGGCCGACCCGCACGGCCCGGTGGCTGTCACCGGTGTGGGCCCACTCCTCGCGCATCCGGCTGACCAGGAAGACCTGGTAGTCCATGGACAGGCCGAACATGATGCCGACGACCAGGATCGGCACGAACGACTCGATCGGTCCGGCGGCGCCGAGCCCGAGGAGCGAGGCGCCGAAGCCGTACTGGAAGACGACGACGATCGCGCCGAAGGCCACCCCGATACTGAGGATGTTCAGTACGGCACCGACGGCGGGGATGAGCAGGCTGCGGAAGGCGACGGTCAGCAGCAGGAAACCGAGCGCCGCGATCACCAGCACGAACACCGGGAGCTTGGACATCAGGACCGACGCGAAGTCGTCGTTGCTCGCGGTGGTCCCGCCGACGTAGACCTTCAGCGACGTGCCCTGCTCCGCCTGCGGAATCACGTCCTCGCGCAGGTGGCCGATCAGATCGGAGGTGGCCGCCGACTGCGGTGAGGTCGTCGGGACGACGGAGATCACCCCGACCGTCTGCCCCTCCTTCATCGGGGCGGCGGTGGCACCGGCGACACCGTCGACCCTGCCGAGCGCGGTGACGAGCTTCGCCTCGGCCGCCCTGTCGGCCGCGGTGGGGGCCTGCACGGCGAGGACGAGGGGGCCGTTGAAGCCGGGTCCGAAACCGTCCGCGATCATGTCGTACGCCTGACGGTTCGTCGACGTCGTGGGCAGGTTGCCGTCGTCGGAAGCGCCCAGACGCAGCGACAGAGTCGGGAACGCGAGCGCCGCCAGCACGGCCAGGGCGAGCAGTCCGAGGGCCTTGGGCCGGTCCTGCACCCGCTGCGCCCACCGGGCCCACAGACCGGCCCCGCTCTCCGGACCGCTCCCGTGTACGGCGAGTGCGCGGCGCTCACCGCGGCTGAGGACCCGGGGTCCGATCATGCCGAGAAGAGCGGGCAGCAAAGTGATGGCGGCCAGGACGGTCAGTACGACGGTGACGGCCGCGCCGATGGCCATGCCGTTGATGATGCCGACGTTCAGGGTGAGCATGCCGAGCAGCGCGACGACGACGGTCAGCCCGGCGAACACCACCGCCCGGCCGGAGGTGTTGAGCGCCTTGGCCGTCGACTCCGCGACGCCCATGCCCGCCTTCAAGTGGGCACGGTGCCGGTTGACGATGAACAGGGCGTAGTCGATGCCCACACCGAGGCCGATCAGCGAACCGAGGGTCAGCGTGGTGTCGGACAGCGTGATGAGGTGGCTGAGCAGCATCACCGCGACCGCGGAGGTGCCGACGCCGACGATGGCCGTGACGATCGGCAGCACCGCCACCCAGACCGCACGGAAGACGAACAGCAGCACGACGAAGGCGAGGGCGATGCCCATGGCGTCGGCGACCGCGTTCGGCTCGGGGGTGACGGTGAACGCCTGCCCGTTGAGCGCGATGTGCAGATCGCCCGACTCCGGAGCGGTCGCGAGCTCCTTGACGTGGTCGATCTGGGCGTCGCTCACCTCACGGTCGAACGCGACCGTGGCGTAGGCCGTCCTGGCGTCCCTGCTGACCTGAGCCGATCCGGCCGCGGTGTACGGGCTGGTCACGGAGGTGACTCCCGGAGCGTCGGAGATACGCCCCAGCACACCGTTCATCGTCCGCTCGGTTGCGGGCCCGGTGACCTTGTCGCCGCCGGCCTGCCAGACCACTCTGCCGCTCTTGCCCGCCGCGCTGTCGGAGGCCTGCTCCAGCAGGGCCGATGCCTTGGCCGAGTCGGTGTTCTGCGAGGTCGGGCTGTTGCCGAAGGCGCTGCCGGCCGCTCCGACTCCGGCCCCAAGGGCGAGCAACAGGCCCACCCAGGCCAGGACGACGGCGAGCCGGTGCCGGTGGCACCAGCGGGCGAGAGGGGACATCGACGAGCCTTTCGAGGGGTGCACCACGTGATCGGGCCGGCAATCCCGGCCCGCTCTCACGCTCGCAGTCCCGCACTCTCTCGTCGTTGGCCGTTCGCAGACACTTGCCTCTACTGCGATCGCAGTAGACGGGCAGGTGAGGAGCCGTGGGAGACGGCCCGTGCGAGCTGTTCGACCCGGGCGTGTACGTGCTCCACGTGGTGCTCGGAGTCCGGTTTCATCAGGACGCTGCGCAGGACGCGCGCTCCGTCGGCATCCGCCGTGAGCTTCGGGTGGCGTGCCCTGAACGCCTCGCGGTCGGCTCTGAGGGTGCTCAGGAACACCGGATCGGCGCTGTCCGTGCCGTCCGCCAGGACACGGGCCGAGGCCGCGTCGATCCCGCTCAGCGTGGCCGGTTCCACCAGCGGGAAGTAGCAGCTGGCCCGCGACGACTACGTACGGCTCACCGACTCACTGGGCGAGATCCACAAGGCGCTGCGCGAAGGGTGAGTCGGCTGCCCCTCCGGCTGTCGCACAGGTCCGTGTGATCCCTTTCGAGCGCGCGTGACTCCAGGAGCCGGCCCACCGCCGATACTGTCGACGTCGCCTGAACCAACGACCGAGGCAGAGAAGTTGACCACGCAGACCCACCCCGTCGATCACGAACTCGTCCAGGCCGCGGCGCACGTCGCTCGCACGCGCTGCCGAGGCGACAACCACACCATGGCAGCCGCGGCCCGTGCCCGGGACGGGCGGATCATCACCGCCGTGAACGCCTACCACTTCACAGGAGGCCCCTGCGCCGAACTGGTCCTCATCGGTGCGGCGGCCGCCCAGGGCGCCTACGAACTGGAGACGATCGTCGCTGTGGGGGATCGCGACCGAGGGGTCGTCCCGCCATGCGGCCGGTGCCGACAGGTTCTTCTCGACTACTTCCCCGAGATCGAGGTCATCGTCGGCGATGACGTCCGCCCCCGGACCGTGCGCATCACCGACCTGCTGCCCGAGAGCTACGTCTGGGCCGACCACCAGCTCGACGCCGAGTGACACCGACCGCTGACGACGGTGTCGACGGACGCGTGGCATGGTCGTCAGTGCAGTGGACAGCAGCCTCGTAAGCCTGCCCGGGAGCCGGCGGCCCACCCGACACAAGGAGCGACAACCATGCGGTACCGCACACTCGGCAGCTCGGACCTGAACGTCTCGGAGATCTCGCTCGGGTCCTGGCTCACCTACTCCGGCGGCGTCGAGGCGGACGCGACCCGCGCCTGCACCGAGGCGGCCTTCGACGCGGGCATCAACTTCTTCGACACCGCCAACGCCTACGGACGGGGAGCCGCCGAGACGGCCTGGGGCGAGATCCTGTCCGGCCACCCCCGTGACTCCTACATCCTTGCCACCAAGGTCTACTTCCCGATGTCGGACGACCCGGCCGACCGTGGACTGTCCCCCGCCCACATCGCCCAGCAGATCGACGCCTCCCTCACCCGCCTCAGGACCGACCACGTCGACCTGTACCAGGCGCACCGCTTCGACTCCGGCGTGCCGATCGAGGACACCGTCGAGGCGTTCCAGAAGGTCGTCGAGCAGGGCAAGGCCCGCTACATCGGCTTCAGCGAGTGGACCCCCGAACAGATCCGGGCCGCGATCGACCTCGCAGGCCCCGATCTGTTCGTCTCCTCCCAGCCGCAGTACTCCATGCTCTGGCAGGCCCCCGAGGCCGAGGTGTTCGGCCTGTGCGCCGCCAACGGCGTCTCCCAGATCGTCTGGTCGCCGCTGGCGCAGGGGGTGCTCACCGGCAAGTACAAGCCCGGACAGCCCGTCCCCGAAGGAAGCCGGTTCGCCTCCGCGGACATGGCGGTCTCCCAGGACCTCGTCTACAGCGACGCCATCCTCGAAGCGGTCCAGCGCCTCGTCCCGATCGCGGAGGGGGCCGGGATGAGCATGGCCACCCTGGCGCTCGCGTGGGTCCTGCGCCGCGGCGAGGTCGCCTCCGCGATCACCGGTGCCTCCCGCCCCGACCAGGTCCACGCCAATGCCGCCGCGTCCGGCGTGGAGCTGTCCGACGACCTGCTGACCGCCGTCGGCCAGGCACTCGGCGACGTCCCCGTCACCGAACCCACCCTCGCCCCCGGCGCCGAGGCCGGCATCAAGCACCGCTGAACTCGTACGGCTGACCGCCCTGGTGGGCCCGGCCGGCACCCTTGCCCGCCGCCCCGACCCTCTCCGCTGGCACGCCCGGTAGGGCGGGCTGTCGGTGCCCGCGAAGTGCGAGGCGAGGGCGCGGACCACCGGCACGAAACGGGCCAGGGAGACCGCCCCTCAGCCGTGGGCCACGGCACCGGCCGCAGCGGCGATGACGCCGGCCCGGCTCGGGCCGCCGCTGCAGGCCGGCGTGCCGGGGATGAGCGGGGGCAGGTTCGCCCCCACCCTCCAGCGGCCGGATCCGTGCGTTCAGCAGCTGCTGGTCCAGGTGTGCGAGTCCCCCCGGTCGTTGGCGCCCGCGTTGTACGGCACCTCCTGCCCGGGGCTCAGGCAGATGGTGACACCGCCGCCCTGCCAGGCACTGGCGTACACCTTGACGTGGTCCTTGATGCCCGGGCCCGAGATGCCGTGGTTGGCCCACGAGCTGTCCTCGTCCGCGATGTTGCTCTCCCACCAGCCGTCGTCGCCGGTCCAACCCACCGCCAGTCCGCCGTAGTTGGCGTCGGTGTAGGCGCAGAAGCTCCCCTGGCCGCAGGGTGCGGCGGCCTGGGCCGTGCCCGGCACGACGGCCAGGGCGGTGCCGGCGGCGAGGAACAGTCCGGCCGCGGTGATGAAGGTCTTGCGCATGATGTCGATCCCTTCGATGTGGTGTTGGTGAGGTGACAGGAAAGAGCCTCAGAGGCCGTGCCGCACGGCGTACCGCAGCCCGTGGTCCCGCAGCTGACGGTGCTCGGCGATCACGTCGGCGTACTCGGCGCGCAGTTCGGCGGCGTACCGCTTCTCCAGCCGCGCACCGGTCAGGGCGAGGTCCGTGCGCCGCACGCACCGTGCCTCGGTCACGGCGTACCGCTGTTGCAGAGCGGTCGCTTCCCGTGGAGCGAGGTCACGGGCCCGGCGCTGCCACGCACCGCGCAGCTCCCCGGGGCTGTCGGCGTGCTGTACGGGTGCGACACAGCGCGACCAGCGGGCGAGCGCGGCCCGGTGGACCGGGTCCTGGGTCACCCGCCGGTGAGCGGTGGCAGCGAGGTTGTTGACCGTGACCTCGGTGCGGAACCAGCGGCCCAGGTCGCCGTAGAGGACCCGCTGTGCCTCGGCGAGACAACCGTCGCTGTTGGCCCGGACGACCAGTCCGGTGGCCGTGCGGGTGGACAGCTCACGGCGCCCGGTGCCGAACAGGGCGTCGGAGAGGCGCTGTTGCTCCTTCGAAGCGCTGACCTCCTGCTCCCGCGGGCCACGCTCCACGGGGATACCGAACCCGTGCCGGGCCGCCCAGCCGGGATCGTCGATCCCGTACGGGAACTCCCGTCGCGGTGCGACCCCCCGCCCCTGCCCGTCGCTGCCGTCGGCACGCGCCGCTATTTGGCGCTCCGTCAGACACCGTCGTACAAGCGCGGATTCGGCGCTCTTCAGCAGATCGTCCTGGGCGCGGACGGACCGCGGTACGGGCCCCGGGCCGCTCCCGTCGCCGCCGTCCGCGCAACCGCCCGCCAGGGTGGCCGCACACACGGACAGCGCCACTGCGGAGAGAAACCTCGAAGCCCGCACCGCGGACACCCCCGTCCTTCGCCCGGCAGTACCGCATCGGGCTCAGCCGTTTCCGACTCCTCGTCGGCTCGCAATCCAGTAGAGGGGAGCGCGGGACGGCTGTGATCCTCGGAGGTCATAGGGCGCCTCTTGCGGGCGATGCGTGATTGACGCCCCCGCGCCCCCTGCCTACCGTCGCCCCAACACGTCTGAACAGGCAGGTCGACGATGACAGACTCCTCGGGATCCCCCGACAGCAGATCCACCGCCCGGCAGCTCCAGGTCGAGACCCACGGGCTGGACGTGATCGGCGACGCCGAACGCAAGGGCACCCCGCGGACGCTGTTCTGGCCGTGGTTCGGCGCCAACGTGTCCATCCTCGGCCTGAGTTACGGCTCCTTCGCGCTGGGCTTCGGGATCTCCTTCTGGCAGGCACTGGTGGCCGGCGTGATCGGGATCGTCTTCTCGTTCCTGCTGTGCGGCTTCGTCGCGGTCGCCGGCAAGCGGGGCTCCGCGCCGACCATGGTGCTCAGCCGCGCCGCCTACGGAGTGCGCGGCAACCGCCTTCCGTCGGTGGTCTCCTGGGTGCTCACCGTCGGCTGGGAGACCGTGCTGTGCTCCCTCGCCACCCTGGCCACGGCGACCGTCTTCGGACGGCTCGGCTGGGGCGGCGGCACCGAGACCCAGGTGATCGCCCTGATCGTGGTCGCGGGGCTCACCGTCGTCGGCGGGGTGATGGGCTTCGACCTGATCATGCGGCTCCAGACCGTGATCACCGTGGTGACGGGCGTACTGACCGTCGTCTACATCGGGCTGGTCGCCGACCACATCCACTGGAGCACCGTCAGCGCCCTCCCGGCGGGCTCCGCCCAGGAGTTCATCGGCGCGCTGGTCTTCATGATGACCGGCTTCGGTCTCGGCTGGGTCAACGCCGCCGCCGACTACTCCCGCTATCTGCCCCGCACTTCGTCGAGCCGGGGCGTGGTCGGCTGGACCACCTTCGGCGCCTCCGTGGCCCCACTGCTCCTGCTGGTCTTCGGACTGCTGCTGGCCGGATCGTCCACCAAGCTCAACCAGGCCGTCGCCGCCGACCCGATCGGCGCGCTCACCACCATCCTGCCCACCTGGTTCCTGGTGCCCTTCGCCGTCGTCGCGGTTCTCGGCCTGGTCGGCGGCGCGGTCCTCGACATCTACTCCTCGGGCCTCGCCCTGCTCTCGGCGGGCCTCAGGATCCCGCGCCCGCTCGCGGCACTCGTCGACGGTGTCCTGATGATCGCGGGCTCCGTCTACATCGTGTTCTTCGCCGACGACTTCCTCGGCCAGTTCATGGGCTTCCTCACCACCCTCGGCGTCCCCATCGCCGCCTGGTGCGGCATCATGCTCGCCGACCTCTCCCTGCGCCGCCGTGACTACGACGAGGCCGACCTCTACCGTCCGAGCGGCCGCTACGGCGACATGCCGCCCACCCCGCTGATCCTGACGGTTCTCGCCACCGCCCTCGGCTGGGGCCTGGTCACCAACTCGGCCGCCAGCTGGCTGGACTGGCAGGGCTATCTGCTCGACCCCTTCGGCCTCGGCGGCAAGTCCGGTGCCTGGGCGTACGCCAACCTCGGAGTGCTGGCCGCCCTGGCGCTCGGCTTCCTCGGCACGCTGGCCCTCGGCCGCGGGCGGGTCCGCGCACAGGAGGGCGTCGTATGACGACCGGGTTGCCCGCCGTCATCGACATGCAGCGCGTCTTCGCCGAGCCCGGCAGTCCCTGGGCCACCCCTCGTTTCGCCGAGGCGGCGGCAGGCGTACGGCGGCTGCTGCCGGCCTTCGCCGAATGGGTCACGTTCACCCGCTTCGTGGCCCCCGACGAGCCCGCCGGCGCCTGGCGGGCGTACTACGTCCGGTAGCGTGATCCACCTGGCCGAGGCGGCCCTCAGGCAGACCGCCGAGGACTGGATGGATGCCTGCCGCCGCAACGTCAGCGGCGAGGCACCCTTCACGGCCGTCGAGGACAACCGGCTCGCCCTGACGTTCCTGAACGCGGGGCGTATGGCCTGGGACGTCCTCCAGGGCATCCTGTTCCGCACGGCAGGCTCCCGCCACGCGCGCGACGGCGAACGGATGCAGCGCTACTTCCGGGACGCGGCCACGTACTGGACCCATGTGGGACCCAGCATGTACGAGCCTCTTCTACGGCGGGTCGGATGCGACACCCTCGGTCTGCCCTCGGAGCACATCGCGCTGATTCCCTGACGTCCCGAACGCATGCTCTCGGCACGCTCGGGTACGCGAGCAGCACCGCGCCTTGGGCGATCATGCCCGCGGGCGGGGCCGCACGACCGCCGCTACCAGGGGATCTGCCATGGACACACCCGCCAACGACAACACCGTCACACCGGCCCAGCGGGCGCTGGACGCGCTGACGCAGAACACCGAGGACGCGACGGCGCTGGACACGCTCGCCACCAGCGACGTGCTCATTCCGGTGCCCGACGACGCCGCGGACGAGGACACGACCGTGGCGCTGCCCGTGCTGGAACAGCAGGACGGCGCTCCTGTGGTGCCCGTGTTCACCTCGGAGACGGAGATGGCCGAACTGCTTCCGTTCGTGTCCCGCTACCGTCTGGTGCCGCTGGGCGCGCTCGCCGCGCAGTGGCCGGACGGCGATCTGTCGCTCTCGATCGACGCCAGCTCGTCGCACCCGCTGACGCTCACGTCCGAGGGCGTGCGCACGCTGCTGGCTCGGCCGTAGGGCCGATCACACAGTGGGGCCCGGCCACCACATGCGACGGAGGGGGCGCGGCCGGGCCCGCAGAGGGGCGCGGACCTGCTCCCGCCGCCGCACCCCGGTTATCGCCTGCGAAAACAGAGATGAGCGGCGCCGACCCTGCTCATCCCCGGTGCGCTGTGCGATCGCCGTGACCCGACCATAGGACCGATCCGGCAGGCCGTCGCTCCGGAATGCGTGGCGCATGTCCGTAAAACGCGGCGGATCGGCGGGCGCAACGGCTCACGTGGCGCGCAGTGTCTGTGAGGGTGACTCCCCGTAGCGCTCCCGGTACCGCCGCGCGAACCGGCCCAGATGGACGAACCCCCACGCATGAGCCACTTCCGTCACGGTCGTCGTGCCCGGCGCCGCCGCCCGCAGCTGCCGGTGGACGCGCTGGAGCCGTACCTCGTGGACGTATGCCATGGGCGACATGCCGACATTGCTGCGGAAAGCTTCCTGCAGGGTGCGCAGACTGACCTGGGCGATGGCCGCCAGCCGGTTCGCGTCGTACGGCTCGGCGGGCAGCTCCTGTACGGCGTCCATGACCCGCTTCACCGACGCCGGGCGCATCGGCGGGGGAGGGGCCTCCAAGGCGTCGCGGAAGGTGTGGTCGGTGGCCAGCAGCATTCCCTCCAGGAGGGTCTGTTCGAGACGGCCGCGGATCATCGGGTGGCTCAGCAGCCCGAGCGGGACGTTCCGCTCGAGCAGGTTCCACATCGCGAGGCGCACCCAGCTCAGGCCGGGCCCCCGCGAGACGTCCATGTACGGCCCGAAGCGCGGCGGGCGCCGCACCGACCGGCCCAGCAGCACCTCCAACTGCCTGAGCACGGCCGCCTTGTCGATCTTGACGGTGAGTGCCTGGCAGTCGGCGGACCAGGTGTCGATGTGGATCTCCCGCGCCGGATCGAAGACCAGTGCCCGCCGCTCGGTTGCGAAGTCCGTGACCCCGTGCCCCTCCTGGACGCTGAAGCAGCCGCCGAAGGGCACGGCGACGTGGTACACGCCCGGCTCGCCGAAGCTCATCCGCATCTCGGTGCCGAAGCGGACGTCGCCCACGGTGAGCGCGCCGAGTTCGACGACACTGAGCCTGGTCTCGAACTCCGTTGCCTGGCCGACGACTTCGAGACGCAGATCGTAGTAGTGGGCCGCGATCGCGTCGTGCGCCTCCTCCAGGGAGTTCGTCGCGTAGCTGTGGAACTGGGCCGCCCGGTCCTCTCCCACGGCCAAGGCGTCCACCCCCTTCCCCGCTCGGCGTCTGCTGTTCAACATGACCCGCGGACCGGCGGTCATGCCCGGCAGGAGCGGGCGCGGTTTCACAGCGCCTTTCCGGGGTTGAGAATGCCCCGCGGATCGAACACCTCCTTGATCCGACGCTGCAACGCATGTGCGGCGGGCCCGAGTTCCTCGGCCACCCACTGCCGCTTGAGCACTCCCACCCCGTGTTCGCCGGTCAGGGTGCCCCCGAGCCTGAGCGCCAGCGCGAAGATCTCTCCGGCCGCCTCCCACGCGGCATCCGGCAGCCGGTCAAGGTCCGGGTCGACGACGATGATCGGGTGCAGGTTGCCGTCCGCCGCGTGCGCGATGGTGAACACGGGAACGTCGTGGCGGGCCGAGATCGCCCGGATCTCCCGCACGGCCCGGGCGAGCCGGGAGCGCGGCACCGCGATGTCCTCGATCAGCGGGCGGCCCAGCCGCTCCAGAGCGGGCAGCGCGAGCCGGCGGGCGGCCAGCAGTGCCTCGGCCTCGGCGGGATCCTCGGTCGTCTCCACCGTCGAGGCGAGGGGCCCGAGCAGCCCGGCGACGGCTGCCGCCTCGGCCGCCGCACCCGCCCCGTCGCACTGCACCACCAGCAGCGCGGCGCCCCGCTCCCGCAGCGCCGGGTCGATGGCCTGCAGTACGGGCCCGTCGACGAGCTCGGCCAGCGCGGGTTCGACCCCGGCCCGAGCGATCGTGTACGACGCCTCGGCCGCCGCCTCGAAGGACGGGAAGTACGCGGCGAGGGTAGCCGTCGCCACGGGAACCGGCCTGAGGCGAAGCGTCGCCGCGGTGATCACCGCGAGGGTGCCCTCCGAGCCGGTCAGCAGGGCGGTGAGGTCATAGCCGGTGACCCCCTTGACCGTACGGCGGCCGGTGCCGATCACCGTACCGTCGGCGAGGACGGCCTCCAGACCGAGCACGCTGTCCCGGGTCACCCCGTACTTGGCGCACCGCAGCCCGCCCGCGTTCGTTGCGATGTTCCCGCCGATCGTGGACAGGGCCGCACTCGCCGGATCGGGCGCGTACCGCAGTCCGTGCGCGCCCGCGGCCCGGTCCAACTCGGCGGTGATCACGCCTGGTTCGACGACGGTGAGCTGGTCGTCGGCGGAGAGTTCGAGGATGCGGTTCATCCCGGAGAGATCCAGCACCACGGCGCCCTCGTCCGCCGTCGCCCCGCCCGACAGACCGGTGCCCGCGCCCCGGGGGACGACCGGGACGCGCAGTTCGTGGGCGTGCCGCAGCGTGACGGTCACGTCCTCCGTGCGCCGGGCACGCACCACGGCAAGCGGCTCGCCGGTGAGCCGGGTGCCCGAGCGATCGGTGGCGTGGGCGGTGAGCACACCCGGGTCCGTGCTCAGCCTGTCGGGCGGAAGATCGCGGGCCAGCAGCCCCAGGAAGCGTGCCGACACGGTGGTGTCCCGCGTTGCCGTCATGGGTTCAGCGCCTTCGTTCCGATCGCGAGCAGAGTGATGTCCTCCTGGGGCGTGTGCACGGGGTCTCCGTCAGGCGGCCTGGCCGGTGGCGGCGCGGTGGGCGAGTTCCTGCCGCACGAGCGGCAGGACGTGACGGGCGTAGTCGATGGCATCGTTGAGCGGGTCGTAGCCGCGGATCGACAGCAGGTCGCAGCCGATGTCGACGTAGTCGAGCAGGGCCTGCGCCACGGTCTCCGGAGAGCCGACCAGGGCGGTGGACGCCCCGGCCGCGTTGGTGGCGACCGCCGGGGCGGTCCACAGGCAGCGGTCGTGCACCTCGCCCCGCTCGGCGATGTCGAGGAGGCGCTGCGAGCCGACGTTGGCCGGGCGCCCGGTGGTGCGGTAGTGCCGCAGCAACTCGGTGTTGCGCGCCTGGTCCTTGAGGACGCCGAGCGTGCGGTGCGCCTTCTCCCAGGCCAGTTCGTCGGTCGGCGCGATGATCGGGCGGAACGACACCCAGATACGCGGGTGGGGGCGGCCGACGGCATCGGCGACCGCGTTCACGGCGGCGATCTGTTCGCCGGTCTCCTTCAGCGGCTCGCCCCACAGGCCGAAGATGTCGCCCTGCTGTCCGCCGACCCGGTACGCGTCCGGCGAGGAGCCGCCGACAGAGATGGGGATCAGCCCGTTCACCGGCTTCACGTCCGAGTAGTAGCCCTCGAACCGGAAGTGCCTGCCCTCGTGCGAGACCGGCCCGTCGGCCTGCCACACCTTCCTCAGGATCTGGATGTACTCGTCCGAACGCTCGTACCGCTCGGCCTTGTTGAGATAGTCGCCCTCCCGGCGCTGTTCCTCGTCGCTGCCGCCGGAGATGATGTGGACGCTCAGCCGCCCGTCGCTGATCCGGTCCAGGGTGGCGAGGGCACGGGACGCGTGCGTGGGGAAGACGACGCCCGGCCGGTGGGCCAGGATCGGGCGGATGCGTTCGGTGTGGGTCGCGACGAACTGGGCGACCTGGAAGGCGTCCGGCGATGCCGAGTGATAGGCGACCAGGGTGTGGTCGAAGCCGCCGTCGTCCAGGGCGCGGGCGTACCTGCGCAGGTGGTCCCGGTCGAAGCCGGTGCGGCTCGCGGCAGCGGGACCGGAGGCTCCGGAGTCGGTGTGGACGGCACTGATGAACTCGACAGGCATGGGGGCTCCTAGTTGAGAAGAGACGTGTCGGCCGACTTCGCCACGTCCACGTTCGGCTCCAGAACGCCGATGCCGTTCATGAGGTCGGCCACGTCCTGGACGGTCTTGTTCACGTCGTCGGTGATCGGCAGGACCTTGCCGTACGCCGCCGAGGCCAGCGTCCTCGCCACGGAGGCGTCGGCGCCGTTGCGGGCCTCGATGGCCTTGGCGTAGGCGTCCTGGTGGGTGCTGGTCCATTCCAGGGCGGTACCGAGCCGCCTGAGGAAGTCGGCGAGCGCGGCCTTCTTCGAGGGGTCGGCCAAGGCTTCCTCGGACGCGCCGACGAAGCCGTAGCCGCTGACCCGGCCGTCGGCACCGTCCACGAGCAGCTTGCCGCCCTGCTCCAGGCCGACGGCCTGGTAGACGCCGAAGGTCGCCCAGGCCTTGATCTTTCCGGAGGCGAAGGCGGCCTGCGCGTCGGTCGGCAGCAGGTACTGCACCTTCACGTCCGAGTAGCTGAGCCCGTTCTGCTCGAGCACATTGGCCAGCAGATACTCGGCGATGCTGCCCTTCGCCGAGGACACCACGACCTTCTGGCCCTTGAGGTCCTTGACGCTGTCGATGCCGGAGTCCTTGCCCACGACGATGCCGACATGCCGGCCGTCGTTCTTCAGTGCGGCCACGTTCTTGAACTTCACCCCACCGCTGAGCGCCTGGAGGGCGGGGAGATCCGCGGAGTACGTCGTGTCGGCGGCGCCCGCCTGCACGGCCTGGTAGAGCGGAGCCGCGCCCTCGAACTCGGCCCACTTCACCTTGTACTTGGCGCCCTTGAGGGCATCGGAGGCGGCGACGATCGTCTGAAGGGTCTTGGCCTGGTCGCCGATGACGAGGGTGCCGTCCTTCGACGAGGCGTCCGCGGAGGAATCCGCGCCGCAGCCGGTCAGCGCCAGCAGGGCGGAGAAGCTCAGTGCGGCGGCTGCGATTCTGCGGATCACGACGGGGTTCCTTCCAACGTACGGGTCACGCCGAGCCAGTTCAGGAGGCGGGCGCGCAGGGAGACGAACTCGGGGGCGGTCAGATCACGGGGGCGGGGCAGGTCGACGGTGAGTTCGTGGGCGATACGGCCCTCGTCCATCACCAGCACCCGGTCGGCGAGCAGCAGCGCCTCCTCCACGTCATGGGTGACCAGGAGGATCGCGCAGCCGTGCCGCTGCCACAGCTCGGCCACCAACTGCTGCACCCGGCCCCGGGTGAGGGCGTCGAGGGCGCCGAACGGCTCGTCCAGGAGCAGCAGTTCGGGCTCGCGGACCAGAGCGCGGGCCAGGGAGACGCGCTGGGCCTGGCCCCCGGAGAGCGTTTTGGGCCACACGGAGGCCCGGTCGGCGATACCGACCTCGGCGAGGGCACGCTCGGCCAGGGCACGGTCCGGACGCCCGGGCAGCCCGAGGACGACGTTGCGCCACACCTTCAGCCACGGCAGCAGCCTCGGCGACTGGAAGGCGGCACTGCGGCGGGCGGGCACGGTGACCTCACCGCCGATCTCCTCGTCGAGCCCGGCGAGGATCCTCAGCAGCGTCGACTTTCCGCAGCCGCTGTGGCCGAGCAGGGCCACGAACTCGCCCTCCCGGATGTCGAGATCGAGGGCGTGCAGCACGGTGTTGCCGTCGAAGGCCCGCGAAAGCCCCCGTATCTCCACACTGTCGGCCATGTCTACGCCTCGCCCTCGAAGTTGGCCCGCCAGGTCAGCAGGCGGCGCGAAAGGATCCGTACGGCGAAGTCACAGGCGAGACCGAGCAGCGCGTACACGACGAGGCACAGCACGATGACGTCCGTGCGGAAGTACTGCTGGGCGTTGCTCATCAGATAGCCGAGCCCCGCGTCCGCGTTGATCTGCTCGGCGAAGACCAGCGCCAGCCAGGCGGTGGACAGCGCGTACCGGAGCCCCACGAGGGCGCCGGGCAGCGCGCTCGGCAAAATCACGTACGTGATCAGACCCAGCCTGCCGAGCCCCATCATCCGTGCGGCCTCGACGAGTTGGGAGTCGGTCGAGCGGATGCCGCCGTAGATGTTGAAGTACAGCGGATACGTCACGCCGAGCGCGACCAGGGCGATCTTCGGCGTCTCCTCGATACCGAACCACACGATGAACAGCGGGATCAGACCCACCCACGGGATCGCCCGGAACATGCCCATCGAGGAGTCGATGACGTCCTCGCCGAGCCGGAACAGCCCGGCGAGCAGGGACAGGCTCAGCGCGATCGTCGCTCCGATGAGGAAGCCGGTCGCGGCGCGGCGGCCCGACGCGGCTATGGCGCTGGGGAGTTCGCCGTTCCTGGTCAGCTCCACAGCCTGCTTCAGCACGTCGACCGGCGAGGCCAGGACGGACTCCGGGAGGACCCCGGTGGCCGAGGTGAGGAACCAGAGCAGGACCAGACCCACGGGGCCCGCGGCCCTCCGCACGGAACGGGGGATCGTGACACGACCGCGCGTCTTCGTGGCCCCGCGGATGGTGATCCGGGCGGGCTTGTCCAAGGCGGTCGGCAGTGCCGGCGAATGCGTCGTCATGGCCGGCTTCCCTTCGTGGCGGGGCGGTCCGGGTCGGCGGACCACGCGGACCAGGAACCGGGGAAGAGGACCGCCTCGAACCCGGCGATCTCCAGCGCGGCGATCTGGTGTGCGGCGGTGACGCCCGAGCCGCAGTACACGCCGATCCGGTCCGCCGTACCGGCACCCAGCTCCTCGAACCGCTTCCGGAGCTCCTCGGCCGGCAGGAAGGTGCCGTCCGCGGCGAGGTTCTCCCCGGTCGGTGCGGACACGGCGCCCGGGATGTGACCCGCGCGGGGGTCGACCGGCTCCACCTCCCCGCGGTACCGCTCGCCCGCCCGTGCGTCCAGGAGCAGCCCGGAAAGGGGCAGTCCGGCGGCTTCCTCCGCATCGAGAACGGGGAGCGCGCCCGCTCGCAGGACGACGTCACCCGGCGACGGATCCGCCGGAAGCCCGGACTTCAGGGGCAGTCCGGCGGCCCGCCAGGCACCGAGTGCCCCGTCGAGCAGCGTCACCCGGTCGAGCCCCGCGTGCCGCAGGAGCCACCAGGCCCGGGCGGCGGCCGTGTTGCCCAAGTCGTCGTAGACGACGACCGGTCGGCCCTCCCGGACGCCCCACCCGCGCGCCGCCTCCTGCAGATCCCCGATCGCGGGCAGCGGATGCCGGCCGCCCCCGGGGCTCGGGGCGGAGGCGAGTTCCGTGTCCAGGTCGACGTAGACCGAGCCCGGGATGTGTCCCTCGGCGTAGTGCTCGCGTCCGTGTGGATCGCCCAGCGCCCAGCGGACGTCCAGCAGGGCCGGGGGAGTGGCGGAGGCGAGCTGCTCGCGGAGCTCCGCGACGGTGGTCGTGACGGTCATGGCCGCTCCTCGGCGATCAGCGGCAGCTCGGGAGCAAGGCGCAATCGCTCGAGGAAGAGGACGACCGAGGCGGCGGCGGTGCGGTGCAGGGCGTCGTTGAGGACGTCGTGCCGGCCACCGTTGAACAGGATCGTCCGGACACCCGCGTACGCGGCGAGGGCCTCGTCGACCGGGCTCACCGTGTCGTCCTTGCCGTGCAGCGCCAGGACGGGGAGGTGAACGCGGTCGAGGTGGAGTTCGGGCAGTTCGGGGGGCGAGTCGAGCGCGCCCCGCCGGAAGTGCGGGTCGTTCGCGAGGCGCCCCTGGTGGGTGGGGCAGCCGGTACGGGCCTCGACCTCGGCCTCCCAACTCCCCGACGTCCAGGGGGAGGTGGGCAGCCCGACGAGGATCAGGGCGTCGAGACCGGGCGGGTGCTCGGCGGCCAACCGGGTGGCGTACAGCGCGCCGGTGTCGGAGCCGACCAGCACCTTCGGGCCGGGCAGCGACTCGTCGGCGAGGAGCTTGGCCGCCTCGTCGAGCACGGCCGGATCGGCGGACGCGTCGCCGAGCGCGCGGACCCGGTAGGCGTCGAAGGCGAGCCGTCGGCCGAAACGCTCGTACACACCGCCGTGTTCGCCACGGCCGGCCAGCACGATCAGGGTGCCGCGCGCGGCGAGACCTTCGGGTTCGTCCCAGGAGAAGGATGAGGGCATGAGGGGGTCAGCTCCCGTTTCAGGGCAGGGGGCATCCGTACGGAAAGGAGCAGCCAGAGACGGCTGTCACGTGTCAGCGGGAAGAGAACGCGGTCGACTCGGACCGCGAGGAGAGGTTGCGGAGGATCAGCGACAGCGCGCGCTGCACGCCACGCCGAAGTCGATGACTCGGCGCTGCGTCAGAAGGGCAGCGGTAGCGGTCGCGTGCAACATGCGTTCATCATGACCGGCCCTGACGCACCGCGTCCAACGACGATTCCGCATCGAAACCGATCAGGGATCGCGATCGATCGCGCCGAGCGGCTAGGGTCACGGCATGCCCCAACCCGTCCTGGACATCGTGGCCCTGCGCAGCCTGACCGCGATAGCCGACTGCGGCGGCTTCCACAGGGCCGCCCTGGCTCTCACCCTGAGCCAGTCCGCCGTCAGCCAGCACGTGCGCAAACTGGAGAAGGTCCTGGGGCGGCCCGTCGTGGAGCGCGAGGGCCGCGGCACCCGCTTCACCCCCGAGGGGCGCCTGCTGCTCGAACAGGCCCGCCGGATCATCGCCGTCCACGACGAGGCCGTACGCGCGCTCCTCGGTGCCGACGGCGACACGGTCACGATCGGTTCCACCGAGCACGCCGCCGACCAGTTCCTGCCCCGGCTGACCGCCGCGGTCGAGGCGGTGCGGCCCGGCTGCCGGGTCCGCTTCCGCATCGACCGCTCCGCACGGCTCGTGGAGGCCGTGGAGCGCGGGAGCGTGGATGTCGCGGTGTACGTCACCGAGGCCGCCGCTACCGAGGGAACCCGCGTCGGCGGCCTGCCGCTGACCTGGCACGCCGTGCCCGGCTGGGAGCCGCCGCGGGCGCCCGCTCCGGTGCCGCTGGTGGCCATCGAGGACCCGTGCGCGATCCGCCGCCGGGCCATCGCGACCCTGGCCGCGCGAGGAGTGCCCGCCACGGTCGTCGGGGACGCCGGCTATCTGGCGGGCGTCCTGGACATCGCCCGTACGGGGCAGGGGGTGGCGCTGCTGGCGGCGGTCGGCCCCGCCCCCGACGGGCTGACCCCCTACGAGGGTCTGCCCGAGGTCACCCCGATCCCGATGAGCGCGCTCGCCCGCCCGGGCGCGGACCCGGCAACCGTCGAGGCCGCCTTCGCCGCGGTACGGGAGTTGTTGGTGCAGGGCGTGTCAGCCACTCACGGAGACGGAAGCGGTCCCCGCGGCACGGAGCGCGTCGATGACGGGCGCCCAAGCGGTCTCGCCGAGTGAGGCGTCGGCGTGTTGTGTCCCGCCGTAGCGGAATGTCTTCGAGGTCTCGGCGGGGCCCTCGCCGGGGAACCGCGGCCGGTGCCCCGCGTCGCCATGGCTGATCAGGCGAACCGAGCCTCCGGCCGCGCGGCGTCGTGCGGCCAGTTGTTCGGCATACCGCAGGGAGGGCCACATGGCGTCATCACCACCGGCGATGAGCAGTACGTCGGCGCGCGCCCGCTCCACGGGAATCGCGGCGGCTTCCAGGTGCGTGGCGAAGGTCCGTTCGCTGAGGTCGTACCACCCGCGGATGGCCACCGGGCCGTCGGCCCGCTCCGCCGGTCGCCAGGAGTCGTCCATGGGCACGAAAGGCAGCGGCCGCCCCCGCCAGGTCCAGGAGGAGCGGTACGGATGCCGGCGGCCGTCCAGGCCGGGCCCGACGTTGCACCAGACCAGCGAGGTGGGTGACACGGCCACCGCCACGTCCACGAGCGGCTCGTGGATCGCCGTGAGCAGTGCGGCCTCGGCGCCCTTGGACACGCCGAGTACGCCGATTCGCTCCACACCGCGAGACCGCAGCAGGGCCACCCCCGCGACGAATGTCTCCAGAGGGATCTCGCAGATCCCGGGCGGCTGTCCGGGCCCGCCGAACCAGCGGATGGCCAGGGCGACAAGGCCCTGCTGAGCCAGAAGGCGCGCTCGCCGCCGATCGACACGACCGCTCGATCCCGCCAGGACCAGGACGCCGGCGCCGCTGCCCGCGGCCGGCTCCAGCAGGACGCCTTCCCAGGGAGCCGTCACCTCGTGCTCGACGATCTCCGACACGCTCTCTCCGTCACGCATGCGAGCGGTCCGCGTCTTCGATCACCACGCAGGCGTCCCTAGCCGTCGAGCATCTTCGCCAGCACTCCGCGCTGCAGCGGCAGCACTTCGGAGTGCAGGTCACGGCCCTTGCGGGTGAGGGACACCCACACGCCGCGTCGGTCCTCCACGCACATCGACCGCTCCACCAGGCCGTCCTTCTCCAGTCGGCCGATGAGCCGGGACAGCGCGCTCTGGCTCAGATGCACCCGCCCGACGAGGTTCTGCACCCGGCACTGGTCGCCCTCCCGGCGCGACTCGGTGGCGAGGATGTCGAGCACCTCGAAATCGCTCGCTCCCAGCCCGTGCGGGTGCAGCACGCGGTCGATCTCGCACATCGTGCGCGCGTGCACCGACAGGATGTCCCGCCACCGTTCCTCGAGGCCGGTCGAGACCGTGTTCACCGCCATACATGCACGGTAACACCGATGCCGCCATTTGTTGTCTGTGCAACTAGTGCATACGCAAGGAACGCGCTCAGGCCTGCGGATCCTGGGTGATCCCGACCAGGTTGCCGTCCGCGTCCTTGACGAAGGCGATCAGCTTGCCGCCGCCGACGTCCTGGACGTCCTGCAGCGTCTCGGCCCCGGCCGCCACCAGCGCCGCGAGCGTCGCCCGGATGTCGTCGACGTGCCAGTACGGCACCGGGCCGGTCATGCCCCGGGCGTGCCCGTTCGGGTCGAGGCCGACGTCCTGTCCCGCGTCCTTGAAACCGACGTAGTACGGCTCATCCGCATACGGCTCCACCCCCAGCAGTGCGCTGAACAGGGCCTTCGCCGCGGTCAGGTCCTTGACGGGGTAGATGATCGTCTTGAGGCCGGCGGTCATGGCGTGCTCCTTCATGAGGTTCCCGACGGTCGGTGTCGGTGGTTTCACGCTAGGCCGGGGGAGGGCAGGCGCGCTTCTCCGATCCTGATCGGTCCCCGCCCGCCGGATACGAAGGCGCCGGGTCAGGTCGCCGTGAGGCGTTCCGGCGCACACTCGCCCGGTCGGGCGAGGCCGCCTTCTCTTCTACGGCTTGCCGGGCGCCGCCGCCTCGGGCGTGGGCGTGGGCGTCGGCTGCGGCGGGGCAGGCGATCGCCGTGGACGAAGTCACCGGCCCCGACCGGGCTGCCGAGTTCTCACGCCCAGCGGATGTGTGTCCTCGTCGCCTGGGGATGAGACACACTCGTCGTCGGCTCAGGCAACCCGGCCCGACCGTGTGATCGTCCACGCGCTTGCCGATCCGGTCGCCCCGCCACGGACCGCCGGCACTTACCGGAGCCCCCTGTTCGCGCAGCTCGAAGAGCTCGCCCGGGCGGGCGCCGGCGCGCTCGGTGCCCTGCCCATGACCGCGGTCATCGTGCGCAGCTCCGCCAACGTCCAGGCGGGCGCGAAGACCAAGGCCTCCCGGGTCATGCACGGCGTGTGGCTGCCGCTGTTCTCGGCCCTGCCTTCCTCGACGCCGGCGCTGATCCCGCTGGGCCCGAGGAACGCTAGGCGACATCACCGAGCAGGACCGACTGTCCGCGGCCCTGTCATTCGTGGCGCCGACCCCTGATCTCAGGTCGACTCGCGCCGGACCAGCTCCGTGGGCAGGATCACCGCTGCCGGATCCTCTCCACCCAGCTGGGCCAGCAGCACCCGCACCATCTCGGCGCTGATGCGGTCGTAGGGCTGGCGGATCGTGGTGAGGGGAGGGGTGGCCTCGGTCGCGGCGATGGAGTCGTCGAAGCCGCCGACGGCCACGTCCTCGGGGATCCGCCGGCCCGCTCGGCGCAGTGCCGTCAGGGCGCCCAGCGCCATGAGGTCGGAGGCGACGAACACGGCGTCCAGGTCCGGAGCCTGCGCCAGCAGCCGTTCGGCGCCCGCCTGCCCGGCGGCCCGGCTGTAGTCGCCGGAGACGATCAGCCGCTCGTCGATCCCGATGCCCGCCTCCGCCAGCACCTCCTTGTAGCCGGCGAGACGGTCGACACCGCCCGGCGAGTCCAGCGGGCCGGTCACGATGCCGATCCGGCGGCGGCCCAGGGACAGCAGATGGCGCACCATGTCACGGGCGCCGTCGCGGTCGTCCGCGGCCACGTAGCTCACCTTCGAGCCGGACCTCATGGGCTTGCCGCACTGCACGACGGGCACGCCTGCCTTGTGCAGTTCCTCGGCCACCGGGTCGGCGGAGTGGCTGGTGACCAGCAGCACGCCGTCGAGGTGGCCCGCCGTGATGAACCGCTTGATCCGGCGCCGCTCGTCCTCGGTGCCCGCCAGCATCAGCAGCAGGGGGATGTCGTGCGCGGCCAGCGCCTGGGTGCAGCCGCGCAGCAGCACGTTGAAGTTGGGGTCCTCGAAGAACCGCTCCTGGGGCTCCGTGAGCAGGAAGCCGACCGAGTCGGAGCGGCCGGTGATCAGCGAGCGGGCGTGCCGGTTGACGACGTACCCCGTCTTGCGGATGGCGGCGTTGACCGCCTCCAGGGCGGGCGGGCTGACGTAGTGTCCGCCGTTGAGGACGCGCGAGACGGTGCCCCGCGAGACCCCGGCCTCGCGGGCCACGTCGTGGATCGTCGGTGGTCTGCGCCGGCCCCCCGCATTGTTCATGGTCAAGACTCTAAGCCCCTGTGGGCGGCACGAGGGTGCTCGAGCGGCGGGACGGTACGGGCAGGATGCGACCGTGCTGGGATCGTGCACAGAAAACCTCGCGGTCAGGCACTTGGCAAGGGTCGCCTCTGTGCGGTTATCTTGGGCCGCACACTTCTGGAGCTGTGTGTGCACGTTCCCAACCACTCGAAACGGGAGAGACGATGCCGGAGACCACCCCCAGGGGCCTCACCAGGCTTGCCTTCGGCGGGGACTACAACCCGGAGCAGTGGCCCGAGAGCGTCTGGGACGAGGACGTCCGGCTGATGCGCGAGGCCGGCGTCACCATGGTCAGCGTAGGGATCTTCTCCTGGGCGCTCCTGGAGCCGGAACCGGGCGTGTACGACTTCGGCTGGCTGGACCGGATCCTCGGCCTGCTGCACGAGAACGGCATCCGTGTCGACCTCGGCACGCCCACCGTCGTCCCGCCCGCCTGGTTCTACCGCGCCCACCCCGAGGCGCTGCCGGTCACGGCCGACGGCACCCGCCTCGCGTTCGGCTCGCGCGGCGCCATCTGCCACAGCAGCAGTGCCTACCGCGCGGCCGCCGCGAACATCACCACCCGGCTCGCCGAGCGCTACGCCGACCACCCGGCCCTGGCGATGTGGCACGTCCACAACGAGTACGGCGTCCCCGTCTCCGCCTGCTACTGCGACTCCTGCGCCGCCCACTTCCGCCGCTGGCTCCAGGTGACGTACGGCGACGTCGACGGCGTCAACGAGGCCTGGGGCACCGCCTTCTGGGGCCAGCACTACACGAGCGTCGAGCAGATCGACCCGCCGCGCACCGCGGCCACCGTCGGCAACCCCGGCCAGGCGCTGGACTACAAGCGGTTCGCCGACGCCACCATGCGCGAGAACTTCGTGACGGAGCGGGACATTCTGCACCGGCTCTCCCCGGGCGTCCCGGTCACCACCAACTTCATGACCGCGCTCAGCCAGTGCGACTCGGTCGACTACTGGGCCTGGGGCCGCGAGGTCGACATCGTCACCAACGACCACTACCTCATCACCGACGGCCGCCGCACCCACGTCAACCTCGCCATGGCCGCCGACCTCACCCGCTCGGTCGCGGGCGGCGCTCCCTGGATCCTGCTGGAGCACTCCACCTCGGGGGTCAACTGGCAGCCCCGCAACCCCGCCAAGGCCCCCGGCCAGATGGCCCGCAACTCCCTGGCGCACGTGGCCCGCGGCTCCGAGGGAGCCCTGTTCTTCCAGTGGCGTCAGTCCCGGCGCGGCGCCGAGAAGTTCCACTCGGCGATGGTCCCGCACGGTGGCACCGACACCCGCGTGTGGCGCGAGGTCGTCGAACTGGGCGCCTCTCTGGACTCGTTGAGCACGATCCGCGGCACCCGCACCCAGGCGGACGTGGCCGTCCTGTGGGACTGGCACTCCTGGTGGGCGCAGAACCTCGACTGGCGCCCCAGCGAGGACCACGACGCGCGCGAGCGTGCCGACGCCTTCTACGAGGCCCTGTACGACCGCCACCTCACGGTCGACTTCGCCCATCCGGAAGCCGACTTGTCGGCTTATCCCCTTGTCGTCGTCCCCGCCCTGTACCTGATGACGGAGACCGCCGGGAACAACCTCAGGGAGTACGTCGAGAACGGCGGCACCCTCGTCGTGTCGTACTTCTCCGGCATCGTCGACGAGCACGACGCCGTGCACGCGGGTGCCCATCCGGGCGCGCTGCGGGACGTCCTGGGCCTGACCGTCGAGGAGTTCTCGCCGCTCCTGCCGGACCAGCTGGTCCGGATCACCGGACCCGACGGCTCCGAGCTCACCGGCGACGTGTGGACCGAGTTCGTCGTGCCGCGCGGCGCCGAGACGGTGTGGACCTACGCCGACGGCCTGGCCGCCGGTCACCCCGCCGTCACCCGGCACCGCCACGGCGAGGGCACGGCCTGGTACGTCTCCACGCGCCTGGCCGCCCAGGGCCTCGACGCGCTGCTCGGCTGGGCCGCCGAGGACGCCCAGCTCCCCTCGCGCGCCGACCTCCCCCACGACGTCGAGGTGGTCCGGCGGAACGGAGAGTCCGGTTCCTACGTCTTCGTGGTCAACCACACCGCGTCGGAGGCCAAGGTGCCCCTGGACGCGGCGGGCACCGAACTGCTGACCGGCGAACGAGCCGCGGGCCGCCTCGCCGTCCCGGCCGGCGCCGTCCGGGTCGTACGGCTCGACGGCTGAACCGACTCCCCTCCGCCCGCGAGACCACGAGCCGCGGGCGGAGGGGGCTCACCCCAGGGGGCCCGCGAGCCCGGGTCGGCTTCGCGGCGTGTATCCGCCCGCGGCCCGAATCGGCCTCAGGGCCCGGCTCGGCCCTGGGTCCCGGCTCTGCCTCGCGGTCCGGATGGGCCGCAAGCCCGCGAATTGGCCTCACGGCCCGGTCCGGCTCGGGTCCCGGACCCCGGAGCCGGATCGGCAGCAAGCCGCCGGCTCTGCCTCGCGGCCCTGCTCTCGGGTTCCGGCTCTGTCTCGCGGTCCGGATGAGCCACAAGCCCGCGGATTGGCCCCCGCGGCCCGAATCGGCCTCGCGGCCCGGCTCGCGGGTTCCGCCTCTGCCTTGCGGTCCGGATCGGCCGTGGGCCCGCGAATTGTGGCCTCACGGCCCGGTCCGGCTCGGGGTCCCGGATCAGGCCCCGAACCCCGGAGCCGAGTCGGTCCCAAGCCGCCGGACCGGCCTCGCGGTCCGGCCCGCGGGTCCCGGTTCTGCCTCGCGGTCCGGATGGGCCGCAAGCCCGCGATCGGCCGCACGGCCCGATCCAGCCCCGGGCCCGCAACCAGGCCCCGAACCCCGGACCAGACCAGGGTCCACGCCCAGGCCCCTAACCCCGCCCCAGGCCCGGATCCAGCCCCAAGCCCCAAACGCCGCACCAGCCCCGAGCCCTCCAGACGCAGCCGCGTTTTCCTCCCCGGACCGCCGTGCGCGCCAACAGCCCTTTGTTCTCAGAGGAGTTCGATCTCGGACAAGCTCGATGACTCCGGGACAGCGCCGCTTCGACTGCGGGACAGTGGACGCACCCAGAAGGAGGGGCGGAGGGGACGAGATGCTGAGGATCCCGGCCGGCCAGAGGCGCCTGGACATCCTGGAGTGGCTGAAGGAGCCGGCCGCACACTTCCCGCCGCAGCGGCACGGCGACCCCGCCCGGGACGGGGTCACCGCCGGCACGGTCGCACGAAAGCTCGGCGTGTCCCGCTCCGTCGCGGAGACCCACCTCGGCCTGCTCGTGAACCTCGGCCTGCTGCGTACCAAGAGAATCCGGTGGCGCACGTACTACCGTCGCGACGAGATGCGCATCGCCGAGGTGGCGCGCATGTTCGAGAAGGGCTGGTAGCGACCCCCACCGGAAGGGCAGGCACCTGATGGACCGTTCCACCGCACTGACTCCCCGCCACTACGTCGCGATCGGCGGCCACGGCCCCGAGGACGTCGTCGCCGACGCCCGCGGCCGGGTGATCACCGGAGTCGCGGACGGCCGCATCCTGCGCATCGACGGACTGACGGAACCGCTCGCCGCCCGCGTCGAGGTACTCGCCGAGACCGGCGGCAGGCCGCTCGGCCTCGAACTCCTCCCAGACGATGGCCTGTTGGTGTGCGACGCCGAACGCGGACTACTGGGCGTCGACCTCGCCGACGGCACCGTACGCGTCGTCGCCGGCGAGGTGGAGGGGGAGAGGCTGCGGTTCGCCAGCAACGTGGTCGCGCTGTCCGACGGCAGCGTGTACTTCACCGTCTCCAGCCGCCGTTACCCCCTGGACCAGTGGATCGGCGACATCGTCGAACACACCGGCACCGGCCGCCTCCTGCGCCTGGCGCCCGGCGACGACACTCCCGAAGTCCTGCTGGAGGGACTGCAGTTCGCCAACGGCATCGCCGCGAGCGGCGACGAGTCCTTCCTGGTCGTCGCCGAGACCGGGGCCCGTCGACTCACCCGCTACTGGCTCGACGGACCGCAGGCCGGACGCGCCGAACCCCTCGCCGAGAACCTGCCCGGCATGCCCGACAACATCTGGCGCGGCGGACCCGACGGCCCGATCTGGGTCTCCCTCGCCGGGCCCCGCGTACCCCCGCTCGACCTGCTGCACCGCGCCGCCCCACCGGTCCGCCGAGCCGCCGCCCGCATCGCCGTACGCGCCCCCTACCGTCCCACGGGCGGTATCGGCGTCCTCGCGGTCGACGACACGGGCGAGGTCGTCCACCACCTCGCCCGCAACCGTTCCCGCTTCCGCATGGTCACCAGCGTCTGCGAGGCCTCCGGCCACCTGGTCCTCGGCAGCCTCTGGGAGCGCGGCATCGCGCTGTGCGAGCCGCCCGCCGCGAAGTGACCCGGTGGCGCCCCGGCGTTACCCTGGTCCTCGGTCGCGATCACCCTCGCGGCGCGGCGGTGGGGCCCGCCGTACCCGAACCGCGGCGAAGGCGCCGCCAACGGTCCCTACTTGCGATGGAGCGCGCCCGTGTGCCGGGCCCCGGCGAGTAGGAGAGACACGACCATGACAGCCCCGGAGAGTCTCCGCGTCCCCGCCGGACCCGCGCGCCGCCCGTCGCTCCGGCACGGTCAGGCGCCGGTCGTCGCGGTGGTCGCGGTCGGCGGCGCCCTCGGGGCCGCCGCCCGGTACGCCCTCTCCCTCCACTGGCCGACCCCGCCGGGCGGATTCCCCTGGGCGACCTTCTGGACCAACGTCGTCGGCTGTGCCGTCATCGGCGTGTTCATGGTCGTCATCACCGACGTGTGGGCCGCCCACCGCCTGGTCCGCCCCTTCTTCGGCACCGGCGTCCTCGGCGGCTTCACCACCTTCTCGACCTACGCCGTCGACATCCAGAAACTCGTCGACCACGGCCGGCCCGCCATCGGCCTGGCCTATCTCGCCGCGACGCTGCTCGCGGCCCTCACCGCGGTCTGGCTCGCGTCCACAGCGGCCCGCCGCGTCCTGAAGTGGAGGCGGCCATGACGAGGCTGACCGGCAGCGCCCTGCGCGTGACCGTCTACATCGGCGAGAACGACACCTGGCACCACAAACCCCTTTACACCGAGATCGTGCACCGCGCCCACGCGGCGGGGCTCGCCGGGGCCAGCGTCTTCCGCGGCATCGAGGGTTTCGGTGCCTCCTCCCTGATCCACACCTCCCGGCTGCTGTCCCTCAGCGAGGACCTGCCGGTGGCCGTCGTGATCGTCGACACCGAGACACGCGTACGGGAGTTCCTGCCGCAGCTCGACGAGCTCATCACCGAGGGCCTGGTGACCCTCGACGACTGCGAGGTCATCCGGTACGTCGGCCGCGACGGACCCCAGGACGCAAACCGGGGCGGAACGGGCATGAAGGGTAAGAAGTCGTTGTGAACTGGTTGCTGGTCGTCGCGGGCGCCGTGGTCGGTGCGCCGCTCCGCTATCTCACTGACCGCGCGGTGCAGTCCCGGCATGACTCGGTCTTCCCCTGGGGCACCTTCGCCGTCAATGTCACGGGCTGTCTGATCCTCGGCGTGCTGACCGGGGCCGTGGCGGAGGGGGCCGCCGGATCCCACCTCCAGCTCCTCCTGGGCACCGGTCTGTGCGGGGCCCTGACGACGTACTCGACCTTCTCCTACGAGACCCTCCGGCTCGGCGAGACCGGGGCGCGCTTCTACGCCGCGGCCAACGTGGCCGCGAGCGTGGTGGCCGGTCTCGGGGCGGCCTTCGCGGGGGTGGCGCTGGCGCAGGCCGTGTGGGCGTAGGCCTCGACGCTTGTCCGCGTGTAGTAAGACTGTGGCCTCCGCACCTGCCTTCCCCTGAGAAGAACTGGATCCCATGAGCGTCATCAGCGTCGGTCAGGCCGTCGTCCTCGGAGCCGTCGAGGGGGTGACCGAGTTCCTGCCCGTCTCCTCCACCGGCCATCTGAAGATCGTCGAGGGCTTGATGAACATCCCCGTCGACGACGACGCCGTCGTCGGGTTCTCGGCCGTCATCCAGGTCGGCGCGATCGCCGCCGTGCTCGTGTACTTCTTCAAGGACATCGTGCGGATCGTCTCCGCGTGGGGGAGAGGGCTGGTCAACAAGGAGGAGCGTTACCACCACGACTACAAGTTCGCCTGGTGGGTGATCGCCGCGACCATTCCGATCGTCATCGTCGGCCTGGCCGCCAAGCCGCTCATCGAGGGGCCGCTCGCCTCCCTGTGGGTGGTCGCGGGCTCCCTGATCGTCGGCAGCGGTGTGATGTGGGCGGCGGACCAGATGGGGCGGCACAAGCGCGGTGAGGACGACACCTCGTTCAAGGACGCGATGCTGGTCGGCAGCTCGCAGATCCTCGCGCTGCTCTTCCCCGGCTTCTCCCGCTCCGGCGCGACCATGTCCACGGCCCTGATCCTCGACCTGGACCGCGTGGCCGCCACCCGCCTGTCGTTCTTCCTGGGCATTCCCGCCCTCACCGGCGCCGGCATCTACGAGCTCAAGGACGCCCTGGGTACGGGCGTGGGGGCGGCTCCGCTCGCCGTCGGCACGGGCGTCTCCTTCGTCGTCGCCTACGCCTCCATCTCCTGGCTGCTGAAGTTCGTGGCCAAGCACTCCTTCAACGCCTTCGTGGTCTACCGGATCGTCGTGGGCCTGCTGCTCTTCGGCCTGCTGGCCACGGGGACGCTCGGAAGCTGACCGCCACGGGGGTGCGAGGCGGCTCTCACTCCTCGCACCCCGTGCGCCCATCCCCTTGACAGCACCCTCTCGCCGCCCGGAGTATCTCTCCCGTGAACCTGTCAGACAGCCGGACAGCCAGTCAGCCGCCACGGCGCATCAGCGCCATGGAGGCGGTGCTGGCGCATCTGCGTGACGCCATCGAGCGCGGGGAGTACGCCATCGGCGACAAGCTCCCCTCCGAGGCGGAGCTCTGCCGCACCCTGGAGATCAGCCGGCCCGTCCTGCGCGAGGCCCTCAGGGCCCTGCAGACCATGGGTCTGACCGTCTCCAAGACCGGCAAGGGCACCTTCGTCGTGGCCAACGCGGTGGAGGACCCCACCTTCGGCGACTACGCGGCCAGCGACCTCCTGGAGGTGCGCCGCCACGTCGAGATCCCGGTCGCCGGGTACGCGGCCCGGCGCCGCACCCACGAGAACCTGGACCACCTGGCCCACCTGCTGGACCGGATGGAGCGGGAGACCGACACCACGGCGTGGGTCGCGATGGACACCCTCTTCCACCTCGCCGTGGCCGAGGCCGCCCAGAACCCGGTCTTCCGCCGGGTCATCGAGGAGATCCGGGACGCACTGGCGCGTCAGTCGGCGTTCCTCAACGAGCTGGGCGGCCGCCGGGAGCAGTCCAACCGCGAGCACCGCGCGATCGTCGAGGCTCTGATCGACGGTTCCGAGCACGATGCGGTGGAGGCCATGTCCCATCACCTCGACCGCGTAGAGACCACCCTCACCGACATCGTGCGTTCCCCGAACACGGGTACGAACACCCCCACGGAAGGCGAGTCCCAGGCGTGAGCGAGCAGTCCCTGCACGACGGCGTGCAGAAACGTTCCGGCCATGTCGACGCCGGAGACGAGGGCTACAGCAAGTCCCTCAAGTCACGACACGTCAACATGATCGCCATCGGCGGCGCGATCGGCACCGGCCTCTTCCTGGGCGCCGGCGGCCGTCTCGCCGACGCCGGCCCCTCCCTGTTCATCGCCTACGCGGTCTGCGGCGTCTTCGCCTTCCTCGTCGTGCGCGCCCTCGGCGAACTCGTCCTGTACCGGCCCTCCTCCGGCGCCTTCGTGTCGTACGCCCGGGAGTTCCTCGGTGAGAAGGGCGCCTACGTCGCCGGCTGGATGTACTTCCTGAACTGGGCCACCACCGGCATCGCCGACATCACCGCCGTCGCCCTGTACACCCACTACTGGGGCATGTTCTCCGACATCCCGCAGTGGGTGATCGCCCTCATCGCGCTCGCGGTCGTCCTCACCGTCAACCTCATCTCGGTGAAGATGTTCGGCGAGCTGGAGTTCTGGTTCGCCATCATCAAGGTGGGCGCGCTCGTGGCGTTCATGCTGATCGGCATCTTCCTGCTGGCCACCCAGCACCCGATCGACGGCCACCACCCCGGCCCGTCCCTGATCACCGACAACGGCGGCGTCTTCCCCAGCGGCCTGCTGCCGATGCTTCTGATCATCCAGGGCGTCGTCTTCGCCTACGCCTCGGTCGAACTGGTCGGCGTCGCCGCGGGCGAGACCGAGAACCCCGAGAAGATCATGCCCAAGGCGATCAACTCGATCATGTGGCGCGTCGGCGTCTTCTACGTCGGCTCGGTCCTCCTGCTCTCGATGCTGCTGCCCTGGAACAAGTACACCGCCGACGAGAGCCCCTTCGTGACCGTCCTGTCCAACATCGGCATCCCGGCGGCCGGCGGCGTCATGAACCTCGTCGTCCTCACCGCGGCCATGTCCTCGCTCAACTCCGGCCTGTACAGCACCGGGCGCATCCTGCGCTCCATGGCGATGTCCGGCTCCGCCCCGAAGTTCACCGGCGTGATGAGCCGCAGCCAGGTCCCCTACGGCGGCATCCTGCTCACCAGCGGCATCTGCGTCCTCGGTGTCGGCCTCAACTACGTGGTCCCCGCCGACGCGTTCGAGATCGTGCTGAACTTCGCCGCCATCGGCATCCTCGCCACCTGGGGCATGATCATGGTCTGTCACCTGCTCTTCTGGCAGAAGACCGAGAAGGGCGACCTCACCCGCCCCGGCTACCGACTGCCGGGATCCCCCTGGACCGAACTCGTGACGCTGGCCTTCCTCGCCTCCGTCCTGGTCCTCATGTACGCCGACGGCGGCGCCGGCCGCACCACCGTGCTGTGCCTCCCGCTGATCGTCGCGGCCCTGGTCGCCGGGTGGTTCGCCGTCCGGGGCAGGGTCTCCCGTACCTCCACCGAGAGCGAATCCACCGGCGCGTGATCGCTCGCGCGCACACCGAGCCCGAACCGACCGGCACGCACGCGTGACCCGCGTGACGTTCCCGGAGAAGCAGGAAGTGATGCACAGCAGTCCCGTCGCGGCCGCACCCCTGGTCCGTGAACCCCTTCACGCTCCCGTCGCCCACCTCATCCGCGGTGGACTGATCGAGGGCACCCACTACGGTTCCGTCGTCGTCCTCGACGGCGACGGGGACGTCCGTTTCCAACTCGGCGACATCGAGGCCGCGTTCTATCCGCGGTCCGCGCTCAAGCCGGTCCAGGCCGTCGCCATGGTCCGGGCCGGGCTGCCGCTGGACGGCGAGCTCCTCTCGCTCACCGCGGCCAGCCACTCCGGCGAGGAACGCCACCTCGCCGGGGCCCGGCGGATCCTGGAGCTCGCGGGTGTGTCCGAGGACGCCCTGCGCAACGTCCCGGACATGCCGTTCGACCCGGCCGTGAGGGACGCGTGGATCCGGGAGGGCCGCGGGCCCTCGCGGCTCGCGCAGAACTGCTCCGGCAAGCACGCGGCGATGCTGTACACGTGCGTGCTCAACGACTGGCCACTCGAGGGGTACCTCGACCCCACGCATCCGCTCCAGCAGGCGATCGCCGAGATCGTCGAGGACCTGACCGGGCAGCGGATCGCGCGGGTGACCGTCGACGGGTGCGGTGCGCCCTTGTTCTCCGTCTCGCTGCACGGCCTTGCCCGGGCCGCCGCACGGATCACCTCGGCGGCTCCCGGTACTCCTGAGGCCCGGGTCGCCGACGCGATGCGGGAGCATGCCGAGATGGCGTCCGGGGCCGGGCGGGACGTGGCCGCGCTGATGAAGGCCGTGCCCGGACTGCTCGCGAAGGACGGGTTCGAGGGCGTGCAGGTCGCCGCGCTTCCGGATGGGCGCGCTGTCGCCGTGAAGATCTCCGACGGGGCGAATCGGGCGCGGGTGCCGGTTGCTGCGGCGGCGCTGGCGTGGGCCGGGGTTTCGCCGGATCTGCTCACGGAGTTCCAGGGGGAGGCGCTTCTTGGAGGCGGCCTCGAGGTCGGGTGTGTGCGGCCCGTTCGTTCGCTGGAGCCGGTTGTTGCCTCGGCGTGCGCCTAAGGGCTCGGGCCGACATGTCGTTGTGCGGCTGCAGGTCGCCTGTGGCTGGTCGCGCCCGCGCGGCGGAGCCGCACATCGATACAGTCCCGCGCCCCTGAAAGATCTCACCTGACCCCCTTCAGACAAGGACCCGTACCCTCATGACCGTCGTCATCCGCAGCGAGCACGACCTCCTCGGCGACCGCGACGTCCCCGCCGACGCCTACTGGGGTGTGCACACCCTGCGCGCCACCGAGAACTTCCCCATCACCGGGACGCCGATCTCCGCCTACCCGCACCTCATCGACGCGCTCGCCGCCGTCAAGGAGGCAGCAGCTCTCGCCAATGAGGAGCTCGGGCTGCTGGAGCCCAGGAAGGCCGCCGCGATTGTCGAGGCCTGCCGGGAGATCCGGGACGGGAAGCTGCACGACCAGTTCGTGGTCGATGTGATCCAGGGCGGTGCCGGTACCTCGACCAACATGAACGCCAACGAGGTCGTGGCCAACCGGGCGCTGGAGCTGCTGGGGCACGAGAAAGGGCAGTACTCCTTCCTGCACCCCAACGAGGACGTCAACCTGGGCCAGTCGACCAATGACGTCTACCCGACCGCGGTCAAGATAGCGACGGTGTTCGCGGTACGTGGACTGCTCCAGGCGATGGCTGTACTGCAGGACGCGTTCGCCCGAAAGGCCGTGGAGTTCCGCGAGGTGCTCAAGATGGGCCGTACACAGTTGCAGGACGCGGTGCCCATGACGCTGGGTCAAGAGTTCTCGGCCTATGCCGTCATGATTGACGAGGATCGGTCCCGTCTTGACGAGGCCGTCGAGTTGATCCATGAGATCAACCTGGGTGC
This sequence comes from Streptomyces sp. SAI-127, assembly GCF_029894425.1. NCBI lineage: Bacteria > Bacillati > Actinomycetota > Actinomycetes > Kitasatosporales > Streptomycetaceae > Streptomyces > Streptomyces sp. SAI-127. The sequence goes on from NZ_JARXYJ010000001.1 coordinate 9,416,494, forward strand.
CACGGCGATCGGGACAGGACTCAATGCTCCCGTCGGGTACGCCGAGGCCGCCCGGCGTCACCTGGCCGCCATCACCGGGCTGCCGCTGGTGACCGCGGCCAACCTGGTGGAGGCGACGCAGGACTGCGGTGCGTTCGTGCAGATGTCCGGTGTGCTCAAGCGGGTCGCGGTGAAGTTGTCGAAGAGCTGCAACGACCTGCGGCTGCTGTCGTCGGGGCCGCGCGCGGGGCTGGGTGAGATCAACCTGCCGCCGGTGCAGGCGGGTTCGTCGATCATGCCGGGGAAGGTCAACCCGGTGATCCCCGAGGTAGTCAACCAGGTCGCCTTCGAGGTGATCGGCAACGACGTGACCATCACGATGGCGGCGGAGGCGGGACAGCTCCAGCTCAACGCGTTCGAGCCGATCATCCTGCACTCCCTGTCGGAGTCCATCACCCACCTGCGCGCGGCCTGCCTCACGCTCGCCGAACGCTGCGTGGACGGCATCACCGCCAACACCGAGGCGCTGCGCCGGACGGTCGAGAACTCCATCGGCCTGGTCACCGCCCTCAACCCGCACATCGGGTACACGGCTGCCACCGACATCGCCAAGGAGGCCCTCGCCAGCGGCCGGGGAGTGGCCGAACTCGTCCTCGAGAAGGGTCTGCTGCCGGCCGAGCGGCTGGCGGATCTCCTGCGTCCGGAGGTACTCGCCGGCAGCGGCCCGGCACGGGCGATCTGACGGGCGGTCTCCTCGTGCCGCGTGAGTCCCGGTGTGCCGCGCCGCACCGACACGCGAAGCCGTCACACCCAGGGGTGAACCGCGCCGGGGGTGGTGCACCCGACACATCCGAGTGGTGGCGGGAGGACGGGAGTCAGCGCCCCCTCGGGCGGTACCCGCTGATCGGCGCAGCCCGTGTCGTTATTGCCGGTAAAGTCTTATTAATACTCATATCGTGAATTGTGCGGCCTTCGAAACAGGCCGTCTCCTGTCCTGGTGGAAGACCCTGCACACTCTGCGCCGGGCGGAGCGATGGAATCCCTTCGGTGAGTCCAGGAGAATTCATGCGTGTGGCCGTGACAGGTGGCGGCGGTTTTCTCGGTTCGCATCTCTGCGAAGCACTCCTTCGGCGCGGCGACGAAGTCGTGTGCCTCGACGACTTCTCGACCGGCGACCCGGCGAACATCGCCCCCTTTCTCGGAGACCCGGCTTTCGAACTCGTCCGCGGGGACGTCAGTCTGTCCGTGGAGGTGTCGGGCACCGTCGACGCGGTGGCCCACCTCGCCAGCCCCGCCTCGCCTCCCGACTACCTCGCCCGCCCGCTGGAGACGCTCGCCGTGGGCAGCCGAGGTACGGAGAACGCGCTGCTGCTCGCGGCACGCCACGACGCCCGCTTCGTCCTCGCCTCCACGAGCGAGGTGTACGGAGACCCGGAGGTACACCCTCAGGACGAGACGTACTGGGGCCATGTCAATCCCGTCGGACCGCGCAGCGTCTATGACGAGGCGAAAAGGTTCTCCGAAGCACTGACCCAGGCCTACCGGACGAACCGCGGAACGAACACGGGAATCGTGCGGATCTTCAACACCTATGGTCCGCGCATGCGCCCGCACGACGGCCGGGTCGTCTCCAGCTTCGTCGTCCAGGCCCTCGCCCAGGAGCCGTTGACCGTGTACGGAGACGGAAAGCAGACCCGCAGTTTCTGCTACGTCGACGACCTGGTGCGCGGGATCGTCGCCATGCTCGACCACGACGAACCCGGACCGGTCAACCTCGGGAATCCCGTCGAACTGACGGTCCTGCAACTCGCCGAACTCGTTCTCGACCTCACGGGATCGCAGGCCGAGATCCAGTTCCACTCGCTGCCGGTCGACGACCCCACCCGCCGTCGGCCCGCGATCGCCCGAGCGGCGCAGCGGCTGGGCTGGAGCCCCGAGGTCGGCATCGAGGACGGTCTGCGGCGAACGGTGGAGTGGTTCGCCTCCCGGCCGGACGACATCGCCGCCGCGCTCTCCGCGATCCGGGGCGGGCAGCAGGACGGCGTCGTCACGGCGGCCTCCTGCGGGGTCGGCGCAACCGTCGCCGCCGCGTCGTGACCCAGACGGATCACGGCAGGACGCCCGGCACCGCCCTGGACGGTGCTCCGGATGCGGCGCACACCGACGAGGCGATGCTGAGAAGCCACCTGCGGACCCTCTCGGCGGGCAACGTCGTCGACATGCCCGCCGACGGACCGGTTTTCGCCAAACCGCGCAAACGACTCACGCCCGGGCCCGCGTCCTGCGTTCCACGGCTGGGGCGCCTCGACCAGATGAAGGTGTCCCTGCTCGCGGTGGGCTGGTGGGCCGCCCTCGTCACCTTCTGGGAGTGGTGGCTGCGTCCGGAACACCGGATCGGCCTGGTGGGCTTCGCGGTGAACAGCGCCCTCCTGCTGTACCTGTCCGTGCTGCCGCTGTACTTCGTCGTCGTGATGGTCAGGCTGCGCACCTTCGACCCCGCCGTCGAGGTGCCCCGGCTGCGGACCGCGTTCGTGGTGACCCGGGCACCGTCGGAGCCCTGGCCGGTCGCCCGCACCACCCTGAGCGCGATGCTGCGCCAGGAATTCCCGCACCCCTACGACGTATGGCTGTGCGACGAGGACCCGAGCCAGGAGATCCTCGACTGGTGCGAGGCCAACGCCGTGCGCGTGTCCTGCCGCCGCGGTGTCGCGTCGTACCACCGCGACGTCTGGCCCCGCCGCACCCGGTGCAAGGAGGGCAACCTCGCGCACTTCTACGACCACTGGGGCTACTCCGACTACGACGTGGTCGCCCAGCTCGACGTCGACCACGTACCGCACCCCCGCTACCTGGGGGAAGTGGTCCGGCCGTTCGCCGACCCGGCGGTCGGCTACGTCGCCGCACCCAGCGTGTGCGACGCCAACGCCCGCTCCTCGTGGTCGGCGCGCGGACGGCTGTACCGCGAGGCCACCTTCCACGGACCGATGCAACTGGGCCACTCCGACGGTCTGGCACCGCTGTGCATCGGTTCCCACTACGCCGTACGGACCCGCGCCCTCCAGGACATCGGCGGGCTCGGTCCCGAACTGGCCGAGGACTTCGCCACCACGTTCCTGCTGAACTCGGCGGGCTGGCACGGGGCGTTCGCCATCGACGCGGAGGCGCACGGCGACGGGCCCATCACCTTCGCCGCCATGGCGACACAGGAGTTCCAGTGGTCGCGGAGCCTGGTGTACATGCTGCTGGGCATGCTCCCGAAGCATCTGTGGCGCATGCCCGGCCGGCTGCGGATCCGCTTCGCCTTCGCCCTCTCCTACTATCCGCTGCTCGCGCTGACGACCACCACCGGCCTGCTGCTGCCGCCGATCGCCGCGATCACCGGCCAGCCCTGGATCAACGTGAACTACGGCGCTTTCCTCCTGCACTTCTGGGCCATGTCGTTCTTCCTGATCCTGCTCACCTGGCTGCTGCGCAGACGCGGCCTGCTGCGCCCCGTCGACGCGCCGCTGCTGAGCTGGGAGGGCTGGCTGTTCGGGCTGACCCGCTGGCCGTGGGTGGCCTGGGGAGCCGCGGCCGCGCTGGTGCAGCGCCTGAGGCCGAGCAAGGTCGTCTTCAAGGTGACGCCCAAGGTCCGCGAAGGCATGGAGCCGTTGCCGCTGCGCCTGATGCTCCCCTACCTCCTGATCACCGTCGTCCTGTCCGGCGCGGCCGTGGTCGGCCAGCTGACCGGCCCCGCCGTCGGCTATGTGTTCCTGTGTCTCCTCGGCTCGCTGTCCTACGCGCTGGTGACCCTCGCCGTCAGCGTGCTGCACATCCGTGAGACCGCCAGGTCCGCGGGTGTGGGAGTGCACCGGGCGCTGCGGACGGCGATCCTGCCGCTGGCCTCGGGTCTCGTCGTGCTCGTGCCGCTGGGTTTCGCGCTGATGCTGTTCCCGACCTATGTGCGGGGGTTCCTTTCCGGCTGAGGCCGGTGGCCGCCCGGAGCCCCGCCCGCAACGTCCCACTCCTTTGACGAAGAACGAGGTTCCCGATGACCGAAACCGTCCTGGTGACCGGTGGCGCCGGCTTCATCGGCAGCCACACCTGCGTCGAACTGCTCGCCCACGGCTACGAAGTCGTCGTCGTCGACAACCACGTCAACAGCTCTCCCCACGCCCTGGAGCGCATCACGAAGACCGCGGGCCGACCGCTCGCCGCCGCCTACCAGGTCGACGTGCGCGACCGATCCGCCCTCGCGCAGGTGTTCACCACGCATCAGGTGGACGCGGTCATCCATTTCGCCGCCCACAAGGCGGTCGGGGAGTCGGTGGCGCTGCCGGTCGAGTACTACGACACGAACGTGGGCGGCACCTGCGCACTGCTGTCGGTCATGCACGAGCACGCCGTCCGCCGGCTGGTCTTCTCCTCGTCGTGCTCCGTCTACGGCGACGCGCGGACCGTGCCCCTGACCGAGCAGAGCCCCGTGGCGCCCACGAATCCCTACGCCCGCACCAAGCTGACGTGCGAGCGGATCCTGGAGGACGTCTGCGCCCGTCTGACGGACATGAAGGTGCTCGCCCTGCGCTACTTCAACCCGGTCGGAGCCCACCCCGCCGGACTGCTCGGGGAGGACCCGCAGGGCGTCCCCGACAACGTCATGCCGTATGTCGCCCAGGTCGCCGTGGGCCGACGGGAGCGGCTGAACGTCTTCGGGGACGACTACCCCACGCCGGACGGCACCGGAGTGCGGGACTACATCCACGTCATGGATGTCGCCGAAGGACACCGGGTGGCCCTCCAGCACCTGGACGACCGCACGGGCATGCGGGTGTTCAACCTGGGCACGGGCACCGGCACCTCCGTCCTGCAACTGGTCGCGGCCTTCGCAGAGGCGAGCGGCCGGCCCATTCCCTACCAGGTCGTCGACCGCCGACCCGGCGACGTCGCCGAGCTCGTCGCCGACGCGAGCGCGGTGGCCGAGGCCTGGGACTGGACCACCACGCGTGACCTCGCCGCCATGTGCCGTGACGCCTGGCGGTTCCAGGAACTCAACCCCCACGGCTACGCCCGCTGACCCGTCGACTCGGCGGCCCCAAGACAGGAGTACTCCCATGCGGTTGACCGTGATCGGTACGGGCTACCTAGGAGCCGTGCACGCCGCGTGCATGGCGGACATCGGACACGACGTCCTCGGTGTCGACACCGACAGCGGGAAGATCGCGGCGCTGGCGGCAGGCCGGGCGCCCTTCTTCGAACCCGGCCTGCCGGAGATCCTCATCCGCAACACCCGGGCCGGGCGGCTGCGTTTCACCACCTCCCTGCAGGAGGCCGCCGACTTCGCGGACGTGCACTTCGTGTGCGTCGGCACACCGCAACGCGCCGACTCCCTCGCCGCCGACCTGCGCCATGTCGAGGCGGTCGTCGACGGTCTGGCACCGCTTCTCACCCGCGACAGCCTCATCGTCGGAAAATCGACCGTGCCGGTGGGCACCACCCGGACGCTCACCCGCAGGGTGACCTCCCAGGTCCGCCCGGGCGTCGACGCCGAGGTGGCCTGGAACCCGGAGTTCCTGCGCGAGGGATTCGCCGTCCAGGACACGCTGCGCCCCGACCGGCTGGTCGTGGGAGTCACCTCGCCCCACGCCGACCGGACACTGCGCGACGTCTACGAACCGATGCTGCGGGCCGGTGTCGCCTACGTCAGCACCGATCCGGCCACCGCGGAGCTGGTGAAGGTCGCCGCCAACTCCTTCCTGGCGACGAAGATCTCCTTCATCAACGCCATGGCGGAGGTGTGTGACGCCTCGGGCGCCGATGTGGTGACCCTGTCCGAGGCCCTCGGCCATGACGCCCGCATCGGGCGTGCCTTCCTGTCCGCGGGCCTCGGGTTCGGCGGCGGCTGTCTGCCCAAGGACATCCGCGCGTTCCTCGCTCGGGCCGAGGAACTGCAGGTGGGGGAGGCCGTGTCCTTCCTGCACCAGGTCGACCAGATCAACCACCGGCAGCGGCGGCGGACCGTCGACCTGGCCCGGCTGCTCCTGGGCGGTGAGTTCGCCGGACGGCGGGTCGCGGTGCTGGGCGCCACGTTCAAACCCGACAGCGACGACGTGCGGGACTCGCCGGCGCTGGCCGTCGCCGCGGAGATCGTCGCCCAGGGCGCCGACGTCCGCGTGCACGATCCGGAGGGCATCGACAACGCGCGGCTGGCACTGCCCGGACCGTCCTACGCCACGGACGTCATGGAGGCGTGCCGGGACGCGGATCTGGTGCTGCACCTGACCGAGTGGCGCCAGTACCGGGCACTGGACCCGGTGAAGCTGTCCCAGGTGGTCCGGGCCCCGCGGATGATCGACGCGCGCAACGCCCTGGACCCGGTCCTGTGGCGGGAGGCCGGCTGGCACGTCCGCGCCCTGGGCCGCCCGGTCCACGTTCCGACGCCGGGGCCGGGCGACACCCTTCGGGTGACGATCCCTCAGGCGGGCGGACCGGTCTCCACGGCTCCCACGCCGGGCGATCCGCTCAGCGGCGCTCCGAAGTAGTCCACCTGCCCGGGGTCGATCCCCATGGCCCGCAGGTCCACCGCGGCAGCGGCCAGCGTGTCGACACACCGTCCCGCGAGTGCGCCGCGCGTCGGTTCGCTGCCGCGCAGGTTCGGACCGGCCGCGGGCACCGGGGCCTGGGCGAGGCACGGGTTGCGGTCGGTGCCGGTGGGCTGCGCGCCCACCGACTCCTGACTCGTCGCCTGGCGCCACGTGGCCATGTCGCGGTACTCGCGGCCGCCCCACAGCAGGGCCCAGTTTCCCGAACTGTGGTAGTCGTTGCCCTGCATCAGCACGGACGACGCGTCGAAGGCCCCCTGCGCCGCGACGACGGGCGAGCCGTCCGTGACGAACACGTTGTTGCGCACGGTGACGCCGCGCAGGCTGGGCTCGAGCCGGAGCGCCGGTGCGCGGACGGCGCCGTTCGCCGTGGTCAGCACCGTGTTCTGGTAGATCGAGAGGTCGGCGACCCGCCATCCCAGCGCGACGATGCCGCCGTAGTGCGGGAGCTTGCGGCCGTCGTTGTGGCTGATGTTGTACCGGATCGTGTTGTCCCGGTGCGCCGTGTTCGGGGCGGCGGAGTAGGCCAGGAAGCCCGAACCGTCGTTCCCGTAGGCCAGGTTGTACTGCACCAGCGAGTGGGACACGTTGTTGTCGAGGCCGAACCCGCCGCCGTCCACCGTGGAACCGGTGTGGTTGCGGTAGGAGACGTTCCTCTCCAGCGTCATCCACGACGAGTCGTAGGTCCAGATGCCCTCGGGACCCTCGACGGCGTCCGGCGAGGACGAACTCCCGTTGTCGTGGCTGACGGACCGCTCCACCCTGCCACGGTGGACACTGCCGAGGACGATGCCGCTGCCGGTGTTGCGGTCGGACGCGAGGGGGTCTCCGACATTCCGGTACGCCGTCACCCTCGACACCGTCACCTCGTCGTGGGCGTAGGCGGGCGCGTCCGCGGAGAAGGGCGGGCCGTCCGCCACGAGACCGGCGTCCTGGTTGTCGTGCAGTGCGCAGTCACTGATCACCACGTCGCGGAAGCCGGATGCCTCGGTGCCGCCGTGCAGCCGGAGGCCGTTGCGGAAGCCCGACACCTCGACATCCGAGACCCGGACGTACGGCAGCTTCCGGTCGCCGGGCAGGTCGTTGACGAAGGCGATGCCCTCGTGCGATCTGAAGGACGCGGCGTCGCCGACGAGGGTCAGGTCACGGACGACGACGCCGCTCGTGTTGTGCACCTCGATGGCGCGCGTGCCGCGGGCCGCGATCGTCGCGCGGCCCTCTCCGTAGGATTCGATCACGACGGGCTTGCGGGCGTTGCCGGCGTCCCCCTGACCGATGGTCAGTCTGCCCGGGAAACGTGCCCCCGCCTTCAGCCGCAGCCGGTCGCCCGGCTTGAACCGCAGGGCGTCGGCGCGCAGGAGTGTGCGCCAGGCGGTCTGCGGTGTCCGACCGTCGTCGCGGTCGTCTCCCTGCGGACTGAGATAGAACGTTCGTCCGTCCCTGGGGTTCTCCAGCAGGGGTACGTACGGGGCGGGCGCGCTGCACCCGGCCAGCAGCAACGCCGTCGCGCACAGGCCGGCCGCGGTACTTCGCCGCAGCGGACCGGCGACCGCCCTCGTGCTCTTCCGGTGGGCCGACCGCTGCAAGCCGGTGGCTCCGTCGCCTTCGTTCCGCTGGCGCAACATCGCTCCTGTCTGCTCGATGGCCGAGCGGACCCCGATTCATGGAGGCCGCAGACTCACCCTGACGTGTGAGGCCGGGATCAGCGGGCCAGCACGCGGAGTTCGGTTCAAGACATGCCTGATTGGCCTCCTGCCGGTACCGCCGGCGGAGACCCGGAGACGCTCGCGAGACAGGCGTGCGGCATGATGACGCTCATGTCCTCGCAGTTCCAACCGGTCCTGGAGCGCATCGCCGCCGAGATCGAACGGACCCCCGGCCGCGGCCGGCCCGCCGACTACATTCCCGCGCTCGCGGCCTGCGACCCGCGCAGTTTCGGCATGGCCGTGGCCGAGCTGGACGGCACGGTGTACGGGGTGGGCGACTGGCGGGAGCCGTTCTCCACGCAGTCCATCACCAAGGTCTTCACCCTCGCCCTGAACCTGGCCCGCGAGGGCGACCAACTCTGGGAGCACGTGGGCCGTGAGCCCTCCGGCAACCCCTTCAACTCCCTGGTCCAGCTGGAGTACGAGAACGGCATCCCGCGCAACCCGTTCATCAACGCGGGCGCGCTGGTGGTCACCGACCGCCTCCACACCCGTACCGGCGACGCGACCGGCGAACTGCTCGCCTTCCTCCGCTCGGAGTCCGGCAACCCCGCCCTGGACTTCGACAAGGAGGTCGCCGCCTCCGAGTCCGCGCACGGCGACCGCAACGCCGCCCTGGCCCACTTCATGGCGTCGTACGGCAACATCGGCAACCCGGTCCCGGTCCTGCTCGACCAGTACTTCCGGCAGTGCTCCCTCCGGGCCTCCTGCGCCGATCTCGCCCTGGCCACCACGTTCCTGGCCCGGCACGGCGTGCGCGCCGACGGCACGCGACTGCTCACCCAGAGCCAGGCCAAGCAGGTCAACGCGGTGCTGCTGACCTGCGGGACGTACGACGCGGCGGGTGACTTCGCCTACCGCGTGGGCCTGCCCGGCAAGAGCGGTGTGGGCGGCGGCATCATCGCGGTGGTCCCGGGCCGCTGCACGCTGTGCGTATGGAGCCCGGGTCTGGACGAGCGGGGCAACTCCGTGGCGGGGGTGGCGGCTCTGGACCGGTTCACGACGCTGACGGGTCTCTCGGTGTTCTGAGAAGCGGGTGAGCGCATCCCGGACCCGACCACGCACCGGTCATACCCCGGTCGTCACCTCGTCGCCTTCCAGCCACCCGAAACTGACACGCTGCCGATGTGTTGGCCAAGGTTCCCGTAGATCTCCGTCGCTGCCAGATCCTCGGTCTGGTCGGCACCGCCTTCCTCGCCGCAGGTGGTGAGACCTCAGGGGCTCTGCCCGTCCGCGAACTCCTCACCCCTGCCTCGCCCCAAGCGGCACTCGGCCTGGTCGGTGCCTATTTCGGCGTCGTCCTGCTGATCGCGGCCTGGCTCCTCCTCGGCCGCCTGGTGCGCAGCCCCGACAAGCGGCCCGGCACGCGCGAGCTCATGGCCGTCCTCGTCATCTGGTCCGTCCCGCTGCTGCTCGCACCGCCCCTGTTCAGCCGGGACGTCTACAGCTACCTCGCCCAAGGCGCCATGGCCGACGCCCACATGGACGTCTACAGCCATGGCCCGGCCCTGCTCGGCGGTCCCCTCGCGGACGAGGTCGCCCCGATGTGGCGCAACACGGCCGCCCCGTACGGCCCCGTGTTCCTCGGCGTGGCCTCCGCGCTGGCCAAGGCGTCCCACGGCGAACTCCCGGCCGGTCTGCTCGGGATGCGGCTCGTCGCCCTGCTCGGCGTGGCTCTGATGGCGGCGGTCCTGCCGCGCCTGGCCCGCCACAGCGGCGCGGATCCGGCCGCCGCGCTCTGGCTCGGTGCCCTCAACCCGCTCGTGCTGCTCCACTTGGTCGCGGGTGCCCACAACGACGCCGTGATGCTCGGTCTGCTCGGCCTCGGCCTGGTGGCCGCCCTTGGCCGGTGGCCGATCCTGGGCGCGGTCCTCGTGACGCTCGCCGCGCTGGTCAAGGCGCCCGCCGCCCTGGGGCTGGCGGCGATCGTCGTGCTGCGGATCCGGGCCGGTGACCACCCGGCGAGGGCCGTCCTGACGGCCGTCGTCTCGGCAGCCGCCACCACGGTCGCCGCCACGGCCGTCGCGGGCACCGGCTACGGCTGGATCGGCGCCCTCGACACCCCCGTGTCATCCGGGAACTGGGCCCTCACCAGCCTTCTCGGCCGCGCCACCGGAGCCCTGCTGGAACGTCTCGGCAGCGACCTGGCCCCGCTGGCCGTCCCGGCCTGGCACGCCCTCGGCGTCGTGACCGCCGTCGCCGTCATCGGCCACATATGGCTGCGCCTTCGCCCGCGCCCGGTCTACGCCCTGGGCCTGAGCCTCGCCACCGTCGCCGCCCTCGGCCCGGCGATCCGCCCCTGGTACGCCCTGTGGGGACTGTTCCTGATAGCGGCTGCCGCGCCCAGCGCCTCGGTACGGCACCGGGTGGCCGCCGTGACGGGCGTGCTCGCGCTCGCCACCCTCCCGAGCGGCGGCCCGGCCGACGCCGGGCAACTCGTCCTCGCCGTCTCCGGAGGCGTCCTCGCCCTGGTCGTGCTCGTCCAGGCCCACCAGACGGCCCAGGCCCCGGTGACGGGGCGTACGGCATGAGGGCGCCGACCACGGATCGCGGCCGACTGCTGCTGGTCCTCGCCGCCGTCACAGCCGTCACCGCCTTCACGGCGACCGTGCCGCTCCTGCGCGACTGGTTCGACCTGCGCGTCTACCACGGAGCCGTCGACACCTGGGTCCACCACGGCGGACGGCTCTACGACTACCGGGTGCCGGGGACGACGTACGGCTTCACCTACCCGCCGTTCGCGGCCGTGGCCATGCTCCCGATGGCCCTTTTCGACCTGCGCACCGCGATCGCGGTGGGCCTGCTGCTCAACCTGGCGGCACTGGCCGTCGTCGTGCGCCTCCTCACCGGCCGGGCCTGGCGGCGGCACGGCTGGTACGGCTGCGCTCTCGGCGCCTGCGTGCTCGCACTGTTCGAACCGCTGCGCGACACCTTCAGCTTCGGCCAGGTCAACCTCCTGCTGCTGGCGCTCGTCCTGGTCGACGCGTGGCTGCTCGCGACGGGCCGGGGACGCCGGGCCGGTGTCGGTATCGGTCTGGCCGCCGCGGTGAAGCTCACGCCGGCCCTCTTCATCGGCCTGCTTCTGGTCGCCAAGCGCTGGCGCGCGGCGGCGGTCGCCACGGTCGTGGCCCTGTCTGCGACGGGGTTCGCGGCCGTCGTGGCCCCGGACGCCTCGCGCTTCTACTGGACCGACGCCATGTGGGACACGACCAGGGTGGGCCGCCTCGACTATGTCTCCAACCAGTCGCTGCAGGGCATCCTGGCGCGGCTCGGCGAACCGGACCGCGCGGTCTGGGCGGTGGCCGTGGTGCTGACCCTCGGCGTGTGGGCCGTACGGGGCCGGCGGGCCGTGGTGGCGGGGGACTGGGCGGCCGCGTTCGCGCTGACCGGTCTGACCGCGTGTCTGGTGAGCCCGATCACCTGGGTGCATCACCTGGTGTGGCTGCTGCCCTCCTTCGCCGTGCTCGTGCGTACCGGGCACCTGCGGATCGCGGGCGCCCTGTACGCCGTGCTGTGCACCAGCGTGGTGTGGCTGTGGTTCGACGACGCGTCGGGCATCGACGGCTTCCTCGGCAGCAACACCTACACCTGGATCACCCTCGGCCTGCTGCTGTGGCTGCCCGTCGGTCAGCCGCGAGCCGAACGCCCGACCCGGGACCCCAACGCCACGGCCATCGACCCCGCACCGATTCCGGCGGCGCCCAGGATGGCCCAGGTCTCCAGCCAGCCCGGCCCGTCGTCATCGTCCGGTGCGACCGCCGCCGCGACCGGTACGGCCTCGGGCCCCGGCCGCGGTCTCGGTCTCGCCCGCAGCGCGTCCAGCGAGCCCACCGGATCCACCCGCCCGGCCGAGCCGAACCCCCAGTCGAGCAGCCGGCGCGCCTCCTCGTAGACCGCGAAGCCACCGCCCGACTGTGGGTTCATCACCGTTACGACCAGCGTCCGGCCGCCCCGGCGGGCGGCGGCGACGAGCGTGTTGCCGGCCTGACTCGTGTAGCCGTTCTTGATCCCGATCAGCCCGTCATAGGGCTCCACCCCGTCGGCGCCGGTCAGCAGCCGGTTGGTGTTCCGGATCCCGTACGACCATCCGCCCCGGCCGGGGAACCTCGCCTCGGCCGTGCCGCAGTACCGCGCGAAGTCCGCGTTGCGCAGCCCCGCCCGGCCGAAGACCGCGAGGTCGTACGCGGAGGAGACCTGCCCCGGGGCGTCGTAGCCGTCGGGGGAGCGGACGTGGGTGTCTCGGGCGCCCAGGGCGCGCGCCTTGGCCTGCATCCGGGTGGCCGTCGTACGCCAGCCGCCGCTGAGCCGGGCCAGCACGTGCACGGCGTCGTTCCCGGAGTTGAGGAAGACCCCGCGCCACAGGTCGGCTACCTGGTAGGTCCGCCCCTGGGCGACCCCGACGAGGCTGCTGCCGGGGCCGATGCCCGCGAGGTCCTCCGCACCGACCGTGTGCCGGAGGCCGCCGGGCAGCACCGGCAGGACGGTCAGGGCGAACAGGGTCTTGAGCGTGCTGGCCGGTGGCAGCCTGCGGTGGGCGTCGTGCGCCGCGAGGACCTCCCCGCTGTGGGCGTCGGCCACCACCCACGACAGCGCGGACACGTCCGGGACCCGGGGCGCGTCCCGGTGCGGCCGGACCTGGGTGCCGGAGTGGTACAGCAGGTCGGGCGAAGCGGCCGCGGCCCCTGGTCCGCCGGGCGCGGCTGGGTCGGAGCCCGTGCGCGCGGCCGCCGTCGCCGGGGCGCACACCAGCAGTCCCGTCATGCACAGTGCGCAGGCCGAGACGGCAAACCGTGAGGGAAATCCGATAGTCATACCGCAAAGCTAGGAACGGACTGGCCCTCCACCGCGCTGGCCGGGCCGTGGGGCGGCCACGAGCACCCGGATGCCGCACGCTTGCCCGGCGTGTCGCGGAGTGCGCGGGCTAGCCGGTGGGCAGTGTCGGCTGGATCCGGCGCAGGAACGTCGCGTTGTCCGGCGTCTCGCGCATGCGCTCCAGGAGGGTCTCCAGATTGGCCTGTCCGTCCCGGCTCTGCAGTGCCCGGCGCAGACCGTGCACGGTCGCCAACTCGGCCGGGGGCAGGAGGAGTTCCTCGCGGCGGGTGCCGGACGGGTTGATGGCCACGGCCGGGAAGACGCGCCGGGAGGCGAGCTCGCGGTCCAGCCGGAGCTCCATGTTGCCGGTGCTCTTGAGCTCCTCGAAGTAGAAGTCGTCGGCGCGCGAGCCGGTCTCCACCAGGGCGGTGGCGAGGATGGTGAGCGAGCCGCCCTCCTCGGCGAGCCGGGCGGCGCCGAAGAACTTCTTCGGCCCGATCAGCGCGGTGGCGTCGACGCCACCGCTGAGGGTGCGGCCGTTGCCGGGGGCCGCGTTGTTGTGGGCCCGGCACAGCCGGGTCAGGGAGTCGAGCAGGATCACGACGTCCTCGCCGGCCTCGACGAGCCGCTTGGCCCGTTCGATCACCAGCTCGGCGAGCGCGATGTGCTCCTTGGGCGTGCGGTCGAACGTGGAGGCGTACACCTCGCCGCGCACGGAGCGCCGCATGTCGGTGACTTCCTCGGGGCGTTCGTCGAGCAGTACCACCATCAGGCGGCACTCGGGGTGGTTGCCGGCGACGGCGGCCGCGATCTGCTGGAGCAGTACGGTCTTTCCGGTCTTGGGCGGGGCCACGATCAGCCCGCGCTGGCCCTTGCCGACGGGTGCGATCAGGTCGGCGACCCGCCCGGTCAGGCCGGACGCCGGGTGTTCGAGACGGATCCGCTCGCGCGGGTGCAGCGGAGTCAGGTCCCGGAAGGCCCGGCGGTTGCTGCCGGGCGTGCGGCCGTTGACCCGGGCGACCTCGGTGAGGGCGCGCTGGGTGCCGCGCACCCCGTCGACGAGGTCCCCCTTGCGCAGGCCGAACCTGCGGATCAGCGCGGGGGAGACCTGGAGGTCGGTGGGTGAGGGCAGCAGGCCGGCGGCGCGAAGGTGGCCCTTCCCGCTCGCGTCGATGTCGAGAACGCCGGTGACGGCCCGGACCGGGGGCTGCTGCTGGACTGGAGGGTGTTCGAGAGTGGTGGTCATGGTGGTCTGTCCTTTCGAGGACGGAAGGCATGGGACATGCGGAAGGAAGGGGGGAAGCCGCGAGAGGGAAGGCGGACAGCGCCTTCGGCGGCGGGAAACAGCACCTCGGGTGTGGCAGGGCCACTGATCACGAGATGGTGAGGAGAAGCCGGTACATCGACCGGCGAACTGAGGAGGAACTGGCACCGGCGCCCACAGCAGGGCGTACACAAGTGCTGTCGGCAGAATAGCACGCGACTGTCAGCGATGGGCCAGAAGTCCGTAGAGAAGCGGGATCCGCGGCTCGGGAAGCCGCCACCAGCCGGACGGCGTGCGGTTCATGTGGGGCCAGCGGGGCCACGGCAGCTCCTCGCTCTCCCGGAGCCGCCGGACACTCAGTCCCGCTTCCGTCAACGCGCCCAGGACCTCACCTATTCCGTGCATCCACTCGTAGCTCTCGGTGGCCCCCTCGACGGGCGGGCCGTCGGTGTAGGTGTGGGTCGCGTCCCGGTGCACGGGCCCCTCGCCACCCAGGTAGTCGTGGCGCAGCAGCAGCTCGGGTCCCTCGCCCGGTGCGGGCTTCGGGCCCAGCGAGTTGAGCAGCGGATGGAACTCGACGACGTACAACAGGCCGCCCGGACGCAGCAGTTGGGCGATCACGCCTGCCCATCGCTCGAGGTCGGGGAGGTAACACAGGGCGCCTTTGCCGGTGTAGACGACGTCGAAGCGTCGCCCGCCCAACGCCTCCACGGCGTCGTAGACGTTCGCCTGCACGTACTCGACGGCCACGCCCGCCCGCGCCGCGATGCCGGCCGCGGCCGCCACCGACGCCTCCGAGAAGTCGAGCCCCACGGCGCGGGCGCCGCGGCGGGCCAGGGCGAGAGTCTCGGTGCCGAGATGGCACTGGAGGTGGAGCACGTCACGGCCGGCGAGGTCGCCGAGGTCCTCCCACTCGAAGGCGGCGAACCAGCGCTCGGGATCGAGGTCCTGGTCGAGGCCGTAGAACCGGCTGGCGAGGTGGACGGGGGTGCGGGCGTCCCAGTTGGCCTGGTTGGCCCGCATCAGCCGCGCCTGCTCGTCGGACGTCATGGCACCATCCAACCGCGAACCGGGCCGCGACGCGCCGGATCTCCGGTCCCTCATTTTTCGTGCGCGTCGGGTGTCGATTCGAGTCGGTCCTGTTCGTCGGGTGGGTGTAGGAAGCTCATGAGGACCGGGAGGATCCATGAAGTACATGCTGCTCGTCTGCGGCGACGACACCAACGACGCCTCGGGCATGGCCCCCGTCGAACCCTGGGTCGAGGAACTCGGCGACCGTGGCGTACGGCGGCACGGGCACCGGCTCGCGCTGCCCGCCGACGCGGTCACCGTGCGGGTGCGCGGCGGTGAAGTACTGCGCACCGACGGGCCGTTCGCGGAGACCAAGGAGTACGTCGCCGGCTTCGACATCCTGGAGTGCGACAGCCTGGAGGAGGCGGTCGAGGCGGCCGCGAAGCACCCCGTGGCCACGATCGGCGCGATGGAGGTGCGGCCGTTCTGGGAGGACGAGGACGCCGAGGGGGAGATCCGCCGCCTCGACGCCGAACTGACGGACGCGGCCCGCACCGGGGACGTCGAGCGGACGGTCGCCTGCTACGCGCCGGACGCGGAGATCGTGGCGCAGGGCCGGCACCACAGGGGCGCCGAAGCGCTCCGCAAGGCTCTGACGGAGGCGTCCACCGGGCCGGTCACCCGCGAGGTACTGGAGTTCCGGGTCCACGTCGACGAGAGCATCGCGTTCGGCCACGCCCTCATCCGCAGCGACGGAAACCTGCTGCGCGTCACCACCGGCTACCGCAACGCCGGGCCGCGCTGGCTGATCGTCCACGAACACGTCACGGAGGCCACGTCATGAAGTACGCCCTGCTGATCTGCACCCCCGTCGGCGGCGAGGAACTGAGCCCCGCCGAGATCGCCGACGACCCCCGCTTCTCCTCCTACATCGAGGAGGTCCGCAGCCGCGACCTCGTCAAGGGCGGCGCCCGTCTGCGTCCCGCCTCCGACGCCACCACCGTGCGCGTCCAGGGCGACGAGGTCCTGCTCACCGACGGGCCGTTCATCGAGTCCAAGGAGTACATCGCCGGCATCGACCTCATCGAGGTCGCCGATCTGGACGAGGCGATCTCCCTCGCGTCCCGGCATCCGGCGGTGCTCGGGGGCGGCTCGGTGGAAGTACGGCCAGTGTGGGAGTGAATGCTGAGGACGCGGTCGCAGCCGCCTTCCAGGAGGAGTGGGGCCAGGTCGTCGCCACCCTGATCCGGGTGACCGGCGACTGGGACCTCGCCGAGGAGTGCGCGCAGGACGCCTTCGCCCAGGCCCTCGACCGGTGGCGGCGCGACGGCGTCCCGCGCCGCCCCGGTGCCTGGCTCACCACGACCGCCCGCCACCGGGCCATGGACGTGCTGCGCCGGGAGGCGGTCGGGGCACGGAAACTACGGGAGGCGGCGATGCTCACGGCACCCGAGGAGCCGTACGACGACAGCGGTGTCCAGGACGACCGGCTGCGGCTGATCTTCACCTGCTGCCACCCCGCGCTGCACATCGAGGCCCGGGTGGCCCTGACCCTGCGCACCCTCGCGGGCCTGACCACACCGGAGATCGCCCGCGCCTTCCTCGTCCCCGAGGCGACGATGGCACAGCGCCTGGTGCGCGCGCAAGAAGAAGATCCGCAACGCCGGCATCCCCTACCGCGTACCGCCCGCCCACCTCCTGCCCGAGCGCACGACCGGCGTGCTCGGCGTGATCTATCTGCTGTTCAACGAGGGGTACGCGGCCACCTCGGGGGCCGATCTCGTACGACGGAACCTGTGCGCGGAGGCGATCCGGCTGGCCCGCGTGCTGGCCCGGCTGATGCCCGACGAACCCGAGGCCCTCGGTCTGCTCGCGCTGCTGCTTCTGCACGACGCCCGCCGCGAGACCCGCGTGGACGCGGACGGTGAACTGGTGACGCTGGAGGAGCAGGACCGCACCGCGTGGGACCACGCCGAGGTCGACGAGGGCGCCGCCCTGCTGGAGACCGCGCTGCGCCGCGGCCGTCCCGGGCCGTACCAGATCCAGGCCGCCATCGCCGCCTGTCACACCACCGCCGCCACGGCCGAGGACACCGACTGGGCCGACATCGCCGCTCTCTACGGCGAGCTGGTCCGCTTCGTGCCCTCGGCCGTGGTCCGCCTCAACCGTGCGGTGGCCGTCGGCATGGCGGAGGGCACGGAGGCGGGACTGGCGCTGGTCGCGGAACTGGAGCGGGAGGGTGAGCTGAGCGGCTACCACCTGCTGCCGGCCACGCGCGCCGACCTGCTGCGCCGCAGCGGCCGTACGACCGAGGCGGCGCAGGCGTACGAGCGGGCCCTGGAGCTGGTGGAGAACGACGCCGAGCGGCACTTCCTCGAAAAACGCCTCGGGGAGTGTCGATCCCCGTAGCTGCCGTTCGTCGGTGGGGTGAAGGCAGCCCCGAGACACCGGAGGCCCCCATGACCGCCGCCGACTCCCGCCGCTGGTACGCCCTTTGTCTGCTCTGTGTCGCCGGTTTCATGGTGATCCTGGACGCGCAGATCGTCGTCTTGGCCCTGCCGTCGATCGCTGACGGCCTCGGCTTCTCCGCGAGCGGCGCTCAATGGGTGATGAGTGCCTATCTGCTCAGCTTCGGCGGACTGCTGCTGCTCGGCGGGCGGGTCGCGGACCTGCTGGGCCGTCGCCGGGTCTTCATGACCGGCACGCTGCTGTTCGGGCTCTCTTCGCTGCTGTGCGGGTTCGCCGGTACCGCGGCCGTGCTGGTCGGCGCGCGTGCCGTGCAGGGCGTCTCGGCCGCCGTCATGGCGCCCACCGCGCTGTCGATCCTGCTGAACACCTTCGAGGAGGGCCCCGAGCGCAACAAGGCCCTCGCCCTGTGGTCCGGCAGCGGCGGCTTCGGCGCCACCGCCGCCCTGCTGATCGGCGGCCCCCTCACCGACGTCCTCGGCTGGCAGTGGGTCTTCTTCCTCAACGCACCCGTCGCCCTGGCCATGCTGGCCCTGAGCCCGCTGCTGCTGCGCGAGAGCCGCACCGAGGCGCGCACCCGCTCCTTCGACCCGATCGGCGCCCTCACCGCCACCGGCGCCCTGGTCGCCTGTGTGTACGCCGTCGTCGAGGCACCCCGCGCCGGATGGCTGTCGCCGCGGACGACGGGCCTGCTGGCCCTCGCCGTCGTCCTCGCCCTCGTCTTCCTGCGTACCGAGTCCAAAGCCGCGGCCCCGCTCGTCCCCCTGCGCCTGCTGCGTTCCCGGACGGTGAGCGGCGCCAACCTGGTCGTGTTCCTGCTCGGTGCCACCGCCTTCGGGATGTCGTACACGCTGTCCCAGTACGGCCAGGGCGTCCTCGGCTGGTCCCCGCTGCGCTTCGGCCTCGCCAACGTCGTGATGCCGCTGGGCGCGGTCGTCGGGTCGTACGCCGGACAGGCCCTGGTCACCCGGATCGGCGCCCGGCCCGTCGCCGTGGGCGGACTGTCGCTGTCCGCACTCGCCGCCCTGCTGCTGTCCGGGGTGCCGGTGGGCGGCGGCTTCCTGCGCGACCTGCTCCCCGCGCTGCTGCTCTTCGGACCGGGCGTCGGGGCCTGCGCGGTCGCCGGGTCCATCGCCGCCCTGACCGGCGTCGGCGAGCGGGACTCGGGAGTCGCCTCCGGCATCCAGACGGCCGCGTTCCAGATCGGCGGCGCCTTCGGGGTCGCCGTCGTCACCTCCGCGAGCGTGTCGCACACCGTCGGCACCGAGCGGCTCGCGGCCCTGACGGCGGGCTATCAGGCGGCGTTCACCGCGTGTGTCGCGCTCGCGGTGGCCGGCATCGGCTGCGCGCTGGTGCTGCTGCGCGCGCCGCGGAGCCGGACCGCGGAGCCCCTGCCGAAAGCCGACGTCGCGCGCCGTCGAGTGCGTTCGTGATCGCCTTCACCGGGCACGGGTGCGCTCGCCCTGACCGGCGCGTGAGAGCAGGAGCCCTCAGCTCAGGAAGCGGACGCGGACCGTGCCTCCGCCTCCTTCGCGATCTGCTCGAACCGCGCCCCCATGGCCGCCGCCAGAGCCTGTGCGCCCGACAGCGGACGGACCATCACCATCAGCCGGTCGATGAGGCCGCTCTCGTCGAGGTGGATGAAGTCGCAGCCGTCCAGCGCCCGTTCGCCGACCCGGGTCGCGAACACCAGCGCGTGGTCGCGGCCGTCCTCGCTGCTCAGCTCGCTCACATAGCGGAAGTCCTCGAAGACCTTGATGACGGTGCCCAGGATCGCCGCCGTGATGGCCTTGCCCTCATACGGCTTGAACACCACCGGACTCGTGAAGACCACGTCCTCGGCCAGCAAGGCCTCCACGGCGTCGAGGTCACCGGCTTCGACTGCTTCTCGGAACGCTCGCATCGAGCCTCCATAGTCAATTTGTTGAGTAGGTGTGGAGTAGATTAATCACCTGCTGCTAGCGTGTCCATATGTCGCTCAAGTACGCCGTCCTGGCGGCCCTGCTGGAGGGCGAGGCCTCGGGCTACGAACTGTCCAAGTCCTTCGACGTCTCGCTGGCGAACTTCTGGCCCGCGACACCTCAGCAGCTCTACCGCGAGCTGGAACGACTGGCGCAGGACGGGCTGATCGAGGCTCGCGTGGTGCAGCAGGAACGCAGGCCCAACAAGCGGCTGTTCACCCTCACCGAGACCGGCCGATGCGAGCTGAGCGCGTTCGCCGCCGAACCGCCCCGCAGACCGGCCGCCCTCCGTGACGAGTTCCTGATCAAGATCCAGGCCATGGACGGCGTCGACCCCGAGGCCACCCGGGCGCTGGTCGAGGAGCGCATGTCCTGGGCGCGTGGGAAACTCGCCCGCTATGAGCGTCTACGGGAGAGGCTTCTGGACGGCCGCACCGAAGAGCGATATCTCGCGGAGGCCGACCGGATCGGCCCCTACCTCACGCTCATGGGCGGAATCACCCTCGAAACGGACGTCATCCGCTGGTGCGAGCGCGCTCTTGCCATTCTGAAACGCCGCGCTCCCCTAAGCTGACGCGGATGTTCAGCCCAGAAGGCCCCAGCCTCCGTGAACTCGCCGTGCAGGCGCTGTCGTCCGTCGAGCGCGGCTACGACCTGCTCGCCCCCAAGTTCGACCACACCCCCTTCCGTACGCCGGACTCGGTGCTGGACGCCGTCGCGTCCGCGCTGCGCCGCATGGGCCCCTTCGACGCCGGGCTCGACCTGTGCTGCGGTACCGGCGCCGGAGCCCGGGTGCTGACCCGGGTCTGCCGGGAGAGCGTGACCGGGGTCGACTTCAGCGCCGGTATGCTCGACGTGGCCCGACAGCGGACGCGGTCCGGGGGGCCGCGGGTGTCCTGGGTACGGGGTGACGCGCGCGCCCTGCCGTTCGCCCCCGCCTCCTTCGACCTCGTCGTGAGCTTCGGAGCCTTCGGCCACTTCCTGCCTGCCGAACTGCCCGGCCTGTTCGCCCAGACCCGCGAGGTGCTCCGGCCGGGCGGCACTTTCGCCTTCCCGGTCGTCGCCCCGCCCCGCCCCTCGTCTCCCGCCTACTGGACGCTCCTCGGTTTCGACGCCGCGATGCGGGTGCGCAACGCCCTCTGGCGACCGCCGTTCGTCATGTACTACCGGGACTTCCGGCTGGGGGACGTACGACGGGAACTGGAAGGGGCAGGCCTCCGGGTGGAGCTGTACGCCCTGCCCGAGTTCGGCGTGCGCCGGGACGGCAGCCCACGGGTCCGGATGGTCGTGGCGAGGCGTCCGGTCCAGGCGGCCCGGATGCCCACCTTGTCCGGGCCGTCGTGAACCCTCGCGGACGTCCCGCCGTCACAGCACGCTGTACAACGCGTCGATCAGCGCCATCTTCCGGGGATCGTCGGCTATGTGAGGACCCATCCGGTTCATCACATAGCCCAGTGAGACCCCCGCCTCCGGATCGGCCAGACCGCAGGATCCGCCGAAGCCGTCATGTCCGAAGGCCTGCGGATTCGGCCCGTACGAGCCGTTCGGCCCGCTGAGCCACAGGCCGAGCCCGAGCTCCGTATCGCTGCCGAGTCCCGCGCCCAGGACCAGGTCGCGGCACCTGCCCTGGCTCTCGCGGACCCGCTCGGCGGCCTCGGGGGACAGGACCCGGTGGCCGTCGTGGGCACCGCGGCCCGCGAAGATCCCGTAGAGCGCGGTGACGGCCCGGGCGGTGCCGTGGCCGTTCGCGGCGGGGATCTCGGCGGCTCGCCACTCGGGCGTGTTCGCCTCCGCCGCTCCCGCCCCGGGGTTGGCCAGCGCGGCGATCGCCGCGGGCGCCAACTGGGCGAAGATCGCGGCCTGTTCGCTTGCCGACGCGGCCGGCGGATGCACCAGCTCGGCGGCCCGCCCGGCCTCCTTCTCCGGCAGTCCGATGGTGAAGTCGATGCCGAGCGGCCCCGTCACCTCCCGCTCCAGGAAGGCGCCCGGCAGCAGCCCCGAGACCCGCCGGACGACCTCCCCGACCAGGAAGCCGTACGTGAACGCGTGGTACCCGGACACCGTGCCCGGCTCCCACCAGGGCTCCATCGCGGCGAGCCGCTCCGTCGTCAGCTCCCAGTCGAAGAGCTCGGCGAGGGAGTGGGGCTCGCGCAGCCCGGACAGCCCGGCCCGGTGCGACAGCAGGTGCCGTACCAGGACCTTCTCCTTGCCCGCGGCGGCGAACTCCGGCCAGTAGGCGGCCACCGGGGCGTCGAAGTCGAGCAGGCCCCGGTCGGCGAGGATGTGGGCGCACAGGGCCGTCGGGCCCTTCGTCGTCGACCACACGTTGACCAGCGTGTCGCGCTCCCAGGGGCGGGTGCGGGCCGCGTCGGCCCAGCCGCCCCACAGGTCCACGACCATCTCGCCGCCGACCATGACGCTCACCGCTGCGCCCAGCTCGGCACGGTCCCGGAAGTTCTCCTCGAACGCCGTGCGCACTGCCATGAAGCGCTCGTCGCAGTGGCCGTGGACAAGTGGCTGGTGCTCGGACATGGGCCCTCCGTCGTCGCCGGAAGCCCGGGCCGCGACGCGACCCGGGCTCCCAGAACATACCGACTGGTCGGACTGGGTGGAAGGCATCCGGCAGGACTCAGGCGTAGGAGCGCAGCCAGCCCAGCTTCGCCGCCTCCTGGTAGGG
Organism: Streptomyces sp. SAI-127; assembly: GCF_029894425.1. NCBI lineage: Bacteria > Bacillati > Actinomycetota > Actinomycetes > Kitasatosporales > Streptomycetaceae > Streptomyces > Streptomyces sp. SAI-127. The sequence goes on from NZ_JARXYJ010000001.1 coordinate 9,438,948, forward strand.
GCCGCCGCCCTCATGGTCGTTGAAGTCGTAGACCTCGATGGCCTTGTCGTCGTGGCCCCAGGCGTTGAAGGCCGCGAAGACGGTGGAGGGCGGGCAGGTCTGGTCCTCCAGGGCCGCAGAGAAGAGCGCCGGCGCACGGCCGCGGCTCGCGAAGTGCACGCCGTCGAAGTAGGCGAGGGTGCCGAGGACGTCCTCGAAGCGGCCGCGGTGCGTCTTGAGATAGAGGCCGATCTCCCGGTACGGGTGACGGTCCGTCACGGTCGCCGCGCGCGGGAAGTCGCACAGGAAGGGCACGTCCGGGGCGACCGCCGCCAGATCCGGGACCAGGCCGCCGACCGCGATCGAGATGCCCCCGCCCTGGCTGCCGCCGAGCACGACCGTGCGTGCCGGGTCGGTCAGCGGGTGTGAACGGGCCGCCTCCACCGCACGCACCGCGTCCGTGAACACCCGGCGGTAGTAGTAGTTCTCGGGCGCGTCGATGCCCCGCGTCATGAACCCGGGGTACGCGGGCGCGCCGGCCACCGGATCCGCGGTGCCGCCACCGCCGCCCCAGGCACTGCCCTGACCCCGGGTGTCCATCACGAAGTGCGCCCGGCCCGTCGACGCCCACAGCAGATGCTCGTGCGGCAGACCGCGCCCGCCGCCGTACCCGATGAACTCCACGACCACCGGCACCGGGGCGGAGACCTCGGCGGGGATCGTGAACCAGCCCTTGACCGGGTGGCCGCCGAACCCGGCGAACGTCACGTCGTACACCTTGACCGTGGTCAGGCCGGTGTCGACGAGGTCGAAGCGGGCGTTCAGGTCGAACTCGCGGGCCTCCTGGAGGGTCTTGGACCAGAACGCGTCGAAGTCCTCGGGCTCGGTGGACTCGCTGCGGTACTCGCGCAGCTCGTCGATGGGGAGGTCGAACAGGGCCATGTAGGACCGCCTTTGCGAAAGGGACAGTGCCGGATGATCACACCGTACGTGCGTGGTCGGACGACTCGCCAGGCCTTTTGCGGCACCGGCTGGCTACCATGACGCCATGTCGACAGCCGTGGATCTGCTGGTCAAGGACGCCGGACTGCTGGTCGTGGACGGGGAGCGGGAGATCGCCGGCGGCTGGCTGGCCGTCGCGAATGGTCGGGTCACCGCAGTCGGCACCGCGGGCACCGAGCCCGAGGCCCGGACGACCCTCTCGGCGGCCGGCCGCCTCGTCACCCCGGGCCTGGTCAACACGCACCACCACATCTACCAGAACCTCACCCGCTCCTACGCCCCCGCGGTGAACGGCTCCCTCTTCGACTGGCTGACCACCCTCTACCCCCTGTGGGCCGCTCTCGACGAGGAGGCCGCCTACGTCTCGGCGTACGTCGGCATGGCCGAGCTGCTCATGGGTGGCTGTACGACGTCCTCGGACCATCTCTACGTCCATCCGCGCCCCCACCTCGTGGACGCGGAGATCCGTGCCGCGCGGGACATCGGCTTCCGTTTCCACGCGACGCGGGGTTCGATGACCCGCTCGGTGGAGGACGGCGGGCTCCCGCCGCGGAGCGTCACCCAGACCGACGAGGAGGTCCTCGCCGACAGCGAGCGACTCATCAAGGCGCACCACGACGCCTCGCCGGGCGCGCTCATCAGGGTCGCCCTCGCTCCCTGCTCCCCGTTCTCCGTCACCAAGGAGCTGATGACGGCGACCGCCGAACTCGCGGAGCGCCACGACGTCCGGCTGCACACCCACCTCGCCGAGGACCGCGACGAGGACACCTACTGCCTTCAGACGTACGGCTGCCGGCCCGTCGAGTACTTCGAGGAGACCGGCTGGATGAGTGAGCGCACCTGGGTCGCGCACTGCATCTACCCGAACGACGCCGAGCTGCGCCGCCTCGCGGCCGCGGGTGTCGGCGTGGCCCACTGTCCGAGCTCCAACATGCTCATCGGCGGGGGGACCGCGCGGGTGGCGGAGATGCGCGAGCTCGGGATGCCGGTCGGTATCGGCTGCGACGGTTCGGCCTCCACCGACCACGCCTCGCTCTGGATGGAGACCAGGGGAGCGCTGCTGCTCGGCCGTTACCGGGGTGGACCCGGCGCGATGACCGCACGCGACGCGCTCGACCTAGCGACCAGCGGCTCGGCGCGCTGTCTGGGCCGCGCGGACGAGATCGGTCACCTGCGCCCGGGGGCCTGCGCCGACCTGGTCGTCTGGGACCTGCACGAGGTGGCGCTCGCGGGCGCGCTGACCGACCCGGTGGAGGCGTGGCTGCGCTGCGGTCCGGCCCGCGCCTGGACCACGGTGGTCGGCGGGCGGATCCTCGTGGAGCGGGGTGAACCCGTGCTGCCGGGGCTCCCGGACGCGCTGCGCACGCACGGGAAGATCGCGCGCCGGATGCAGCAGGGGGCGTAGGCGTCGGCCGTCCGAGGGAGCCGGCCGGGCGTGCTCGGTCCGGCCCGGCGCTTGGATCACGGTGGTCGGCGGGCGGATCCTCGTGGAGCGGGGTGAACCCGTGCTGCCGGGGCTCACGGACGCGCTGCGTACGCACGGGACGATCGCGCGCCGGATGCAGCAGGGGGCGTAGGCGTCGGCCGTCGGTGAGGACGTGAGGGAGCCGGCCCGGACCGCTCGGTCAGGCCCGGCGGCGGGTCCACAGTGGTTCGGTGAGAGCCCAGTCCCGTTCCCACTCGGCGAGCCGGTGGCGGGCCGCCGCACCGCGGACGAGTGTGTGGCCGAGGAGGATCACCGCGATCGCGGCGCCCGCGCCACAGGCACCCATCGTCACCGTGTGCTGCCAGACCGCGGTCTCGTCCGGCGGCGGGGCCACGCTCCGGCCCCGGGAGTCGAACCACACGTCGACCTTCTCGCCCTGGTCGGTACCCGTCGGGACCCGGGCGGTGGCCGTCTTCGCGGCGCCACCGGCCTCCGTCCAGCGCACGGTCACCCGGTAGGAGCGCTCCCGGCCGCCCTGGACCGTGGGCAGCGAGTCCGGGACCCTGCCGACGACCTCCGCGCGGACCCGGTGGCGTTCGGAGCGCTGCGCGGCCGCCACCGCACGGGCGTCGTCATGGGCCCACCAGCCCACGACCGCGCCCACCAGCGGGGCACCCAGCAGCATCAGAGCAGTGACGGCCAGCACCGTCCACGCCTCGACGACGTCCGACCGGCGCCTGAGCGGATTACGCCGCCAGCGCCAGCCGCGCACCCGGGTTCGCATGTCGACCTCCGCACCACGCCCGCCTGCGAGTGGTCACACAGATGTAGTACCCCTCCATCCGCGTCGTTCACTTGTGGGGGAGCGCACATGCGCACCACCGTCAGCCGAAGCGCTCGATCCGGATACGGTCCACCGGCTGACCGGCCTCCACCAGCAGCCGCGAGGCGTGCTCGGCGAACGCGTTGGATCCACACACATAAGCCTCCCACCCACCCTCGGGCTGCGCAGCCAGGAGCGGCGCCACATGTGCGGCCGCCATACGTCCCACCGGCACCCCCTGGGGAGCGCTCCGAGTGAACACAGGGATCGTCTCGGCGCCCAACTCCCGCGCGTAGATGAGTTCCTCGGGGCTGCGCGCCGACACCAGCAGCCGCAGCGGCACGGACAGCCCTCGCGCCCGGTGGTGCCGCACCATCGACATCAGCGGTACGACCCCGGAGCCGGCCCCGATCAGCAGCGCGGGCCGGTCGCCGGGCCAGGCGAAGAACCCGCTGAGCGGCCCGCGCACCTCGACCTCGTCACCGGGCTCCGCCACCTCGTGGAACCACCCCGAGACCTCACCGCCCTCGACACGGTCCAAGGTCAGCTCGATGTGCCCGGAGTCCTCCGGCGGGGAGGCGATCGAGTAGTGGCGCTGGGCCGTGTAGCCGTCCTCGGCGGTCAGCCTCAGCATCAGATGCTGGCCGGGCAGATGCCCCTGCCAGGAGGGCACCGCGAAACGGAACGTGGCGGCGTACGGGGTCTCGCGGCGGACCTCGGTGAGCGTGGCGGTCTGCCACTCGGCGGCGCGGTTGCTCACCTCGATACGTCCTGGCACCGCGAACCGCGTGACGGGGGCGAAGGTCTCAGTCACCGGAGTACCGCTGCTCCTCCCACGGGTTGCCCCGCGCGTGATAGCCGTTCTGCTCCCAGAAACCCGGCTCGTCGTGATCCAGCAGCGTCAGCCCCGCCACCCACTTGGCGCTCTTCCAGAAGTACAGGTGCGGCACCAGCAGCCGCGCCGGCCCGCCGTGTTCGGCGGGCAGCGGCTTCCCGTCGTACTCCCACGCGATCCACGCCCGCCCGCCGGTCAGGTCCGCGAGCGGCAGGTTCGTGGTGTACCCGGTGTGCGAGTACGCGACGGCATGGGTGGCGGACCCATGGGGCCGGACCACAGCCAGGAACGCGTCCAGCGACACACCCGCGAACCGCACCCCGAACTTCGACCAGCTCGTCACGCAGTGGATGTCGCCCTCGTAGGCCGACGCGGGCAGCGAGTGCGCCTCGTCCCAGTCCCAGGTGCGCGGCTGTTCGACCAGTCCGTCCACCCGGAACGTCCAGTCGGCGGGCGAGAGGTCCGGCGTGACCTCGGCGGAGAGCACGGGCCAGTCGTCGCCCGCGTCGTACTGGCCCGGCGGGAGCCCGGTGTTCTGGGCGCGGGGGCGTCCGGTGAAGCCTCGGGTGACGTTCATGCCTTAAACCGTACGCTGTCGCCGCACCCTGCTCCGTCCCAGGTCAGTGCCCCGATCATTGCGGCCGTATGAACACTGGGCGGGGCCGGGAATAGCCGTCGCGCGCCGCTCCTTGGCGCTGGAGTGCCGGGACGGTGTCCCGGTGACAGTGCGAGGAGAGCGAGGAAGCAGATGCCCAAGGCGTACGTCTTCACGCGGTACGGCGGACCGGAGACCGAGGCGTTCGTGGACGTGGACCGGCCGAGCCCCGGACCCGGTCAGCTCCTGGTGGCCGTCCGTGCGGCGGGCGTGAACCCGGTGGACTGGAAGATCCGCTCGGGCTACCGGCGCCCCGGCGACAGCGGTGACCGTGCCTTCCCCGCGGTGCTCGGCAGCGAGGTCTCCGGTGTCGTGGCGGAGCTCGGCGAGGATGTCGAGGGGTTCGCGGTCGGGGACGACGTCTTCGGCAACACGCTCAGCGGAGGCTACGCCGAGTACACCCTGGTGCCGGTCGTGATCGCCGCGCACAAGCCCGCCGAACTGTCCCACGTGGCCGCCGCCACCCTGCCCGTCGCCGCCGCGACCGCCTACGACGGGGTCCGCCAGCTCGATCTGCCCCGGGGCGCGACGCTGCTGGTGACCGGCGCGGGCGGGGGAGTCGGCGCGGCGGCCGTGCAGATCGCCCGTGCCTTCGGGCTTCGCGTGGTCGGCGTCGCGAGCGAGGGCAAGAAGGACTTCGTCGAGTCGCTCGGCGCCGAGCACGTCTCCTCCGGGCCGGCCTGGGCCGAGCGGGCCCGGGCGGCCGCGCCGGACGGCATCGACGGGGTGTACGACCTCGTCGGCGGCGAAGTGCTCGCCGAGGCCGCCGAGTTGCTCACCGACCGGACGAGGCTGATCACCGCCGGCGCCCCGGAGGAGGACGTGCGGCGGCTGGGCGGCACCCGCGTGACGAGGGCCCGCGACGCGGCCGTACTGGAGGAGCTGGCGCGGCTCGTGCTCAAGGGCGACCTGGACCCGCACATCACCGAAACGTTTCCCCTCGACCGTGCCGGCGAGGCGCTGCGCGCGGTCGAGGAAGGCCATGCCCGCGGCAAGACGGTCATCGAGGTCGCCCGATGACCGCCGGCGCCCCGCACGTCCTCGACAACCCCGCCCTCGCCTCCCTGACCGGCCCGCACGCCCACTTCGCCGAGAAGCGCGGCCGGGTCCTCCGTTACCCCGTCGACGTCTCGCCGTGGCTGGCCCTGCCCGACGAGCCCGACGACGGCGACTGGGCCGACCTCGCGGCGCTCGCGGGCCCCGGCGCAGAGGTACCGCTGACGGCTTACGCGGGACAGGTCCCGGAGGGCTGGGAGATCACGTTCCACGTCGAGGGCGTCCAGCTGGTGGACGACGGCCTCACCACCGCACCCGACCCGGAGGCGGTCCGGCTCGGCCCCGCCGACGTCCCCGAGATCCTCGACCTGATCGAACGGACCCGGCCGGGACCCTTCCTGCCCCGCACCATAGAGATGGGCACCTACCTGGGCATACGCCGGGGCGGCGCCCTCGTCGCGATGGCGGGGGAACGGCTGCACCCGCCCGGCTGGACGGAGATCAGCGCGGTCTGCACCGACGCCGGAGTCCGCGGCCAGGGTCTCGCGACCCGGCTGATCCTCGCCGTCGCGCACGGCATACGCGAGCGCGGCGAGACCCCGTTCCTGCACACGGGCGCGAAGAACACCGGTGCCATCCGGCTCTACGAGTCCCTCGGCTTCCGGCTCCGGCGCACCACCGCCTTCCTCGCCGCACGGGTGCCCGAGCGGTTGCCGGAGACGGTGTCCTAGTCCCCGTCAGCCGGACTGCGGCCAGGCGTTGTAACGCACCAGGTACCCGGCGAACCGCTCCAGGTCCTCCGGCGACCAGTCCGCGAGCCGCTCGCCGACGGCCGCGCGGCGGCTCACGGTGACCTGGCCCAGGATGTGCCGACCCGCCTCGGTCAGATGCAGCACCTGGACCCGGTGGTCCTCCGGGTCCTGGCGCCGTTCGACGAGACCGGCCCGCTCCAGAGCGGCGACCTGGCGGCTCACCGTGGACTTGTCCAGGGCGTAGTGGGCGGCCAGGTCGGTGGCGCGGCAGCCGTCGCGCTCCTCGAGATGCCCGAGGAGCGTGTACGACACCAGCGACAGCTCGGGATGCAGGCGGCCCGCCGAGGCCCGGGCCCGTCGCGCGAAGACCGTCATCTCGCGCTGGATCGTCTCCACGGCCGTTGCTGCTTCCACCGGACCTCCCTCGCAGTACTGGTTGCAGAGTACAACTCGTGCCGTTCTGGGGTAGGGTGGCGCTCCGGCTGAGGGCGGTCCCAGCCGTGCGGGACCAAGGAGGTGAGACCCATCGACGCTGTGTCAGATCGGGTGCTCTCTCCTCGAATCGGCGCGGATCACCGCCCGTAGGTGACCGCGGGAGCACCCTTCGGCTCCCGAAAGGCTCTCGGCTTCCATGCCTTCACTCTCTCCCCGCTTCACCTCTGCCGACTCCGTCGTCGCCGCACTCCGCACCGCGGGCTGTGTCTTCGCCGAGGACGAGGCACGCCTGATCCTCGCCGCCGCCCGCACCCCGGACGAACTGGCCGGCATGGTGGACCGCAGGGTCACCGGACACCCCCTCGAACTCGTCGTCGGCTGGGCGGAGTTCCGCGGACTGCGCATCACCGTCGGCCCCGGCGTCTTCGTCCCCCGCCGTCGCACCGAGTTCCTCGTCGAACAGGCCCTCGCCCAGGCGCCGGACGCCTCCGTCGTCGTGGACCTGTGCTGCGGCTCGGGTGCGGTCGGCGCCGCGCTCGCCGCCGCGCTGGGCCCGGTCGAGCTGCACGCCGCCGACATCGACCCGGCCGCGGTGGACTGCGCCCGCCGCAACACCGCCGACGCGGGCGGCAGGGCCCACACCGGCGACCTCTTCGACGCCCTCCCCGCCGACCTGCGCGGCCGTGTGGACATCCTCGCGGCCAACGTCCCCTACGTCCCCACCGACGAGGTCGCCCTCCTGCCCACCGAGGCCCGCGACCACGAGCCCCTGGTCGCCCTCGACGGCGGCGCGGACGGCCTGGACATCCTGCGCCGCGTCGCCACCGAAGCCCCTCACTGGCTCGCCCCCGGCGGCTGCCTCCTCGTCGAGACCAGCGAACGCCAGGCCTCCGCCGCCGTCGACGCCTTCACCCGCAGCGGCCTGACACCCCGCCTCGCGGTCTCCGAGGAGCACTACGCCCACGTCGTGATCGGCACCTGGGCCTAGGCCCAGCCAGGTGCCCACGTCCCCACGCCCGGCGGTTCCGGCCGGGTGGCGTGCAGGTGCGCCCGAAGGGCGGCGAGTGCCGGGTGGGCGTTGTCGGCGCGCCAGATCAGGGAGTGGGGGTAGACCGGCGTGGGCCCGTGCACCGGGATGCGGCGCAGGTCCTGGCCGGACGGCCAGACCAGACGGGTCAGCTCGCCGACGAGGGTCGCCAGGGCCGAGGAGTCGGCGATGGTGTCGAGAAGGGGGTCGGTGCCGAAGTCGGGGCCGGTGACCTCGATGGTGAGGCCGAAGGCGGCGGCGAGGTCGTCGTAGTAGGTGCCCCACTCGGTTCCGGTGACCAGGCCGGGCATCCAGATGCGGTGCCCGGCCAGTCGGGGGAGCTCCACCGAGCGGGCTCCCGCGAGCGCGTGGCCGGGGCCGGTGAGCAGTTGGACCGGCTCGTCGTAGACCCGTACGGACTCGATGTCGTCGGCCGACTGTCCCGCGGAATGCGGGACCGCGCGGAAGGTGGCGTCGATCGTGCCGGACCGGAGTGCGGCGACGGCCGCGTCGGCGTCGAAGAGGGTGACGACGTCGAGTTCGATGTCGGGGTGCGTGCGGTGGAAGGCGCGCAGCAGTTCGGCCGGCGCGAGGCGGCGGCCGATCACGTCGACGCGCAGGGCCCGGCTGCCCGGCCGCACCGAAGCGGCCGCCCGTTCCGCGGCCCGGAGCAGTTCGCGGGCGTGGGGCAGGAACGCCTGTCCGTCGATGGTGAGCCGGGCACCGCGCGGCGTGCGGGTGAACAGGCGCGCCCCGAGGTCCTTCTCCAGCGCGGCGACCCGCTTCGACACGGCCTGCTGGGTGATCGTCAGCCGGTCGGCGGCCTCCTGGAACCGCCCCGCGTCCGCCACGGCGACAAAGGTGCGTACGGCGTCGAGATCCATGCCGGAAGCCTAGACCGTCATGCCACAACCGCGGGTTGTGGGCTGCAGGTGCCGCGGTTGTTTGATCTGCGGGCCCGGCACTCGCTTGGATGGCGTCGGTCAACGTGAGGTTGTCGACGAGGGGGTTTCGGGCGTGAACGGGAAGCGGTCGCTGGGGCGGCGGTTCGGGTGGCTGTGGGCGGCCTACGCGGTCAGTGCGTTCGGCACCTCGCTGTCGTTCGGCGCCTTCCCGCTGATCGCCGTCCTGGTGCTGCACTCCGGCCCTGCCGCGGTGTCCGCACTGGCGGCCGTGGGACTCGCGGTCGGGGCCGCGGTGGCGGTGCCGCTCGGACCCTGGGTGGAGTTCCGCCGCAAGAGACCGGTGATGGTCGCAATGGACCTCGTCCGGTTCGCCGCCCTGCTGAGCGTGCCCGCCGCATACGTGCTCGGTGTGCTCAGCTTCGTCCAGCTGCTGGCCGTGTCGGTGGTCGTGGCGGCGGCCGACATCACCTTCGGCGCCGCCTCGGGAGCCTTCCTCAAGTCCCTCGTCGGCGGGGACGACCTGTTGATCGCCAACGGGCGGTTCGAGGCCACGAACTGGACGACCATCGTGATCGGGCCTCCCCTCGGCGGTGCCGCCATCGGGCTCTTCGGTCCTGTGACGACCCTGCTGGCCGACGCCGTCAGCTATCTGCTGTCCGCGCTGGGGATCCGGGCGATCGGTGGCGGCGAGCCACGGCCGGCGCCCACCGGGGCGGCGAAGGGGTCCCTCCTGGAGGGCTGGCGGTACATCCTGGCCAGTCCCGTCCTGCGCCCGCTGTTCTTCAACACGGTCCTGGTCAACGCCCTGATCATGGTGCCGGTGCCGCTGTTGACCGTCCTCATGCTCGGCCCGCTGGGCTTCGCCCCCTGGCATTACGCCCTCGCCTTCTCGGTGCCCTGTCTCGGGGGCCTGCTCGGCTCACGGATCGCGCGCCCGCTGGTCGCCCGGTTCGGACGGCACCGCGTCCTGCTCACCTCGGGCGTCCTGCGCGCGTGCTGGCCGCTCGGCCTGGCCTTCGTCGGCCCCGGTGCCGCCGGGCTGCTGCTCGTGATGGCCGTCGAGCTCGGGGTGATCACCTCCTGCGCGGTCTTCAACCCGGTGTTCTCCACCTTCCGGCTGGAGACGACGCCGACGGACCGTCTGGTCCGCACGCTCTCCGCCTGGTCGGTCACAGGCAAGCTGACCACCGCGGCCCTGACCGCCCTGTGGGGTGTGCTCGCCACCTTCACCGGAACCCGTGAAGCGATCGCGCTGGCCGGGCTGCTGCTACTGGCCACCCCGCTCCTGCTGCCCCGGCGGCCCGCCGCCGTGCCCGAGGCGAGTCAGGACGCCCTGCACTCTTCCGCCGGGTCCCCCTGACGCCGGTCTCCCTTGCCGTGCCGGGGCGTTCTCCCAGGTGCCGGTGAAGACCTGGGCAGCGGTCCTGGTGGCCTCGGTGAGGCTGCCGGTCACCAAGACCGTGTCGCCCCGCGTCCCGGAGGTGCCGTCGCGGACCACCCTGGTGTCGCTCTTCACCGGTCGCCGTCGATCTCCTCGCCGTGCACGGCACCACCCCGCAGACCCCGTCAGGTCACAGGCGTCTGCACCCGTGCGATCAGCAGCGCCACGTCGTCGGAGTTGTCCGGCTGGTGCAGTGTGCGCAGCAGCAGGTCGCAGACCTCCTCCAGCGGACCGTCGGGGCTGTCGAGCAGGTCGAGGAGTGCGTCCAGACGCTCGTCGAGCGGATGCTGCCGGGTCTCGACGAGACCGTCCGTGTACAGGACGAGCCGGTCGCCGGGTGCGAGGTCGACGGTGGTCGTGGAGAAGGCGACACCGCCCACGCCCAGCGGCGCCCCCGTGGGCAGTTCGAGCAGTTCGGGCGGGCGGCCGGGGCGCAGCCGTACCGGAGGCAGGTGCCCGGCGTTGGCGATCCGGCACTGTCCGAGCCGCGGATCGTGCACGGCGTAGACGCAGGTGGCGATGGAGTGGTCCAGGTCCTCGGTGATCCGGTCGAGGTGTTCGAGGAGCTTGGCCGGGTCGAGGTCGAGGGAGGCCAGGGTGTTCGTCGCGGTGCGCAGCCGGCCCATGGTCGCGGCGGCGGTGATGCCGCTGCCCATCACGTCACCCACGACGAGGGCGGTCTTGCCCTCACCCAGCGGAATCACGTCGAACCAGTCGCCGCCGACCTCGGCGGTGGCGCCCGCGGGCTGGTAGCGCGAGGCGACCTCGAGGCCGCCGGTCACGGAGGGGTGGCTGGGCAGCAGACTGCGCTGCAGGGTGAGAGCGGTGTTGCGGGCGTCCTGGTACCAGCGGGCGTTGTCGATCTGCACCGCCGCGCGGGCCGCCAGCTCCCGCGCGAGCAGCAGGTCGTCCTCGCCGAACGGCTCCGGATTGTGGACGCGCTTGAGGTCGAGGGCGCCGAGCACCTCGCCGCGCGCGATCAGCGGCACGGCCAGATAGGAGCGCACGCCGGCCTCGGCCAGCAGCGCGGCCGCCTCCGGTGAGCGGGCGATACGGGCGAGGTCGTCGGGCCCGACCTGGGCCACCAGGACGGGGCTTCCCGTGCGTACGCACTCGGTGACCAGGCGCTCGGGGGCGTAACGGGCGACCTGCCCGGGCGGATCGGCCGCGCTCAGGACCTCGGGGGCACCGGCCGCGTCGACGGCCAGGGGACGCATCACGGCGGGCTCGGCGGGGCCGAGGGTGCTGGGTCTGCCCTGCACCACCGCCTCCAGCAGGTCCACGGCCGCCACGTCCGCGAGTTCCGGCACGGCCACGTCGGCCAGCTCACGGGCGGTGCGGTCCAGGTCGAGGGTGGTGCCGATACGGGCGGAGGCGTCGGCCACGAGCGCGAGGCGGCGCCGGGCCGTCTCCGCCTCGACGGTCGCCAGATGCTGCTCGGTGACGTCCAGCACCGAGCCCGCCACGCCCAGGACGGTCCCCAGCGCGTCCTCGAGGCGGTACAGCGAGACCGACCAGGCGTGCTCCCTGTCCGGGTCCGCGGGCGTGTAACCGACCGTGTGCTGGTCGACGAGCGGTGTGCCGGTGCGCAGCACCTCGCGGGCGGCGGCCTCGAAGGCGGCCACGTCGAGATGCGGCAGGACCTCGCCGATCTTCCGCCCGACGTGTTCCTCGGCCGGCACACCGTTCAGCTGCTCCAGGGCCGGATTCACCGAGACGTACCGCAGCTCGGTGTCCAGCACGGCCAGCCCGATCGGGGACTGCGAGACCATGCGCGTCGAGAGCGCCACGTCCCGCTCCAGCCGGCGCACGGTCTGCTGGTCGGCGCACAGCCCCAGCGCGTAGACGTCCCCGTGGTCGTCCAGCAGCCGCATGTTGCGGAACTCGACCAGCTTGGTGCCGCCGTCCTTCTGCCGGACGGGGAAGGCGCCGGCCCAGCTCTGCCCGGTCTCCATGACGTCGGCGAACAGCTTGACGACCAGGTCGGCATGCTGTTCGTGGATCATCAGATGCGCCGCGTACTGCCCCAGCGCCTCCCGCGCGGTGTAGCCGAACAGCTCCTCGGCCTGCGGGCTCCACAGCACGATGTGCCCCCGGGCGTCCAGCACCACCGAGGCCATGCCCAACTCGTCGAGCAGCCCGCTCGGCCGTACCGCCCCACGCGGGGGCTCTGCGCCCTCGGCCGCGGGTATTCCGGCTGCACCCATTGCACGAACCGCCTTAGACCGTCCTCGCGGCACGCCGTACCCCCGTGCCGACTCCCCTTGTTCTACCGCGCTCAACCGTCTCCGTGACCACGCGGTCGTGTTCTTCCACCATCCCTCAACACGGGGGCGCGCGTCCGGTGAAGTCCGACGGGGTGACGAAGACCGCTTGTTCATTCGATTGGCCTGTACATGACCACCTGAGGGCGCCAGACTGTCCGCCGACCCACCTCACCTCCGCCCCAGGAGCCTCAGGAGTCCTTCATGCCCCTGCGCGCCAGACAGCGTTGTCACGCGCTCCTCGCCGCCCTCGTCACCCTCACCGCGACGGCCCTCCTGGCCGCCGCCCCGCCGGCCTCCGCCGCCGACACCTGGACGGAGACCGGCTCCGACCGGGCCAACCCGCTCACCGAGAGCCAGGGCCTGACCTCGGTCGAGGTCCCCGCCGGAGCCGCCAACCGGTACACCGGCATCGGCACCATCCCCATCGGCGTCTCCAGCCGCGGCTGGAACCACGTGGGCGACCCCGACGCCTCCTACGACGGCCACTACATCGAGCCCTACCAGGCCGACTCCGGTACCGCGAAGATGTTCCGGGTGCAGGCGCCGGACGGCACCTGGTCCGAGTACGTCCACACCCTCAGCTCCGGGGAGGCGCTGAACAACTCCTGGGTCGCGATCTCGCCCGACGGACAGTGGATGCTCTCCGGCGAGTACGGCACCATGAGCCGCTTCCTGGTCTTCCCCACGCCCGGCGTCAACGCGAGCACCTCGCCCTCGGCGAACCTTCCGCAGGCGGCCACCGTCACCCTCGACCACGCCGTCCGCGACGTACAGGGCTGCGACTTCCTGAGCGCCACCCGGCTGCTGTGCTCCTCCGACGACCCCGCGGGCACGCTCTTCGGCTACACCAAGCCGCTCCTCCAGATCGACCTGTCCGCCGCCCCGACCGGCTCGGCGAACGTCACCGGCCATGTCACGGCGCTGCGCCAACTGCCCCTCAGGAGCTCCTGCTCGGGCGGGTTCGAGGCGGAGGGCATCGACTACGACCGCCGTACCGGAACCCTGCGTGTGATCGTCGTCTCACCGGGCTTCTGTGTGCTGACGGACAGCAAGACGTACCGCTTCACCAGGAGTTGAGCCCCTCACGGGCGGGTGCCGACCCTCGCGGAAATGAGGGTCGGCACCGATGGCGGGGCCCCGCGGCCGGATGCGACGGTGACACGAACATCCCCGACACACAAAGGGAGTTCTCGCATCCATCCCCGTGAAGCACAGCCCGCACGTCCTTCTGCGCCCTCGCGGGAGGTGAACCATGGGACACGCTGACACCCTGCTCGCCATGGGCGGCGCCTTCCTGGCCGCCGCGTTCCTCGCCCGCCTCGGCGGCCGGATCGGACTGCCGACCATCCCGCTGTTCATGCTCGCCGGTATTCTGCTCGGCCCGCACACCCCCGGCCTCGTCCTCGTCGAGGACGCGCACGACTTCGAGATGCTCTCCGCGCTCGGCCTGGTGCTGCTGCTGTTCTACCTGGGCCTGGAGTTCCACGTCGACGACCTGCGCACCGGCGGCAGGCGCCTGCTCGCCGCGGGCGGCATCTACCTCCTGGCGAACGTCGGCGCCGGTCTCGGCTTCGGGTTCGCCCTGGGCTGGGGGACCCGGGAGGCACTGGTGCTCGCCGGGGTCCTCGGCATCTCCTCGTCCGCGATCGTCACCAAGATCCTCATCGACCTGGGGCGGATCGGCCGCCCCGAGACCCGGCTGATCCTCGGCGTGATCGTGGTGGAGGACATCTTCCTCGCGCTCTACCTCGCCGCGCTCCAGCCGGTCGTCAGCGGCGCGCGCGGACCGATGGAGGTGCTCCTGCAGGCGGGCAAGGCCTTCGGGTTCCTGCTGGTGCTGGCCGTCGCCGCCCGGTACGGGACGCGCTGGATCGGCCGGCTGATCCACGTCCGGGACAACGAACTCCTGGTCATCAGCTTCCTCGGCGCCGCGGTCCTCGTCGCCGGAGTCTCCGAGGTCCTCGGCGTCGCCGACGCCATCGGCGCCTTCATGGTGGGCCTGATCCTGGCCGGCACACCCTCCGGCCCCCGCATCCGCCGACTGGTGCACCCGCTGCGCGACGCCTTCGCCGCGATCTTCTTCTTCGCCTTCGGGCTGTCCATCGACCCCGGAGTCGTCACGTCCGTCGCCGGACCCGTAGCCGCCGCGGCGGCCGTGACCGTCGTGATGAACGTCGTCGCCGGCCTGCTCGTCGCCCGTCTCTACGGCTACGGCGCCCACCCCGCGGCCGACATCGCCACGACCCTCGTGGCCCGGGGGGAGTTCGCCCTGATCCTCGGCGCGATGGCGGCCGGCGCGGGGCTCGACGCACGTCTGGCGCCGTTCATCGCCGGGTATGTCCTTGTCCTGGCCGTTCTCGGCCCGGTGGCCGCGGGGCGGGCCCAGCTGCTGGCCCGGGTGCTGGGGTCACGTCGTGCCCGCGAGCAGGGGGACGACGTCACACCGGAGCCGGTTTCGGTCGCGGTGGGCGCCGACGCCGAACGGTAGGGCCCCTGCGAAGGAGGAGTCATGCGCCAGCCCGATGACGAACACCTGGTCGATCTCGCGGCACGGCTGGAGCGTGACGACCCACGGTTCGCCCGCGCCCTGGGGTCGGGCCGCCCCGCCCGGCCCCGCGAGTACCGGCGCACCCGCGCCTGGGGGAGCCTCGCCGTCGCCGTGACCCTCCTGGCCGCGGGGATGGCTCTGCCCGAGGGCATTCTCGTGGCCGCGGGTCTGGTGCTCGCCGGTATCGCCGTTCCCTTGTTCGACCCGCACCGCGATCGCCCGCCTCGCTGACACCGCCGCCGGTAGTGCTCCGCGAAAGGTGGTGCTTTTCTGAGGGTGTGGCGCGGTTCGCGGGGAACCCGGCGGTCCGGTCATCGCCATGAGAGGAGCGATCACGATGGATCGTGAGCGAGCACACGAGGAGTCCGTCTCCCTGGAGATCAGCGGTTGCAGCAAGGAGGACGCCCGGATCGTCTTCGACACGCTGGCCGCGTGCTTCGAGTCCGACCGGGGTACCGACGAGGTGCCGCAGCAGCTCCATGAGTCGCGGCCGATGGTGTGGCTGGGGACGTTCGAGGTGACGGAAGCGCGTTCATGTCCGCCGCCGGCACCGTTGTCGTCCTCTGTCGAGGCCGATGCGCAGGGAGGTTACTGGGCCATCGAGAGGCTTCGGACGACGTTGGACTCGATGTTCACGGTGCGGGACCTCGCGTCCGCGTCGGGAGATCAGGAGCGGGAGCTGCATGTGCGGCTCGAGAGCCGTTGACGGGTTGTTGGTCTGATCAGCCCCGCCGCACCGGCACCACCACCGTCTCGGCGACGTTGCCGCTCGGCGGGGCCGCGACCGAGAAGGCGATGGCCTCGGCGATGTCCGGCGCGGTCAGGGGATCGAGGTCGGTGCGCATGCGGGACAGGGACGCGCGTGTCTCGGCGTCCCGCATGCCCGTGCCCAGCTCGGTGGAGGTGACCCCGGGCTGATGTTCCTCATGCGGACGCCGCGCGGCCCGAGTTCGGCGCGCAGATTGCGCGTGAGGTGGGCGACGGCCGCCATGGTCGCGCAGTCGTTGACCGTCAACAGTGCTCCGGGTCAGCAGCTGGTCGTCTACCAGGCCGATCCGGGCAGCCCGTCCGAGCAGGCGCTCTCCCTGCTCGGGAGTCTCGCCGCGGACGCTGCGCACTCCGACGAGGCCGCCGACAAGAACACGTACACCTGAGGTCACCGACGTGGTTCGGATCACCCCTCCCCGGTTGTGCAACTAGTTGCATAAAGATGGTGCGGTCCTCTACAACAGAGAGGCACGAGACCGCGACGGAGGGGCCCCATGAGCCGTTACCCGCACCTGCTGAACCCGCTCGACCTGGGCTTCACCACGCTGCCCAACCGCGTCCTGATGGGCTCCATGCACGTGGGCCTCGAGGAGGCCGAGCGCGGCTTCGAGCGCATGGCCGCCTTCTACGCGGAGCGAGCGCGCGGGGGAGTGGGCCTGATCGTCACCGGCGGCATCGCGCCCAACGAGGAGGGGCGGCCCGGCGAGGGCGGCGCCAAGCTCACCACCGACGCGGAGGCCGAGCAGCACCGGCAGATCACCGAGGCCGTGCACCGCGAGGGCGGCCGGATCGCGATGCAGATCCTGCACTTCGGCCGGTACGCCTACCACCAGGACCTGGTCGCCCCCAGCCCCCTCCAGGCGCCGATCAGCCCCTTCCCGCCCCGCGAGCTCACCGACGCCGAGGTCGAGCGGACCATCGGCGACTACGCCCGCGCCGCCCGCCTCGCCCGGCAGGCCGGCTACGACGGCGTGGAGATCATGGGCTCCGAGGGCTACCTCATCAACGAGTTCATCGCCGCGCAGACCAACCACCGCACCGACCGCTGGGGCGGGTCGTACGAGAACCGCATGCGCTTCCCCGTGGAGATCGTGCGGCAGGTGCGCGAGGCCGTCGGCGAGGACTTCATCATCGTCTACCGGCTGTCCATGCTGGACCTCGTCCCGGCCGGCTCGACGCTGGACGAGGTGATCACGCTGGCCAAGGCCGTCGAGGCCGCCGGGGCCACGATCATCAACACCGGCATCGGCTGGCACGAGGCCCGCATCCCCACCATCGCGACCTCGGTGCCGCGCGGCGCCTACACCTGGGTGACGAAGCGGCTCATGGGCGAGGTGTCGATCCCGCTCGTCACCACCAACCGCATCAACACCCCCGAACTGGCCGAGGAGTTGCTCGCCGACGGGTACGCGGACATGGTGTCGATGGCCCGCCCGATGCTCGCCGACCCGGAGTTCGTGAACAAGGCGGCCGAGGGCCGTCCCGAGGCCATCAACACCTGCATCGGCTGCAACCAGGCCTGTCTCGACCACACCTTCAGCGGGAAGATCACCTCCTGCCTGGTCAACCCGCGCGCCTGCCACGAGACCGAGCTGGTGCTGGCCCCGACCCGGCTGCGCAAACGCGTGGCGGTCGTGGGAGCCGGCCCGGCGGGACTCGCCTGCGCCGTCTCCGCCGCCGAACGCGGCCATGACGTCACGCTCTTCGACGCCGCGAGCGAGATCGGCGGCCAGCTCAACGTGGCCCGCCGGGTCCCCGGCAAGCAGGAGTTCGACGAGACGATCCGCTACTTCCGCCACCAGCTGGACGCCCACGACGTGGACGTACGGCTGAACACCCCCGTGGACGCGGGGGACTTGTCCGCCTACGACGAGGTCGTCGTGGCCACCGGCGTCACCCCGCGCACTCCCGACATCCCGGGCGTCGACCACCCCAGCGTGGTCGGCTACCTCGATGTCCTGCGCGACGGCGCCCCTGTCGGCGACCGGGTGGCGATCCTCGGCGCCGGGGGCATCGGCTTCGACGTCGCCGAGTTCCTCACCGACGGCGGCGACAAGGCGCACGAGAACCCTGAGACGTACTTCCGCCAGTGGGGCGTCGACATGGACTACACGGCACCCGGCGGACTCGCGGCCCCCGAACGCCCCGCCCCGCCGCGCACCGTGCACCTCCTCCAGCGCAAGACCAGCAAGGTCGGTGCCGGGCTCGGCAAGACCACCGGCTGGATCCACCGCACCGAGCTCAAGCACCGGGGCGTCACCATGGTCCCGGGTGCGCGCTACGACCGTATCGACGACGCCGGAGTGCATGTCACCGTCGGCGAGGAGAGCACGGTCCTGGAGGTCGACACCGTCGTGCTGTGCACCGGGCAGGATCCGCGCCGGGACCTGTACGAGGAGCTCGTCGCCGCGGGCCGCAGCGCGCACCTGATCGGCGGGGCCGACGTGGCCGCCGAGCTGGACGCCAAGCGGGCGATCAAGCAGGGCACCGAGGTCGCGGCCGCCCTCTGAAGGGCGTCCCTAGGATGACCCCATGTCACTCCCGCACGCGATCCTCACCGCTCTGCTCGAAAGGCCGTCGGCGGGGCTGGACCTGACCCGTCGGTTCGACAGGTCGATCGGCTACTTCTGGTCGGCCTCGCACCAGCAGATCTATCGCGAGCTGGGAAAACTCGAGGCCGAGGGCTTCATCCGGGCCCTGCCCGCGGCCCAGCCGACCCGCGGGCAGAAGAAGAGCTACGAGGTCCTGCCCGCGGGCCGCGCCGAACTCGAACGCTGGACGGCCGCGGCGCAGGACCCCAAGCCGCACCGGGACACGCTGCTGCTGCGGCTGCGCGCGGCGGCCGTCGTCGGTACGGAGGGCCTCGAAGCAGACCTGCGCCGCCATCTCGACCTGCACCGGCGGCAGTTGGCCGAGTACGAGGAGATCGAGAAGCGCGACTTCCCGCCCGGGAACGACGGCGCGCAGGCCAGGCTTCAGCACCTGGTCCTGCGCGCGGGCATCGAGCTGGAGACCTTCTGGACGCAGTGGCTCACCGAGGCACTGGAGGAGTTCGCCGGACTCCCGGACAGCTGAAGGTTTCCAGGGGCGTACGGCCGCGCCTTCAGAGGCGGTACGGCCGTGACCGGCGGCGCAGGAACCAGACCGCGGCCACCCCGCCGACCGCCACCAGACCGCCGCCGACCGCCAGCGTCAGGGTGCCGTAGTCCTTGGTGCCGCCGCCCAGGCCGCCCATGACACCGCGGGACGGGGAGGCCGTGGCCGTCGCCGAGATCGTGGGCGTCGCGGCCCCCGAGACGATGATCGACTGGGTGCCCGCCGTGCTGTTGTTGAAGGCGCACCTCACGATGACGGTGTACGTCCCGGGGCTCACGTTCGACCAGGCCGCGGACTGCAGCGAAGTGGTTCCCGACAGGGCCGCCTGGCGGCCCTGGCTGAAGTTCGCCTGGCTGCTGGTGAGAAGCGAGGCGGTGCCCCAGCCGCCGGTGGGCGCGGTGCGGGAGCATGCCGTGGTCGTGACGGAGACCGTTGATCCGGAGGTGCTCACGGAGATGCCCGGCGCGGCGGCGGCCGGCCCGGCGGTCAGGGCGAGCGGCAGCGCGGCGACGGCCGCGACGGTCAGGCCGGAGCGGAGAAGTGGCTGAGTAGTGCGCATGGACTGCCCTCCGGCGGCACGGTTGGCGGTACATCCGTGGCGCCGCCGAGGTGGGGGAAGGGCCGTGCTGCCTCAGGGAGAGCCAACGTGCATACGGGCCGGGCCGCATGCGGAGCGCCGCCGGGCAGGTGACGGGTTCCCTCGTCCGGCGCAGACGTGAGGAGCCGTCACCCGTCCGTGGCGGTGCCCGTCGTCACCGTCCTTTCGGCCGACAGTCCGCCCCAGGTGCCGTCGGGCAGCCGGGCCCTGATCCGCACCCGGTGGCTCTGCCCGGCCTCGCGTCCCAGATAGAAGCTGTACGTCGCCCTCCCGCGCGGAGGCGTCCCGCCGAACACGAGCGAGGTGGCCGCCCTGCCGTCGAGGTGGACCTGGTACTCCGTGACGACACCGTCCGTCTCGGGCGGCGCCCAGGCCAGGTCGAGGTAGTAGGCGCCGTCGGCCTCCCGCCGCGTGGCCGCACGGAAGTCCGCCGGCGCCGTGGCCCGGCCGTCGTCGCTGCCCGGCGTGGTCAGACGGACGCTGTCCCCGGCCGGCGAGAGGTTGTCGGCCGCGTCCCGGGCCCGGACGGTGAAGGAGTAGCGGGTGCCCGGACGCAGCCCGGAGACCACGGCCGCCGTCTGGTTGCCGCCCACACTGTGGATCTTCGTATCGCCCTGATAGATGTCGTACGACACCACGTCCCCGTCGTCCGCCGAGGCGGCCCATGTCAGCTGGACGGCCCGGCTGCCCGCCGTCCGGCCCTGCAGCTCGCCGGGGCGGGTCGGGGCGGAACGGTCCGCCGCCGTGGCCGCCGGAGTCGTCGCCCGCACCTCCCGGCTGGGTGGGCCGAGGCGTCCCTCCGTGTCGCGGGCCCGCACGCTGAAGACATACGGGGTGGCGGGCCTGAGCCTGGTGACATCCACCATGTGCTGTGAACCCGGCACATCCTCGACCTTCGTAGTGCCGCGATATACCTCGTAGCCGTGGATGCCCGCCTCGGAGGACACGGCGTTCCACATCACGTGCACGCTGGTCGCGCTGCCCGCGGCGGCGGTGACACCCACGGGTGCGGCGGGCAGCCGGCCGCTCTCGACATCGTCGGTCCCGCCCCACGCGCAGGAGGTGAGCAGCGCGAGCAGTGCGCAGAGCAGCCCGGAACGTCGTAGGGGAACGGGCACGTCGCTGCCTCCCCGGTGAGGACATCACTGCAATGGTCCGGACCAATATGGCGCCGCTGTGTGTTCGTATCAAGAGGGCGGACCGTGTGGGCCGGCTCGGGCGGGTTACGTATGCTGAGGGTCTTCACGGCCGAACTCTCCAGCAGGAAAAGGGAGTTCGTGCTGGTGGCGCGGGCTGCTGTCGTCGCTGTCCCCGCGCCGTACGGGTGGCCGGGGGGCCCGGGTCCGTCGAGGGCTCGGGCCCTCGGTCCCTGCCCCGTCCGGACCCCTTACGGTGGCCGCATTGTTGAGACGGCATCAGATTGGGCTGCGTGCTCGTCGATGCCTCCCAGGAGAGGGTCCCCTATCGTGCGTGTCCAGTCGCTGACGCTGGCCGTGGCAAGTGCCGCTCTGCTCGCCCCGACGACGTCCCCCGCCACGCAGTTCGCCGCCACCCGGACGGAGTCGGCGGTGCGGCGAGAGGGCGCCGTCGAGGCCGCCGACCTCCTGGCCAGGGTGCGGGAGTGCGCCCCCGTCTCACGCGGCCGCTACCGCAGTGACGACGGCACGGCCGCGACCATCCCGGTCTGCGGCACCCGGGAGGCCGTCTTCTGGAAGGCCGACATGGACATCGACTGCGACGGCCGGCCCGGCAGCCACTGCAACAGCCGCACCGACCCGCTGTTCTCCGACTCCACCGCCTACCAGCAGTCCGACGGCCGCTACCTGAGCGCCGACAGCCTGCCGTACATCGTGGTACCGGCCGCGAGCGGGATCTGGGACTACCGCGAGCACGGGGTGCGCGGCGGCGCGGTCGCGGCCGTCGTGTACGGGGACCGGGTGCAGTACGCCGTAGTCGGGGACGTGGGCCCGGGCCACATCATCGGCGAGGCGTCCTACGCCACCGCGAAGGCCCTCGGGATCCGTCCCGATCCGCACGGCGGCGGAGCGCCCTCCGGCGTCACCTACATCGTCTTCAAGGACGCGCAGGTGAAGCCGATCGAGGACCATGCCGCCGCCGTCGCGACGGGGGAGCGGCTGGCGAGACTGTTCGCAGGGAGATGAGGCGGGGCGAATCCGTCAGACCGCCGACCAGCCGTCGTCCACGGGCAGGACCACGCCGTTGATGTTGCTCGCCGCGTCCGAGGCGAGGAACACGATCGCGGCGGCCTGCTCCTCGGGCTCGGCCAGGCGGCCGGCATTGACGAAGTGCGGGCCGAGCGCCGCCGGGCCGTGGGCCTCCCGGTCGGCGTCCACCACGATGGAGGTCGCGGTACCGCCCGGGGCGATCGCGTTCGCGCGGATCCCCTGCTTGCGGTACATCACCGCGAGGTTCTTCGTCAGGCCCACGATCCCGTGCTTCGAGGCCGTGTAGGCGGCGCCCGCCGTGCTGCCGCGCAGGGCCGCCTCGGAGGCGGTGTTCACGATCGCGCCCCTGCCCGCCGCCAGCATGTGCGGGAGCACGGCCCGGGTGAGCAGGAACGGCGCGGTCAGGTTGACCCGTATGACCCGCTCCCACTCCGCGTCGCTCACGTCCGCGAGCGCCGACATCCGGTCCATGATCCCGGCGTTGTTCACCAGGACGTCCACGCCGCCGAACCGCTCCACGGCCGTTCGGGTCACCTGGTCCACCACGGTCTGCTCGCTGAGGTCGCCCGTGACGGCGACCGCGGTGCCGCCCGCCTCGCCGATCTCCTTGACGACGGTCTCCGCGGCCACGGCATTGAGGTCCGCGACCAGGACCCGGGCGCCCCGGGCGGCGAACGCCAGCGCTGTCGCGCGCCCGATGCCCGAACCCGCTCCGGTGACGATGACGCCGCGTCCCTCGAATTCTCCGGCCATGGGGTGCTCCCGTCGGTCAGTGCCCGGTCCCGCGCGAGCGCTCCGCCCTGCGCTGTCGCCACCATACGACTTAATGTCGGTGAGTGACATAAAATGGTGAGGGAGAATTTCCGGGAGCACGGGACACGTGATCACCGTGATCACCGGAGCCGGAGGACCTGATGACCACAGCGCGCGGACGCACGGGACGACCGCCCCTCACCGAGGAGCGCAGGGCCGAGATACGGCTGGAGATCGCCCGCGCCGCCGTGGAGCTGTTCGTCACCCAGGGCGTGGCGGCCACCACCGGTGAACAGATCGGACAGGCCGTCGGCGTCTCCGCGCGGACCGTGTGGCGTTACTTCCCCAGCAAGGAGAGCTGCGTGAGCCCGCTGTTCTCGGAGGGCATCGAGCTGATCGCGGCCCTGCTGCGGGAGTGGGGGCCGGACGAGCCCCTGGAGCGGCTCTTCGACCGGACCCTGGCGACCGAGATCGGCGTCATCGGCGGACTCGAACGGGCCACGGTCCGCGACCTGGTGCGCCTGACCCGCACCGAGCCGGGCCTGCGCGCCGTCTGGCTCCAGACGTACGACGAGGCGGAGCCGGCGTTCGCCCGCGGCCTGGCCGAGCGCGCCCGACTCCCCGCCGACGGACTCGAACCGACGATCCAGGCGGCGATGTTCAACGCGGCCCTGCGCGCGGCGGTCGAGCACCACGCGTGGCGCACCGCCGACACGGGCACCGACGGTGCGACGGCGGAGACCGAGCTGATGGAGACCCTGCGCGCGGCCCTCGCCGTCGCTGCGGGAGGGGTCGGATAGGGATGTGGAGTCGGACAGGGGGCGTTGGCGGGGGCTGTCAGACCTTCCGGTAGCTGTACGCCTCCGCGGCGGCCGCCTCCACCGCCGCGAGGTCCGCTCCGGTCGCCGCCGTGACGACCGCGGCCACCGCCCCCTCGACGAACGGAGCGTCCACCAGGCGGGTGCCGTCCGGGAGTTCGTCGCCCTCCGCCAGCAGCGCCTTGACCGTGAGCACCGCGCTGCCGAGGTCGACCAGAACGGCGATCCCGGCCCCCCGGTCCACGGCCGCGGCGGCGCCGGCGATCAGCTCCGCACTCGTACCGAGTCCGCCGCCCTCGGTGCCCCCGGCCGCCGCGACGGGCACCTCCGCGCCACCGCCCGCGAGCCCCTTCGCCAGCTCCGCGACGGACGCGGCGACCTCCGCGCTGTGCGACACCAGCACGATTCCGACCAGCTTCCCGTCACTCACCTGAGGCCTCCGCGAGCGCGGCGATCAGCAGGGCGGCCGAGGTCGCGCCCGGATCCTGGTGTCCGATGCTGCGCTCGCCGAGATAACTCGCCCTGCCCTTGCGGGCCTGCAACGGCGTGGTGGCCAGGGCTCCCTGCTCGGCGGCCGTCCGGGCCGCGGCGAAGCCCGTACCCAGCGCATCGACGGCCGGCACCAGCGTGTCGATCATGGTCTTGTCGCCCGGGGCGGCCCCGCCCAGCGTCATGACCGCCTCCACCCCCGCCCGCAGCGCCTCGGCGAGCTGCTCCTCACTGACCTCGCCGGCGTCGCCGAGTGCCTTGCCGGTCCGTCGCAGCAGGGTCCCGTACAGAGGCCCCGAAGCACCGCCGACCGTCGAGATGAGCTGCCGTCCGGCAAGGGTGAGGACCGCCCCCGGAGTGTCCGGAGCCTCCTTCTCCAGGGTCGCGGCCACCGCGGTGAACCCCCGCTGAAGGTTGCTGCCGTGGTCGGCGTCCCCAATGGGGGAGTCGAGGGCGGTGAGACGTTCCGCCTCGCGTTCGACGGAGGCGGCGGTCACCGTCATCCAACGGCGGAAGAAGTCGGCGTCGAGCACTGGATCTCCTTGCGTGGTCGGTACGTTGATCGCTTGCTCACACTCCCCAGCGCAGCCCCGGCGTCTTTACCGGCGCGTCCCACAGCCGCAGCAGCTCCTCGTCCACCTGGCACAGGGTGACCGAGGCGCCGGCCATGTCGAGCGAGGTGACGTAGTTGCCGACCAGGGTGCGGGCGACGGCGACCCCGCGGTCGGTGAGCACCCGCTGCACCTCGGCGTTGAAGCCGTACAGCTCCAGAAGCGGGGTGGCTCCCATGCCGTTGACCAGGACGAGGACGGGATTGCGCGGGCTCATGTCGTCCAGGATCGCGTGCACCGAGAAGTCGGCGATCTCCCGCGAGGTCATCATCGCCCGCCGCTCCCGGCCGGGCTCGCCGTGGATGCCGACCCCCAGCTCCAGCTCGCCGGCCGGCAGATCGAAGGTGGGGCTGCCCTTGGCGGGCGTGGTGCAGGCGCTCAGCGCGACGCCGAAACTCCGGGAGTTCTCGTTGACCTGCCGGGCGATCGCCTCCACCCGCTCCAGCGGCTGCCCCTCCGCCGCCGCGGCGCCCGCGATCTTCTCCACGAACAGCGTGGCGCCGGTGCCCCGCCGACCGGCCGTGTAGAGGCTGTCGGTCACCGCCACGTCATCGTTGACCAGGACCTTCGCCACCTGAATGCCCTCGTCCTCGGCGAGTTCGGCAGCCATGTCGAAGTTCAGCACGTCGCCCGTGTAGTTCTTCACGATGAACAGCACACCGGCCCCGCTGTCCACGGCGGCCGCCGCCCGTACCATCTGGTCCGGCACCGGGGACGTGAACACCTCGCCCGGGCAGGCCGCGGACAGCATGCCGGGTCCGACGAAACCGCCGTGCAGCGGCTCGTGCCCCGAGCCGCCACCGGAGATCAGGGCGACCTGCCCGGCTACGGGGGCGTCCCGCCGTACGATCACACGGTTCTCGACATCCACGGTCAACTCGGGATGGGCGGCCGCCATACCGCGCAGGGCGTCCGCGACCACGGTTTCCGGGACGTTGATCAGCATCTTCATGAGTTCCTCCGGGTCAGGATGGCAGATGGGCTCGTGGTCTGCGTTCTAACAGTTCAGAACCAGTGTGGCCAGTAGCCGACGGCGCCGTCGGCGGGTCAGTCCGCCAGTCCGTAGAAGTGCATCGGTGAGTTCGGCTCGAAGCCGATCCGCGGGTACACCGGAGCTCCGGCGACGGTCGCGTGCAGAGTGGCACGGGTCAGTCCGGTGGCCCGGGCACCCTCGTACAGCGCCTTGCGCGTCACCGCCTCGCCGTATCCTCGGCGCTGCGCGTCCGGATCGGTGGCGACGAGCAGCACGAACAGCCGGCCTTCCGCCTCGACCGTCGCGGCACAGGCGACCGGGACACCGTCGCGCAGGGCCAGGTAGGCGTAGACCTCCTTCTTCCACAGCGTCGAGCCGACGAGGCCGTCCCGGCCCTCCTCCAAGGCAAAGCCGTAGGCGCGCGAGTTGAGGTCCGCGTAGGCCCGCAGGTGTTCGTCGGTGGTCACCCGCTCGAACGTCAGGTCCGGATGCCGGGGTTCGGGGATCGGCAGCAGGTCGCCGGCCATCCCGGTGCCGGGGAAGGCGTGGGCCAGTCCGGCTCGCTGTGCCGCCTCCTCCCGTGCCGCGCGCGCGTCGTCCGCGAGCAGGTCCTCGAAGAGCCACAGGAAGCCGGGCTGCTTCTTGGACCGCATGATGTCCGCCGCCTGACCCATACGCCGTTCGAGGAGCGCCGCGTCCGCACCGGCCTCGGTCAGTGTCACCGCGTTCCAGAAGGCGAAGCGGCAGTCCGCCCAGCGGACGGTGACACCTGGGAGTTCCCGTACGTCCGCGTCCTTGTCGCGGTCGAGCACCATGGCCCGCCAGACCGTGGAAAGCTGAGCCACCGATTCGACCGCGGCCGCCCGTTCCGTCACCGCAAACCCCCTCGTCGTGTCGTGTGCGCGATGTTCCGCGCCGGATACAACGATTGTCATCGCCCGGAAGTTCAGCGGGACGGCATGCGCCGGGCCGAGCCGCACCTCACGTCGTGAGCAGTTCCCGGCCCAGCCAGTCGGTGGAGTCGCGGACGCCGGGCAGGGCGAAGAAGTAGCCGCCGCCGGTCGGGGAGATGTAGTCGACGAGGGGTTCGTCGATCAGACGGGTCTGGGTGGCCTCGAACTGGCGCTGTACGTCCTGCTGGTAGCAGCAGAACACCAGGCCCATGTCCAGGTTGCCGACGTTGTCGATCCCGCGGTCGTAGTTGTAACCCCGGCGCAGGATGCGGGAGTTGTCGGTCCCGCTGGTGCGCGGGTTGGCGAGGCGGATGTGGGCGTCGAGGGGTATCGCGGTGCCGTGCGGATCCTTGGCGTAGCGCGGGACGTCGGTCTCCTTGGCACCGTCGAGCGGGGCGCCGGTGTCCTTGCGGCGGCCGAACATCAGCTCCTGCTCGGACAGCGAGACCCGGTCCCAGAACTCGACGAGCATCCGGATGACACGGATGACCTGGTAGGAGCCGCCGGTCGCCCAGGCCGGCTCGCCCTGCCCGGCGCCGACCCACACGAGACGGTTCATCTCACGGGCCGAGGTCACCTCCGGGTTGGCGATGCCGTCCTTGAAGCCGAGGAGGTTGCGCTGGGCGCCGCTGGGGCGGGGGACGTTCTGGAAGCCGTCGACGCGCCACTTGATCTGCATCGCGCCTCGGGTGTGCTTGGCGATGTCGCGCAGTGCGTGCAGCACCGTGTCCTGGCGGGCGGCGCAGAGTTGCAGGGACAGGTCACCGTGGCAGGCGGCCGGGTCAAGGTTGTCGTTGGGGAAGGTCCGCATTGAAGTGAGGCGGCGCGGCCTCGCCTTCGCCAGGCCGTAGCGGTCGTCGAAGAGCGAGGCTCCGACACCCACGGTGACCGTGAGGGCGTCGGCGGGGACGTCCGGGCCGAGGATGCCGTTGTCGGAGGGCGGGGCGCCGACTCCGAGGTCGGCCGGGGCGCCGCCGGAGGTGAGGAAGCGGGCGCGTGTCGTCATCGTCCTCAGCAGGTCTGCCAGTTGTGCGCGGTCGTCGGTGATGACCTCGAAGGAGACGAAGGTGGCCGCGGCCGGTGCCGGGGTGAGGATGCCCGCCTGGTGGGCGCCGTGGAAGGGCACTTTCGCGGCGCCGGGGGCGTCCGCGGCCTGCGCCTCGGCCGTGCCGCCGCTCGCGCTCAGGGCGAAGGCGCCGCCGGCCAGTGCCGCGCCCGCGGCTGAGGCACCGAGGGCCGTCCTCACGAAGGAGCGGCGGCCGGCGCCCGCGGGACAGCCTGATGCTTCGGTGGACGGCATGGGGTGGTTCCCTTCGGGGCGATCGTGGTCGTGGGTCTTCACGCGGACTTCCTGATCTCCAGCAGGTCCGGCACCGGCGAGAGGTCCTCCAGGAGCTGCCCTGTGGCTCCGTTCAGCCGCGCCCGCGCGGTCGCGCCGAGACGGTCGACCGGGGTCCAACTCCCGCCGTGGTGCGCGGAGTCGAGCAACTTCTGCAGCCGGGCGAGGTCCGCGTCGACGGTGGGGAGCAGGTGCGGGGCACGGGTGGTCAGCAACGGCCGCAGGACGGTGAGGAGTTCGCGGGTGCCGGTGAGGTTGGCGTCGGCGGTGGCGAGTTCGGTGCCGCTGCCCTGGTCGGCGTCGCCGGTGAGTTCGAACTGGAGGGTGTTCTCCAGGATCTCGTGGGCGCGCAGGGGGAGGTCGCCGGGGTCGAAGTCCTGGGCGGGGAAGGCTTTGCGCAGTCCGGCGGCGTCGGCGGCGAGTTCCTTTGCGGGCGCGGTCAGTTCGCTCGCGCTCTGGCCGTGCCACAGTCCGTACTCGATCCGGTGGAAGCCCGTGAAGGCCTTGTCGTGCACTCCACCGGGAAGCCCGTCGGGCCTTCCGTCGATCTTCTGGTCGTAGTCCTGGAACGTCCCGTAGGCGGCACCGAGCGAGGCGTAAGTGCGCTGAGCGGTCAGCCAGTCGGTGCGGGCCGCACCGAGACGGCCGGCCGCGATGTCGTCGCTGAGCCGGCGGGTCCGGGCGACGAGGGTGGTCAGGCCCCGGTTGACGTACGCCTTGTACGACGTGAGTGGCCCGGCGAGGTCGTGGGCGGAGACGGGCACGACCGCGGTGGTCCCACCGCCACCGGTGACCCGCACCGCGCGGGAGGTGACCGCTTTGCCGCTGCTGGGCACACAGCGCCAGGCGTACGTGCCGCCCGCGACGGTCGCCACCAGGTCACGGGTGGTGCCGGGAGCGAGGCCCTCGACCTCGCCGTAGACCGCGCCGGTGCCCGGGTCGATCAGGTACACCTCGGAGGTCTTGTCACCGGTGTTGCGCATCTGGAAGGTCCGCCGCCCGGGTTTCGGCGCGGTGAAGCCCTTGCCGCAGTCCGTCGCCGACACGGCCACGGTCTGGGCACCGGCGGGCCGGGAACCACCGAGGGCGACGGCTGCGCCCGCCAGTACGGCGGGTGCGGCGACGACCGCGACGGGCACCACCCAGGCGGGGCGACCGCGAGCGGGCGCCGGACCGGCGGGCTTCGTCCTCCGTGCCTTCGGGGCGGGCTCCGCCGTCCGGGTCGGTGCGCCGCGCAGGAAGAGCGTCATCACGATCGCGAGATAGCCGGCGTACCCGGCCACCTGCAGCCAGGTCATGGTCGGCGTCAGGTTGAACGCGCCCTGCACGAGGGTGCTGTACCAGGCCCCCGCGTCCACGCCGGCGCCGAGATCGACGGCGTACGACGTCCCGCCGGGCAGCACCCTGCCCTCCTGGAGGTCGCGCAGCCCGTACCCGAGCACACCGGCCGCGATCACGATGAGGACGGCACCGGTGGCGGTGAAGAACTTCGTCAGGTTGATGTGCAGGACGCGGCGGTACAGCGCCCAGCACAGGCCCGCCGCGAGGACCAGGCCGATCCCGGCGCCGGTCAGCGGGCCCGCGGACTCGCCTGCCGCGCGGGCCGTGGTCCACAGGAACAGCGCGGTCTCCAGGCCCTCGCGGCCCACCGCCAGGAACGAGGTGACGATCAGCATGCCCGCCCCCATGCCCAGCGCTCCGGTGACCTTCTCCCGGATCTCACTGGAGAAGGTGCGCGCCGAGCGGCGCATCCAGAACACCATCGCGGTGACGAACCCGACGGCCACCACGCTCAGCGCACCGCCGAACGCCTCCTGGGCGGTCGCGGACAGGGACGCGGCGGTGAAGGTCAAGACCGCGCCGAAACTCAGCGCGAGGGAGATCGCGGCCAGGACGCCCGTCCACACCTGCGGCAGCCGGGACCGGGCACCGGACCGCACCAGCGTGGCGATGAGAACGGAGACGATGAGCCCGGCCTCGAGACCCTCCCTCAGCCCGATGAGAAAGCTCGGAAACGCGTCGTCCCACATGGCTGCGGCGACCCTTCCTGACAGTTGTCCTCGGCCGCCGACGTCGTTTGGTTAGCGAAGGCACGCCTTACCTACGCCGACCATCATGCGTGCGGGTATGCCGCTGTCCGGTCATGGATCAGCAGTTATCCGGTCATGTCAGCGCAATGGGGCAGCAAAGATCGCCGTCATCGGGATGTGCGGCGCGCGGCTCGGACTGAGCAGAGGGCGCCGACAGCGCGCGTTCACCACCCCGAGC
This sequence comes from Streptomyces sp. SAI-127, assembly GCF_029894425.1. Classification (NCBI taxonomy): domain Bacteria; kingdom Bacillati; phylum Actinomycetota; class Actinomycetes; order Kitasatosporales; family Streptomycetaceae; genus Streptomyces; species Streptomyces sp. SAI-127. The sequence continues at coordinate 9,468,891 of NZ_JARXYJ010000001.1, forward strand.
CGACCGACGGCCGCCTTCTGGGCCGGCATTCCGGCGGGCGCCGTTCTCCTCGCCCTGCCCTGGATGGCACCACCACCGGAGGCCGGCTGGGCGACGCCGCCCGATGACCATCACGATCACCGGCGCGGGTGCCGCCACGCTGACCTGGCAGGCCAGGGCAGGCCAGGGCAGGCCAGGGCAGGGCAGGCCAGGGCAGGCCAGGCCAGGGCAGGGCAGGGCAGAGCGATCGATCAGCCGACGGCAGCCGTCGGCAGCGGACTGCTGGTCTGTGCCGCCGTTCCGTGCCGCCTGGCGCGCGGCAGAGCCGTCGGCCGTCGCGCCCCGGCCTCGGCGACCATGCCGTGGTGGCGGCCGAACTCCGCGGGGCGGCAAGCGGCGCGCCGCCGAACTCGAGGACGCGCGCCGCCGGTCGACCCCGTGGTGACCGGGCGGGGAGTCAGGCCCGCAGGGGATTGGCGCGGGCCGCGGCCAGGAGGTACCAGGCGGTGGCGCCGGCGTGCCGGTAGGGGTAGTAGCCGAACCCGAAACCGGTGTCGAGCGGGCTGCTCGCCGAGACGACCCCGGAGCGGGCGGGAAGGGCCGTGCCACCGACGGTCTGGGCGGCGCCGAGGAGGTCCTGAGCACGATCGATCGAGCCGAGCAGGCGGCGGGCGCGCTTCTCGTCGCCGGAGTGTCCCCGGTGGCGCAGGGCGAGGGCGAGGTGGGCGGTGCCCTCGAACCAGACGCCGTTGCGGTCCGGCCTGGGCTGGCCGTCCGCGATCGGGACACCTTCGTTCGCCAGCAGGCTCGCCGAGCTGAAGGTGACGCCTTCGTAGGACTGACCGGAGGGAACCGTGCTGTTGGGGCGGTCGGCCGTGTCCAGCACGGCCAGCTCGGTGGCGGCCCAGTCCAGGGAGCGGGCGTGGGCCGGGGAGGCGAGGGCGAGGTGGGTCCAGGTCTGGGTGTCCTCCGGGATCGGGGACTTGTTGATCGTCACGCCGTCGTTGGTGCCCGTGTAGAAGAAGCCTCCCGACGGCTCCCACATCTTCTCGACGAAGGCTCGGGCCCGCGCACGGCGCTCCCGCCAGACCTTGTCCCCGGTCAGCCGGGCGAGCCGTCCGAACAGGCCGATCAGGTCGGTGTTGTGCTCGGTCGAGGTGAACGGCAGTTTCTCGTCGGCCCCGTTGACCCCGAACTTGTAGCCGCCCAGCGGCTCGTCGGTCCGCCCCACCCGCTCGATCCACTCGCCGATCCGCACCGCGCCGGTGAGGAAGCGCCGCTCACCGGTGCGCCCGGCGAGCGCGCCGAGCGCGATACCCGCCCACGCCATGTCGCCCACGGCGGTCCCGGTGAAGCCGAACTGTGTACCGACGTTGGCCGTGCCGTCCGCCTTGACGAACCCGTCCGGCTGCGGGGAGCCGTCGTAGAAGGTGTACGGCCCGACGTTGTAGGCCTGCCGCAGTCGGCCGTCGTCGTACACGGGGTCGTGGGCCTGGGCGTACAGCAGCGCGTCACCGAGGGCCACGGCCCGCGACTCGCCCGCGGGGCACGCGAGATGGGCCAGGATCGCGAGGGCGTTGTCGTACGTGAACGCCGTGCTGAACAGTCCCGCCTGGTCCGTGTAGCTCTGGGTGAGCCGGATCGTGCCGTGGTCCGGGTAGGCGTCCATGGCGGCGGCGAGGAAGGCCTGCGCGCGGTGTGGCGCGGAGGTCGCGGAGGTGTGCTGCGCGGCGCGGGCCGTGCCGGTGCCGGTCGCGGTGAGGACCGCGACACCGAGACCTGTCCCGATGAGCGTACGGCGGCTGAGGGGTGGGCGGGGTCGGCCGGTCATGGGTCTCCTCGGGAGGTGCGAGCACAGCGTGAGAGCGCTCTCAAAGTGGCGGGATCATTCTGCTGTCGCCTCAGGGGCGGGTCAACGCTTGTGCTCCGAACAGCAGTTGGCGCCCGGAAGAAGCGGCGACCGCGCGAGGGGGCTCAGGCGTCGGCGAGGTCCGCCTCGGTCATTCGGCCGAGCGGGCGCCGTGCCATCGGCGGCGGTTCCCGGCCGAACGGCCGATGCCGGGCGAGGGGACGCGATCAAGAATCGATCAGCAGGCGGCGCCATCCGACCCTGTGAGCGCGCCGGACTGCTGAACGGGGACGTCCCCATGACAGCTGCCGTCGCGCTTCCCCCAGCCCTTGTGCTGACCTCGGCGCGCCTTCACGCCGGGCCCAGAGGGACCAGCCTGCCGTGGGAGATGAGGGAAGCGGCCTGCTTGAGGCGGCGGACGCGGATGCTGACGCTGTAGGCGTCGATGCCGGGGACGGCCGCAACGCGGGTCGTGAGGTAGCGGTAGAAGTCCTCCGCGTCACGGCAGGTGGCGACGACCATGATGTTGTGGTCGCCGCTCATGGCGCCGACGAAGGCCACCTCGTCGTGTCCGGCCAACTCCTCGCCGACACGGTGCAGGTGAGCCGGGGCGACCCGCAGCCAGAGCGTGGCGTTGAGGTGGTGACCCAAGCGCTCGGCGAGCAGGTCGACGTCGTAGGAGAGGGCACCCGAGGACTCCAGGGCGTCGAGCCGGCGGGCGACGCGAGCTTTCGACCAGCCGGTGAGTTCGGCGAGCCGGGTGTGGGTGGTACGGCCGTCCTCGGCGAGGGCTTCGAGGAGCGGGGCGTCCTCCGCGGTGGGCGGGTGGTGGGCGCCGCTGGGCGCGGGCGGCCGGTCCGCGGTGAGCAGGCTCACCTGGTCGGGGGTGAGGTGGCCGCCGTAGCCGCCCCACTCGGAGAGGCCGACCGTGCCGAAGGTGTGGATCAGCAGGTCGATGCTGACGTCCAGCACGGAGGCCGTCTTGGGCAACTGCCGCAGCAGGACGTCGTCGCGAGGGGCGTCGGACGCTGAGCGGATCATGCAGATGATCTCGGAGCCACCGGAGGCGAGACCGACGTAGGCGATGTCGGGCCGGCGGGTGAGGGCGTCCGCGAGCGGGGCGACACGGTCGGGACGGCAGCGGATGCGGGTGATCCAGCGGGCCTGGCCGTGCGCCTCCGGGTTGATCAGGCCGACCACCCGCATCACCCCGTCGCGCCGCAGGGCCTGGTAGCGGCGGGCGGCGGTCTGCTCCGACACTCCGGCGACCTCGCCGATGAGCCGGAAGGAGGCACGGGGGGAGTAGTGCAGGGCACGGAGGATTTTTCTGTCGATCTCATCGGGCATGAGGGAAGTCTGTCATCGAGATGGGTCTGCGTGGATGTTTATGTCCACTTGTGGCTGTGGCGTTGGGGATCCGGCTCGCTGTCACCGATGCTGGCGCCAGAGAACCACTGAACGACCGCGGCGCGCGTCGCCGTAGAGGAGAGTCCCCCGTGAATGTCACGACTCCGGCAACCGGGTCGGCGGACCGGCGGGCGGCCACGCTCGTCATGGCCTGCCTCGGCGCCTTCGTCGCCTATCTGCCGGTCACCACGGTCGCCGTGAGCCTGCCCGCGATCCAGTCGGCGCTCGGCGCGACGACCGCCCAACTGTCATGGGTCCAGGACGCGTTCGTCCTGCCCATGGCCGCGTTCATCCTGACCGCAGGTGTCGTCGGCGACGTCCACGGGCGCAAGAAGGTGTTCCAGGCAGGGCTGCTGTTCTCCGCGGCCGGTGCCGTCGTCGCGCTCACCGCACAGTCGGTGCGGGTGCTGTGGATCGGGCAGGCCCTCGCCGGACTCGGCGCGGCCACGCTGCTGCCCATCACGCTGGCGCTGATCAGTCACGCGGTGCCCGACCCTCGGGAGCGCGGAAAGTTCATCGGCCTGTGGGCCACCTCGCTCATGGCGGCGCTGGCCGTCGGACCGATCGTCGCCGGAGTGATCCTCGACCACTTCGCCTGGCGCTGGATCTACCTGCTGGCGATCCCCGTCTCGTTGCTCGCGACCGTCTTCGCGGCACGGCTGCTGACCGACTCGCGCGCGCCCTACGAGCGGCGGCTGGACTGGCCCGGCCAGATCACCGCCACGCTGGCGGTCACCGCCCTGGTCTACGGCGTCATCGAGGGCGGCGCCGACTCCTTCACCGCCCCGAAGGTGCTGACGGCCCTCGCGGTGGCCGTCGTGGCCGGTGTCGCCTTCGTGCTCGCCGAGCGGCGCAGCGACAGCCCGATGCTCGACCTCGCGCTGTTCCGCAGCCCGGCCTTCACCGCGACCACGCTCGTCGCGATGATCGCCTTTCTCGCACTGATCGGCTTCTTCTTCCTGCTCAGCCTCTACTTCGGGATGGTGCAGCATCTCGACACCCTGCAGGCGGGCTGGCGGATGCTGGTGGTGACCGCCTGCTCCATCCTGGTCGGCGGGCCCGTCGGACGCCTCATGCACCGGGTCTCCGCGCGCGTGCTGATCACGGTCGGTCTGCTGGTCGTCTCCGCCTCGCTGTTCTCGCTGACCGGTGTCGGCGCGGACACCTCCTTCGTCTCGCTGGCCTGGCGGCTGGCGCCGCTGGGGCTGGGAATGGGGGCCGTCATGACGCCGATGACCGCGACGGCCGTGGCCTCCGTGCCGCATCACCTGGCCGGTATGGCCGCGGCGGGCAACAACGCCTTCCGCCAGCTCGGCGGTGCGCTCGGCCCGGCCGTCCTGGGGGCGCTGCTGACCACGCGGGCACTGGACAGCTTCCCGGCTCACCTCGCCGACGCCGGGGTGACCGGGACGGCGGGCGAGCGGATCGAGACCGCGGCTGACCAAGGAGGCCTGGGCGCGGTCGCCGGGCTCGACCTCGGTGCGGACACGGGGCACGTCATGGGGGCCCTGGGGGAGGCCTTCCTGGACGGGCTGCGGCTGTGCCTGACGGTCGCGGGGTCGCTCACACTGCTGGCCGCGGTGGTGGCCGTCGTGCTGCTGCGCCGGCCCCGGACTGCGGGGGCGGGCCACACGCAGATCGCCGCGTCGGGTGGGGCGGGGGGTGCGGCGTCCGTCGAGGTGGTTGAGGTGTGACGGGCCGGGGTGGGTGGTGGGGGCCGGTCCAGCGGTGTGCGTTGGCGGGGCGTTGCTGCAGCGGGTTGCGGTGTTGTCTGGGCGTCGGCCTGGACTGGGTGGTGGGGCCGGTGCCCCCGTACCCCCTGTCCCCGCCCCCGCCCGCCCCGCCCTCCGCCACCACCGTTGACCTCCCCGCCCCCTGGGTACCCGTGCGCCATGAGCTCCCCCTTCTCGCCCCATGCGCTGCACGACTACGCGCTGTTGGCCGACGGAGAGCGTGGGGCGCTCATCGGGCCCGACGGCGCCATCGGGTGGCTGTGTGCGCCCGCCTGGCACGACGAGGCTGTCTTCAGCGACCTGGTCGGGGGACGGGGCGCGTACGCCATCACTCCCACCGGCCGGTACGTCTTCGGTGGCTACTACGAAGAGGGCACGCTCATCTGGCGCAGCCGCTGGGTCACCGACGGCGGAATCGTCGAGTGCCGTGAGGCGCTGGCCTTCCCCGGCGACCCGGACCGGTTCGTCCTGCTGCGGCAGCTGCGCGCGGTCGACGGGCCGGCCCGCCTCTCCGTGCTCCTCGACCCGCACAGCGGGTACGGCACAGCTCCGGTCGAGTCCGTCCGCCGCAGCGACGAGGGAGTATGGGAACTACGCACGGGCAGGCACCGGTTGCGCTGGCAGGGCGCCCCACAGGCCGTCGCCGGGGAGCGCGGTCTCACCGCCGACATCGAGCTGAAGCCAGGCGATCGGCATGAACTGGTCCTGGAGTGCGCCGTAGCCCCACTGCCCGCCGGCCTTCCGCAGCCTGAGCAGGCCTGGGCGGCGACCGAAGCGGCCTGGCACGAGACGGTCCCCGCGCTCGACGACACCGTCGCACCCGGAGACGCGCGGCGGGCGTGCGCCGTCCTGCGCGGCCTCACCACCCGTGGCGGGGGCATGGTCGCGGCGGCGACGACCAGCCTGCCCGAGCGCGCCGAGGAGGGCCGCAACTACGACTACCGGTACGTGTGGATCCGCGACCAGAGCTACGCCGGACAGGCCGCTGCCGCCGTAGGAGCCCACGACCTCCTCGACGCCGCCGTCTGTTTCGTCACCGCACGCCTGCACGCGGACGGCCCTAGCCTGGTGCCCGCCTACACCGTGCACGGCGACCCGGTCCCCGCCCAGCGCGAACTCGACCTGCCCGGATACCCCGGCGGCTTCGACCGCGTCGGCAACCAGGTCGGCGAGCAGTTCCAGCTCGACTGCTTCGGCGAGGCCCTGCTGCTGCTCGCGGCCGCCGAACGCCACGGGCGTCTCGACGAGGGGCACTGGAAGGCCGTCGAGACCGCCGTGCGGGCCGTCGCCGACCGCTGGCGCCAACCGGACGCCGGTATCTGGGAGTTGAGCGACCGGCTCTGGACCCACAGCAGGCTCATCTGCGTCGCCGGTCTACGGGCCGTGGCCGCCGCGGCGCCCCGCCGTCCACTCGCCGACACCTGCACCGCCCTGGCCGACACCCTCCTCGACGCCGCCGGGCGAACCTGCCTCCACCCCGACGGCCACTGGCAGCGCACCCCCGACGACCCATCGGTGGACGCCGCCCTGCTGCTGCCCGGAGTGCGCGGCGCCCTGCCCGCCGCCGACCCGCGCACCCGGGCCACCCTCGCCGCGTGCCGCCGCGAACTGGCCGACGAGCACTTCCTCTACCGCTTCCGCCACGACGAGCGCCCTCTGGAAGAGGCCGAGGGTGCCTTCCTGCTGTGCGGGTTCGTCATGGCGCTCGCCGAACACCAGCAGGGCCGGACCGTCGAGGCGTACCGCTGGTTCGAACGCAACCGCGGTGCCTGCGGCGCGTCCGGCCTGTACGCCGAGGAGTTCGACATCGCCCAGCGCCAGCTGCGCGGCAACCTCCCGCAGGCCTTCGTCCACGCACTGCTGCTGGAGACGGCCGCCCGGCTCGGTGAGTGAGCCGCGCGCCCGCCTCCAGCTGTTCCAGACGTGTCCTGGACGGTTGGGGCGACGATACGGCTGTGGAGGTCAGCCGCCCCCCGGCCCGCCACTGCCGAACGAGCCGCTGCTGCCCTCGTTCCAACGAGGCCGCTCTCCTGCCGGGCCCGTCCGGGTCGGACTGTTGCCGTGGCCCGGAAGCTCGTGCGGGGTCAACCGGGTGTCGCTCCTGGGCACCTCGTCGGGCTCCCGGTTCTCCCTGACCTCACGGACCGGTCCGCCCTCCGGCAGCCTCGGCTGTTCCTCGGGGGTGGGCGGCGGCGACTCGCGGCGCTTGACGCGGATACCCAGCCAGAAGGCGCCGATCAGCACGGCCACGACCACGACACCCGCCGCGATCACTCCCGCCGCAAGGGCGCCCCGGCCCGCGGCCATGTCCATCCATTCGGTGTTCAGGGCTTGGTTCATGCCACGCGAGTACCCCTGGCACCCCGGGTGAACCGACTCGTCCTCCGGACGGAGGAAACCCCGGGAACACCGGGTTTGGCTGCTCGGAGCGAGGCTACCCGCCTGGTGTGACGACTTCGACTTCCCAGCAGGAGCTCTTCCGGTTCCTGGAGGACCGCTTCGCGTGCGCCCAGGCGTGCACCGAGTGCGCGCGGGCCTGTGCGCTGCGTGCGAGCCTGGTCGATCCGGACGGGACCGAGGAGCAGGAACTACTGCGACGCAAGGGCATCATGTGCGCCGAGGTGTGCGACGCCACCTGCCGTGTGCTGTCCGAGGACAACCATCTCGACGAGGCCGGCATCCGTGTCCAGCTGGAATGGTGCCGGTCGGTCTGCCTGGAGTGCGCGCAGGTCCTTGACCGGCATGCCGGCGCCGAGGACGCCGCCAAGGCGTGCCGCGAGTGCGCCCAGGCGTGCACGGACTTCATGGCGACCCTCGTCTGAAAGAGCCTATGGAGCCCTCCTGGCCGTTCCCAATTTCTGGAACACGTTCTACGGTGTGCGCCGTCAGGACCGGTTCAGGGGAGCCCTGGAGGCGCCGTGCATCTCGACCACACACCCGAGCAGCAGCGGCTGCGCACCGAACTGCGCACCTACTTCGCCGAGCTCGTCCCGGACAACGCGCACGCCCGCTTCACCGACCGCGACGCCCAGAAGCGCTTCTACCGTGACACCATCCGGCGCCTCGGAACGGACGGCTGGCTCGGCGTCGGCTGGCCCAAGGAGTACGGCGGCCGCGGCCTGACCGCCATGGAACAGTTCATCTTCTTCGACGAGGCCGCCCAGGCCGGCGTACCGCTGCCGCTGATGGCCCTCAACACCGTCGGACCGACGATCATGCGGTACGGCACCGAGGAGCAGAAGTCCTGGTTCCTGCCGCGCATCCTCTCCGGGGAGATCGACTTCGCGATCGGCTACAGCGAGCCCGGCGCGGGTACCGACCTGGCCTCCCTGAAGACGCGCGCGGTGCGGGACGGCGACGAGTACGTCGTCAACGGGCACAAGATCTGGACCACCAACGGCGACACCGCCGACTGGGTCTGGCTCGCCGTGCGCACCGATCCGGACGCCCCGCCGCACAAGGGCATCACCATGCTCCTGATGCCGACCACCGACCCCGGCTACTCCTGCACCGTCATCAACACCCTCGCCTCGCACGACACCACGGCCAGCTACTACGAGAACGTCCGCGTCCCCGTCTCGCACCGGGTCGGCGAGGAGAACCAGGGCTGGCGGCTGATCACCAACCAGCTCAACCACGAGCGGGTCACCCTCGCCGCCCACGGCACCATGGCGATCCGCGCCCTGCAGAACGTGCAGCGCTGGGCCATGGAGACCAAGCTCGCCGACGGCCGCCGCGTGATCGACCTGCCGTGGGTGCGCCGCCGCCTCGCCCAGACCCACACCCGCCTCGACGCGCTCAAGCTCCTGAACTGGCGGATGGTGGGCGCCGTGGAGGACGGCACCCTCACCCCGCAGGACGCCTCCGCGGTCAAGGTCTACGGCTCCGAGGCCCGCCGGGACGCCTACGCGTGGCTCATGGAGATCGTCGCGGCGGCCGGCGCACTGAAGGAGGGCTCTGCGGGTGATGTCCTCCACGGCGAGCTGGAACGTGGCTACCGCTCGGCGGTGATCTTCACCTTCGGCGGGGGCAACAACGAGATCCAGCGGGAGATCATCTCGTGGATCGGTCTGGGTATGCCGCGGGTACGGCGATAGCTTGCTGTGACGAGGATTTTGTGGACCTGGCTCCGCCGGGAGACGCTGCCGCGACGGAAGCCCTTGGCGAACACAGCGCTGCCCCCCAGCACGCGGAAACCCCAACAGCCGCGGACCTGGCACTCACTGACTGGGAACCCTTCGACCCGCTCGTCCACCACGCGCACGTACAGCGACGCCTCCCCACTCACAGCCGCCGGCCACATCCTGGCGGTGGAGCGCAGAAGGCGGCCCGGCGATGAGAAGGCAGCACGCCGTAGAAATCATTCTCACGAGGCCGGTTACCCGAGCGGAGCCGCAAAGAGCCTGTCGGAGGGTGCCGCTCGCGACGAACGCGGCCTGGACCCGCCTGATGGCTGTGCGCACGGCCAAGTCACCGGGACGCGCGTTGCGGTCACTCCGCTGCGAACTCGATCGGCTCCTGCCCATCGACGTCTTGACGTCCCGCTACCCCGACGCATCGGGCCATGTCCTGCTCAACGTCGCGTTCACCCGCGCCATGCGCTCCGTGATCGGCCAGGCCGCGACAGCTCAAGGGCGGAAGCCCGCAGACTTCGTAGCCCGAACCGCCGTGGAAGCAGTTGGACGGGACCAGAGAGCTCGCACCTGGCTCCTGACCACCCAGCTCGAGGGCCTCCTCGCCCATCACACCCCTGAAGCCGTACTCGCCTGCGCGGCACGTGCCTTGCTCGACCACCAGCGCCCAACTTCGAACTCCTCAAGCGACGTGGACGACAGGCCGCGAAGCGCCGCACGTACGACCCCTTGACCCTTCTGCACCGCGGAGCTCCTGTTGCACACGCCGACCGACGAACAGGCCCACGCCGTCGACGCCTTCCGGGAGGGCCACCACTTGGTGCTGCAGGCGGGCGCCGGCACTGGCAAGACCAGCACGCTGGGGCTGCTGGCCGCGAGTACTCGACGCCGAGGCCGCTATCTCGCTTTCAACAAGGACATTGCCGACGACGCCGCCGCCCGGTTCCCGCGCTCCATGCAGTGCAGGACAGCGCACGCTACTGCCTTCGCAGCCGTCGGCCACCAGTTCGCCCGTCGGCTCAGCAGCCCGCGCCAGCCGGCCTGGCGGATCGGGCACGCCCTCGGCGTCGGATCCCCCGTCCGCATCGGTGACCACGAGATCAGCCACCGGACCCTGTCCCACACTGTGCTGCGTACGGTCACCCGCTTCTGCCAGTCCGCCGACAAAGTCCCGGCTCCCCACCACGTGCCGGCGCTCCGCAGGCTGGTTACTCCGAACGAGCGTGCCCAACTCGTGGAAGCCGTCATGCCGTTCGTCGGAAAGGCATGGAAGGATCTGCAGAATCCCGATGACGGCGTGGTCCGCTTCGAACACGACCACTACCTGAAGATGTGGGCCCTGACCGAGCCGAAGATCCAGGCCGACTTCCTCCTCCTCGACGAGGCCCAGGACACCAATCCCGTCTTGGAGCAGGTCTTCGCCGCCCAGCGCGGTCACGCCCAGCTGGTCATGGTCGGCGACTCCGCCCAGGCCATCTACGGGTGGCGCGGGGCCCGGGACGTGATGACAGGCTTCGACGCCACCCACCTCACATTGACCCGCTCCTTCCGCTTCGGCCCGCTCCTCGCCGAACAAGCCAACCGGTGGCTCGCGCTCACCGACGCGCCGATCCGGCTGACCGGTTCCGACACCATTCCCACGAAGGTCGGCCAGGTCACGCGTCCGAACGCGGTGCTGTGGCGCACCAACATCGGCGCCATGACCGAAGTCATAGGGCAGTTGGAAACCGGCCGCCGGGTAGCTCTGGCCCGGGGCGGGCAGACACTTCTCGCGCTGGCGCGCGCCGCCCGGGATCTCAAGGAGGGCCGACGAACATCCCATCCCGAACTGGTGCTCTTCGCCTCATGGGGTGAATTGCAGGAGTACGCGGAATACGATCCCGCCGGCCGAGATCTCCAGCCGTTCGTGGAGCTCGTCGACACCCACGGGCCCGAAGCCATCATCGCGGCCGTCAACGCGCTGACCGGCGAAGACAAAGCCGAGGTGACGGTTTCCACCGCTCACAAGGCAAAAGGCCGAGAATGGCTCGAGGTCAGAATTGCCGACGACTTTCTGCCGCCGCCGGACAGCGATCAACTGGACGACAGGGGCCACCCGATCCCGGAACCTGTCAGCGAAACGGACGCCCGTCTCGCCTACGTCGCCGTCACTCGCGCCCGGCATCAACTGGACCTCGGAGGGCTCGCATGGATCGAGAACCAACCAGCCTTTCGATGACGCCTGACAAACCGACGCACAAGGCGGACCCGTAACTGGGCCAATCGCTGTGATTTTTGGCTCTGGCAGAGCCACCTTGAGAAGGCGTGATCTCCTGAATCCCGTTCCGTCAGGCCGGTTCGCGGCCCAGCGACCTCGCCTGCCGGAAGCACTCGTACAGCCCATCGAAGACATGCCCGGTAACGGTCACGGTCGCTGGTTACGCTGCGGTCATGCGGACACCGGCGAAGACTGATCTGACGGGGCGGGCCAGGCTGCGCGAGACGGTCTCGTCCTCCTGGCCAGTGGCGGCTCCTCTCCGCCCTTGCGCCTGCGGGGGAACAGGCCGACACCTCATCGCGTGGCGGTCCGCTCGACGACGTACTGGCCGACAGCGGGCGCCACACAGCGGCCGTTACGGTCTCAATCGCGTTCGGAGCCGTATGACGTTTCATGGCCTGGGCCGGACAGGGCATAGGCGATCACCAGATCTGTGAGAGACAGAGGCTCCACACCCATCAGGTCCTGGCGGGAGGCAGGCTGCTCGCTCAAGACTGAGCGCCGTCGCGGCCGTGGTCGGCGGCATACGCGGCGAACACTTCCGTCGGCGGGCCGCCCGTACGGAGGAAACGCTGGTCGAGGATGTCGGCGAGGTCTTTCAGCGCCCCGGCGAGCAGGGTGCCGGCCAGTCGCACCTCCGGCCGTCCAGCCGCCTCCCCGCGCTGGGCCAGCACGGCGGCGTAACCGATCATGGCCGCCAGCGACGAATGGTCCTCCCCGTCATGGAAGTAGTACGCCTCGGCGTACTGGGTGAAGTCGATGCGGACCCGCACGACTTCAGTGGACAGGCTGTCCAGCAGCAGTGCCCCCGAGGTGCAGTCGATCTGCCGCGTTGCCGGATCCGCGTCGCGCAGCAGAGCCAGTCGGATGGCCAGGACCCTCCTGCGGGTCAGCGCCGGGTAGATCTCCAATACCCAGGAGACGGTGGCCGTCAGGAGGGCGAAACCGACAAGGGCTTCGAGCGGTGAGACCAGACGGAGCCATCCCTCGGCCGGCGCGATGTCGCCCAACCCGAGGGTGGCCACCGTGACGAGCGACAGGTACAGGGCATCGAGCAGCGCCGGCTCCTGCGCCGCCCTGGAACCGGGGGAGAACGTGAATGCCCCCGGCATGTGGGGCCAGTAGACGATCGCCCAGCCAAGGACGACCATGACGGCCCACATGCCCACGACCGTCACCATGGCGAGCGGCCCGACGAGCCCCACTACGCGCCCGGGTGCACGAAAACGCCGGGCAAGTCGCCACAGCGCTGTCATCACGAGGCGGCTCAGACCACCGTGCCGGGTGGGGTGCCACAGCGTATGGAACAGGTCCCGCAAGGTGACCATGACGAGCGCGGCGCCGACAAGCGACACCAACCACTTCATTCGTGTCTCCCTACGGCTTGTCTCATAAGAAGCTGTTGTCTTTCCGCTCTTGAGCGGTGGCGGCCGACGGCGGGTTCCGTTTCGGTATCTGCCGTGGTCATGGCATGAAGACGCGGCGGGCCTCCTGAATAGCTCGTGAATGTCGAATCCACAGCACAAGCAGGCCTCAATGCCGCAGTATCAATCCTTGGGTCCCGCAGCGCAGCACAGCGCGGACATGACCGGGTTACGGTTGGCGGCAACGGACGGGAGGTCTCATGGCCGAGGTGAAGATCGCCACCCCCAGGGGAGCGATGCCGGCCTACGTGGCCACTCCAGCCGGACAGGGGCCTTGGCCGGGGGTGGTGGTGCTGCACGACTTCGGGGGGATGAGTCAAGACACGCGCAACCAGGCCGACTGGCTGGCCGACGAGGGCTACCTGGCCGCCGCTCCGGACCAATACTGGTGGGGCGGCATGCTGCGTTGCCTGCGCACCATCGTCCGCGAACTGGACACCCGGCAGGGACGCACCTTCGACGACATCGAAGCCGCTCGTGCCTGGCTGGCCAACCACGACTGGTGCACCGGCAGAATCGGGGTGATCGGCTACTGCATGGGCGGTGGGTATGCCCTGGCACTGGCCCCCGGCCGAGGGTTTGCTGCCTCCAGCAGCAACTATGGCGGCTGTCCGAAGGACGCCGAGCGGCTGCTGGCGGGGGCCTGTCCGGTCGTAGCCAGCTATGGCGGCAAGGACCGCTCGCCGATGGGACGCCGCGCCGCCGGTCAACTGGAGCAGGCTTTGACCGCCAACGGGGTGGAACACGACGTCAAGGTCTATCCCGATGCCGGCCATGGGTTTCTCAACAACCACCCGCCCTCCGACATGACAGCGCTGACGGTGGTGCTGAGCAAGATCTCTGGGACCCGCTACCACGAGCCCTCCGCCCAAGATGCCCGCCGCCGCATCGTCGCCTTCTTCAATGCGCACCTGAAGACGTAAGTAGCTTTTGTTTTTCGACCTTGAGTGGTGGCAGTCGAACGCGGGTTCCCGGTCGGGCGATCTGGTCGTGGCAAGGCATGAAGACGGGGCTTCCTGAACAGCTCGTGGGTGTCGAATCCAGAGCACCAGGAGGCACCGGTGCCGCATTCTTCCGTGTCGATGGCAAGGTAATCCGACTCGGCCGCTCCAACGTGTGATTGCCTCGCGCACCTGTACGGCAACGCGGCCGACCGGCCCGAACTGCGCCGGTACCCGACGGACATGACGGACGCGGAGTGGGCTGAGGTCCGGCCGCTGCTGCCGACACCGGGCTGGCCGGTAGGCGTCCCAGTCCAGCTCGGCCGGATCGTCCTTCTGCCGCGCCCTCCCGCCTGGCGCCACGACCTCGGTTCGGGCGGAACCGCTCGGGATCGCGGGGGCCCCTCGCGTGCGGTTTCCATCACGGACTCCAATGAGTTCGGCGGCCGTCCCGTCGGCGCACCACCGCCGTTCGGCGGCGCCCCCGTCCGGGGCAGGGGAGGGGGCCGTTCGGTGCCTCCTCACACCGGGACCGTGATGACGGGGCAGTGGGCGTGGTGCAGTACTCCCTGGCTCACCGAGCCCAGCAGCATGCCCGTGAACCCGCCGTGCCCGCGGGTTCCCACGACCAGGCCGAGGGCGTGTTCGGATGCTTCTGTCAGGACCCGCACGGGGTGGCCAAGGACGACTTCGTGGTGCAGCTCGACTTCCGGGTGCGTCGCGGTGCGGCCCGCGACCGTCTCGGACAGCACGCGGCGGCATTCCCGCACCGCCGTGTCCTCGTCGCGGACACCCAGGAGCGGCGGATGCCACACGTACAGAGCCCTGAGGACTGCTCCGCGCAGGGCGGCCTCATCGAACGCCCAGTCCACCGCCGCGGCGGCATGCGGGCTGCCATCGACGCCGACGACGAAGTACGCGGGCTCCTGGGTGATGTGCTCCGGCTCCGGAACGGCGACGACCGGGCAGGGAGCGTGTGCGGAGAGCGGGAGCGCCACGGAGGCGGAGGTGAACATTTCGCGCCGGGTGCTCAGATGCCAGGAGCCCACCACGACCAGGGAGGCGTCCCGTGCCTCCTCGCGCAGAACCCACGCCGGCTCTCCTTCCGCCAGCACCGTCGAGACCTCCACCGTTGGCCGCCGGGACTCGACGAAGGCGACCGCCTCCTTGAGGGACTCGGTACCCGCTTCGTGCAGCGTGCGGTTCCACTCCTCCCAGGAGGGCCGTGCCTCACCCGTGCGGTATCCACCTGTCGGCACACCTTGGGCGTGCACGAGCCGAACCGGCAGGCCACGGCGATCCGCCTCGTCGACGGCCCAGGCGAGTGCCAGCCGCTTCGAGGGGTCGGGGTCGACCCCCACGACGATCGCCCGACGCCCGTCCGCACTGCTCATGGCACCTCCAGGAGATTGCCGTCGCCGCCGTCCTCTCACGGTCCTTCCAGCGTGACCCCAGCCGTCGGGAGCCGCCACGTCACCGCTCCGCGAGCGCTCGGTCTGGCGGTGCCTGGCTGTGCGGCCCCCGGCTGGCTGGCGCCGACTACGTAATGTGCGGCCGGTTGATGCGGGGTGTTGTGGCCTGCTGGAGCCTAGGAAGGTCGGCAACCGGGGCCCCGGGGGCGTTCGACAGCTTGCTGCTCGGTTCCACCGGCCGTGTATGGCCGCGCACGCCAGCTGCCTGCCCGCTGCCGGTGGTGCGGGGCCGACCCGAACGGCGTGCGCCCACGATCTCGACCAGCGGATCGACCTGGCTGGGGTCCGTCATTGAGGAGCACGGCAGCCATCAGTTGCATCAAGCGCTTCCCCGCAGCAGGGGCTCGTTGCTGCGGGGTGAGGCGGGTCCCTCGGGCCCGTACCCGAGGCGGATCACCATCTGCGCGTGAGAGGGGCGGGCATCCGCCGATGGAGCCAGTTGTTCGCGCAGGTCAGGCCATTCCAGTCCCTGGTGCAGCAGTGACGCCCGAACTCCGTGAGCGGTGGCGATGAGCAGGACCCGTTCGAGGGCTTGGCCCGTGCGGAGCCAGTCGGTCCGGCGATCGTGCGCCGTGGACAGCACTGCGATCGTCGGGTGCCTCTCGAAGGTTCGGGCTGTGAGCACCTCCGCGTGGCGGTGGGCACCGAAGTCCCGCATCGGGATGCGGTCCCGGTAGTCCTGAGGTCCGAGCACCTCGGGTGGCATGCCCAGGCCAGTGCCGTCTGCTTCTGCCACCCAGCGGCGGCTATCCGTGGCCCGCTCCGCATCGGTGGTGTTGCGGTGCTCTGCCTCCCTGGTGAGCTGAAGGACGCTGTCGGTCCGGTGGGGGGAGAGGTGGTGCAGGCGGGCCCCTTCCGCGTGCGCGGCTTCGGTGAGTTCGGTGATCACAGCGATGGGTAGCGGCTGTTCCGAGAAGGGGAATCGGCTGCTGTGGCGACGCCAGATCACGTCGTACAGCGAGGTGCACGAGGAAGTCCTGGGCGTACCGCCGAGACGTACGGTGGCGAGCAGGTCAGGCTCGGCGGGGCGCGGGAGCAGCCGCGTCACCGGTTCCCAGCCGAAGTGCTCGACCCCTATCCGCAGGTTCAATAGGGCGCAGCCAACGGACACGTGCAGGGCCCGTCCGGTCGGGTCGATGTGGCGCAGGCCGCGTTGCGTCGCCGCGCGGATCTCCAGCGTGAGCGTGTCCGGGTCGAGGCGGAAGCGCCAGGGCTGGGTGTTGTGGATCGACGGTGCGGCCACGGCTGCGGAGACCAGCGTCTCCAGGGTCGTCGCGTCGAGGACGGTGGTACGCATCGGGGGCTCCTCCCCGCCCTGCGCCATGGGAGGCATCGGGGCTTCTCGGTGACCGAACCAGCGTGGAGTCCCGTACGCCGGGAGGAGCAGGGGCCGTCCGGCCCTGGATAGGTCCTGGTCGTCCCCCGTCGGAGTTCACTTTCCGGGGCGGTCGCCGGCGTCCGGCTGCTCCAGGTGCGAGGCCAGGACCGCGGCCTGGACGCGGCGCTGGACACCGAGTTTGGCCAGGAGCCGGGAGATGTGGTTCTTGACGGTCTTCTCCGACAGGTAGAGCTTCTTGCCGATCTCGCGGTTGGTCAGGCCGTCGCCGATCAGGGCCAGGATGTCCCGCTCGCGGGGGGACAGGCTCGCAAGCTCGGGGGCCATGGCGGGTGTCTCGGCGGGGTCGGCGCGCAGCGAGCGCATCAGGCGGGCCGTGGTCGCGGGGTCGAGCATCGACTGGCCCGAGGCGACCGTGCGCACGGCCGAGACCAGGTCGGTGCCCCTGATCTGCTTGAGGACGTAGCCCGAGGCGCCGGCCATGATGGCGTCCAGCAGTGCGTCCTCGTCGTCGAACGAGGTCAGCATGAGACAGGCCAGCTCCGGCATCTGGTTTCGCAGCTCCCGGCAGACCGTGATGCCGTCTCCGTCCGGGAGCCGAACGTCGAGCACGGCGACGTCCGGGCGCAGCGCCAGGCCGCGGACGAGGGCGTGCTCGACCGTGCCCGCGTCGCCGACCACCGAGATGTCCGGTTCGGCGTCGAGCAGGTCGGTGATGCCGCGTCGTACGACCTCATGGTCGTCGAGCAGGAAGACACGGATCGGATCCTGGTCGGTGAAGGTGCGTGTCCCGGTCATGACGACCCCTTGTTTCCCCGGTGGCGGAAGGGCTGCGGGTTTCCGTGAGGCCGATCATTGCCCGCCTGGCCCTGATGCACTAGGGCCGACCGGCCCCGCTCGGCATCGAAATGTGCCTCACCGACCCCATGCTCATCCCCTGACGGCCCCTGCTGCCAGAGGATCGACCGGTGAGACCTTGCATGCGGCACCCAGGCTGGTTCTGCCCATGAGGGGGTGTGACCGATGCGGAAGGCACAGCGCACGAAGGTCCGGTGGTGGCGTTGGCGGCGTAATCCGCTGCGGCGGCACAGCGACGTGGTCGAGGCGAGGATCATTCTGGGTACCTGGGCCGCAGCGGTCGTCGGCGGAGCGGCTGTCGGCGCGGTTGTTGCGCAGGCTGTGGACGGAGCGATCCAGCACGACCATGCGGAGCGAAGGCTGGTGACCGCCGTGATGGTGGGCGATGCGCCGAGCGCGACGCAGGACGTGGCCACCGGAGTGACATACGACCATGTGACGGCCGAGGTGCGCTGGACCGACACCGGCGGCACCGTACGAACCAGCGAGACGAGTGTGAACGCCGGGACCGCGGCCGGTTCGGCGGTGACGGTGTGGACCGACGGCCGGGGCCACCTGGTGTCCGGGCCGATCAGCTCTGCGGAGGCAGCGGCACGTGTCGGGCTGGCCGGCGCTGGGGCGGGCCTCGTCGACGGGCTGCTGATCCTGGCGGCCGGGCGGATGGTGCGTCTGCGGATCGAACGGCAGGCCACGGACCAATGGGCCGTCGAATGGGATCGGATGGGGCCTCAGTGGGGACGCAGGACCAGCTAGTGATTCCGCGCTGGCAGTCCAGAGCTTGTCAGTCGGCAGAAGAGCCGGGCTGCTGACACCCGCCACCTGATCGAGAAACCGGTTCGCTCCCCGAGGGCTGCCGCCTACTGTGTGACGGCAGGGTCGGGGAGGGCGGATGGGCAGGGCGTCGGCGGGGAAGCGCAAGGCACGCGAGACCGGGCAAACACGGGACCACACCGTCCCGCAGATGTATCTGCGCCAGTTCGCCGAGCATCGAAGCCGCAGGCACCACGAACTCACGGTGCGTCGCATCGGCAACGTCGACGAGCCGTTTCCCGCGATGCCGAACAACGTTTTCGCCGTACGCGGCTACTACTGGGGGACGACACCGGACGGCGTGCCGCACCATGGCGTGGAGGACCTGTTCACGCAGCTCGAAGGCGCCGCCGCCACCGTGATGAAGACAGTGCTCGACGACCCTGACGGAGCCCTCACCGGCCGATGGCCTCTCGACACCGAGGAACGCCTCCACCTCGCCTGGTGGATGGCCGCCCAGATCCTGCGTACCACCAGACAACGCAAGCGACTTGCGCATGCCGACCGGGAGGCCAAACGTCTGGATGTGCCCGCAGAAGTCGCCGCGATCGCCTCGAACAACCCACACCTGCGGTACATCGTCGAGCACCTGGCTTCCCTCGCTTTCACCCTCTTCGCGAGGCCATGGGGGCTGGCATTCACATCGATGTGCCTGCTGACCAGCGACGTGCCCGTAGTGCTCTTCAACGCTCCGGACGCGGAGGACCAGCAGGCCGCCGCGGCGGCCTGTGACATCCTGCTCCCGCTGGATCCTCATCGACTTCTGTTCCTGCCCAGCGCCGCCATGCTGGCTCGCGATCCGCGCAAGCGGACCGACCACCGCCTGGTGATCCCCGGCGGCGTGGGGATTGCGCTCGTCCAAGTCACCTACGACGTGGCCGACGCATTCGTCGCCCACCACCCCCGGCACGATCCCTGGCGCCACTGGCAACCATCGGGTCCGCGTCATCCCTCCCCCTGGAACGGCGACAGCCATTCAGCGCCGATGTACAGCCTGGAGTACGACGTCCTTGCTCCCCATCTGACCGTGGAACGCCGGTGGCTGACCGAACATCCGCCCCCACATACCGCAGATCGTCCGGACACCTGACGGCTGTGGGTATGGCCCTCGCCCAGAGGGCGAGGGCCATACCCACAGACAGTTCTCGAATCGCTAAACGGGAGCGGAACTTCCCGGCTGTGCGGCCTGCGCGTCCGACGAACCGTCCGAATCGCCACGGCCTACCAGCTCGAAGTCCACGTCCACCACGCCCTCCACTGCGCGTACCAGACGGGCAGCCACGGGGATCAAGGACGTGTCCCGGACGCGCCCAGCGAGCTTCACCACGCCGTCGTGCACCTGGACTCGGATCGCCGAGCCCGGCGTGGGGAAGAGGTAGGCCACGACCTCGCGGCGGACCTCCTCCTCGATCTCCTCGTCACCCCGCAGGAACACCTTGAGCAGGTCGGCCCTGCTGACGATGCCCTCCAGCATGCCCAGCTCGTTCACCACCGGGAGCCGCTTGACCCTGGAGTGCGCCATGGTCCGGGCGGCCTGAGCGAGGGTGGCGTCCGGGCGGGTGGTGAGCGCCGGGGAGGTCATCAGTTCTTCCGCGGTGAGCGCGCCGGCCTTCGCCAGGTCGGACAGGCGGCGCAGCTGCGTGATGGGGGTCCCCCCGGTCGAGCGAAGTCGAGACTGGGGGAGGTCGGGGTCGCTGTCGCGGAACTCCTCCTTGGGCAGGAGGTCTGCCTCGGAGACGAGGCCGACCACGCGCCCCTCGCCTTCGAGCACGGGCAGGGCGCTGACTTTCCAGTCCTGCATCAGCCGCACGATCTCCTTGAACGTTGCCTTGCGGCCGATGGCGGCGACCGTGTGGGTCATGACGTCGCTGACGATGTGCGGGGTGCCGTGCATGGTGGCTCCCTCTCGTTGTCGCTTCGGCCCGTACGGCGCGGTCAGACGTGGCTGCCCGCGCCGTACGGGGCATACAGGTCCAGCAATCGCGTCCGGGCGGAGCGCAGCCGGTGGGCCAGTACTCCACCGACCCATTGGGCGATGGCGTTGCCCATGGCCGGGTCCTCCTGGCACATCAGGCGAACGGCCGTGGCGTCGAACTCGTAGGCCCGCACCGGGGTCGTCGCCTCGGCGCCCAGATGCCAGACATGGGGGGTGAACAGCCAGGACCACCCGACGAGCTCGTTGTGGTGGAGCGTCTCGATGATGGCCGCACGGCGACCGGGCACGTGCATGTCGAGTTCGACGGTGCCGGTGCGTACGATCCAGAACCGGTCTGCCTTGCCGCCCTCCTCGAACAGGCGCGCCCCTTGCGGGAAGGAGACCTCGCGGGCGACGCGCATGAGCCGGTGCCGGTGTTCGGCCGGCAGGGCGCGCAGCATGCTGAGCGTGGTGGTGATCATGGCGTGCCTCCCGACGGGATGTAGGAACTGCCATGGCCAGCGTCTGTCCGACGCCGGGCAGCAGGCCATGGGCCACCCGGTCCATCGGCCGGGCCACTCGGCTCCGACAAGGAGACGTGCGGCACCCTGCGGCCACGCCGACTTGGCTGTTCCATGAGGGTGTGAGACGACGACCCGCCCATTGGAGGGGGTGAGCTCTGTGGGTACCTCACTGACACCCGACTTTTGGAAGTTGTTCGGTGTTCTCCTGGTGATCTCGATGGCGGTCACCTTCGTGGTGAGTGCTGCGCTCGACACGCTGGTCGTCCGGCTGCAGCAGCGCCGTCGTCAGCGTCGGCTGACCGACGACCGCACTGGTACGACGCCTTACTGGGCCGACCGGCCACGCCGGACACTGGTCCACCACTGAGGCACACGGACCGACGCGACCCCGTGTCTCCAAGGCGTCGTGTCGGTCTTGCGCGAACCGAGTGGTTTGGAGGCCGCCCGGTTCCTCGAGCGCACCGGCGGACTGGCCGCGACAGGCGCCCCGGATGCGTGCCCTGGGGCCGATCGGCGCATGGCCAGGGCCACACGGTCCCGTCCACGACCCTGGTCGGCACTCGCCCCCGCCGGTACCGCTCACCAGGATCAGAGGTGGAAGGCACATGCGCGCAGGAACGAGCACGAGAGGGGACCGGCGATGACCGCCACCGTGACAGCAGACGACCGGACGGCCGGTGCCTGGCGAGACTTCGCGGGAACCGGCTGGCGTGAGCGCGTCGACGTGCGCGACTTCATCCAGGCCAACTACACGCCGTACGAGAGCGACGCGTCCTTCCTCACCGGCCCCACCGACCGTACGCGGGCCGTCTGGGAGACGGTCAGCGCGCTCTTCCCGGAGGAGCGGAGCCGCGGCGTCTTCGACGTCGACACCGCCACCCCCTCCACGATCACCTCGCATGCCCCCGGCTACATCGATCGCGACCGCGAACTGATCGTTGGCCTGCAGACCGACGCCCCGTTGAAGCGCGCGATCATGCCGAACGGCGGCCTGCGGATGGTGGAGACCGGACTGGAGGCGTACGGATACGCACCCGACCCGTTCGTGACGAGGGTCTTCGGGACCTACCGCAAGACCCACAACGACGGTGTCTTCGATGCCTACACACCCGAGATGCGCGCCGCGCGCAAGGCCGGCATCATCACCGGGCTGCCCGACGCCTACGGCCGTGGCCGGATCATCGGCGACTACCGGCGCGTGGCGCTGTACGGCACGGACCGGCTGATCGAAGCCAAGCGAGCCGAGCGGGCCCTGCTGGACGCCCGGCCCTCCACGTCCGACGTGATCCGGGACCGTGAGGAACTCGCCGAACAGATACGGGCGTTGGGCGAGCTGGCGCGGATGGCGGAAACGTACGGCTGTGACATCTCCCGCCCCGCCACCACCGCCCACGAGGCCGTGCAGTGGCTCTACCTCGGCTATCTCGCCGCCGTGAAAGAGCAGAACGGCGCCGCCATGTCCCTGGGCCGCACGTCGACCTTCCTCGACGTCTACCTCCAGCGCGACCTGACGGCCGGGACCATCGACGAGACCCGGGCCCAGGAACTGATCGACGACTTCGTGATCAAGCTGCGGATCGTACGGTTCCTGCGCACCCCCGAGTACGACGCCCTCTTCTCCGGCGACCCGACCTGGGTGACGGAGTCCATCGGCGGCATGGGCGCCGACGGCCGGACCCTGGTCACCCGCACCTCCTTCCGCTTCCTCCAGACCCTCTACAACCTCGGCCCGGCTCCGGAGCCGAACCTCACCGTGCTGTGGTCCCCACAACTCCCCACCGGCTTCAAGGAGTTCTGCGCCCAGGTCTCGATCGACACCAGTGCCGTCCAGTACGAGTCCGACGAACTGATGCGGCCCCGGACCGGTGACGACACCGCCATCGCCTGCTGTGTCTCGGCGATGGCGGTCGGCAAGCAGATGCAGTTCTTCGGGGCGCGGGTCAACGTGGCCAAGGCGCTGCTGTACGCGGTCAACGGCGGCCGGGATGAGATGACCGGCGACCAGGTCGCACCTGTAGCGCAACCGCTGACCGGCGAGTACCTCGACTACGACGAGCTGTCCGCGGCGTACGACCGCGTCCTGGACTGGCTGGCACAGACGTACGTCGACGCCCTGAACGTCATCCACTACATGCACGACAAGTATGCCTACGAGCGCGTCGAGATGGCCCTGCACGACCACCCCGTGCACCGCTTCATGGCCTGCGGCATCGCCGGCCTGTCGGTCGCCGTGGACAGCCTGTCCGCCGTCAAGTACGCGCGCGTGAAGGTGTTCCGGGACGCCAGCGGCCTCGCCGTCGACTTCCGCACCGAGGGCGACTTCCCGGCGTACGGCAACAACGACGACCGCGCCGACAGCATCGCCGTAGGACTGGTGGAGTCCTTCATGGCGAAGGTGCGTCAGCACCCCACCTACCGGGACGCCGAACACACCCAGTCCGTACTGACGATCACCTCCAACGTCGTCTACGGCAAGCACACCGGCAACACCCCCGACGGCCGCCGCGCCGGAGAGCCCTTCGCCCCCGGGGCCAACCCCATGAACGGCCGCGACCGGCACGGAGCGGCCGCCTCGGCGCTCTCGGTCGCCAAGCTGCCGTACGAACAGGCCCGCGACGGCATCTCGCTGACCACGACCATCACCCCCGAGGGACTGGGGCACCACCCGGTCGAGCGGGCCGGCCACATGGTCGGCATCCTCGACGCCTACACGGCCGCGGGCGGCTTCCACATGAACGTCAACGTCCTGGACCGCGCCACGCTGGAGGACGCCATGGAACATCCGGAGAAGTACCCGGACCTGACCATCCGCGTCTCCGGATACGCCGTCAACTTCGTCCGTCTCACCCGCGAGCAGCAGCTCGACGTGATCAGCCGTACCTTCCACGGAACGCTGTGAGCGCGATGGCGGGGACGATGAACGGCCGGATCCACTCCTGGGACCTGTCCACCGGTGTGGACGGCCCCGGGACCCGGTTCGTCCTCTTCGTTTCCGGCTGTCCGCTGCGCTGTCTGTACTGCGCCAACCCCGACACCTGGCACATGAGGGACGGCAAGGAGACGACCGTGGACGAGGTGATGCAGGAGATCGAGAAGTACCGCGCCTTCATCACCACGGCCGGCGGCGGAGTGACCGTCACGGGCGGCGAGCCGCTGCTCCAGCCCGCCTTCACCGGCGAGATCTTGCGCCTCTGCAAGGACGCGGGGCTGCACACGGCGCTCGACACTTCGGGCTTCCTCGGTGTGCGCGCCTCCGACGAATTTCTCTCCGAGACCGACCTGGTGCTTCTGGACATCAAGTCTTTCGACGTCAACACCTACCGGCGTCTGACGGGTGGTGAGCTCGGTCCTACCCTGAACTTCGCCACGCGTCTCGACCGGCTCGGCGTACCGATGTGGATCAGATACGTCCTGGTACCCGGCTGGACGGACGATCCGGAGTCCGTGGAGGGCCTGGCCAGCTTCGTGGCCGGGCTCGGCACCGTCGACCGCGTGGACGTCCTGCCGTTCCACAAGCTGGGCGCCGCGAAATACGAGGTCCTCGGCCTCCCCTTCCCGCTGCGTGACACCCCGGGCCCGACGCGGGATTCGGTCGAGCGGGTACGGGAGCAGTTCCGCGAGCATGGCTTGAAGACCTACTGAACGGGGGCGAAGCGGTCGATCAGGTAGCGAGCCGCACCGGTCAGGGCCTGCAGACGGAAACGTGCCTCGCCGGCGTCGGAGGTACCCGGGTGAGGTCCGTTGGTGTGTGTGATCTGCCAGAGGCCGCGAACGAAGTGCCCACCGTCCCTCTCGGGCAGCAGGCCCTGGTCGATGAGATACGCGATGGCCTGCCCCCCGTCGCCCTGCTTCGTGGTGGTGAATCCCTGCGCGGTCGCCACGTGAACGACCACGGACTCGAACATGGCTCGCAGCTGCCCGTTCGCCGCCTCGAAACGCTGCTCCACGAGGTTGTCCACGGCCTGGCGGTAACAGTTCTTCGCGACGGTCATCCCGAGCCGGTCGAAGTCGTGCTCCAAAGCCGTGATCTCATCGCTGAGCGACGCGCGCGGCTCGTCAAGGGGCAGGAGACGAACGCCGACCAGGTGCGTTTGCGGCTCGCCCCACGTGCCCTGGGAAGTCGCGTACTCCGCGACAAGATCGAAGCCGTCCGCCCTGAGCGCCTCCCGGAGACGCCAGAACGGTGTTCCGGCACGGATGTCCCCTTGGTCTGAGGGAGCAGTCCGCTCCGCGATCAGCCGCACGAATTCGTACAGCGCCTTGCGGGCCGCCAGGTCGGCGTCGGCAGCCTGCTGCTGTGCGCCACGTACCGTGCGGATCACCAGCTCGGCCTTGCCGTACGACGAGGACGGCATGAAGTCGTCCAGTCCGGCCTTCATGAAGACGATCTCCAGATCGGCCTTGGAGAAGACATCCCTCGCGATATCGGCAGCGCACCCGATGACGGGCGACGAAATCAGTTTCACTCCGGAATCTTCCCAGCCCGACAGACGCTGTGTCGTCTGATTTCACCTTGGGGCCCGGATCGCAGCTTCTATCTGACTCAGCATGGTCTATCCGGTGTTGTCCTTGAGGTCCTGCTTGACCGGGGCCAGGGCGAACACGACGCCACGGCTGGTGAGTTCGCGACGGAGTTCATCGACCGCGTCGAGGGCGGTGATGTCGACCTCGACGTTGGCCTCGGTGTTGAGGACCAACCAGCGCACGGCGTCGGTCTGTTCGTCCACGGCGGCGAGCGCGCGGCGGTGGAAGTCGGCCGCGTCGGCGAAGAACAGAGCGGTAGACCAGCAGGGCAGGGATCGTGCGGGCCTGCAGGTAGTAGTCGAACGTCGTGCATGCCGGCGATGCCGGGCACGACTCCCTCGGCGGCGTCGTGCGGACGGGCGACCCGGGTCAGCAGCTCAGCCATCGACAGGCCGACGCCGACGAGCACGCGATCGGTCTCAGGATCCCAGGCCTGCACCCCAACGGCCCCTGAGGACAGGGCCGTTCAGCCCCCCACCCGCGGACCTTCGGCATCCGGCGGCCACCACCGCGCGAGACGAGGGTGAGGGACGACAGATACCGAACGGACTCACCCTCCCCGAAGGGATCACCGCCATGGCCGTGCACGAGCACCCTCACCGGAGCTCCGGCTTCCACCTGCCGTCGTTCCGCAGGAACGGGACCGCCTCCGCATCCGAGTCCGGCGTGTCGGCACTCAGCGGCACGCACACCGCGCAGGCTTACATCTTCGCGTCCCTGCGCCTGCTCACCGGGTTCGTCTTCCTGTGGGCCTTCCTCGACAAGACCTTCGGCTTCGGCTACGCCACTCAGTCCGGCAAGGGCTGGACCGACGACGGCTCGCCGACCAAGGGCTTCCTCAGCGGTGTCGCCGCCGGACCGATGGAGTCCACGTTCCACTCCTGGGCCGGGGACCCGTGGGCGGACTGGCTGTTCATGCTCGGTCTGCTCGGGATCGGCGTCGCGCTCATCGCCGGTGTGGCGATGCGGTTCGCGGCCGTGGCCGGCACTTTGATGATGGCGCTGATGTGGGTCGCCGAGTGGCCGCCCGCCCAGCACCTCTCCGACGGTTCGCCGAGCATGTCGACGAACCCCTTCGCGGACTACCACCTCATCTACGCGGTCGTCCTGATCGCCCTGGCCGCTGCATCCGCGGGCGACACCTTCGGCCTCGGCTGGGCCTGGGCCAAGCTCCCGCTCGTCCGCCACAGCCGCTGGCTGCGGTGACCCGCGGGAGGCGCGGCGGGCCCCATCAGGGGGGCAGGGTCCGCCGTGCCGAAGGCCGGCCTGGGCCGGTCGGCCTATGGCAGGGACCTGCGGCCCCTGCCATGGGCCTCATCCGAAGACGAAGCTCGAATCGGGATCCCCGATCCAGGAGGTGGAGATCATGACCCGCACCGTCACGGTCGGTCTCGACGGCTCGGCCGAGAGTCGCGCGGCGGCCGAGTGGGCGGCCCGCGAGGCGCAGCTGCTCGGCCTGCCGCTGAAGCTGGTGCACGTCTGGGAGCCGGTGCCGGCGCCCATCGCGCAGGCGCCTCTTCTGGGCGCCGAGACCCAGCAGCACTGGACCGAGCGGATCCCCCGCGAGGCGGCCGAAGGTGTCCGTCTGCGCCACCCCGGCCTCGACGTGCTCACCGAGCAGTTGTCCGGCCGGCCCGCCGAAGAGCTGGCGGGCGCGGCGAAGGACGCCGAGCTGCTGGTGCTGGGCTCCCGCGGGCTGAGCGGGATCGGCGGGTTCATGGTCGGTTCGGTGGGCCTGTCGGCCGTGGCGCATGCCGAGCGGCCGGTCGTCCTGGTGAGGGCCGGCGAACAGGCCGCCGACGAGCACGAGATGGACCCGGTGGGCATCCCGTCCGCCGCCACCCCGTTCCGGCCCGTCGTCCTCGGTCTCGACATCGAGAGCCCCGACGAGGAGCTGATCGCCTTCGCGTTCGCGGCCGCCGTCCGCCGGAGCACGTCCCTGCGGGTGGTCCACGGCTGGAACCCGCCGCCGTACTACGCCTACGGCCTCTCCGTCGATCTGGAACTCCACGGTGAACTGGCCCGGTCCGAGACCACTGCGCTGAGTGAGGTCATGAGTTCGTGGCGGAAGAAGTTCCCTGAGGTCGTGGTCGTCGAGGAGTCCTCCTACGGCAGCCCCGGCAACCACCTCGTCGACGCCTCCCGCGCAGCCTCGCTCGTGGTCGTGGGCCGGAGGATCCGCCGCAGCCCGTTCGGCGCCCACGTCGGCCCCGTCACGCATGCCGTCCTGCACCACTCCACCGCCCCTGTCGCCGTCGTTCCGCACGGCTGACCCGCACTTGAGGAGAAGCAGACATGAAGGCAGCGGTCGTACGAGCCTTCGGCGAACCCCTGGTCATCGAGGACCGGCCCGACCCCGAGCCCGGCCCCGGCCAGGTCCGCGTCCGGGTCGAGGCCTCCGGGCTGTGCCACACCGACATCCACGCCGCCCGGGGCGACTGGCCCGTCAAGCCGACTCCGCCGTTCGTCCCCGGTCACGAGGGCGTCGGCCTGGTCGAGAAGTTCGGCCAGGGTGTCACCCACCTGAGCGTCGGGCAGCGGGTCGCCGTGCCCTGGCTGGGCAAAGCGTGCGGGCGGTGCGAACACTGCCTGTCCGGCTGGGAGACGCTGTGCGAGCAGCAGATCAACACCGGCTACGGCTGTGACGGCGGGTACGCCGAGAAGATGCTGGCCTGGGCCGACTTCGCGCAGCCGGTGCCGCACGGCGTCACGGCCTTCGACGCCGCCCCGCTGACCTGCGCCGGCGTGACGACGTACAAGGCGCTCAAGGTCGCCGGTGTGCGGCCCGCGCAGCTCGTCGCGATCTCCGGCATCGGCGGCCTCGGTCACCTGGCCGTGCAGTACGCGAAGATCGCCGGGGCGCAGGTCGCGGCGATCGACGTCACCGACGAGAAGCTGGAACTCGCCGCCGAGCTCGGCGCGGACCTGGTCATCGACGCCCGCAAGGACAACGTGGGCGAGGTGCTCAAGCGGTACGGCGGCGCGCACGCGGCGATCGCCCTCGCCGTGAACGAGGCCGCTTTCGCGGCGGTCAACTCCGGGCTGCGGCGCGGCGGAAAGCTCGTCATGGTCGCCCTGCCCGCGCACGGCACGATCCAGGTCCCGATCTTCGACACCGTCCTGAACGGCACGAGCGTGATCGGTTCGATCGTCGGCACCCGGCAGGACCTCGCCGAGGTGTTCCAGCTGCACGCGGCCGGCCGCACCCGGGTCATCCACGAGACCCGCCCGCTCGCCTCCGTGAACGAGTCCATCGACGACGTCCTGAGCGGCCAGGTCAAGGCCCGGATCGTCTTCGACCTCGGTGCGGGGCGGTGAGCGCGATGTCGATGGATCTCCCGGTGGTCGTCGGTGTCGACGGCTCCGAGCCGAGTCTGCGGGCCGTCGACTGGGCGGCCGAGGAGGCCGTCCTCCGGAGCGTGCCGCTGCGGATCGTGAACGCCTGCCTGTGGGAACGCTACGAGGGGGCCGCTCTCGTCCACGACCTCGGCAAACCCGCCGGAGAGGTGCTGCCGCAGGACCTTGTCCGGGATGCCGTCCGGCGCGCCGGAACTCGCCACCCGGACCTGAAGGTGACCTCGGAGGTGGTCTTCGAGGAACCCGAGTACGCGCTGGTCCGTGAGAGCCGCAACGCCTGCGCACTGGTGACCGGCACCCGCGGCCGCGGCGGCATGACCGAGGCCCTGCTGGGCTCCGTGAGCCTGACCGTGGCCGGGCACGCGCACTGCCCGATGATCGTCGTCCGGGGCAGCCACGACAACCAGGCCCGGGCCGGGCGGCACGGCCGCATCGTCGTCGGGGTAGGCGAGAAGACGACCCTGGACTTCGCCTTCGAGGAGGCGCGGCGGCGCGCGGTGCCGGTGGAAGCGATACGGGCCTGGCGGTGCCCCGCGCACGAGACCACCGACCACCCGCTGCTCGCCGGAGAGCCCGCCCGGCTGCACGAACAGCAGGCCGTCGAGGCTCTGGACGCCGCACTCCAGGACGCCCCCGCCGATGTCGAACTGCGCCGCCGCACCGTCGAGGGTCCCGCCCGCACCGTGCTGGTGGACGCCTCGCACCACGCCGACCTCCTGATCCTCGGGGCCAGGCGCCGCCCGCGGCACTTCGGGCTCCAGCTGGGCCGGGTGGCCCACGGAGTCCTGCACCACTCCGCCTGCCCGGTCGCGATCGTGCCCGAACAGGCGTGAGCGCGGCGACCGGCTGCTCGGAGACGCGCTGCGAACGCCCCCGCCCTGATCGACCCGTACCGATGACTTCCGGAGCCACTCATGCCCAAGGTCGAACACCTGGACGCCACCGCTTCGTCCGGACTCTCCGATGCCGAACTGCGCACGCTGGACGCCCACTGGCGGGCCGCCAACTACCTGACCGCCGGACAGATCTACCTGATGGCGAACCCGCTGCTGACCGAGCCCCTGAAGCCGGAGCACATCAAGCCGCGGCTGCTCGGCCACTGGGGCACCTCCCCGGGGCTGAACCTCGTGTACGCGCACCTCAACCGGGTGATCAAGGCGCGGGGGCTCGACGCGCTGTGCGTGTGGGGGCCGGGGCACGGCGGGCCGTCCGTGCTCGCGAACTCCTGGCTGGAGGGCAGCTACAGCGAGACCTACCCGGACGTCTCCCGGGACGCGCAGGGGATGGAACGGCTGTTCCGACAGTTCTCCTTCCCCGGTGGCGTGCCGAGCCACGTCGCCCCGGAGACCCCGGGCTCGATCCACGAGGGCGGTGAGCTCGGATATTCGCTCGCCCACGCGTACGGGGCCGCCTTCGACAACCCGGACCTGCTGGTCGCCTGCGTGATCGGGGACGGCGAGGCGGAGACCGGACCGCTGGCGGCGTCCTGGCACTCCAACAAGTTCCTGGACCCGGTGCACGACGGCGCTGTCCTCCCGATTCTCCACCTCAACGGCTACAAGATCGCCAACCCGACCGTGCTCTCCCGCCTGCCCGAGTCCGAACTCGACGAGCTCCTGCGGGGCTACGGCCACGAACCGATCCACGTCACCGGCGACGATCCGCTCCAGGTGCACCGGGCCATGGCCGCCGCGTTCGACGACGCGCTGGAGCGCATCGCAGTGATGCAGTCCACCGCCCGCGAGGACGGCGTCCCCGGGCGCGTGCACTGGCCCATGATTGTGCTGCGCACCCCGAAAGGCTGGACCGGCCCCGCCGAGGTGGACGGTGTCCCCGTCGAGGGCACCTGGCGCGCGCACCAGGTCCCGCTGTCGGGCGTACGCGAGAACCCGGAGCATCTGAGGCAGTTGGAGGCCTGGCTGCGCTCGTACCACCCGCAGCAGCTCTTCGACGCCGACGGCCGGCCCGTCGCGGACGTCCTCGCCTGCGTGCCCGAAGGCGCCAGGCGTCTCGGTTCCAGCCCGTACGCGAACGGCGGCCTGCTGGTACGCGACCTGCCCGTCCCGGATCTCGACCGCTTCGCCGTACCCGTCGACAAGCCGGGCACCACCCTGCACGAGCCGACCCGGGTCCTCGGCGACCTCCTCGAACAGGTCATGCACGACACCTCGGCAAGCCGCGACTTCCGGGTCGTCGGACCCGACGAGACCGCCTCCAACCGACTGCAGGCCGTCTTCAACGCCAGCGGCAAGGCCTGGCAGGCCGAGCACCTTCCGGTCGACGAGCACCTCGAACGGCACGGCCGGGTGATGGAGATCCTCTCCGAACACACCTGCCAGGGCTGGCTGGAGGGCTATCTGCTGACCGGTCGGCACGGGCTGTTCTCCTGCTACGAGGCGTTCGTGCACATCGTCGACTCGATGGTCAACCAGCACATCAAGTGGCTGAAGACATCGCGGGAGTTGGCCTGGCGCGCTCCGATCGCTTCCCTCAACTACCTGCTGACCTCGCACGTGTGGCGCCAGGACCACAACGGCTTCTCCCACCAGGACCCCGGCTTCGTCGACCACGTCCTCAACAAGAGCCCCGAGGTCGTCCGCGTCTATCTGCCGCCGGACGCCAACACCCTGCTCTCCGTGGCGGATCACGTGCTGCGCAGCCGCGACTACGTGAACGTGATCGTGGCCGGCAAGCAGCCCTGCTTCGACTGGCTGTCCATGGACGAGGCGAAGGCGCACTGCGCCCGCGGCGCCGGGATCTGGGAGTGGGCGGGTACGGAGAACGGCGGCGAACCGGACGTGGTGCTCGCTTGCGCCGGCGACGTCCCCACCCAGGAGGTGCTGGCCGCCGCGCAGTTGCTGCGTCGCCACCTGCCGCAGCTCGCCGTCCGCGTGGTCAACGTCGTCGACATGACCCGGCTGCTGCCCCGCGAGGAACACCCGCACGGAATGAGCGACTTCGAGTACGACGGCCTGTTCACCACCGACAAGCCGGTGATCTTCGCCTACCACGGCTACCCCTGGCTCATCCACCGCCTCAGCTACCGCCGCACCGGCCACAAGAACCTGCACGTGCGCGGCTACAAGGAGTCCGGCACCACGACCACCCCCTTCGACATGGTGGTCCGCAACGACCTCGACCGCTACCGCCTGGTCATGGACGTCATCGACCGCGTCCCCGGCCTCGCCGTCCGCGCCGCCGCCGTACGGCAGGAGATGGCCGACGCCCGCACTCGCCACCATGCGTGGATCCGCGAGCACGGCACCGACCTGCCCGAGGTCGCCGACTGGACCTGGAGCAACTGAAAGCCCCGGCCCCGCAAAGGAGTTCACCACCATGACCGTACGTGTCGGCATCAACGGCTTTGGTCGCATAGGCCGCACCTATCTCCGCGCGGCACTCGACCGCGCCGAAGCGGGCACCCAGGACGTCGAGGTGGTCGCCATCAACGACATCACCTCGCCCGCCACCCTGGCCCACCTCCTGGAGTACGACTCCACGTTCGGACACATCGGACGCGAGGTCGTTCACGACGACAGCTCGATCACCGTCGACGGGCGACGCATCGCTGTGAGCGCCGAGCGTGACCCGGCGTCGCTCCACTGGTCCGACTACGGTGCCGACATCGTCGTGGAGTCCACCGGCCGCTTCCGTGATCGCGACTCCGCCGCCCTTCACCTGAAGTCCGGCGCCCACACCGTGCTGCTGTCCGCGCCCGGCAAAAACGCGGACGCGACCATCGTGATGGGTGTCAACGACGACACCTACGACCGTCACAGCGACCGGATCATCTCGGCCGCCTCCTGCACCACCAACTGCGTCGCCCCGATGGTGAAGGTGCTGCACGAGGCCTTCGGCATCGACCGCGGCATGATGACCACCATCCACGGCTACACCAACGACCAGTCCCTGATCGACAGCCCGCACAAGGACCTGCGCCGGGCCCGCTCGGCAGCGCTCAGCATCATCCCGACCAGTACGGGCGCCGCCCGTGCCGTCGGGCTCGTGGTGCCGGAGCTGGCCGGGGCGCTGGACGGGATCGCGGTCCGTGTTCCGGTCGAGGACGGTTCCCTCACCGACCTCGCCGTGGTCCTGCGCCGCGAAGCGACCGTGGGCGAGATCAACGAGGCTTTCACCGCGGCCGCCGAGGGACCGCTGCACGGCATCCTCCGGGTGTCGAAGGCGCCCATCGTGTCTCGCGACGTCATAGGCGATCCCTCCTCCTGCATCTTCGACCCGGCCCTCACCCAGGCCAACGGCACCCTCGTCAAGATCTTCGGCTGGTACGACAACGAGTGGGGCTACACCAACAGGCTTCTCGACCTCACGGCCCTCGTCGCCGACGACTGACACAGCCCGGAGGGGGCCGGTGCCGCCGATCACCGGTCCCCTTCGCATGCCTGGGACGACCGGCGGAAACGTTGGGCCGACCGGCCCTCCGGAGCACCCCGGACAGCCCATGGGAGCCAGCCACGATCCGCTGGATGCTCGAAGTGCCGAGAGGCTTGGAGGAGATCCCCCATGACGGACGACGTGCTCAATCGACCCCCGGTCCACGCCCTGCTCGCGGACGGCACCACCGTGTGCATCCGCCCCGTGGCGCCCGGAGACCACGATCAACTGGAAGGGCTCTACGAGGAGATGTCCCCGGAGAACCTGAGGCTCAGGTTCTTCGCGGCGAGCCGCCGGTCGGCCGCCCTGTCCGCCGACCGCGCCTGTGCCCCGGGCCGCTCCGGCTACCGCGCCCTGCTGGCGGAGACCCAGGGCCGGGTGATCGGCCTCGCCGAGTACGACACGGGCGACGACAAGGACGCCGCAGAGATCTCCATCGCCGTGGCCGACGGGCTGCACCACCGGGGTGTGGGCACCCTGCTCGTCGAGCACCTGGTCTCCGCGGCCCGCGCGGACGGCATCACCACCTTCACCGCCGACGCGCTCAGCGAGAACCACGAGGTGCTCCGCCTCTTCGCCGACCTCGGGTTGCGCACCGCCCGGCACTTCGAGGGCCCAGAGGTGCGCTGCACGGTCGCGCTCGACGAGGACGACGCCTATCTGTCGGCCGTGGAGGCCCGCGGGAGCTCCGCCGACGTGGCCAGTCTCCAGCCCCTGCTGCGGCCGAAGGCCGTCGCGGTCGTCGGCGCCGGACGCAAACCGGGGTCGGTCGGCCGGGCGATTCTCCACCATCTGCACACCGGTGGCTACGCCGGCCGTCTGTTCGCGGTGAACCCCGCGGCGCACTCGATCCTGGGGGTGCCGTCCCACCCGGCGGTCGGCTCCCTCCCCAGAACTCCCGACCTCGCGGTGCTCGCCGTACCCGCCGCCGCGATCCCGGCGACAGCCGAGGAATGCGGCAAGGCGGGCGTACGAGCCCTTCTGGTCGTCACCGCGGGGCTGGACGCCGACCAGGCCCGAGCACTGCTGTCCGCCTGCCGCACCTACGGCATGCGCCTCGTCGGACCCAACTGCCTGGGTATTTCCAACACCGACCCCGAACTGAGCCTGGACGCCACGTTCGCGGCGGATCACCCGCGCCCCGGCACGGCGGGAGTCGCCGTGCAGTCCGGTGGTGTCGGCATCGCCCTGCTGGACGGGCTGTCCCGGCTCGGAATCGGCGTCTCCTCGTTCGTCTCCCTCGGCGACAAGTACGACGTCAGCGGCAACGACATGCTCCAGTGGTGGGAGAGCGACGGCCGCACCGACCTTGCTCTGCTCCACCTGGAGTCCTTCGGCAACCCGCGCGCCTTCTCACGTACCGCCCGCCGGGTGACCCGCCGGATGCCGGTGCTCACCGTCGACGCCGGCCGCACGGACGCCGGACGACGTGCCGCCGCCTCGCACACCGCGGCCGCCGCGACGCACACCATGACCCGCCAGGCCCTGTTCACCCAGGCCGGGATCACGGCAACCCGCTCGGTCGGCGAACTCCTGGAAGCCGCCGCTCTGTTGCACTCCCAACCGCTGCCTGAGGGTTCTCGGGTGGCCATAGTGACCAACGCCGGCGGCGCCGGCGTCCTGGCCGCGGACGCCTGCGCGGAGGCGGGGCTCGCCCTGCCGCCGTTCACCCCCGCAGTGATCGACGGCTTGCTCGCCGTACTCCCCGACGGCGCCTCGATCGGCAACCCGGTCGACGCCACCGCTGCGGTGACGGAGGAACGGCTCGGCGACTGCGTGGACCGGCTCATGGCAAGCGCGGGCATCGACGCCGTACTGGTGGCGCTGGTCCCCACCGCGGTCGCCGAGGCGACCGGCGACGACCTGGTGCGGGCACTCACCCGAGCCCCTGGACGCCGGGCCCGGCCGGTCGCCGTCGTACGTCTGGGACAGGCGCTGCCGGTCGAGCTGCTGCTCGCAGCGGACGGCGGTACCATCCCCTCCTACGCCGAACCGCACGCGGCTGCCCGCGCATTCGCCCACGCCGCCCGACGCGCTGCCTGGCTCGCCCGTCCTGCGGGCACCGTGCCGGAGCTCCCGGGCGTCGACACCCGGCGCGCGCACACCATCGTCGATGACCATATGAGGGCGCATCCGGACGGCGGCTGGCTCGACCCGCGCACCTGTGCCGCACTCCTGTCC
This sequence comes from Streptomyces sp. SAI-127, assembly GCF_029894425.1. Classification (NCBI taxonomy): domain Bacteria; kingdom Bacillati; phylum Actinomycetota; class Actinomycetes; order Kitasatosporales; family Streptomycetaceae; genus Streptomyces; species Streptomyces sp. SAI-127. Next base: position 9,503,983 of record NZ_JARXYJ010000001.1, read on the forward strand.
TGCTACGGCATCCCCCAGATTCCCTGGGCCTGGGCCGAGACCGAGGACGACGCCGTCCTCGCGGCCGACCGGCTGCGCGGCTTCGACGGCCGAGTGGTCATGAAAGCCCACTGGCCGGGACTCGTGCACAAGACGCAGCAGCACGCGGTCCACCTCGACCTGCGGGGTGACGCCCAAGTGCGGTCCGCCTTCCGCGACTTGGAGACGCGGTTCGCCGGGCTGATGACCGGGGTGGTCGTACAGCCGCTCGCCGCCCGCGGCACCGAACTGTTCGCGGGTGTCGTCCAGGACGAGGTCTTCGGTCCACTGGTCCTGTTCGGCCTCGGCGGTACGGCGACCGAAGTACTCGCGGACCACGCGGCCCGGCTCGCCCCGCTCACCGACCACGACGTGCACGACCTGATCACGTCCCCGCGCTGCGCCCCGCTGCTGTTCGGCGTGCAGGGCAGCGCCCCTGTCGACCTCGAAGCCCTGGAACACCTGCTGCTGCGGCTGTCCCGGATGGCCGCGGATCTCCCGCAGCTCGCCGAGGCCGACTTCAACCCGGTCCTCGCGGCTCCGGGCCAGGTCACCGTGCTCGACGCACGGATCCGCCTGCTGCCGCGCCGGCCTCACGACCCCTATCTGCGCCGACTCCGCTGAGGAGGATCAGCCATGAAGCACAACAAGGTCGGCTCCGTGATGACCGGTGATGTCGTCCGGGCCGAGTACGGCACCCCGTTCAAGGAGGTGGCGCGGCTGCTCGCCGACCACCACATCAGCGGACTGCCGGTCGTCGACGAGGACGACAAGGTCATCGGCGTCATCTCCGAAACGGACCTCATGGTGCGCCAGGCGGCAACCCCTGATCCCTTCGACCCCCCGCGCCGTCGGCGGCTCCCCGCGCTGACGCGCAGCGCCCGGCGGCAGTCCGTGAAGGTCAAGGCACGTACGGCCGGACAGCTGATGAGCGAGCCGCCGGTCACCGTGCGCGCCGACGACAGCATCGTCGAGGCCGCCCGGACGATGGCCCAGCGGCGCGTGGAGCGGCTGCCCGTCCTCGACGAGGAACACCGGCTCGTCGGCATCGTCACCCGCCGCGACCTGCTCCAGGTCTTCCTGCGGCCCGACGCGGAGATCCGCGAACAGGTCGTCCAGGAGGTGCTGCTTCGCGCCTTGTGGGTGCCGCCCCACAGCATCGACGTCTCCGTGACGGAAGGGGTCGTCACCCTTACCGGCCAGATGGAGCGCAAGAGCGAGACGGAGATCACCGTCTCGATGACCCGACAGATCGACGGCGTGGTCGCCGTGGTCGACAACCTCACCTGGCGCCTGGACGACGAACGGCTCCAGCCCGACGAACAGGCACTGCACGGTGTGGCCGACGACTGGCTGCGCAAGCTGTGAGAGGAGGCGGACCACCATGACCGGCAGGCGCCCATCGGAGCACTGCCTGGGCATTTCCAGAGCGGTCGACGTGGGCGACGATGACGTGCTTCATGAGATCCGCCTTTTCTCGAGTGGACGATGGGCAGTGCCTTCAGGTGGTCCTGTGCCCCCACTGAGGACCCGCGAGGTCCCACTCCCTGCCCCACCCTTCGATGCGCCGCAGTTCCAGCCGCCACCGTGCGACGGCTCCGAGGGCGTAGACACCGCCTGCGAGGGCGAGCCCGGCGAAGGTACCCAGGACACCCGCCTCGACAGCGGCCTCCGCGGGGCTCGGCGGTTGGGTGGCCAGGCTGCCCTGGTCGTCCTGCCAGAGCACCACATGGCTTCCGGCTCGCATGCCGGTGTCGACCGGAGTGCGGTCGGTGCGGACGGAGCCGTCGAGGGCCGTCCAGCGGACGTCGGCCAGGACCTGGTCGCTCGACGAGCGGACCGATGAGGCGCGCTTGGGCGCATCGGTGAGGAGGACGGCTTGGACGGAGTGCCGCTCGGCACGCTGCTGTGCGAATGTCTCGTCGGCGGCGTGTGCGGTCACCAGACCGGCGGCCGTGCCTCCCACCGCGACGACCGCCCACAAGGCCAGCACGAGCCAGGCCTCGACGATGTCGTCGTGGCGTCGCAGCGGATTGCTCCGCCAGCGCCAGAACAGCTTCCTCGCGGACTCGTTGCCGTCCATGGCTCCGCACCTCCTCCAGTCGTCACACCTTCGAAGGTGGCAGCCCTGGGCGGGCGGTCACATGGGCCGAGAAGACGCCATCGCGGGGCCGCTCGGGACCGGTTCCCCACCGGGAGTAGGGCCGTTCGGCACGGGAGGCGGCAGATGGGAGTCCATCTCGAACACCCCGCCCAGCCCGGCAGCACGGAGAACCCGCAGGAAACCGCCGTTCTCGGTGACGAGCCGGAGCCTGCCCCGCCGCGACCGGACCCTGTTCCGGGTCCGACACAGGACGCCCAGGCCGGCGCAGTCGATGAAGGAGACGAGGCGCAGGTCGAGCACCAGATCGGGGCGCGGGCCCGAGGACAGGGCGTCGAGGCCCGATGCCAGCGAGATCGCCGCTACGAGGTCGATCTCGCCGTACAGCGTCACGACGGTCGTTCCGTCGATCGTGCGGACCGAGACGGGTGGTGCGGGCCGCGTGCGCTTTTCGGACATGGTGAGAACCAAGCCGCTCCGGTGGACGGTACGGAAGGGCCGATCGGCCCCTGCGGGCTGGGCCTGGTGGGCCCACGGGGGTATCTCGTGACTGCCGTGTGCAGCGGGCGGGCCCCGTCCGGCGCCGGAAGTGGCCCGACCGGCCCAAGCGACGCTCCTGGACACGGGCCAGGCTGGACTTGCGGGGCAAATCCAGCCGCGGGAACGGCACCAGGCTCGTACTGGCAGTCGACGCCTCGCGGCCGGACCCGGGCTCCGCAACCGATCGAGTGGAGTGAGGAGCGCCATGAAAGGCTACGTGTTCCACGGCGCCGGACAGTCCGCCTGGGAAGAGGTCCCGGACCCGGCCATCAAGGAGCCCACCGACGCGATCGTGCGCGTCCGCGCCGTCACCATCTGCGGCACGGACCTGCACATCCTCAAGGGTGACGTTCCCGAGGTGCGCCCCGGCACCGTGCTGGGGCACGAGGCGGTCGGCGAGATCGTCGAGGTCGGCAGCGACGTCCGGACCGTGCGGCCGGGAGACCAGGTCCTGGTCTCCTGCATCACCGCGTGCGGCCGGTGCTCCTACTGCCGTCAGACGATGTACGGCCAGTGCCGGGGCGGCGGAGGCTGGATCCTGGGCCACTTGATCGACGGCACCCAGGCCGAGTACGTCCGCGTACCCTACGCCGACCTGTCCGTGCACCCCCTGCCCGCCGCTATGGACAGCAAGGAAGCCGTCCTGCTGGCGGACATCTTCCCGACCTCCTACGAGGTGGGCGTGCTCAACGGGCACGTGCGTCCCGGAGACACCGTGGCCGTCGTCGGCGCCGGTCCCATCGGGCTGGCGGCGATCGCCACGGCCCGGCTGTTCTCTCCCGAGCGGATCGTCGCGGTGGACCTGGCCCCCTCCCGGCTGGAGGCCGCCCGGAAGCTCGGCGCCGACGCTGTGGCCGACGCTCGGGAAACCCCCGAGCAGCTGATCGCCGACCTCACCGACGGGCTCGGCGCGGACGTCGTCATCGAGGCCGTGGGCGTGCCGGAGAGCTTCGAACTGTGCACCCGCATGGTCCGCCCCGGTGGACACGTCGCCAACGTCGGCGTGCACGGCGCCCCCGCGACCCTGCACCTCGAAGACCTGTGGATCAAGAACATCACGATCACCACTGGTCTGGTCGACACCTACTCCACTCCCACCCTGCTGCGGATGGCCGCTGCCGGACGGCTGCCCACCGCACAGCTGGTCACCCACACCTTCCCGCTCAACAGCATGGAGGAGGCGTACGACGTCTTCTCCCGCGCCGGCGACACCGGCGCCCTCAAGGTCGTTCTCGGCGAGGAGCAGCACGAGGCCGTCGCCGTGCGCGAGGCCTGACGAAAGGAGGTGACGGCCATGCCCGAACGGACAAGGACCGACGCCGCTACGACGGCGGAACGGCCGTTGGGCGACCTGGGACGCCGACTCGCCGACCGGCGCGCACACCTTGGCCTGACCCGGCAGGAGACAGCCGCCCGGGCGGGCATGGCGCCCAGCTACCTGAAACACCTGGAGGAGCATCCCGGCGCCGCTCCGAACAGGGGCACGCTCCTGAGTCTGGCCTCCGTCCTGGAGACCACGGTGTCGGAGCTCACCGGCGGAGCCGCCGACCGTCCACCCGGCCTCGAACAGGCTGCCCGTACACCCGAGTTCACGGAGCTGGGCACGGACGAGTGCAGGGCCCTGCTCGGCACGCACGGCGTGGGGAGGATCGCGGTGTCGACCCCTTCGGCGCCCGCCGTCGTGCCGGTCAACTACAGCGTCGTCGACGGCGCGATCGTATTCCGGACAGCCCCCGGCACGACGCCGTCGCTGGCGTCCGGTCACCAGGTGGCCTTCGAGGTCGATCGCATCGACGACGCCTTCAGCAGTGGCTGGAGCGTGCTCGCGCGCGGGCCCGCACACATCGTCACGGATCCTGACGAGACGCGTCGGCTCGACGAACAGGCATACACCGCTCCTTGGGCGGGCGGCCATCGTGACCTCTGGATACGGATCGAGCCGCGCACGATCACCGGGCGCCGGATCACTGTCTGACCTTCCTGCCACCTGTACCGAACGGCCCTGTCCCAGAGGGCTGTTCGGCGTCTCGGCAGGTCCCCCTCGACCCCTGCCCCGAACAGCGGCGGACGAGGAGCATCACCGGTGGAAGCAGACCAACAGAGCGCGCACAGAAGGGAACCAGGCTATGACTCTTCGTCATCACGTGGTAGTCGGAGTGGACGGTTCGCTGGTCTCCACCCGGGCACTGGACCTGGCCGCGGACGAGGCGGCTCGTCGCGGGACCGCGCTGCGCGTGGTGTACGCCGTGACCGACCATGACGAAGCGGGACCGGTCCTGGTCTCAGCCGTGTCGCGGGTACACAAACGGTACCCCGCTGTGAAGGTCGTGCCCACAGCCGTGGCGGGAGACGCCGCACGGGCGCTGGCGCGTGAGAGCGCGGGCGCGGCCCTGACCGTCGTGGGCACGCGAGGGCTGGGTGGCGTCGCCGGCCTCGTGCTCGGTTCGGTGAGTCTGCGACTCGCCGCGCACCTGCGCAGTCCGCTGCTCGTCGTGCGCGGTGACCGACCGCACGACGACGACCGCCGCAACGTACTGCTCGGCCTGGAGAGCGACACCGACGCGGAGGCCGCCGTCTACGCCCTGCAGGAGGCAGAGCGGCGCGGTGCACGCCTCCAGGTGCTTCACTCCTGGACGCACCGGCACACGACCCCCGAACTGCCCTCGCCGATACCGGCGACCAGCCCGGGACAGACGCGCCTGGCCGTGCACAGCCGGGCAGAGGAAGCGGTCTCACGCTTCACCATGGCAGAGATATGCGAACAGCACCCCGGCGTGGAGGTCGAAAGCCGAACTGTCCGCACCACCCCGGCGCACGCATTGGTCGAGGCCACCCGTGGGGCCGCCGTTGTCGTCATCGGATCGCACCGCACGGGTGGCCCTCACGGCGCTCATTTCGGGTCGGTCACCCACGCCCTCCTGCACCGCTCGCACTGCCCTGTGCTCGTCGTCCCCACCGGGTAAGCGCCCCCGCACCCCCGATTCCGCAGGCCGCCCGAGCGTGGTTCAGACCTCGCCCGGGCGGCCGTCCGCGATGAGCAGGACACCGGTGACCAAGTCCGGATGGATTCGAATCGCCTGGTCCATGCTCTGGTCCACCCACGGGTGCAACATCCCCCGATAACGGGCCAGCTCACCGGGTTCGGTCACCAGGCGGGCATATCCCGTCACCACCACGCTCCAGCCCAGATGGGTGTCCGGGTCGATGTCGTCGGCCTCGTAGGCGACGACGACACCGGAGCCCTCGGTCTGCCGGGCGTGCATGGTCAGGGCTGCGGCCTCATGGGTGCGGATGACGATGTCACCGCCGTCCAGGACGTGGTTGACCGGACGTACGGTCGGCAGGGCGTGCTGGGTGAAGACGATCCTCCCCAACGACACGCTGCCCAGCAGGCGGAGCGCCTCGACGCTGCCCAGTTCGATGCGGCGGCGCGGTTCCGCGGTGATGTGCCGGTGATCGGTGTCGTGATTCATGACGGGCTTCCGTTGGCGTGTGTTCGAAGGGTGTGCTGCTCGCTGTTTGACCGAGATACGGCCGGAGCGACACCGCGGGGGATCGGTGCCGCTCCTTGAGTTCACTGTCTCCCGAACCGCGACCTCTCTGTAGGGCCGATGGACCCTGGTGGGGCCCATGCGGCCTCATCGGCTGTCACTGGCCTCGCTCGCGGGCAGTGCGGCCCGGCCCGCCTCCAGACGCGCCACCGGGACCCGGAACGGCGAGCAGGAGACGTAGTCCAGTCCCGCCGCGTGGAAGAAGTGGACGGAGTCGGGATCGCCGCCGTGTTCGCCGCAGACGCCGAGCGTCAGGCCGGGGCGGGCGGCGCGGCCCTCCTCGACCGCGATCCGGATCAGCCGTCCCACGCCGTCGCGGTCGATGGTCTCGAACGGTGAGGTGGGGAAGACGCCCTTGTCGAGGTAGGCGGAGAAGAACGCCGCCTCGACGTCGTCGCGGGAGAAGCCCCAGGTGGTCTGGGTGAGGTCGTTCGTGCCGAAGGAGAAGAACTCCGCCTCCTCGGCGATCCGGCCGGCGGTGAGCGCGGCGCGGGGCAGCTCGATCATCGTGCCGACCGGGCACCGCACCGGAACTCCGGACTCGTGTGACACCTCGTCCAGTACCCGCTCCACCTCGGCGCGTTCGATCCGCAGTTCCTCCACCGCGCCGACCAGCGGCACCATGATCTCGGCCCGCGGAGAGCCTCCGGCCCTCGTGCGGGCCACGACGGCCTCGGCGACGGCTCGTACCTGCATGGCGACCAGACCCGGAACCACCAGCCCCAGGCGCACGCCGCGCAGGCCGAGCATCGGGTTCTCCTCGTGCATGCGGTTCACCGCGGCGAGCAACTCGGCCTCGTGCGGCTCCGGTTGCTCACCGCGGGCCTCGGCGGCCGCGATGCGTACGGCGAGTTCGGTGCGGTCGGGCAGGAACTCGTGCAACGGGGGATCCAGCAGGCGGATGGTCACGGGCAGTCCGTCCATTGCCTCCAGGATGTCGGTGAAGTCCTGCCGCTGGAGTGGCAGGAGAGCCGCCAGTGCCTGGTCGCGATCGGAGTCCGTTCCGGCGAGGATCATCGCCTCGACCAGCTTGCGGCGCTCGCCGAGGAACATGTGCTCGGTACGGCACAGCCCGATGCCCTGCGCGCCGAACCGGCGGGCTCGCCGCGCGTCCTCGGGGGTGTCGGCGTTGGCGCGGACCTCCAACCGCCGTAGGGAGTCGGCCTGTTCGAGAGAGCGGGCCACTGCGGCCACGACCCCGTCGGACTGCTCGCCGGTCTCCAGGTACCGCATCGCCTCGGAGGCGACCAGCGGCACCGCACCCGCGTACACGGCTCCCGCGGTGCCGTCCACCGAGATGACCGTGCCCTCCTCGACGACGGTTCCGTCGGGGGTGGTGAAGTGCCGGGCCGCGGTGTCCACGGTGAGTTCCTCCGCGCCGCAGACGCACACCTTGCCCATGCCGCGGGCGACCACGGCCGCGTGGCTCGTCTTGCCGCCCCGGCTGGTCAGCACGGCCTCGGCGGCGACCATGCCGGGCAGGTCGTCGGGGGTGGTCTCCTGGCGGACGAGCACCGTCCTCTCGCCGGCCGCGGCACGCCGTACGGCCTCGGCGGAGTCGAAGACCGCCGCGCCGACCGCCGCGCCGGGCGAGGCCGGGAGGCCGTGGGCGAGCGCGGCGCCGGTGGCGTCGGTGTCGAAGCGCGGGAACATCAGCCGGGCCAGGCCGTCTCCGCTGACCCGTGCCAGTGCCTCGTCCGCAGTGATCTGCCCTTCCTCGACCAGTTCGGCGGCGATGGCGAACGCGGCCTCGGCGGTGCGCTTGCCGACCCGGGTCTGGAGCATCCACAGCGTGCCGCGCTCGATGGTGAACTCGATGTCGCACAGGTCGCGGTAGTGCCGCTCCAGGGTCCCCATGTGGTCGCGCAGGCGCAGGTAGGAGTCCGGGTCCAGCTGCTTCAGCTCGGTCAGGGGCACGGTGTTGCGGATGCCGGCGACAACGTCCTCGCCCTGGGCGTTGGCCAGGTAGTCGCCGTACAGGCCGGGCCGGCCGGTGGCCGGGTCGCGGGTGAAGGCGACGCCGCTGCCGGAGTCGGGGCCGAGATTGCCGTAGACCATGCGCTGCACGGTGACCGCTGTGCCGAGGTCGTCGGGGATGTGCTCGCGGCGGCGGTACAGGCGGGCGCGTTCGCCGTTCCAGGACCGGAAGACGGCGAGGATCGCCAGGCGCAGCTGCTCGGCGGGGGACTGGGGGAAGGCCCGGCCCGTCTCGTCGAGGATCAGCCGCTTGTAGGTCTCGACCAGGCCGGCGAGGTCGCTCGCGTCCAGGTGCAGGTCGTCGGGGGCTTCGCGGGCCTCCTTGAGCAGGGTCATGGCCTCGTCGAACCGGGTGGTGTCGACTCCCATGACCGTGCTGCCGAACATCTGGACGAGCCGGCGGTACGAGTCCCAGGCGAAGCGGTCGCTGCCGGACGCCTTGGCGAGGCCCAGGACGGAGTCGTCGTTCAGGCCGATGTCCAGGACGGTCTCCATCATGCCGGGCATGGAGAAGCGCGCCCCGGACCGGACGGACACCAGCAGCGGGTCGTCCCGCTGCCCCAGTCGGCGCCCGGCGGACTCCTCCAGGGCGGACAGGTGCCGGGAGACCTCGGCCGACATGCCCTCCGGCTCGGCGCCGGTCGCGAGGAAAGCCCGGCAGGCGTCGGTGGTCACGGTGAAGCCCGGCGGGACCGGCAGGCCCAGCCGGGGCATCTCGGCCAGGTTCGCGCCCTTGCCGCCCAACAGATCCGCCATGTCCCGGCGGCCCTCGCGGAAGTCGTACACGTAACGGACCATGACGCTGCACTCCTCGGCTCGACGGGCTCGGTTCTGCACTTCGGTCACGACACAGCCCCAGCGTCGAACACCGCCCGGTCCGCCCGGCAGGTACTGTCCGTCCCCTTCGCAGGGCCGAACGGCCCCAGTGCGTCGGTGGGGTGAAGGCAGGCGCCCGTCAAGCGTCAGTTCACGGGGAAGGCGGCCACCGGGCCCCCTGCCGCCGGGGCCGTACCCGTATCGTCACCAGCCGTCGGCCGGTAGCGTGACCCATGACTGAAGCGGCTGACGTCAGCCTGCCCGAGGTCGGAGGAGGCGCAGGTGGCGAGCCCCGAGGAGCCGCAGGAGGCCCGTGTACGGCTGCCGCAGCTGAGGCTGGACGAGCTCTTGGAGGAGCTTCAGGCGCGGCTGGACGCGGCCCGTGGAACTCGGGACCGGGTGCACAGTCTGCTGGAAGCGGTGCTCTCGGTCGGCCGTGAGCTGGATCTGGAGCAGGCGCTGTACAGCATCGTCGAAGCCGCCGCGACGTTGGTCGACGCCGAGTACGCCGCGCTCGGCGTGATCGATCCCGACGGCAAGCGGCTGTCCGCCTTCCACACGGTTGGGGTCACCGAGGAGCAGATCGCCCGGATCGGCCCCTACCCCGAGGGGCACGGCATTCTCGGCGAGCTGATCCGCCATCCCGAGCCGCTCCGCCTGACGAAGCTCTCCGAGCACGCCGCGTCGTACGGCTTCCCGCCCAACCACCCGCCGATGAACACCTTCCTCGGCGTCCCCATCCGGGTGCGCGACCAGGTCTTCGGCAACCTGTACCTCACCGAGAAACGCGGCGGCGCGCAGTTCGACGAGGACGACGAATCGGTCCTGTCGACCTTGGCCGTCGCCGCGGGCGTCGCCATCGACAACGCCCGCCTCTACGAGCAGTCCCGGCTGCGGGAACGTTGGCTGCAGGCCAACGCGGAGGTCACGCACAGCCTGATGTCCGGCGGAGGGCGCAGCGAGGTGCTCGGCCTGATCGCCGAGCGGGCCGGCGAGATCACGGGATCGGCGCTGTCCGTGGTCGCACTGCCCATGGAGGACACCGGGTCACTCGCAGTGGAGATCGCCGTCGGGCTGGACGCCAAGGCGCACCAGGGGCTCGTGCTGCCCGTGGACACGACCTTGATGGGGCTCGCCTTCTCCGCTGCCGCCCCGGCCGTCAGCACGGACGTCTCCCACGACGATCGGATCTCTCCGGAGCCCCCTCGCTTCCAGGGCCTCGGCCCCGCCGTCGCCGTGCCCATCGGCACGCGCGAGGGCGGTGTCCGAGGCGTGCTTCTGCTGGCGCGGAATTCCGGCGGACCGGAGTTCTCCCCGACGGAGACCGAGACCCTGCAAGCCTTCGCCGCACAGGCCGCCGTCGCGATGGAACTCGCGGAGCGACGTCAGGTCGCGGAGGAGGTCGCGGTACTCAAGGACCGCGACCGTATCGCCCGGGACCTGCACGACCTGGCCATCCAGCGGCTGTTCGCCACGGGCATGACCCTGCAGAGCGCGGGCCGCTTCATCGAGCATCCCGAGGCGTCCGAGCGCGTCGTGCGAGCGGTGGACGACCTCGACGAGACCATCAAGATCATCAGGTCGACGATCTTCGGCCTGCGCTCGCGCGAGGGCACCGATGGGAGTGGGCTGCGGGCGCGCGTGGTGCGGATCGCAGGCGAGGCGGCGCCACTCCTGGGCTTCGCGCCCAGCGTGCGGCTGGAGGGGCTGGTCGACACCGACGTACCGCGGGAGATCGCCGAGCACGTGGTGGCCGTACTCTCCGAGGCACTGACCAACATCGCCCGGCATGCCCAGGCCGGGCGCGCCGGCGTCGTCCTCACAGCCGACTCGCGCCAGGTCCGTCTCACGGTCACGGACAACGGCACCGGCGTCTCTCCCGGCGGCCGCCGCAGCGGACTGCGCAACATGGCCGAACGGGCCGAACAGCTGGGCGGAGAACTGGAGTTGAGCAGCCCTGGGGACGGCGGTACCTCATTGACGTGGTGGGTGCCGACGCCGACCGCGTGACAGGTCGCGGCAACGAGGTCCTTCGGCCGCAAGGCTTGGGCCGTTCGGCCCATGTCCCGGGCGGCCAGGTGTCGGAGCCTGAGGGTGATGTGAAGGCATCCGAGCACATGGGAGGACGCCATGCCCGGCACTCCGTATGCCGTGAACGACGTGATGACCCGTACCGTCGTCGCAGTGCATGGCGGCGCAGAGTTCAAGGACATCGTGAGGACGATGCGGCGCTGGCGGGTGAGCGCGCTGCCCGTGCTGGACTCGGACAACAGGGTCATCGGTGTCGTCTCCGAGGCCGATCTGCTGCCCAAGGAGGAGTACCGCGTCAGTGACCAGGACCCGGATCCTTGGCCGGCGGCACGGCGCCCGTCCGACCTGGCCAAGGCTGACGCCGTGACCGCCCAGAAGCTGATGACCAGCCCCGCAGTCACGGTGGGTGAGGACACCACCCTTGTCCGGGCCGCGCGCACGATGGCGCACGCCAAGGTCAAGCGACTGCCAGTGGTCGACGACGAAGGCGTCCTGAAAGGAATCGTCAGCCGTTCCGACCTCCTCAAGGTGTTCCTCAGGAGTGACGAAGACATCGCGGATGACGTCCGCCGTGAGATCGCGACGCACCTGATGGCGGTTCCCGTTCAACCGATCGGGGTGGAAGTGCGCGACGGCGTCGTGACACTCACCGGTCGCGTCCGCGACACCACACTCCTGCCCTTGGCCACCCGCCTGGTGCGGGCCGTCGAGGGTGTGGTGGACGTTCATTGCGCACTCCAAGGACCGCTGCGCCGCCCGAACCTCGATCCCGACCTTCCCGGTAGTGCAGGAATGTGATCGATCCGAAACGGCAGGAGCCAAACGTCCTCCTGACCGGGCCGTTCGGCTCACGCGTGGTTCAACTCCGGTGCGGGAAGCTGGAAGTGGCGAAAAGGCTGACAAGTGTACGGAGGAGGGAGACATGAACGGCATCATCGCGCGGCTCCCGGGCTGGCCGACGCTTCCCGATCTGTTCGGGTGGGCCGAGTCCGGGCTCCCCGGGGCGCACGCGGTACCGGGGCTGCACGGCATCCGGGTCGAAGAGCGCCTGACGGACGGAACCTACGTGTTGCGTGCGGAGCTTCCCGGCATCGACCCCGCCAAGGACGTCGAAATCACCGTGTCGGAAGGCGTTCTGACCCTCCGGACCGAGCGCACGGAAGAGACCACCGAAGAGCACCGCACCGAGTTCCGCTACGGCAACTTCGCCCGCTCGGTCCGGCTGCCGGCCGAAGCCAAGGGCGAGGAGGCGACTGCGGAGTACAAGGACGGTGTCCTGACGATCACGGTCCCGGTCCCGGAGGCGAAGACGGGTACCAGGACCATCCCGGTGCGGCGCGGCTGAGACAGGGGCACGCCGAGTCGCACGGGTGTGCGTGGCCGGGGGCTTCCCCGGCCACGCACGCCCTTGTACCCACGTCGGCCGTCCCTCGGACGGACCGCGCTCAGCACGGGAGTGGACGTCCGCAGGGTGTCCGCAGGTCAGGGGGGCTCCGGTCGGCGCGGAATCCAGGGACGCCTGTCCACCTGCATCCGCTTCATAATCGTCGCCTCCTCAAGGGCTGCGGTCTGCCGATACACCGGCACCGCATGTACGACAGGCTTCTCCGCCAGCAGTGCTCCGGCGATAGGGGCGCCTGGCCTTGACCCGTGGGTCAGATGGGCCACGGCGGGATCCGACCGACCCAGAGGTTCCGTCGCCGTTCGTCGACGAGGGTGCCGACCGCCAACGCCCGAGACGTAGGCCGATGGCATGGGCCGAACGTCCTCGGCAAGGGCCCATCGGCCTCTCGTGCAGCCCGCCAGCGAGTGGGACGGTGAGATGAAAGCCCTGGCTGCCTGCGAGGCAGCCTGGCGGAAGGCGGTGAGGACGATGACGCTCCCCCTGGTCGTGGGAGTCGACGGATCGGATGCGAGTCTGCTGGCCGTCGACTGGGCGGTGGACGAAGCCGCCCGCCGCGATGTGCCACTGCGGCTGATATACGCCTCCCTCTGGGAGCGATACGAGGGGGCTTTGCCGTCGACGGGGCGGAAACGCCCCTCGGAGCAAGTGCTGGCCGAGCACATCGTCGCCTCGGCGGCCGAGCGTGCCGCACGACGCGACGCGGCCGTGAAGGTGTCCACCGACATCGTCTCCGCCGAAGCGGCTGACGCCCTCCTTCGTGCGGGCAACAACGCCTTCGCCCTGGTGACAGGGGCACGCGGCCGCGGTGAGCTGCAGGGACTGCTGCTCGGTTCGGTCGGCCTTGCCGTGGCGGCCCGCGCGCACTGCCCGGTCGTTGTGGTCCGGGGCGACAACGCAAGCCTGGCAGGTACGCACGAGCGGATCCTGCTCGGTGCGGGAGACCCGGCCACCGGTGGTGAAGCCGTGCGCTTCGCCTTCGATGAGGCCGCGGTGCGCGGGTGCGCCCTCGACGCCGTACGCGCCTGGCGCTGCCCCGCGCACGAGGGCGCCGACCACCCCGCCCTCGCCGACGAACCCATGCATCAGCACGAGGAGCAGGCCTCGGCCCAACTCGACGAGCTAATGCGCGAAGCCATGGCCGAACACCCCGACGTCCGTGTGCGCCGTACCACTGTCGAAGGCCCCGCCCGCAGGATCCTCGTGAACCGCTCGGCCGCCGCCGACCTCGTGATCATCGGGGCCCGTCGCAGGCAGGGCCACTTCGGCCTGCAGCTCGGCCGGGTGAGCCACACCCTGCTGCACCACGCGCACTGCCCGGTGGCGGTCGTTCCACAGCTGGTGTGAACGTTGTCCTTGGCCCTCGAGAGAGGAGCAGCAATGACCGTCCAGCCCCACGAGGTGGTCGCAGCCGTGCTGCGGGACGTCAAGGCGGTCGTGTTCGACACCGATGGGGTCATCACCGACTCCGCCCGAGTGCACGCAGCCGCATGGAAAACCGCCTTCGACGCCTTGCTGACCGAACACCCGCCCGAGGACCCTGGACAGCGGCGCCCCTTCAGCATCCGCGACGACTACGTGCGATACGTGGACGGCAAGTCCCGGTTCGACGGTGCCTCCGCATTCCTGGCGTCACGTGGTCTCGACCCGACGGAAGCAACCGTGCGCGCCGTGGCGGAGCACAAGGAGCGCCTGTTCACCGAGCGGTTGCGCGAGCACGGCATCGACGCCTACCCGGGGACCGTACGGCTCGTGCGCGCCCTGCGGCGGGCCGGGATGCCGTGTGCTGCGGCCTCCGCGTCCCGGCACGCACACGAGCTCCTCACCCGGGCCGAGGTCCTCGACCTCTTCGACGTCCTGGTCGACGGGGGTGAGGCGGCCCGGCTGGGCCTCGCGGGCAAACCGCAGCCCGACCTGTTCCTGGAAGCTGCACGCCGCCTTGGCGTGCCCACCGGGCGGTGCGCCGTCGTGGAGGACGCGCTGGCGGGCGTCGAGGCAGGTCGGCGGGGCGGGTTCGCCCTCGTTGTCGGAGTGAACCGAGCCCACGATCCGGACAGCGGGGCGCGACTGCTCGAGCACGGCGCCGACATCGTCGTACACGACCTGGCAGAGCTGCTCCAAGAGGGAGTACGACGGTGACGTCCTGGACCTGGGAGTACGACGGCTACGAGCCCACCGGTGAGCGTCTCAGGGAGTCGCTGTGCACCCTGGGCAACGGATACCTGGCCACTCGCGGGGCGCTCCCGGAGTGCACGGCGGACGACGTGCACTACCCGGGCACCTACGCGGCCGGCTGCTACAACCGGCTCACCTCGGAGGTTGCGGGACGCCGGGTAGAGAACGAGGACATGGTCAACCTGCCGAACTGGCTGCCGCTGCGCTTCCGGCTCCCGGGGCAGGAGTGGATCACGCCGTACACCGCGGAGGTGCTCGACCACCGGCACGTCCTGCATCTGTCCTGTGGGCTGCTGGAGCGCAGGACGCGGTTCGGGCTCGGCGCGGGGCGGGTCTTGACCGTGCGGCAGCAGCGGCTGGTACACATGGCCGATCCCCATCTGGCCGCCCTGCGCACAGAGTTCACCCCCGATGGCTTCACGGGCGAACTGGAGGTCGAGGCCGCGCTCGACGGAAGCGTCACCAACGCGGGGGTGCCCCGCTACCGGGATCTGGACGGCCGTCATCTGACCCACGTGCACACGGGTACCGTCGCCCCGGACACCGCGTGGCTGCGCTGCCGTACCCGCACCTCTGACATCCGCATCGCACTGGCTGCCCAGCTGATCGCGGACGAGCCGGTGTCGGACGAGCACGAACCCTCGCGCGCCGTACAGCGGACGCGCCTGCAGTTGACACCGGGCCGGACTGTCACCGTCGACAAGGCGGTCGCCGTGCACACTTCGCACGACCCCGCGATCAGCGACCCACTGCGCGCCGCCATCGACCGCGTGGTCGCGGCGCCCGGATTCGATGAGTTGCTGGAGACACACCTGACCGCGTGGGACCAGTTGTGGCGGCGAGCCGAACTCGAAGTGCCCGGGCAGGCCGGCCGCATCCTTCGGCTGCACCTCTTCCACGTCCTGCAGACCCTCTCCCCGCACACGGCGGACCTTGACGTGGGAGTCCCGGCCCGGGGACTGCACGGCGAGTCGTACCGCGGGCACGTCTTCTGGGACGAGTTGTTCGTCCTGCCCTACCTCAACCTGCACTTCCCCGAGGTATCGCGCGCCCTTCTGCGCTACCGCCACCGCCGCCTGGACCAGGCCCGTGCCTCGGCCCGCGCCGTCGGCCGGCGCGGCGCCCTGTACCCGTGGCAGAGCGGCAGCGACGGCCGGGAGGAGACCCAGCAACTGCATCTCAACCCCCGTTCGGGGCGCTGGCTGCCGGACCACTCCCGGCTCCAGCACCATGTCGGCTCGGCGATCGCGTACAACGTGTGGCAGTACTGCGAGGCAAGCGGCGACACCGAGTTCCTGCACACCAAGGGCGCCGAAATGCTCCTGCAGATCGCCCGCTTCTGGGCCGACTCCGCCACCTGGGACGACCAACTGGGGCGCCACCGCATCAAGGGCGTGGTCGGCCCGGACGAATACCACGAGGCCTACCCGGACGCGCCGGAGCCCGGGCTCGACGACAACACGTACACCAACGTCACCGCCGCCTGGGTCCTCACCCGCACCCTGGAAGTGCTGCGCACCCTGCCCGAACCCCGGCGGCGCGAACTCGCCGAGCGCACCGGCCTGGACGACGGCGAACTCGAACAGTGGGAGGCCGTCTCCCGCACCCTGCACGTGCCCTTCCACGAGGGCGTCATCAGCCAGTTCGAGGGTTACGGCGACCTCACCGAACTCGACTGGGACGGCTACCGCAAGCGATACGACGACATCCGCCGCCTGGACCGGATCCTGGAGGCGGAGGGCGACACGGTCAACCGCTACCAGGCGTCGAAACAGGCCGACGTCCTGATGCTCGGCTACCTCTTCTCCCCGGCCGAACTCCGCTCCCTCTTCGGACGATTGGGCCACCGGTTGGACGAGGAGACATGGCACCGCACGGTCGACCACTACCTGCGCCGCACCAGCCACGGCTCCACCCTCAGCGGCCTGGTCCACGGCTGGGTCCTGGCCCGGGCGCGCCGCGCGGACGCCTGGACGTACTGCCAGGAGGCCCTGCGCGGAGACATCGCCGACCTCCAGGGCGGCACCACCGGAGAGGGCATCCACCTGGGCGCCATGGCCGGCACGCTCGACCTCGTCCAGCGCGGCCTGACCGGCCTGGAGACCCGCTCTGGCGCCCTATGGCTCGACCCGGTGCCGGTGCCCGAACTGTCGTCGTACGGATTCTCCCTCCGCTACCAGGGGCACTGGGGTGTCCGGCTGCGCCTGGAGCACGGCTGCCTCAACATCGAGGTCCCCTCGTCCGACCGCTCACCGATCGACGTCCGGCTGCCGGACCGCGCGGTCAGCGTGGAGCCGGGCGAGACCTGCCGACTGGTTCTTCCGGACTGACCCCGCCGTCCTGCCGCGAACTCGGCCGGATGCCCCTCCAACAGGGGCCGGTTGGTCCCCCGGAGGACCTGGACAGTCCCTCCCCGCACCTGCGAGACGGCGCGACGCTGGTAGTGACAAGTGGACCAGACCTCATTCTGGAGGTGTCGTCATGGTGCTGCCCGTTGTCGCCGGAGTCGACGGATCCGCCGAGAGTCTGGCCGCCGCCGAATGGGCGGCCCGTGAGGCCGTGCGACGCGCACAGCCGCTGCATCTGGTGCACGTCTGGAACTGGCACCCCCGTCAGCAGGAAGGCGAGATCGCCAACGCCGCCCAGCGGCACCTGGCGCGGCGCTCCCTGCGGCAGGCGGAGGAGCGGGTCCGTGCCGCCTACCCGGACATCCGCCTGTCCGACGAGCAGATGGAAGGCCCAGCGACCGCAGCCTTGTTGAAGGTGGCTGACCAGGCCGACCTGATGGTCCTGGGCTCGCGTGGCCTGAGCGGCTTCACCGGATTCGTCGTGGGTTCGGTCGCGCTCGGCGTCGTGGCCAAGGCGACGCGACCGGTCGTCCTCGTGCGGGCCGCCGAGGAGGCTGCGGACGAACATGTCCCGGCCGGCGACGGAGGCGCTCCGACGGACGCCGACTACCGAGACGTCGTCCTCGCCATCGACCTTCACGACGCGTGCGACGAGGTCATTGAGTTCGCCTTCCAGGCGGCTCGGCTTCGGCACGCCCGGCTTCGGGCCGTGCACGCCTGGCAGGCGCCCAGCCCTCTCAGCCTCGGCGCCGGTGACATCGGTCTGGTCAGCGACCCTCAGCGCTCCGACGAGTGGCTGGGCTTCCTCAAGGCCGTGCTCCAGGGGTGGCGCGACAAGTACCCCGATGTGGAGGTCCTGGAGACGGTGGTGGAGGACAAGGCCTCGACCGCACTCGTCCGGGCCTCGACCGGAGCGAGCCTCCTCGTGGTCGGTCACCGCCTCACCGAGCGGCCTGTGGGCCCACACACCGGCCCCGTCACACACGCCGCGATCCATCACGTCGGCTGCCCCGTGGCCGTCGTACCCCATCTCTGGTGCTGCGCGCCGCGGTCGAGCGGCTGAACGAGCGTTACCCGCAGCTGTACATCGCCGCCGAGCAGGTGCGTAGGCAGCCCGCGCCGGCGCTGCTCGCCGAGGCGGAGAACGCCGAGTTGCTGGTCATCGGAAGCCAGGGGCTCGGCGGCATCGGCGGGTTCATGGCGGGGTCGGTCGCCATGTCCACCGTGGCCCACGTCGAGCGGCCGGTCGTCCTTGTCCGCGCGGACGAGACGGCGGCGGACGAACATCTCCCGGACGGCTCCAGGACAGCGTCGCCTCGTACTCCGTACCGCGATGTCGCGGTAGCCGTGGACATCGGCGGATCCTGCGACGAGGTCCTCGACTTCGCCTTCAGGGCGGCGCAACTGCGGCAGGCACCGCTGCGCGCGGTGCACGCCTGGCATGTTCCTCTCACCCAGCCGATGCCCGGAACCGAGGAGCGCGCGCTGATCAGGGCGGAGGTGGAACGCGAACTCGCGGCACTGCTCGAACCGTGGCGCGCGAAGTACCCCGACGTGGCTGTCCGCGAGAACCTGCACGAGGGCCGTCCCGCACATGTCCTCGTACGGGCAACGAACGGGGCCGGCCTGCTGGTCGTGGGGCACCGCAGGCGCCGTGGCGCAGTCGGCTCGTACACCGGCACGGTGGCCCATGCCCTGATCCACCATGTGACTCGGCCGGTCGCGCTGGTGCCCCACGACTGACGATCGTGGGCCACGCCGACGGTCCACGACTGCTCATCAGGAAGGTCGGCGGTCGAGGCGTACTGGTATCCGCACGCCATGAACGGCTGGGGCACAGTCGACCTTCAGAGCGTTTTGATCGCTGTTGGCGTGCTGTTCTACCGCGCCCTCAGCCACGGCGCCGTCCGACCACGCACAGGTGAGACCCCACCAGTTCCGGAAGAGACGCTGTCTCAGCGGTACGCCTGCGGAGAGCTCGAAGAGGACGAGTATCGGCAGCTGGCCGTTCTGCGGGAGCGAGCCCTTGCCCTGATACAGCCTCATTCATCCGCAGCCTCAGCGGCTGGCCGAGGACAGGGCCGGACGGCGGGCTTGGGGGACCGCCCGGCCCTGTCGGGGCGTCATGTTGCGGCGAGAGCCTCGGCTGTCAAGGACGCCAGTGGGTGCTGGCGTTTCAACCGACTCCGCCCCTCATCGAGCGCCCGGGCGAGGCCATCGGCGTAATCGTTGATGCGTTGAAGGAAGCGGAGTCTGGTGCCTTTACGGTTGCTGGGGGTCTGCAACTGTCCGATGGCGGAGACCAACGCCTTGGTACTTCGCTGCGCTTCGCGGAGTGCCTCCAGCGATGGGCTGTGCGGATGGTCGCCCTGCGTCACACGAGCCCATACGAGTGCGGTTGCCGTCGCCCGGGTTAAGGAGGACTCCGCGTTGGCAAGGCGGAGTAGGCCTACGGTGAGTGCAGCAAGATCCTCGACAGGGATCGCGGGCATTTGATGATGCGTCAACCAATTCCCGAACTGCACTCCCAGGGGTCACATCACCCACCGGACACGGTGGGACCGCTCTCCTCGTCCGGAGCACCTCGATTCGCCCGTACCGGATGCTTGCTCATGATCGAGACCCGGTTGAACGCGTTTATGGTGACCGCGACCCAGATCGCAGCGGAGATCTGGTCATCGGTGAGCGCGTGTCGAGCGGTCTCGTAGGCGGATTCCTGTGCGACGGCGTCGGTGGGGTCGGTCGTGGCCTCGGCCAGTGCGAGGGCCGCCCGCTCCACGGGCGTGAACAGGTCGGTGTCCCGCCAGGCGGCCAGCACTCCCAGCCGGCGCGCCGACTCGCCCGCGCGTACTGCCGCCCTGGTGTGGGTGTCGAGGCAGTAGGCGCAGCCGTTGATCTGCGACACGCGAAGGTTGATCAGTTCCACGGCGGTACGGTCGAGCCCCGCTTCGGCGGCGACTGCGCGCACCGATTCCGCCGTCTGCACCAGGGCGTGGAAGGCCTTGGGGCTCTGCTTGTCGATGAAGATCCGCATGTCTCCTGCTTGTTGTCTGCTGGTTGTGGCCTGGTGATCACGGCATCGTAGTTGCTGTAACAACTAAATCCCAGGCAGCAGGGTGGCGGTATGGCTGTTCATCGGGCCCGTACGGTGGCGACGGCCCGTCCGCGCTCCGATTCCGGGAACGAGGACGTCGACGGTCTCCTCCGCGAGAACGGCCTCGTCCACGACCTGACGGATGGTCCGTGCTCGGACACCGGGGCGCCGGAATCGTCCTCCGGAACATCGCCGAACGTGTCCCTGGCACCAACGGTTGACGTGTCAAGGTTGACCATATAAGTGATGTGTCAACTAATAAGGGTGACCCGTCAACTCCCCTACACTCGCTTTTATGGATGAAGAGGTTCGGTGGCTGACGGCGGAGGAGCAGCACGCCTGGCGGAGTTTTGTTCGGTTGCATGAGCGTCTGGGGGGTCGCCTGGCGCGCATGTTGCAGAGCGAGTCGAAGCTTTCGGCCGCGGATTTCGGCGTGTTGGTCAATCTGACGGATGTGCCGGACGGCCGGCAGCGTTACCAGGATCTGGCCCGCGCGCTCGAGTGGGAGAAGAGCCGTATGTCCCACCACATCGCTCGGATGGCAGGACGAGGGCTGGTGATCCGCGAGGAGTGCCCCGAGGACGCGCGGGGAGCGTTCGTGGTGATCACGGACGCCGGGCGGGCGGCGATCGAGGCGGCGGCTCCGCTGCATGTGGAAGCGGTACGAGAGCTGTTCCTGGACCATGTCACGCCGGCGGAGCTGCGGACTCTGGCCGACATCTCCGACCGAGTGGTGGCGAAGCTGGACGACGACCCCGCCTGATCGGCCGACCGGCCGGGGGCACGCGTACAGGTGCGCATATTTTCCTGGCGAACAGCTCTTCTTCCGCTGAACAGCTCAGTCAGCGAGGCGCGGGGGGAGCCTCCGACCGTGATCCGCCCCGCTCAAGGTGCGCGGCAAGGTCTTCATGCTCAAATCGGCCCCCGACGAAGCGGGCCGCCCTGCGTCACGAGCATGTGATGATCACCCTCGGCTACCAAGCCTCAGCAGCCTGCCCACCCGCACACCTACGGCCGCCGCGCCTGACCTCCCCCCATCCTCGGTCAAACACGGTCAGCCGTTTACGGAGTGTGACCGGCGCGGCGGAGGACAGGGCGCAGGGTCTCGATGACGCCGGGGTCGTCCACCGTGGACGGGATGGGTTCGTCGCGGCCGTCGGCGATGCCGCGCATGGTCTTGCGCAGGATCTTTCCCGAGCGGGTCTTGGGCAGGGCGGCCACGACCGTGACGTCCTTGAGAGAGGCGACGGCGCCGATGCGCTCGCGTACGAGTTGGACGAGTTCGGCTTCGACCTCGCCCGGTTCGCGGGCGGTGCCTGCCTTGAGGACGACGAAGCCTCGCGGTACCTGTCCCTTGAGTTCGTCGGCGACGCCGATGACGGCGCATTCGGCGACGTCGGGGTGGGCGGCCAGGGCCTCCTCCATGCTGCCGGTGGACAGCCGGTGTCCGGCGACGTTGATGACGTCGTCGGTGCGGCCCATGACGAAGACGTAGCCGTCGTCGTCGAGGTGGCCGCTGTCGCCGGTGAGGTAGTAGCCGTCGAAGGCGGACAGGTAGGAGGCGATGTAGCGGTTGTCGTCGTTCCAGAGGGTGGGGAGTGCGCCGGGCGGCAGGGGAAGCTTGACGACGATCGCGCCGTCGACGCCCGGGGGCACCGGCTCGCCCGCGGGATCGACGACGCGGACGTCCCAGCCCGGCAGGGGGCGGCTGGGGGAGCCGGGCTTGATGGGGGCGACTTCGATGCCGGCCGGGTTGGCGACGATGGGCCAGCCGGTCTCGGTCTGCCACCAGTGGTCGATCACCGGGATGCCCAGGAGAGCGCTCGCCCAGTGATACGTCTCCGGGTCGAGGCGCTCACCGGCGAGGAAGAGATAGCGCAGGTGCGAGAGGTCGTAGCCGGCGGTGAGTGCGCCCTTCGGGTCCTCCTTCCTGATCGCCCGGAAGGCGGTGGGCGCCGTGAACATGGTCTTGGCCCGGTATTCGGCGGCCACCCGCCAGAACTGCCCCGCGTCCGGGGTGCCGACCGGCTTGCCCTCGTACAGGACCGTCGTCGCGCCGGCCAGCAGGGGCGCGTAGACGATGTAGGAGTGGCCGACGACCCAGCCGACGTCGGAGCCGGTGAACATCGTCTCGCCCGGGCCCACGTCGTAGACGGCGCCCATCGACCAGTGCAGCGCGACCGCGTAGCCGCCGCAGTCCCGCACGACTCCCTTGGGCTTTCCGGTCGTTCCGGACGTGTAGAGGATGTACAGGGGATCGGTGGCGGCGACGGGAACGCAGCCGGCAGGCGGCGCGGCGGCGACCAGCTCGGCCCAGTCGAGATCGTCCGGACCCAGCGCGGCCGGCTCCTGCGGACGTTGCAGGATCACGCTCTTCTCCGGCTTGTGGGCCGCGAGTTCGATCGCCTGGTCGAGCAGGGGCTTGTACGCGATGACACGCTTTCCCTCGATGCCGCAGGAGGCGGAGACGACCACCTTGGGGGCCGCGTCATCGATACGGAGGGCGAGTTCGCGCGGGGCGAACCCGCCGAAGACGACCGAGTGGACCGCGCCGATACGAGCGCAGGCCAGCATCGTGATCGCAGCCTCCGGGACCATCGGCATGTAGATCACCACGCGGTCGCCGTGCCCCACACCGAGCTGTGCGAGGGCTCCCGCGAAGGCCGCCACCTCGTCCCTCAGCTGCGCGAAGGTGTAGGCGCGGCGGGCCTCGGTCACGGGGGAGTCGTAGACGAGCGCGGGTTGTTCGCCACGGCCGGCTTCGACGTGCCGGTCGAGCGCGTTGAAACAGACGTTGAGCCGCCCGTCGGGAAACCAGCGGTAGAAGGGTGCGCCCGAGGGATCCAGGGCGCGCCGCGGAGTGACATCCCAGTCGATGCCCTCGGCCGCCTTCAGCCAGAAGCTCTCCGGGTCCTCGGTACTGGCGCGGAAGACATCCTCGTACGTTCCCATCGCGCACTCCTTTGTGGCATCGAGGGACGGTGTTGGGACCGTCTGCGAAACGGTGTCGGACACAAGTACCGCATGCCGGCCGGTACGGTCGAGCAGCATGCCGGAGGCCGGTCAGTGCGGCTGCTGCTCACGCGCCGAGGTGCTCACGCAGCCACTGGCCCATCTGCTGGATGGCCTGGTCCACCTCGGGTACCCGCCCCGCGCCCAGGACGAACGAGTGCTGTCCCTCGGGCATCGGGTGGACCTCGGAAGTGACCTTGAAGTCCGCCAGTCGGCGGCCGAGCTCGGCGCCGTCGTCGGCGAGGGTCTCGTACTCGCCGTAGTGGACGGTCGTGGGCGGCAGGCCGGTGAGGTCGGCGTTCGCAATGCTGATCTCGGGTGAGGTGAAGTCCACGGCGGGATCCTGCAGCCAGGCTCCGCGGAAGAGTTCCAGCGTGCCCCGGCTGAGCATCCTGTCGTTGTCCTCGTTCTCGTCCACCGACGCGTTCTGGAGGGTGAGGTCGGTCCACGGCGAGACGCTGACGATCGCCCCCGGGGTCGCCTCGCCCTTCGCGAGCAGACGCAGCGGCAGCATCACCGCGAGGGTGCCGCCGATCGAGTGACCGGTGCTGCCGATGTTCCTCGGCTCGTAGCCCTGCGAGAGCAGCCAGCGGTAGGCCGTCTCGGCGTCGTCGAGCTGCGCGGGGTGGGGGTGTTCGGGCGCCAGGCGGAAGTCCACGACGAGGGAGCGGGCTCCGGCCGCCTTCGCGATATGGCCTGCGGCCTTGCGGTCCGAGTGCATCGAGGCGGTGACCGATCCGCCGAAGTGGAAGTGGAGCAGTGCCCGGTCGGGGTCGGCGCCCTCGGGGATGGCCCACAGGGCGGGGACGCCGCCCGCGTCCACCTCGGCGTAGGTGACGCCTTCCGGCTCGGTCGACGCCTTGTGGTTCGAGTCGACGATGTCGCGGATGACGGCCAGGTCCAGGCCGGGTGTGGCCGACTTCGCGCTCACGCTCGCCAGGAACTCCGCGAACTCGTGGGCCTCAGGGCTTACTCCCATGGTGGTGCTCCTTCTCAGGCGGGTTGATGGGGTGGTCACGACGCTAAGGCCTGAGTATGGAAAAGTAAACTCAGATGAGGTTGGAATCCCCCTGCGTGTGAGTGAGCTCGGCGGGGTTCACGGCACCGGAGGCGCCGTGGCGTTCATTCCGGTATCAGTTCGGCCGCCCGTTCGGTGACCTCGTGCCGTAGGGCGGTCCACAGGACGCGTACGGCCGGGTGCGTCACCGCCTCGCGGCGGACGGCCAGGGTGATGGGGAGCCGGATGTCGATCTCGTCGGCGAGCAGTCGGCGCAGTCGGGTCCGCTGGGCCAGAAAGGCCGGCAGGACGCCGATGCCGGCGCCCTGCTGGGTGGCTTCGAGCTGGGCGAAGACGTTCGTCGAGGAGAATGCCGGGGTCATGCCGGGAAGGTGGCGTTCGATGTCGAGGTCGCCGACCTGCAGCATCGACTCGATGTAGAAGATGAGCGGGTGCTCGCGCAGCTCGGCCACCGTCTCAGGGCGGCGGTACCGGCTGAGGTAGTCGTCATTGGCGTAGAGCCCCAGCGTGTAGTCGGTGAGGTGTTCCGTCACCAGGTGGCTGCTGGCAGGGACGCCGATGACGAGAGCGAGATCGAAGCCGGACGGGCGCAGGGCGAGCTGCCGTGTCGCGGTGATGAGTTCGACCTGGAGCCGGGGGTGCCGGCGGCGTACCCGTACGAGGGCGGGCGTGGCGAAGACGGTGCCGAAGCCGTCGGGCGCGCTGACGCGCACCGTGCCGTGCAGGGACGGCGAGTCCTGGCCCGCCACGGTGTCCACGACGCGGTCGATGGCCTCCTCGATCACGCGCGCGTTCTCCGAGACGGCTCGACCGATGTCCGTCAGTGTCCAGCCCTCCGCGCCCCGCTCGATGAGACGCAGGCCGAGGCTCTTCTCCAGTGCGGCGATACGGCGTGACACGGTCGTGTGATCCACGCCGAGTGCGTCGGCGGCTGTCACCAGACGGCCGGTACGGGACACCGCGAGCAGGTAGCGCAGATCGTCCGCCCGGAGTTTGCGCGGATCGACGGAGCGAGAGCCGACCGGCCGCGGAGCGGGGTTCTCGTCCGGGGAGTGGGGGTGCACGGCCCGACCGTATCTGCATTTCTGCACAGCGGCTGTGCGCTATTGGTCGTTGTTCGCACTCTGCGCGGGGCCCCACAGTCAGGGCAGCGGGCGCCACCTGCCCCGCCGTTCCCGCCGAAAGGGCCGCCATGATCGCCAGCCTTTCCCTCCCGAGGATCCTGCGCGTCGGCGGCGGTGCCGTGGGCGAGCTGGGTGACGTCGTCTCCCGACGGGGAAGACCGCGAGGCTCGCGAGGCGATGATGCTCGCCGCGACCCAGGCCGGCATCGCCTTCTCCAACTCCAGCGTGGCGCTGGTGCACGGCATGAGCCGCCCGATCGGCGCTCACTTCCACGTCGCCCACGGCCTGTCGAACGCCATGCTCTTCCCCGCGGTGACCGCGTTCTCCGCACACGCCGCCGAGAGCCGGTACGCCGACTGCGCCCGCGCCCTCGGAGCCGCCACCGACGGCGACGGTGACGCCTTGGCCGCCGACAGGCTCGTAGAGGCACTGCGATCGCTGTGTCAGGATCTTGACGTGCCCACCCCTCGGGCCCACGGCATCGACAAGGACGAGTGGTCCCGCCTGTCGCCCCTCATGGCCGAGCAGGCGCTCGCGTCCGGGTCGCCCGCCAACAACCCCGTCGTACCCACCGTGGACGAGATCCAGGATCTCTACGCGCAGATCTACGCCTGACACCCGGCGAATGAGGAAGAGGAACATGAAGGCCACGACAGCCAGGTCCGCGCGGACCACGAGGTGCTGACCCATGACTGACACCGCTGCCGCAGAGATTCTCGCCGACGTCCACCGGGGCGTCGGCCGCATCCTGCTGAACCGGCCCAAGGCGCTCAACGCGCTGACCACGGACATGGTCGCCGCGATCGACCGCAAGCTCGCCGAGTGGGCGGACACGCCGCTGTCCGCCGTGGTGCTCGCGAGCACCAGCACGAAGGCGTTCTGTGCCGGTGGAGACATCCGCACGATCCGCGAGCACAGCCTCGCCGGGGACGCCGAGGCCAGTGAACGGTTCTTCGCCTC
The DNA here is from genome assembly GCF_029894425.1 of Streptomyces sp. SAI-127. NCBI lineage: Bacteria > Bacillati > Actinomycetota > Actinomycetes > Kitasatosporales > Streptomycetaceae > Streptomyces > Streptomyces sp. SAI-127. The sequence goes on from NZ_JARXYJ010000001.1 coordinate 9,530,150, forward strand.
CGAGTACCGGCTCAACGCCCGGATCGCCGAATATCCCGTGCCGGTCGTGTCGCTCATCGACGGAGTGTGCATGGGCGGCGGGCTCGGTCTGTCCGTCCACGGCGGCTTCCGCGTCGTCACCGAGCGCGCGGTGCTCGCGATGCCCGAGACCGGGATCGGGTTCTTCCCGGATGTCGGGGCCAGCTACTTCCTGCCGAGGCTGCCCGGCGCGCTCGGCATGTACCTGGGACTGACGGGGCACCGGCTCGACGCGGCCGACACCCTCTACACGGGGCTGGCCACGCACTTCGTCCCCGCGGACGGGCTCGACGCGGTCGGCGACGCGTTGGCCGACAACCCCGGCGACCCGGTGGACGTGGTCCTCAACCGTCTCGGCGGCGGTTCCCCGGTGGCGGAGAGCAGGCTGGCGGAGGTACGCGGGGAGGTGGACTGGGCATTCGGCGCGGCGACCCTCGGCGAGATCGAGAAACGCCTGCGTCACCTCGACACCCCCTGGGCGGCAGGCGCACTGGTCGCCTTGGAGTCGGCCTCGCCGCAGAGCCTGGAGATCACTCACGCCCTGTTGTCCCGGGGCAGGCAGCGCACATTGCGCGAGTGCCTTGCCGCTGAACTCGCCCTCGCGCGTACGACCATCCGCACGCCGGACTTCCTGGAGGGCGTCCGCGCGGCCCTGGTCGACAAGGACCGCAACCCCGACTGGCAGCGTGTGGCGCTCGACGGACGGACGTTGCCGTCCTGATCATGCCCGCCGTGAGGAGGGCATGGCCTCGCGCCGGGAGCCTGCCGTGCAGGAGGGGCGGGTCGCGGTGACCGTGCCGGACGCAGGATCCGGGCCGGCACGGTCTCAGTCGTTGTCGGGCACCATCGAGACCACGACCTTGCCCGCCTTGGTGCGGCCCTGCTCGACGTACGCCATCGCCTCGAGCGTCTGGTCGAACGGGAAGGTGCTGTCGATGACCGGGCGGAGCTTCCCGCCGTCGTAGAGGGCGCCGAGCTTGCGCAGCTGGGAGCCGTTGGCCTGCATGAAGAAGAACTGGTAGCGCACGCCCAGCGCCTTCGCCTGCTTGCGGACCTTGCGGCTGAGCATGCTCATCACCAGGCCCAGGAACGAGGGGGCGCCCAGCTGCTTGGCGAAGCCGGGGTCCGGCGGGCCGACGACACTGATGGCCAGACCGCCGGGCTTCAGCACGGTCAGCGACTTCTCGAGGTTCGCTCCACCCACGGAGTCCAGCACCAGGTCGTAGCCGGACAGCATCTTCGAGAAGTCTTCTTTGGTGTAGTCGACGACGATGTCGGCGCCGAGGCTGCCGACCAGCTTCTCCGTGTCGGTGCTCGTGGTCGTGGCGACCGTGGCGCCGAGATGCTTGGCGAGCTGGATGACCGTCGAGCCGAGGCCACCGGCACCTGCGTGGATGAGCACCTTCTGCCCCGGCTGCACATGGGCCCGGTCGACGAGGATCTGCCAGGCGGCCAGAGCCACCAGCGGCACGGCGGCTGCCTCCTGAAGAGTGAGGGAGTCCGGTTTGGGGGCGACATCGTCCATGTCGATCGCGATGAACTCCGCGAAGCCGCCGATCCGCAGGTCGCGCGGGCGGGCGTAGACCTCGTCGCCGACTTCGAAGCCGTGTACGGCGGAGCCGACCCGCGTCACCACGCCGGCCACGTCGTGGCCGAGCACGAACGGACGTTTGTACTTCAGGAGCTGCTTGAACTCCCCGTTGCGGACCATTTTGTCCAGCGGATTGACACTGGCGGCGCTCACCCTGACCAGGACGTCGCGGTCTCCGACCGTGGGCTCGGGTACGTCAGCGGCGCGTGCGCCGTCCTTGCCGTACTTCTCGACGACGAAGGCCTTCATGCCCGGCCGCCTTTCTGTGTGGGTTTCCCGGTGTTCGATGTGATTCTTCGCGCAAGTCGACGTGCGCGCCCGTTCGCGTGCGGTCGGTTGGTGCGCCGACCATGACGCTACTTCTTGAGTATAGAAAAGTAAACTCAGGTGAGTCGGGGTCACCGGGGATGGATCTGGTGCCGGCCGTGTCGGGCTGCCGCAGTGGGGCGACCGCTACCGTGCCGGCCCGGAGGGGTCGGCGGTCCTGGCGCGGCGTCGCGGGTGCGGTGCGCATGTCGGCGTCCAGATCCGCAGCATGTGCACGGTGGGCCTTCCGTGGCCCAACGGCCGCTCAATCGCGTGGCGTTGGCCCCGGACGCATGGTCCGCGTCCCGGGTTCCGGGTTCCGGGTCAAGCATCGTGTGGTGCGGTCAGGGCTTCGTGGGTGGATGCCAGGATCTTCTCCGACAGTTCCGTGCCCGCCGTGGCCCGGGCGAGCAGGATCGCGCCGACCAGGGTGGCCACCATGGGAAGGCCGTCGTCGGCGTCGGTGGACAGCCACGCGGCGAATTTCTCGACGCCCGCCGCGTACGTTTCGCGCACCTCCCCGGTCGTGGACTCGCGAGCCGTGTCCCCGGCGAATCCCGCGGTGGGGCAACCGGACCCGGGCTGGTCGCGGTGCTCGGGGGACAGGTAGTGGTCGATGAGGGCGCCGCGCGCGGTGTCGTGATCGCCCTGGGCCGCGTCGAACGACGCCAGGAGCTGGTCGAGGTCCCCGAACGCGGCCTGAGCCGCCTCGGCGATGAGTGCCTCCTTGGAGGCGAACTGCTTGTAGAAGCCGCCCGTGGTCAGCCCGATGGACTTCATCAGGTCGGCGACGCTGATGCCGTTGACGCCGCGCTCCCGGAAGAGCTGGGAGGCCGCGGCGACCGCGCGCCTGCGGTTCTCGAGCGCTTGTGCTTGCGAAACGCGACTCATCACTCACCTGCCACGTTAGATATCAAAGTGCATCTATCGTATGCGAACTGCCGGGCGGTCGACCGCGCGGACGGCGTCGGGCGTTGACTGGATCTGTTTAGATACCTATCGTAATCTAAAGCGAGATCGGGGCCGAGGCCTCGGTCCCCACTCATCCGCCAGCCCAGAAATGAGATCCCACCCATGACCACGCAGAACAAGACCGCTGTCGTCACCGGCGCATCCGCCGGCCTGGGCACCGCCTACGCGCAGCGGCTTGCCGACCGGGGCTACGACCTGATCCTGGTGGCCCGGAACACTGCGCGGCTGGAGACGCTGGCGTCGGACATCCGCAGCCGCACGGGCCGCGCGGTGGACGTCGTCGCCGCCGACCTCACCGACGCGGCGCAGATCTCCGTGGTCGAGGAGCGCCTTCGGACCGACGAGAGCATCGAGATACTGATCAACAACGCCGGCGGTGCGCTGCTCACGCCGCTGGCAGGCTCCGACGCGGCGGCCTACGAGGCGCTGATCAACCTCAATGTGACAGCGCTGACCAGGCTGACCATCGCGGTCCTGCCGGGGCTGACGGCCCGCGGGCACGGCACCGTCGTGAACATCTCCTCCGCCATGGCCCTCAATGTCCTGCCCTTCAGTGCCGTCTACAGCGGCACCAAGAGCTATGTGCTGACGTTCACCCAGGCCCTGCAGCAGGAACTCGCCGAGAGCCCCGTCAGGGTGCAGGCCGTGCTGCCGGGCGCTGTCCGCACGGAGCTCTGGGACGGCTCCGGCGTCGACCTCGAGGCGTTCCCCGACGAGTGGGTCATGAGCGTGGACGACGCCGTCGACGCGGCGCTCGCCGGCCTCGACGCCGGGGAGCCTGTCACCATCCCGTCCCTGCCGGAGATCAGCGACTGGGAGTCGTTCGAGAAGGCGCGTCAGGCACTCGTCCCGAACCTGTCCCGGAAGGTCCCGGCCGATCGCTACCGCGGCTGACAGCTACCGAGGTTGTCAGCTGTCGCGGCTGATAACCGCCGGCGACGGTCAGGTGCGCGACATCACCGCGTACGCGTTACTTCCCGCGGGGCAGGCTGCCCGCCACCCCGCAGCTCCCTGGCACCCTTACTTGAGGAAACACCCATGCCGAACGCCCTGTGGAACCCGATCGTCGCCGGGGAGTTCTCCCTGCCGCACCGACTGGCGATGGCCCCCATGACGCGGGACCGGTCCACCCCTGAAGGCGTACCCACCGAGCTGAACGCCGAGTACTACGCCCAGCGCGCCTCGCACGCCCTCATCATCACCGAGGGCACCCAGCCCAACGCCGACGGCCAGGGCTACCCGCTCACCCCCGGCATTTACACCGAGGAGCACATCGCCGGCTGGCGCAAGGTCACCGACGCCGTGCACAAGGCCGACGGACGCATCGTCATCCAGCTCATGCACGCCGGACGGATGTCCCACCCCGACAACACCCTCCACCACCGGCAGCCGGTCGCTCCCTCCCCGGTCCAGCCGGCGGGCACCATGTTCACCGCGTCCGGTCTCCAGGAGATGCCAGTGCCGCGAGAGCTGACCACCGAGGAGGTCGCCGCGGCGGTCGACGACTTCCGCCGCGCCGCAGCGGCCGCCGTCGCGGCAGGCGCCGACGGCGTCGAGATCCACGGCGCCAACGGCTACCTCGTGCACCAGTTCCTCGCCGACAACACCAACCAGCGCACCGACCAGTACGGCGGCTCCATCGACAACCGCATCCGCTTCGCCGTCGAGGTCGCCACCGCCGTGGCCGAGGAGATCGGCGCCGGCCGCACCGGCTTCCGGATCTCTCCCGGCAACCCGTTCAACGACATCGCGGAGAGCGACACCCACGAGCTGTACCCGGCACTCGTACGCGCCCTCGCCCCGCTCGACCTCGCCTACCTGCACATCGGCCACGGCGGCGACGACGCACTCCTGCACACCCTCCGCAAGCTGTGGCCGAACACCTTGGTCCTCAACCGGGCCGGCACCGACGTCGCCACCCGCGCCAAGGACATCGAGGACGGCCTCGCCGACATCGTCACCGTCGGCGTGCTGGCACTCGCCAACCCCGACCTGGTCGAGCGCGTACGCACCGGCGCGCCGCTGAACACCCCCGACCCCGCCACCTTCTACGGCGGCAGCGAGGCCGGCTACACCGACTACCCCACCCTCTCCGCCTGACCGACGCGGCCATACCGGTCCTGGCCGACCGGTATGGCCCCATGGGGGTACCACGTGTCTGAGCAGGCTGCTGTTGAACTGAGCGGCTCAGGACCGGAGGCGGGCGCCCTTTCCCAGCCGGGCGGTGACTTCGCGCGGAGTGAGGGCGGAGTGGTCCGCGGAGCATTCGACGACGACACGGACCGGGGCTTCGCAGTCGGTGTGGCGGACGTCCAGGACAGGCCCCTCGGGGCCGAGGGCGTATGCCTCGCCCCACTGGGTCAGTGCCATCAGAACGGGCCACAGGTCCCAGCCCTTGCGGGTCAGGCGGTATTCGTTGCGGGGGCGGCTGCCAGGTTCCTGGTAGGGGACGGTCTTCAGGATGCCGGCCGAGGTCAGCTTGCGGAGGCGGTCGCTGAGCACGGCTTCCGAGAGGCCGATGTGGCGGTGGAAGTCGTCGAAGCGGCGGACGCCGTTGACTGCGTCACGCAGGATCAGCAGCGTCCATTTCTCCCCGATCACGTCGAGCGTGCGCTGGACGGGGCAGTTCTCCGTGCTCGCCTCAAGCCACTCCATCCCGCCATCGTAAGGGGCTGGCTTCTCCATTGACAGTCAGGTGAACAAAAGTCTAGCTTCGCTTGGAAAAGTCAGCTGACAGTCAGAGGGAAGGGCGCTGGACCGTGGGGCGAACGCGTACGTATCAATGGGACGATCCCGCGATCTCGGCGGAGGCCGCCGGACGCATGGCCGGTATCGACTTCCTGCGCGAGGTGCAGGCGGGCCGGCTTCCGAGGGCGCCGATCAGCCAGACCGTCGACTTCGCCCTGGACGAGGTGGAGCCCGGCAGGGCGGTCTTCTCGCTGACGCCGGGGGAGGAGCACTACAACCCGATCGGCAGCATGCACGGCGGCGTCTTCGCCACGCTGCTCGACTCGGCGGCGGGCTGCGCCGTCCAGTCGCTCCTCCCGCAGGGGATGGCGTACACCTCGCTCGACCTGACGGTGAAGTTCCTGCGTCGGGTCACCGTGGACACCGGCCCGGTGCGCGCCATCGGCACAGTCGTCAACAAGGGCCGCCAAACCGCCCTCGCACAGGCCCAGTTGGTCGACGCGAAGGACCGCATCCTCGCCCACGCCACCAGCAGCTGCATGCTCTTCCCGGTACCCGCCCCTCGGGTGTGACTCCGCGGGTGGGGCCCTCGGTCCGCCGGGGGAGGACAGCCGGGACGCTGGAGGGTGCATCGGTATTCCGCTCGGCGGCGGCCCGCGGCCCCTGGCGCGGGTGGTGGTGTCGGCACCGGCCCGGTTGAGGACGATGAGCAGGTGGACGGGGCGCAAGGCTGACGAAACCTGGTGGTGGCAGGTTGTCCGGTCTTCACGTACCGGTTGATCTCGCACGGGACGACCGGGGCGCTGCCGTGGGGTGGGCTGCGGTTGGGAACAGCCGTAGCAGCGACTCTCGGCGCGCTGTTTCCGCGGCGGCGGGCGCGTCGGGGTCAAGCCTGTGGAGTCAGGCGGCGCGTTTGAGAGGTCAGCTCTTCCCGTTGTTTCATCCCGGAATGCGGAGTTGGTCCGGTGGATCCGCTCGACCGTCCGGCGTTTCATGCGGCCGTGGACTTCGCGCAGGTGTGAGTTGGCGGGGACGGCCTCCCGCCCATTGAGGCTCGAATCACCGCACACAATTCCCGCCGGCCGAGGCCGGCAGCATCATCGCCCGCCTGGTAGCGCACCGAACTCACGCCGGCCCGGCGCGCGTCTCCTGCAGCCGCGGCCCCCTGGTCGGACAGTCTGCTCGTCCGTCGGCGCTGGGCGTACCCGCTCATGCGCCCGATGGCGATCTCAGGTGATGTGTCAACTGTTCGTCATCCGTGCGCCACATTTCTCAGATCTCTCTCGACTCGCCGGGTATGACCACTTGCCATTGGCTGACGATCGCCATATGGTCGTACGAACGTAAGGCATACGAACGTACTTCAAAACTCAGGGAGCTCGTGATGGCGACAACCCGGCCGGTAGTGCTCGTGACAGGTGCCTCTTCGGGGGTCGGCAAGGAGACGGCCCGTGCCTTCGCCGCGGCGGGCTTCGAGGTGATCGGAACCGCTCGCAACATCGCGCGGGTCACCGCGCCCGCCGGGGTGACCTACCTCGACCTCGACGTGACCAGCGACGAATCGGTCTCCTCCGTGGTCAAGCAGGTGATCGACCGGTTCGGGCGTATCGACGTCCTGGTCAACAACGCCGGCGTCGGCGCCAACGGCGCCGCCGAGGAGTTCTCCGTCGCCCGGACCCAGGAGGTCTTCGACGTCAACGTCTACGGCATCATGCGGATGACCAAGGCGGTCCTGCCGCACATGCGCGCGCAACGGAGCGGGCGCGTCATCAACGTCTCCTCCCTCAGCGGGTTCGTCCCCAGTCCGTTCATGGCCATCTACACCTCCACCAAGCACGCGGTCGAGGGCTACTCCGGGTCGCTGGACCACGAGGTCCGCGAGCACGGCGTGCGGATCCTGCTCGTCGAGCCCGGCCCGATCAACACCCCGTTCGGGGACCACAGCGTGCAGGGCGACACCCCCCTGCCGCTCTACGCCTCGGGACGGCACACCTTCGACGAGGTGCTGGCGAAGAACACCAGCGGCGGCGACGACCCCGCCACCGTGGCCAAGGTGATCGTCGCGGCGGCCACCGACCGCAACCCGAAACTGCGGCGCACCGCCGGCACGACGGCCGCCGGCATCAGCCTCTTCCACCGCGTCCTTCCGGCCCGGATCTTCGACCGCATCGTCCGCAGGTTCAACCGGATGCCGAACTGACCCCCACCTCTCTCGCCTGCCCGCACCCGTCCGAAAACGGCGGCGTGTCTTGCAAGAACAACCGTCTGCCCGCCTGGCATCCCGGTCCGGCTTCAGGGGCGCCATACCGCCCGAGCCTCCTCGAAAAAGTCCATTGATCAGCCACTCGTTGAGTCACCCAGGAGAGTCATGCAGCAGCAACAGCAGCACACGGCCCGGCGCAGTACATCCAGCGCAAGGCGTTTTCTGAGGAGGAACGTCGGCATCGCGCTGGCGGTCACCGCGACGGCGGCCGTCCTGGTCTCGGCGCCGTCCGCGTCCGCATGGACGGGAGGCTCGTACGGCGGGTCCGTGGTCACCGACGTACGGACCGCGGCGACGTTCGACTTCGCCGCCGGCGAGATCCCCGAGAACATCACCGCCAACCCCGACGGCTCGGTGACCCTGTCCATGCTCGGCAGCTGTGCGGTGTGCGAGCGCACCCATGGGCCGGAGCTGATGCGTATCTCCCCGTCCGGTGAGCGCTCGGTGCTCGTCACCGGACAGGTGGGTGAGGCGATAAGCGGCAACGCCCGCGGCGGTGACGGCACCGTCTTCTACGCGTTGTGGGCCCCGGGCAACGCGGCCAGGAACGGCGTGTACAGGCTGCTCGGCGACGGCACGCCGCAGCGCGTCGCCGCTCTGCCCGCCGACTCGGGTCCCAACGGGCTGGCCGTCGACCCGGCCACGGGCACCCTCTACATCGCGGACAGCCTCAAGGGCATCGTCTGGTCCGTTCCGGTCTCGGGCGGATCGGCGACGCCGTGGCTCACCGACGCCGCTCTCGCGCCGGTACCGACCGAGGCCCTGCCGATCGGCGCCAACGGGCTCAGGTTCCACAACGGCGCCCTGTGGATCAGCAACTTCAACAAGGGCACCCTGCTGCGCGTACCGATCACCCCCGCCGGCGCGCCCGGACCGATCCGCCAGGTCGCGGGCGGCCTTCCCAACATCGACGACCTCAGCTTCCTGACGCCCTTCTCCGATGTGGTGTTCGCCGCGCAGAACGGCTCCTCCTCGAACAACGGCCCGGACAGGGTCGTGGTCATCTACCCCAATGGTACCTACAAGCCCGTCCTGACCAGCGCGGACGGCCTCGCCTCGCCCTCCGCGACTGCGGTGCGCGGCGACCGGCTGTACATCACCGACGGCGGCGTCCCCGAGCCCCACGACCCGAAACTGCAGACCGCCAGGATCAACTTCCCCGCACTCCTCGCGGGTGCGGCCCACTGACCGACCAGGACGGCAGCCGGGCACCCGCCCCGGCTGCCGCCGCGATGGAGGAACGCATCGTGCGGTACCCGAAAGAACACAAACACGAGACACGGCAGCGGATCATCACGACGGCCGGTCGCCGGCTCAAGCAGGACGGCATCGACGGCTCCGGGGTCTCGACGCTCATGAAGGACGCGGGGCTGACCAACGGCACCCTCTACGCCTACTTCACGTCCAAGGACGACCTCGTCGCCACCGCGGTCGCCGACCAGATGCGCGCACAGCACGAGAACATCGTCGCGCAGGCGGCACCCGGCCGCGCCGGACTCGAACAGATCATCCGCTGGTACTTCTCCACCGAGCAGCGCGACGACATCGAGGACGGCTGCCCCAACGCCGCCCTCCTCGAGGAGATCGCACGCTCCACGGACACCACCAGGCAGGCATACACCAACGGCGCACTGGTCCTCATCGACGGTTTCGCTGCCCGCCTGGCACCCCAAGACCCGCCCTCGGCACGCCTGAAGGCACTCAGCCTCCTCGGCATGATGGCCGGCACGCTGCAGCTCTCCCGTGCTCTCACCGACCGGCAGCTCGCCGACCAGCTCCTCGAACAGGGCATTCGCAACGCCCTCGCACTGATAGATGCCGAACAGCACAACTGATACGACGATCCGCCGTCGAGTGGGGGACCGCGCCTGGTCTCCGTGATGAAAGCCCCACGCTCGCCCGTCGCCGTAGCCGCCGCCGACTCTTTGGATTACGTTTGCAATACCATAGACTGGCTGAGTCGGTGAAGGGCAACCGGTCCTTCCGGCCGGCGAAGGAGCGTGTGGCGTGGTGCGGTACGGAAAAGAGCACAAGTCGGAGACGAGGCGGCGGATCATCGAGACGGCGGGCCGCCGGTTCAAGCAGGACGGTATCGACGGTTCCGGTGTCTCGACGCTCATGAAGGACGCGGGGCTGACCAATGGCGCCTTCTATGCTCACTTCGCATCCAAAGACGACCTCGTCACCACGGCGATCGCCGACCAGTTGAAGGTGCAGGCCGAGAACGTTGTCGCGCTGGCCGAGCCTGGACGAGCCGGACTTGAGCAGATTGTGCGGGGGTACCTTTCACCTCAGCACCGTGAAATGCTTGGCGACGGCTGCCCCAACGCCGCTCTGCTCGACGAGATCGGGCGCTGCACCGAGACGACCAGGCAGGCGTACACCGACGGTGTGCTGATCCTCGTCGAGGGCATTGCCGAGCGCATGGCGCCCGAGAACCCGTCCTCCGCACGTGTGATGGCGCTCAGCCTCCTCGGCCAGATGGCCGGGACACTGCAGCTTGCCCGCGCCTTGACCGACAGCCGACTCGCCAACGAGCTCCTCGATCAGGGGGTGGACAACGCCCTCGCCCTGCTTGACGCCTGGCAGCGCGCCTGACGCCTTCCGCGCGAGGTCGGCCGCTCCCTGACTTCATCATTGACAGTCAGGTGTGCCATGGCTAGGTTCATTTCTCATACCCAGGTGGAGAGGCGGGGGCGTGGGACGCACGCGTACGTATGAGTGGCAGGATCCCGCGATCGTGGGAGCAACCGCAGGACGCGTCTCGGGCGTGGAGGTGCTGCGCGGCCTGCTCGAGGGCCGCCTGCCCCCGCCGCCCCTCGTAGCCGCTCTGGACTTCGCCCTCGAGGAAGTGGAGGAGGGTCGCGTGGTCTTCTCGCTGATACCGGGCGAGGAGCACTACAACTCCCTCGGCAGTGTGCACGGAGGGGTCTACGCCACCCTGCTCGACTCGGCGGCCGGCGGGGCGGTCCAGTCGACCCTCCCGCAGGGCACGGCGTACACCTCGCTTGATCTGACGGTGAAGTTCCTCCGGCGGATCACCGTGGACACCGGCAAGGTCCGCGCCATCGGTACGGTCGTCAACAGAGGACGCCAAACTGCTCTCGCCCAGGCCCAGTTGGTCGACGCGAAGGACCGCCTCCTCGCCCACGCCACCAGCAGCTGCATGCTCTTTCCCGTCCCCGCGCCCTGAGCCGATACGGGACCCTGTCGGCTCATCGCCGCGTTGGCGGAGCGGAAGGCGCGCGGTCGTTCTCAGTGCGCGGGGGACAGGGCGCCGCGGAAGGTGCGCCGGTAGGCGATCGGTGAGATGCCGATGGCGGCATGCAGGTGTTCTCGCAGTGATGTGCCGCCGGCGAAGCCGACTTGGCCGGCGATCTCGTCCACCGGCTGGTCGGTGGTTTCCAGAAGGTGCCGTGCCCGGTCGACGCGCTGCTGGATCAGCCAGCGTCCCGGGCTCATGCCCACCTCTTCGGTGAAGCGGCGGGCGAACGTGCGCAGGCTCATGTGGGAGTGCTCGGCGAGATCCGTCAGCGTCATGGGCTCGTGGAGGTTCTCCAGCGCCCACTGGCGGGCGCCGGCCGTTCCGCTGGCCGTGGCCTCGGGCACCGGGTGCTGGATGTACTGCGCCTGTCCTCCGTCCCGCCACGGAGGGACGACGCACCTGCGGGCCACCTGGTTGGCGACTTCACTGCCGTGGTCCTTGCGGATGATGTGCAGGCAGACGTCCAGCCCGGAAGCCGCACCAGCCGAGGTCAGAACGTCTCCGTCGTCGATGAACAGGACGTCCGGATCGAGTGCGACGTGTGGGAAGCATGCGCGGAAGAGGTCCGCGACCATCCAGTGCGTGGTGGCCGGCCGTCCGTCGAGGAGACCGGCCGCAGCGAGGACGAAGGCGCCGGTGCAGATCGATACGAGGCGGGTGCCCGCGGTGACGGAGTCGAGCGCCTCCACCACGGCTTGCGGTACTTCCGTCGTGACGGCGGTGGGGGTGAAGGGCGGGATGACGACGGTGTCGGCGGTGCTCAGGGCCTCCGGGCCGTGCTGGACGGTGATCGAGAAGTCGGAGTTGGTGCGGACGGGGCGGCCGTCGATGCTGCAGGTGACGACCTCGTAGCGACCGTCCGCCGCCTCGAAGACCCGGCTGGGAATGCCCAGTTCGAAGGGGTAGACACCGTCTACGGCCAGAACGACGACTCGGTGAAGGGAGGCCATGGCGTGATCCCGTCGAAAGGTGGAATTCATGTCAGGGTATCGGACGTGACCCTTGCCGCCGCGATCACGGCCGAGGTGATGAATCGACGAACGTGGGCCATGGCATGATCCCGTTGAAAGTTGGCATTCATGCCATGGTGCCTTGGATGACAGGCCGCGACGCTGGATGGATGACGAACTCCGATACCGCCACCATGCGCGCCATCCGCCAGGACACCTACGGTTCCCCCGAGGTGCTCAAGGAAGTCGAACTGCCCAGGCCTGAGCCAGGGTTGAGTGAGATCCTGATCGCTGTCCGCGCGGCCGGCGTCAACCCGACCGACTGGTGGAACCGTGCCCAGCCCATGACCACCGCCGGCCTGCCCCTCATCCTGGGCTGGGACGTGTCCGGAGTCGTCGTGGCCGTCGGCACCGGCGTCACCCTGTTCAAGCCGGGCGACGAGGTCTTCGGCATGCTGCCCTACCCCCACGGCGTCGGCGCCCACGCCGAGTACGTGACGGCTCCCGCCCGCGCCTTCGTCCACAAGCCCGCCGGTATCGACCACGTCCAGGCCGGTGCGCTGCCGCTCGCCGCCCTGACCGCCTACCAGGCACTCGTCGACACCGCCGACATCCAGCCCGGGCAGCGCGTCCTCATCCACGCGGCGGCCGGCGGCGTCGGCCATCTCGCCGTCCAGATCGCCAAGTCCCGTGGCGCTTACGTCATCGGCACCGCGAGTGCCGGCAAGCACGACTTCCTGCGTTCTCTGGGCTTGGACGAGGCCATCGACTACCACGCGGTCGACTTCACCGAGGCCGTGAAGGACATCGACGTGGTCCTCGACCCGATCTCGCTGGACACCGCGGCCCGCGCCCGCTCCCTCGCCGTGCTGCGCCCGGGCGGCACCCTCGTCTCGATCCTTCCGGTACCCGTCGACCCCGCCGAGCTGGCCGACATCGCCGAGCGTGGCATCCGCTACGAGGCCCTCCTCGTCGAGGCCGACCGCGCCGGTATGCAAGCCATCGCCGACCTGGTCGAAACCGGCGCCCTGCGCGTCCACATCGAGGCGACCTTCCCGCTCGCCGAGGCCGCCAAAGCGCACGCCCTGGGCGAGACCGGCCGCACCACCGGCAAGATCGTGCTGACCGTGGAAGGGACGGTGAAGACGCAGATCGCCGTCCAAACCCTCAGGACCGCCTTCGACGGAGGCGACACGACCGCCATCGACCGCCACGTACGGCCCGACTACATCCAGCACAACCCCCTCGCCCCCGACGGCCCCGAGGCCCTCAAGGCGTTCGGTGCCGCCTGGCGCCGGCAGTACCCGGAGACCACGTACGACATCAAGCGGGTCATCTCCGAGGGTGACCTGGTGCTCCTGCACTCCAACGTCGTCCCGGCTCCTGGTACGCGCGGGATCGCCGCCTTCGACATCTTCCGCTTCCAGGACGGGAAGATCGCCGAGCACTGGGACATCCTCCAGGAGGTGCCGGCGACCACGGCCAACGGCAACGACATGTTCGCCACCCTCAGCCGGCCGCAGACCGAGGCGCCGGAGCAGCGGTGGTTCACCGCGTACAACAAGAAGCTCGTCACCGCCTTCGTCGACCAGCTCTTCGTCCGCAAGGACCTGGCCGCCTTCGACACCTACGTGGCCCCCGAATACCACCAGCACAACCCGAACATCCCTGACGGCGTGGCAGGCGCGAAAGCCGGACTGGGCGCGTACTTGGAGCAGTTCCCGCAGCTGAGCGTGGAGCCGAAAAGGGTCATCGCCGAGGGCGACCTGGTGGCCGTCCACAGCCACCACGTCGACACCCCGGGCGAGCGCGGCCGGGCGGTCCTCGACCTCTTCCGGGTCCGCGACGGAAAGATCGTCGAGCACTGGGACGCCGTGCAGGACGTGCCGGAGACCTCCGCCAACGACAACACGATGTTCTGACGGCCACCGGGTCGTAGCGGTCGCGCTACGACCCCGGGAGGGGCGCCCGCATCGGTCCGTGTCACGCACGGCCATGGTGATCACGCCGTCGCCCGTGTCGTCCACACGTCCACAACGGAGTGCGCCCCTCAGGCGGTCATGACCCGCCTCGCTTGGCGCGGAACGAAGTGCGGCCGTCTCGCCGCACCATGGCGATGGTGGTGGCGAGACTGCCGCGATTCGGGTCGGGGTGCAGGCCGTTGCCCAGGCGATGTATTTGGTCGGTGTGCCAGCTGATGTCCAGTACCCCGTCCAGAACCTTGAGGTCGGCGACTCTGCCCAGCAGGGTTCTCATGCCGTAGCGCACCTGGTGTGCCGTCAGTGTCTCGGCCCGCCCTTCGAGGACGAGCCGGGCCGCGTCCGGTGTGGTGATCGTAGGTCGGCCGATGCCGACCACGTCGCATTCGGCGGCCATGTATGCGCTGATTCGGCGGGCCCGGAGGCGAGTGAGAGGGGGCGGCATCAAGCTCAGGACTCGAGGAACGCGAGTGCCCTTGCGACGAAGTCCTCGTGGTTCTGGAAGATCCCCCCGTGGGCGGAATCGGGGTAGAGGGGCACGAGCTCGCTCCTGGGCAGGCGAGCGGCCAGGTCGATGGTGTTCCGGCTGGGCACCATCCGGTCGTTCTCGCCGTTCGCCACGAGTACCGGTTGGCGAACTGCCGACAGGTCTGACGGTGCCTGGCGGCCCCATCGTTTGATGGCCTTCATCTGGGCGCGGACCGACGTCAGCGAGATGTCCTTGTCGCGGTTGTCCGTGCGCTCCTCCAGCCGCCGCAGGAAGGCGCGTCCTGCCCTCCGGCCGCTCGCGGTGTCGGTGAAGAAGAGGGAGAGCTTCGGATCCTGGCGGGTCAGGGCGCCCTTGATCGTGGCCTGAACGGCCAGGGTCGGGACCTTGTCGATGCCGTGGCCGCCGGCGGGGCCGGTGCCCGCGAGGATGACCTTGCGGACCAGGTGCGGTTCTTCCGCCGCGATGACCTGGGCGACGAAGCCGCCCATCGACAGACCGAACAGATCGACCTGGCCGAAGCCGAGGGCGCGGATGAACCGCACCGCGTCGTGGGCCATCCCTTCGATCGTGTCCGGCGTGGAGCCGCCCGACCCGCCCACCCCGCGGTTCCCGAAGGTGATCACCCGATGCCGTGCGGCGAGTCCGTCGACGACGCTCGGGTCCCAGTTGTCCAGGTTTCCGGCCAGGTGGATCAGAAGGACCAGCGGCACGCCGTCCTCGGGGCCGAGTTCGCGGTAGGCGAAGTCCACCCCGTCGACGGACACCGAGCGGGTCGGTGCGCTCTTGTACGACGAGCGTGAGGGGGACGGGGAATTTCGCGGTGCGCTCATGGCCAGGTCTTTCATGTAGGTGGAGAACGTGGACGAGGGTGCTGTTCGCCCGGGCTTCCCCCGCGCCGGAAAGTGCTCTGATTCGGTATGGCCGGCGACAGCGATGCCCGATGCCTGCCTCGGTGGCAGAGTCCTTCGGGCGGCCTTGCTTCGCGTTATGGATGCCGGTGTTATCGATGCCGGGCTCCCGCCGATTGTATTACGCTCATCATTCTAAGCGGCTGTTCGGCGGGTCGCAAGCCTGGCTGTTTCCTCGCGGGTGTCACGGCGCCGGCTGTGCCTTCCTCTTCGCCGCGTGCGGCGCATCCCTTGCCGAGGGTGTTGAAGTAGGGTCATAATTCAATGGTCGGCGTGATGCTGAGGGGCTCAACCGGACAGGGTTTTGACCCCTGCGGGCCTTCTGTCGTCGTCCGAGTCTGAACCGCGGTCGCGGTCCAGAACCCCACGCAGAAGGGCACGGCCGCGAACGACGCACAAGGGGTACGAGGCGACGTGGTGACTTCGTACAGGAAGGCGCCCACCCGCACTTTCACCGCGGGGGGAGTGACCTTCGCCTACCGCGACCTCCGGACCGAAGACCGGTGTCCCGGTGGATGTGAGCCGGCTGTCCCATCTCGACACCGTCCGAGCCCTGTTCACCCTCCAGGACCCGAAGCAGTTCCTCTTCTTCACCCGCGCCGCGGGGGGACGCCGAGCCGGAAAGCAGTTCCTGGCCCGGCTCAAGGAGCGCACCCACGGCCGCGACAAGGCGATCTCTCTCGCGTCGTACTTCGCCCCGCTCAAGGCGATCCACCGCTGGGGGCTCGCACAGCCCCAGGACCTCTCCGTCATCCATCAGCCCGTGCTCGTCGCCAACGGCGACAACGACAGGATGGTGCCGACGAAGAACTCGTCCGAACTGGCCCGGCGACTGCCGAACGCCGATCGGGTCGTCTACCCCGACGCCGGCCACGGAGGCATCTTCCAGTTCCACGAGCAGTTCGTGGCGGAGGCCCTCGACTTCCTTGAGCGGTAGCCGGTGTCTGGGGCGGGCAGCACGTTTGGCAGGGAGGGGAGCGGGTCGTACTGGGCGTGTAGAACGCACCATTGATGAGCCCGGCGCCCGCCTGCCTGGGGCTGCTGAGTCGTTGAAAGTAAACCCAAACGGTTAGAATCGCTCTTATGGATGCGTGGACCGAAGTTCTCCAGGACACCGGCATGGACCCCCGGCTCGACCGGGACACGTCGAACTGCTCGATCGCGCGGACCCTTGAGGTCGTGGGTGAGAAGTGGACGATCCTGATTTTGCGGGAGGTCTGGTACGGCTCCTCCCGCTTCAGTGAGTTCGAACGGGTCCTCGGCTGTCCTCGTAACCTGCTCGCGGCACGGCTTCGGATGCTGGTGGAGGAAGGGATCCTGGCCACCGAGACGTACAAGGAGCCGGGCTCGCGGAGCCGGCCGAAGTACGTGATCACGTCCAAGGGGATGGACCTCGTGCCGGCCGTGATGGGGCTGCTGCAGTGGGGCGACCGCTACCGTGCCGACCCGGAGGGGCCGGCGGTCCTGGCACGGCATCGCGAGTGCGGTGCGCGCGTCGACGTCCAGATCCGCTGCGAACAGGGGCATCCGGTGCAGGCGAAGGACATCGAGAGCGTCCCCGGCCCGGCCTTTCGGGTGCGGTCGCCCGAGTGAGCTGACGGCACCTCGGTCAGTTTTCCGCCATCGGGCCGTTCTGGCGTGCACGCGCCTGATGGAGGCGGACCTTGGTGCGGTTGCCGCAGCGGGCCATGGAGCACCAGCGGCGGTTGCGGGCCGGGGAGCGGTCCAGGAAACGCAGAGCGCAGCGGTCCGCTCCGCAGACGCGTACGCGCCGGATCTCGGCGGACAGAAGCAGGTCGACGGCGTCCTGGGCGATGAGCGCCAGGGCGAGTGCGGGGTCGGCGGCGAGGGGCGTGGGCCCGGCGGGCTCCAGACGGTCGCCGGTGATGACGAGGTGCAGGGCGGGTCTGGGGGCCGCTGCCGCCGACCGGTTGAGCAGCGTCACGTCGCCGGAGGTGGGCAGTCGGCCGTCGGCGACCGCCAGTACGGCCCGGTCGACGCTCTCGCGCAGCCGTCGGGCGGACATGAGTGCGGCTGCCGTGGAGGGCTCGATGGTCCCCGGTGCGAGCAGAAGGGCCTCCAGGAGCCAGCCCGTCAGGTCGTCCGGTTCCCGGAGGGTCTCCACCGGAGTGGTTCGCGGACGGGTCTGCCTGGACTTCGCCAACACCCTCCGAAGCCGGTGGAGCTAACCGCCGGTGGAGCTAACCGGCTAAGACGGTTAGCTCGTGTTGACTCGTAGCTCACGTCAGGAAGGCGCACCCATGGGACAGCCGACAGTCACCACCGGAGTGACGCAGGTGGACGGGGTCCGCCTGCACTACGTCCGAGCCGGGTCAGGACCTCTGCTCGTCCTGCTCCACGGCTGGCCGCAGACCTCCGAGTGCTGGCGGCCGGTACTGGCCGATCTCGCCGCCGACTACACCGTTGTGGCGCCGGACCTGCGTGGATACGGCCTGAGCGACAAGCCCACCACGGGATACGACAAGCGGCGGATGGCCGCCGACATGGCAGGCCTCGTCGAGGCGCTCGGCTTCGAGCGGGCCATGGTCGTGGGCCACGACCGCGGTGCTCGCGTGGGGCACCGCTGGGCGCTGGACCGCCCGGACCAGGTGGAGCGGCTGGCCGTGCTCGACATCGTTCCCACCCGGGAGATGTTCCGCCGCCTGGACGCCTCACTCGCCTCCGGGTACTGGCACTGGCTGTTCCATATGCAGCCCGATCTGCCCGAGCGCCTGGTGGGGCACGACATCCGCGGGTATCTCGAGTACTTCTTCGAGCGGTGGACCTACAACCGCCACGGCATCACGGCCGACGCGGTCGACGGCTACGTCCGTGCGTTCTCCCGCCCGGGCGCCCTGCGCGCGAGCCTCGACGACTACCGCGCCATGGAAGAGGACACGGCGCTCGACGACATCGACGCCGCCGAAGGCCGCCGCCTCACCATGCCGCTGCTGGCGCTGTGGGGTTCCGCGGGGCTGCCTGCCCGCCTGCCGGCACTGGAGATCTGGCGTGACTACGCGGACGACGTCACCGGTGCCGAGATCCCGGAGTGCGGTCACTTCATCCCGGAGGAGCAGCCGCAGGCGCTGATGGCGCATCTGCGGCCTTTCCTCGCCGGCGAGAGGAGCCGGTGAGCACCCCCGGGACGAGCATCCAGGCGTGCCTGGGCCGACGAAAGGCTGAGGGGCGGCCCCGCCGTAACCGGCAGAGCCGCCCCTCGGGCTCAGCTTCAGGTCACGACCGTGACGCCGGGCGGAGCATCTCCCAGGGCAAGGCTGGGCGTCGGGCCGTCGGCCTTGCGCGGGCGGGGCATCAGCAGGGCCAGGGCTGCGGCCAGGGCGACCGCACCGGCTCCGACCCAGAGCGCCGGGATGAGTCCGTCCACGAACAGTGATGCGGATCCGTAGCCGCCCTGGGCGGAGAAGACCGCGGCCAGGGTTGCGACGCCGATGGCGCCTCCGACCTCACGGATGGCGTTGTTGGCGCCGGAGGCGATGCCCTGTTCCTCCGGGCGGACCGTGCTCATGACGAGGTTGGCGCTGGGAGCGAAGAACATGCCCAGGCCGATGCCGCAGACGATCAGTGCGGGCAGCAGGTGGGTGTAGGCGACGTGGGGCTCGACGGTGATGGCCCAGAGGCCGAGGCCGACGGCGTTCAGGGCCATGCCCGCCGTGACGACGGGTGCGCCGCCGATGCGGTCGGACAGTGCCCCGGCCAGTGGTCCGGCGATCATGGGCATGGCGGTCCAGGGCAGCATCCGTACGCCGGCTTGCATCGGGGAGTAGCCGCCGACGGTCTGCAGGTACTGGCTGAGCAGGAAGATCGACCCGAACATGCCCAGCAGCATCAGCAGGCTGGCCGCGTTGATGGCGCTGAAGGCGCGTGTGTGGAACAGGCGCATCGGCAGCATCGGGTGCTTGGCGCGCAGTTCGTACAGGACGAAGCCGACCAGCAGGGCCGTACCGGCGAAGAAGCCGCCCAGCACGGTCGGGCTGCTCCAGCCCTCGGCGTTGCCGCGCACCAGGGCGTAGACGATGCCGAACAGACCGCCGCTGGCCAACACGGTGCCGACCAGGTCCAGGGTCGGGTTCGGGCCGCGGCTCTCCTCCAGCCGCAGCAGGGCGAAGGGGATCAGCGCCAGACCGAGAGGTACGTTGACCCAGAAGATCCACTGCCAGGAGAGGTTCTCGGTCAGTGCCCCGCCGATGAGTGGTCCGGTGGCGACGGCGATGCCGCTGGCCGCGCCCCAGACACCCAGGGCCGCGCCGCGCCGTTCGGCAGGGACGGCGGCCGAGAGCAGGGTGAGCGTCAGCGGCGTCACGATCGCGGACCCGACGCCCTGCGCCGCACGCGCGGCGATCAGTTCACCCATTCCCGGTGCCAGAGCGGCCGCGGCCGAGGCCGCGGTGAAGATCCCGAGCCCTATGGCGAACAGTCTGCGGCGGCCGAATCGGTCACCCAGCGACGCACCGAACATCAGCAGGACCGCGAAGGTGAGGGTGTAGGCGCTCACCGTCCACTCGAGGTCCTCGAGTCCGCCACCGAGGTCCTCACGGATCGAGGGGAGAGCGGTCGTGACGATCAGGTTGTCCAGCGCGGTGATGAACCCGGCCGCGCTGGTGATGACCACGGCCCAGACGGCGCTGCCGCCCCGAACCGGTTGCTTGCTGTGCTGTTTCATGGCGTTCCCTGGGCATGACGTACTGGACGATGGATCAATGACGTGGATGCCGGCGGGCGACGGCACGGGGGAAGCGGCAGCGAGCACCGGCCTCCGCCGGACTCGGGGCGGATCGCCGGGCGGCTGCTCTCAGGGGAGCTGCGGGTAGAGCGCGGAGACGCCCCCGGCGAGTGCGGTCTGCGCCTGGCGGGAGGCGTCGTCCGCGACGATCTCGTAGGCGCCGGCGGCGATGCCGTCGACGGCGATCCGGGCGATGTCGGTGGGGTCGGACTTGGGCGCGTCGACGGCCCGGACCATGTCGGTGTCCATGTAGCCGACGTGCAGGCCTGCCACGCGGATGCCCTGGTCGGCGAGCTGGAGGCGCAGGGCGTTGGTGAGCGACCACTCGGCGGACTTGGCGGCACAGTAGGCGCCGAAGTCCGGGAAGCTGACCCAGGACAGGCCGGACAGGACGTTGAGGATCGCCCCGCCGCCGTTGGCCGCGATCTGGGGTGCGAAGGCGCGGGTCACCGAGAGGGTGCCGAAGTAGTGGGTGTCCATCTCCAGGCGGACGGCGTCCAGGTCGGCGGTCAGCAGGTCGGCGCCGGTGGACGACCCCGCGTTGTTGACCAGGACGGTGACGTCGCCGGTGGCCTCGGCGGCGGCCGCGACGGAGGCGGGGTCGGTGATGTCGAGCGCGATCGGCTTGGCGCCGGGCAGGTCGACCTGGTCGGGGTTGCGGGCGCCGGCGTAGACGGTGGCGCCGCGGCTGAGCAGTTCGGCGGCGAGGGCCCTGCCGAATCCCCGGTTGGCTCCGGTGACAAGAACGGTGCTGGTGGAGAGATCCATGGAGGTTCCTGGTGAAGGGGGTTATTAAAGTACGGTCGTAATCCTAAGCGGGAAGAGTCGGCGATCGCAAGCGCTCTGCGCGGAGAGGACACGCCTTGCCCCTGGCGTGCGACCGGCCCGCACTGACGCGAAAGGGGCCCGCCCTACGCGGGCGGGCCCCTTCGCGGTCCGTCAAAGGCGGCTCAGAGCTTGATGATCATCTTTCCGACGTTCTCGCCCCGCATCATGGCGAGGACGGCGTTGCGCCCCCGTGCCCCCCGTGCCCCCGCGCCGACGCCGGAGCCGATCATGTCGCCTGCGGTGATCAGGATCGCCCCCCCGGGGTGACCACTCCTGATTCGCGGTTCGTGCGCGGTGCCGCGTCCAGGACGGTTCGTGGCGCCTGTGACCGCCGGCCTGCCGCAGAAGCCGCGCGGCGTGTGTCTCGCGGTGGGGGAGCGGAGATCCTTGCGGAGGATCCTGCTCGACGCCGACTCGGGGGCGGCGTCGACGAACTCGACCGGCCGGGCCTCCCTCCCACGCGCCGAGGTGACTCCCCGCGGATCACTGAGGTGTCTCGGACACGGGCGGCACCCCCTCCTCTGAGACGAAGTCTCCGATCACGGCGCCGTTCCCCATCCGTGCCGTGGCCGCCATGACTTCGACGAGAGCGGCAGCGGCCTATGCGCTCCTGGCCGGTGAAGCTCGGGAAGCTGTGGGCCGCTCTGGAACCACGTTGATCAGAGCCGAGCAGAGAGCGCGGCGTGACCGGCACGCAACGAGGCCTTGTCGATCTTGCCGACCGCGTTTTTCGCGATGGCTTCCACCACGAAGAACGCGGTCGGGCGCTTGTAGCCGGTAAGGCTGCGCGCACAGAGGGCTTTCAGGGCCGACGGATCGACGATCGCCCCCGGTCGCGGCTGGAGGTAGGCGACAACCACCTCGCCCCACTTCTCGTCGGGCACGCCGATCACGGCGGCCTCGAGCACGGCCGGGTCGCCTGCGAGCACGTCCTCGATCTCCTTGGGGTAGATGTTCTCCCCGCCCCGGATGATCATGTCCTTCGAGCGCCCGACCAGAGTCAGATAGCCGTCGGCGTCCAGATGGCCCACGTCCCCCGTGTGCAGCCAGCCGTCGACGATCACGCGGGCCGTTTCGTCCGGCCGGCCGAGATACCCACGCATGACGTTGGGGCCTCTCACGACGACTTCACCGTCCGTGCCCGGCGCGGCCTCGCTGCCATCGGCGTCGATGATCCGGATCTCCTGGCCGGGGAAGGGAAGCCCCACGGTCCCGGCGCGTCGAGGGCCGGCGACGGGGTTGATGGTGGAGCCGCAGGTCCCTTCGGACAGGCCGTAGCCCTCCACGAGCGGGAACCCGTACCGGGCCTCGAACCGGGTCAGCAGCTCGGCGGAGGCGGGTGCGGCGCCGCAGACTCCGAACCGCAGCGACGAGGTGTCGGGCCGGACGTCGTCCGGGAGTGCCGCGAGCATGCCGTAGATCGTCGGCACCGCGCTGAAGAAGGTGGGGCGTTCCGTCTCGACGAGGTCGAAGAAGGTGTGGGGGTCGAAGCGGCCCGCGATGACGACGCTCGCGCCCACGAGCAGCGGCAGAAGGACGCTGACCACGATGCCGTTGACATGGAAGAGCGGCAGGATCAGCAGGCACCGGTCGGCCGGCCCGACCTCCAGTGCAAGGCGTCCCATCTCCACCATGGCGTCGATGTTGGCGTGGTCGAGCATCACGCCCTTGGGCACCCCGGTCGTGCCACTGGTGTAGATGAGCAGGGCCAGCGTGGCCGGGTCCAGAAGAGGTGCTTGATCCGGCTCTGTTCTTCCTTCGTACAGTTCGCCGACCGGTAGTACGGCGACCTCGTGCGCCATGACGGCCGTACCGTCCTCGACCACCAGCAGGCGCGCACCGGAGTCCTGGAGCTGCCGCACGACCTCGACGTCGGTCATGCTCGGGTTGACCGGTGTGACGGTGGCGCCGAGCCGCCAGGCGGCGAACAGCAGCACGACGAACTCGACGCGGTTCGTCAGCTGGAGGGCGACGACGTCACCGGGACCGATTCCGAGGTCCTGGAGCTGACGGGCCGCCATGCGGACCCGGTTCAGCAGTTGCGTGTTGGTGAGGGCGTGGTGCCCGTCGGAGACCGCGGCTCCATGGGGGTCGAGCTCGGCGCGACGGTCGGGCAGAGAAGCGAAATTCATAACGGGCGTACCTGTCTCGGGGTGATGCGATCCGGTCAGGGAGTCTGCACGGCGGGCGCCGGGTGCAGCCGGCGGACGAGGAACTCGGCCTGGTCGCGGACCAGTTGCTCGAAGGTCTCGCCGGTGTAGAAGTCGAAGTGGCCGGCGTCGTACCTCTTGATCTCTCCCCGGGGCGCGGTACCCGCGTACCGGAGGGTCTGGGCGGGAGGCGTGACCGAGTCGGTGTTGCTGACGCAGAAGAGGATCGGGATGGTGACCTTCTTCGCCGCGCGTCCGGGCCGGTAGGCGGCGATGGTCGGGATCACCCGTGCCGCCACCTCGTTGTGGAACGTCGTCCCGGGCGGCTGCAGCGCCTGGTATCCGGGCAGGGCGTCCGGGGCGTTCATGAGGGCCGGCGAACCGGGGGCGGCGGCGATGGGAACCATCGCGGGCGCCTTGCCGCGGACCCTGGCAGCCAGATCCCGGACGAGCACGGGGGCCATCCTGAGCGAGGCGAGCGGGCCGAGCGCGAGCGCGGAGGCGAGCCCGTCGGTGAACGGGCACTGGGCCACGGCCGCACGCAGTTCGGGATGGCGAGAGGCGACGGTGATGGCGTGGCCGCCGCCGAAGGAGCTGCCCCAGACCGCGACACGGGAGCGGTCGACGTCGGGGCGGGTCTTGACGTGGGCGAGGGCGGCATCCCAGTCGGCGAGCTGACGCTTGATCGACAGGAGCTGGCGCGGGTGGCCGCCGCTGTCGCCGAAGTGCCGGTAGGTGAAGGCCACGGCGGCGATGCCGGCCTGTGCGAAACGCTCGGCGAAGGCGTCCAGGCGCATCTCGCGGGTCGCGCCCAGGCCGTGGCCGAGGACGACGACGGGCGGGGAGGTGACGCCCGTCGGGAGGTAGAGCCATCCGGCACAGATGCTGTCGCCGGAGGGGAACGTGATGTCGTGACGGGTGAAGGAGTGCGCGGTGGTCATCGTCGACTCACCGCCGCGTCGTCTTCGCCGAGCGGCGCCCGGGCACACTGCCCGAGGCGAGCGCCTGCGCGTAGGTGTCCGGCCGGTAGAGGGGGAGCTCGCCGGTGGCGTCCGTCGTCTCCATGTAGTCGAGCATCAGTTCCTGCCCCTCCTTCGACATGACTCTGGTGAAGAACTCGGCGCGTTCGACGTGCAGGCCGGCCTCCAGCGGCATCGAGCCGCCGAAGTACACCGACCTCTTGGCGGCCGCCACCGACCCCTTCGGCCGCTTGCCGAGGCGTTCCGCGAGTTCGACCGCCTGCGCGAGCACCTTGTGCTGCGCGACGACCTGGTCGACCGCCCCGTTGGCGAGAGCCTCCGCGGGCGTGAACGGCTTGCCTTCGAGGATCGCGGCCAAGGACCGGTGGGTGCCGATCAGACGGGTCAGCCGCTGGGTGCCGCCACCGCCCGGGATGATGCCGAGGAGGATCTCAGGCTGGCCGATGAAGTGGTCCCCGTCGGCCATGACCCGCAGATCGCACGCCCAGGCGAACTCGGCGCCCAGCCCGAGAGCCGAACCGTTGAGGGCGGCGACGAAGAGGACACCGCTGGCGTTCATCCGCAGGAAGGTCCTGTGCAGACGCTCCAGTTGGAGTGCTCCGCGCATCGGCGTCCTGTGCATCACGGGCCCGAGGAGACGGGACCGGTCCACGTGCTTCGCCGCGCGTACGACGGCGGCGGCACCACGTCGGCCGACCGTGGGGCTCGCGGCGCCCTCCTCCTGCAGCCACCGAACCGCGGCGTGGCTGACGAACCGCTCGGGGTGCGCCCCGGTGAAGACGACGGCCCGGATGCCCGGATCGCGGTCGGCCCGGGCTACCAGCTTGTCCAGCTGCTTGGCGATGTCGAGGCCGAACTCCTGGTGCCGGCCGCCGTCGACCCGGACGACCAGGACGGCCCCGCGATCTTCGATCTCCAGATGGCCCTTGTCTTTGTACGGCATGAATTCTGCTCCCGTGCTGAGTTCAGAGGGAAGGTGTGCGGGGACGGGCGCGGAGTGGACGCGTGTCGCAGCGAGGGGGTCGGGTTCGCCCCGACGAGCCGGGTCCGCACCGGCGGGGCAGGAGACTGGACCCGCGCGTGATGAGGTGTCCAAGGACGGACGCTGTGTCCGGGAGGGCACGGCATGTGCGATGTGTACTATTGCCGTGACGAATTACATAACCAAGTTATTTCATGCGTGTCAACGGTGGAGGCGTGCGGGACATGGCAGGGCGGGCGAGGCTTGACGACGCACCGGAGCGGCTCGTGCGGGCGGCCATCGGCCTGCTGGCCGAGCAGGGGCCATCGGCTGTGAAGGCGCGCACGGTGGCTTCCGCGAGCGGACTGTCGACGATGGTGGTCTACAGCCACTTCGGTGGCATCCCGGAGCTGATGAGCGCTGTTGCCGACCATGGGTTCAGGGAACTCGGCAGAGCGTTCGCCCAAGTACCGGTGACGGAGGACCCGATCGCGGATCTCTTCGCCATGGCCTTGACCTGCCGCCGGCTGGCCCGCGAGAACCCTCACCTCTACGACCTGATGTTCGGGCTGTCGACTCGGGCGACGTACCGGCCCCTGTCGGATGCGGACCTTCGCCTGAGCGGGCGTTCCCAGGCCTTTCGGGAAGCCCACGCTCATGTGATCGCGGCGTGCGAACGGCTGGTGCACTCCGGCAGGGTCGAGCGGCAGGAACCCGAAGCCGTCGCCGCCCAGTTGTGGAGTTTCGTGCACGGTTACATCACCCTTGAACTGGCTGAGCACTTCGTCGAGTTCGACGACGCCGTGGCGCAGGTGCTCCTGCCCATGGGCGTGAACTTCTCGGTCGGGCTGGGTGACGAGCGGGAACGTGCCGAGGCCTCGCACGAGGCCGGCGCGCGCCTGTACGACTCGATCGTCCAAGGCCGCTGAGAAGCCCGGGTATTGCGCGCAGCCCGGTGCGTCGGTGCGCGGCTGGGGCGAACTGGACTACGCGGCGGGGGCATCGGTGCCCGGCGTGACTTGGTCATGCCTTCCCAAGGCCGCGACCTCCCGTTCGAGGGAAGGCACCGCCCGGGCCGCGAAGCGCCTGGCCCAGGGCCAGGCCAGCGGCGAATTCAGCGCTCCCTTCGCCCAGTTGGCCACCAGGACCGCGCGAGGCACATACACGCGGCTGCGTCGGCGCACGAGCCCGTCGACGATCGCGGCGGCCGCCCGGTCGGCGCTCGTGGTGACGCTGCCCGGATAGGGCAGCCTGTTGCGCAGTCCCTGGAAGGACGGGAGATCCGCTTCGGCGCCCCGGACGAGGTCCGTGTCGATCCAGGAGGGGTGTACCAGGCCGACCGTGACCCCGAGGTGGGCCACCTCCTGGCGGTAGGTCAGGGCGAGCAGCTCGGCCGCCGCCTTGCTCGCGCCGTACGATGCCATCGCGGCCAGCGGCATGAACGACAGCGCGGACGCCACGACCAGCACGTGCCCGCGGCTGCGCTCCAGATGGGGCGTCGCGTACTTGAGGGTGCGGAACGCGCCGTTCAGGTTGATGTCCATCACCCGCTCGAACGACGCCTCGTCCGTCTGCCGCACCGTCCCGTACGCCACCACGCCGGCATTGGCGACGACGAGATCGATGCCGCCCATGACCTCGGCGGCCTCGTCGATCGCCGACCGTAGAGCGGCGCCGTCGCGCACATCGGCCTCACGCCACGAAGCGGCGGGGCCCAGGTCGCCGGCGAGGTCGCGCAAGCGATCGGGCTCCAGCCCGATCACGGTCACACGAGCACCTCGGGCGGCGGCGAGGCGTGCCACCTTCTCGCCGATGCCGCGTGCCGCTCCGGTGACAACCAGCCTTCTGCCCAGCAAGTCACGTTTCATGGCGGCAACATAACTTCGTTATTGATGGAACACAAGAGGCTGCGCACCGGCCACTGCTCGGTTCACCTGCTGGGTCTCACGAGCGGACGAACCTATGCTGGCTGTCATGAGACGGACATCCTTTGCGCAGTGGCCCTGTTCGATCGCGCGGACCATGGACCTGCTCGGCGACTGGTGGACGCCGTTGGTGCTGCGTGAGGCGTTCTACGGGATCCGGCGGTTCGACGCGTTCCAGGAGTCGCTCGGGATCGCCCGCAACACGCTGACGGACCGGCTGCGCCGGTTGGTGGAGGAGGGGCTGCTGGAGAAGCGGCCGTACCAGACGGAGCCGGTTCGGTACGACTACGTGCTCACCGAGAAGGGGCGCGACTTCTACGGCGTGCTGCTGGTGATGAACCGGTGGGGAGACCGCTGGCTGGCCGGGGAGGCGGGCCCGCCGGTGACGATGCTGCACGATGTGTGCGGGCGGGAAACCCATGCCGAGGTGGTGTGCGCCGCCTGCGGCGAGCCCATGACCGCGGACGACACCCGCGCGCGCATGGGCCCCGGCTATCCGCCGCATTTGGCCGAACGGCCCGACGTGCGGGAGCGGTTCGCGGGCTGAGTCGTCGGCTCCGTGGCGCCCGTATTCACCCTTGACAAGTAAGTCCGTTTACGCAACTTTACTGGTCAGATACGCGAATGGGGATTCCCGGTAGAGGCAGGAGGCCGCAGGACCATGGAGTGGACAGGCGCGCGCTACGCGGACAAGCCGACGGTTGAGGTCCACACCTGGATCGCCGCCCCGTCTGCGCGGGTGTGGGCGCTGGTCGCCGACATCGAGCTCATGCCGCGCCTGAGCTCCGAGCTCCAGTCGGTCGAGTGGCTGGACGGCCGGAGCGGCCCTGCGCCGGGAGCCCGGTTCATCGGCCGGAGCAAGCATGAGGCGTTCGGGGAATGGGCCACCACGTCCCACATCGTCGAGTACGAGCCGTCGACGACGCTCGCCTGGGCGGTCGAGGATCCGCAGCATCCCTCGGCGGTCTGGCGGTTCACGTTGACGCCGCAGGACGGCGGCACTCTCCTCACGGAGTGGATGCAGATGGGGCCGGGCCGCTCGGGCCTCTCCTTCGCCATTGATCGGATGCCGGAGAAGGAGCAGAAGATCGTCTTCGTACGGATGCGGGAGTTCGAGGCCAACATGGCCGTCACCCTCGAAAAGATCAAGAAGCTGGCCGAGAGCAGCGGGGGCACCGAGGGAACCGGGACCTCGGGCGAGGCGGGTCTCTGATGCGTACCTCCACCACGATCGAGGCCTCCGGCGGCGACTGGCGGGAGATCGTCGACTACGTCACCGAGGCGGAGAAACTCGGTCTGGACATCTGCTGGGTCGCGGAGGCATGGGGTTCTGAGGCGCCCTCGCCGTTGGGTTACCTCGCAGCGAAGACCGAGCGCATGCTTCTCGGATCGGGGATCATCCAGCTCGGTACCCGCACTCCGATGGCCATCGCGCGCGCCGCGATCACGTTGTCGCAGCTTTCCCAGGGACGTTTCCTCCTCGGGCTCGGCCCCTCCGGACCGCAGGTGATCGAGGGGCTGCACGGCGTGCCCTTCGCCCGGCCCCTGTCGCGCATGCGGGAGACCGTCGAGATCGTCCGACAGGCCGCCGCCGGAGAAAAAGTCTCGTACGAGGGGCGGGAGTTCCAGATCCCGCTGCCGGGCGGGGACGGCAAGCCCATGCGCCTGTCCATGCGCGCCGAGTACGACATACCCGTCTACCTGGCCACCCTCTCGCCGAAGATGCTGCACCTCACCGGCGAGATCGCCGACGGCTGGCTGGGCACCAGTTTCGTGCCCGAAGGCGCCAAGGAGGCGTACTTCGACCACCTGGACCAGGGCTTGGCCGCCGCCGGCCGCACCCGCTCCGACCTCGACATCTGCCAGGGTGCCGAGGTCGCCTTCGCGGACGACGAGGACATGCTGCGCGCGATGGTGGCCGGGCGCAAGAAGGAGCTGGCCTTCAGCCTCGGCGGCATGGGCTCCGCGACCACGAACTTCTACAACAACGCCTACAGCCGCCAGGGATGGGCCGAGGTGGCGGCCGAGGTCCGGACCCGCTGGCAGGCCGGAGACCGGGACGGCGCGGTGGGCCTGGTCACCGACGAGATGGTGCTGGCGACCACGCTGATCGGAACCGAGGACATGGTGCGCGAGCGGCTGCGCGTGTGGCGCGAGGCCGGTGTCGACACGGTTCGTTTCTATCCCGCCGGCGAGACCCTTGACGCCCGCCTCGTCACCCTGGGCCGGGCCATCGACCTGGTCCGGGACATCGAGGACGAGGCGGGTCGGTAGCGAGAGGCCATGGCGACCGGGGCGGGCCGGTAGTCGCCACGATCCAGGCACCCTCGCTGTCCGCGCGGCTCCCGGGATCGCAGCGCGAGCCGGACCCCGACGGCTGTTCCCCGAGGATCGCGGTCACCCGCGACGGCCAAGGCCGGCACCCGGCCACAACGGCCCTCGTCGGATCCGATCCGTACGAGATGACGGCATCCCTCCTGGCGTGGGTCGCCGCCAGCGGCCTCGACGCGCTCAGGCTCGGTGCCGCCGAGGCAGGAGTACACGAAGTCGACGGGGCGACGGTCCGCCGTCGATGATGGCGGAGCGGGCATAGATCACGGCGCCGGGGCGCTGAGGTGGACGTCCGGGGAACTGCCGCCGAGGTCGTGCACCAGTTTGGTCGCCTCACTCGTCGTCCACGGCTCCCCGGCGGCGGGCGGTGGCGGTTGCCGCCGCTGTCGAGTTGATGACCAAGTTGTTCGATCGGAAGGAAGCCGTCCATGGACGAGCAAGGTGAGCGCTTCGACGTCGTCGTACTCGGCGCGGGCCCCGGCGGATACGTAGCCGCCATCCGGGCCGCCCAACTGGGCAAGAGCGTCGCGGTCGTCGAGGAGAAGTACTGGGGCGGCGTCTGTCTGAACGTGGGCTGTATCCCCACCAAGGCCCTGCTGCGCAACGCCGAGCTCGCGCACCTCTTCACGCGCGAGGCGAAGACCTTCGGCATCAAGGTGGACGGTGAGGTCTCCTTCGACTACGGGGAGGCCTTCCGCCGCAGCCGGAAGGTCGCGGACGGCCGGGTCAAGGGCGTCCACTACCTGATGAAGAAGAACAAGATCACGGAGATCAGCGGTCGCGGTACGTTCACCGACCCGCACACGCTCCAGGTGGCCGACTACGACGGCAACACCCGGACCATCGGCTTCGATCACTGCATCATCGCCGCCGGGGCGAGCCCCAAGCTGCTGCCCGGCACGCGCCGTACGTCGCGCGTGGTGACGTTCGAGGAGCAGATCCTGGCCGAGGACCTGCCGCAGTCCATCGTGATCGCGGGCGCCGGCGCGATCGGTGTCGAGTTCGCGTACGTGCTGCACAACTACGGCGTGAAGGTGACGATCGTCGAGTTCCTGGACCGGGTCGCACCGCTGGAGGACGCCGAGGTCTCCGCCGAACTGGCCAAGCAGTACCGGAAGTTGGGCATCGACGTCCTCACCTCGACCCGCGTCGAGTCGATCGACGAGTCCGGCCCGCAGGTCCGTGTCACGGTCACCGGCAAGGACGGCGCTCAGACGGTACTGGAAGCCGACAAGGTCCTGCAGGCGATCGGCTTCGCCCCGAACGTCACCGGCTACGGGCTGGAGAACACGGGCGTGCGCGTCACCGAGCGCGGCGCGATCGACGTCGACGGCCGTTGCCGCACCTCCGTGCCGCACATCTACGCCATCGGCGACGTCACCGCGAAGCTGATGCTCGCGCACGCCGCCGAGGCGATGGGTGTGGTCGCCGCCGAGACGATCGCGGACGCGGAGACCATGGAGCTGGACTACGTGATGATCCCGCGGTCCACGTTCTGCCAGCCGCAGATCGCCAGCTTCGGCTACACCGAGGCGCAGGCGAGGGAGAAGGGGTTCGACGTCCAGGTGGCGAAGTTCCCGTTCACCGCGAACGCCAAGGCCCACGGTCTGGGCGACGCGACCGGCTTCGTGAAGCTGATCAGCGACGCCAAGTACGGTGAGCTCCTCGGCGGTCACCTGATCGGCCCGGACGTCACCGAACTTCTCCCCGAGCTGACCCTGGCCCAGCAGTGGGACCTCACCGTCCACGAGGTCGCCCGCAACGTCCACGCCCACCCGACGCTGGGCGAGGCGGTCAAGGAAGCCGTCCACGGCCTCGCCGGCCACATGATCAACATGTAGCTCGGGGGAATGACCCAGCAGTGTTGAGGGAACGATCCGGAGTGACCTCGGGTGCGGGGATCGGCGTGATGCTCTGGAGACAGGCGGAGGCTGTGGTCACACCTGGGCGTGCGGCAGGCGCAGCCGGCTTCGAGGCCGGTGATCCCGGGCTGTTCACCCCGAACTCGGTGACCTGGCAGATGCACGGCGACCCGATGATGTGGGTCGCCGGCATCCGCGCGCTCTACCTCCAGGCCCTGCATCCGCGCGCGCTCCGCGGGGTCACGCAGAACTCCGACTTCCGGCGCGAGGCCTGGGGCCGGCTGATGCGCACCGCCAACTTCGTCGGCACGACGACGTACGGCACCACGGAGGCCGCCGAGAGGGCCGGCGCCCGGGTCCGGAAGATCCACAGCATGCTCGGCGCGACCGACCCCGACACCGGTGAACGCTACGGCGTCGACGAACCCGGACTCCTGCTGTGGGTGCACTGCGCCGAGATCGACTCCTACCTCCAGGTCGCCCGCCGCTCCGGCTTCCGCCTCACCGACGAACAGGCGGACCGCTACATATCCGAACACCGGGTCAGCGCCCGCCTGGTGGGCCTGGACCCCGACGCCGTACCGGCGAGCCAGTCGGAGATGGCCGCCTACTTCGAGAAGATGCTCCCCGAACTCGCCGCTACGTCCGAGGCCCGCGAAGTGGACGAC
Source organism: Streptomyces sp. SAI-127 (assembly GCF_029894425.1). NCBI lineage: Bacteria > Bacillati > Actinomycetota > Actinomycetes > Kitasatosporales > Streptomycetaceae > Streptomyces > Streptomyces sp. SAI-127. The sequence continues at coordinate 9,562,026 of NZ_JARXYJ010000001.1, forward strand.
TTCCTCCTCCGGCCGCCGACGCACCCCCTCCTCGTCCCGGCGCGTGAGGTGCTGTGGCGGCGCGTGGCGCAGCTCGCGTACGCCGCCCTGCCGCCGTACGCCCACGAGCTGTACGGCAGGAAAGCGCCCAAACCCACCACCGTCACCCGTCAGTTGCGCGCCACCGGCACCCTGCTGCGCTGCGTTCCCGCACGTCTGCGCTGGCAACTCCCGCCCAAACACATCCTCCGCGCCATGGCCCGCCTCGGCCCGGGCTCCCGACCTGCCCCGTACAAACTCGGACGATAGGTCGCCATACTGGACGAGCCATGGGAGGGCGGGGCGAACAAACATTACGGGGGCGGTCGCAGGAGATGGGGGACAGCAGGCTCATCCAGGGGCGGTACCGGCTGCTCGATCTGATCGGGCGCGGGGGCATGGGCGAGGTGTGGCGGGCGCGCGACGAGTCGCTGGGCCGCCATGTCGCCGTGAAGTGCCTCAAGCCGCTGGGCGGGCAGCACGACCAGACCTTCACCCGGGTCCTGAGGGAGCGGTTCCGACGCGAGGCGCGCGTGGCCGCCGCCCTCAGCCACCGCGGCATAACGGTCGTCCACGACTTCGGCGAGTCCGACGGCGTCCTATACCTGGTGATGGAGCTCCTGGACGGCCGCAACCTCAGCCAGCTCCTGGAGGACAACAAACAGCACCCGCTGCCCGTCGCCGATGTCGTCGAGATCGCCGACCAGGTCGCCGCCGCCCTCGCCTACACCCACCAGCAGGGCATCGTGCACCGTGACCTGAAGCCCGCGAACATCGTCCGGCTCACCGACGGCACGGTGAAGATCTGCGACTTCGGCATCGCCCGCCTCGGCCACGACGTCGACTTCACCTCCCGGCTGACCGGCACCGGCATCGCGATGGGCACCCCGCACTACATGTCGCCGGAGCAGATAGGGGGCTCCGAGGTCGACCAGCGCAGCGACCTGTACTCCCTGGGATGCGTGCTGTACGAGATCGCCACCGGGGCACCGCCGTTCGACCTGGAGGACGCGTGGGCGATCCTCGTCGGCCACCGTGACACCCCACCCCGGCCGCCGCGCAGCCACCGCGCCGAACTCCCGGAGTACCTCGAGAGGGTCATCCTCGACCTGCTGGCCAAACAGCCCGAACAACGCCCGCACGACGCACGTGAGCTGGGCCGCCGGATCACCCTGGGCCGCACCACACCGGCGTACGTGCCCACCGTGGTGACCCCGAGGCCCGACTTCCGGCCGCAGGAGTCCGCCGAGCCCGCCCGCCCCCGTGAGACCCGGCTGCCGTCCTGGACCCGTGGCATGACCACCGGCCACAAGGCCACCGGCGCCGGCCTCGCCACACCCCCGGACGCCGGGGCCGGTCTCACCGGCGAGTGGATCGCCCGCCCCGCCACCGGCCGCACCGAGGAACCCGTGCCGGACGAGCCGCCCGTGCCCTCCGCTCAGGCCCTCGCGGCACTCGCCGGACGGCACAACGCGGGACTCAGCCTCGGGCGTCTGGGCCGCTGGGCCGAGGCCGGCGAGGTGCACCGCGCGGTCGCCGCCGAGCGCGAGCACCTGCTCGGCCCCGACCACCCCGACACCCTCGCCAGCCGCTACGAGGTCGCCTTCACCCTCAGCCGCACCGGCCGCGCCGCCGACGCCCTGCGCGAGTACAAGCACGTGGCCGCGACCAGGACCCGCGCCCTGGGTGCCGATCACCCCGACACCCTCGCCGCCCGCCAGGAAATGGCGTATGTCCTCGGTCAGTTGGGCCGCCACTTCGACGCCCACCAGGTCTACAACTCGGTGCTCACCGCACGGGAACGAGGCATGGGCCCCGACCACCCCGACACCCTCCGCTGCCGCCACAACCTCGCCTTCAACCTCAGCAGGCTCGGCCGTCTGGAGGACTCGTACCGCATGGCCTGCGAGGTGGCCGCCGACCGCGCCCGGGTGCTGGGCCCCCATCACCCCGACACGCTGGTCACCCGCTACGAGGTCGCCTACGCGCTCGGCCAGTTGGGGCGCTGGGCGGAGGCCCTGCAGACCTACCACGAGGTCGCCGAAGCCCGCGCCCAGGCCCTCGGCCCCGACCATCCCGACACCCTCGCCGCCCGCTACGAGGTCGGCATCAGCCTCGGGCGCCTCGGCCGCAGCGCGGACGCACTCCAGCTCTACCGCGACCTGATCGAGGACCGCACCCGCGTCCACGGCCCCGCCCACCCCGAGACCCTGCGCGCCCGGCACGGGCTCGGCGTCAACCTCGGCCGCCTCGGCCGCTGGGAAGAAGCCCTCGCCGAGTCCCGTGACGTGTGCGCGATCCGCGAACGTGTCCTCGGATCCGACCACCCGGACACCCTGGTCAGCCGCCGCGAGGTCGCCGTGGGCCTGGGCTGGCTGGGCCGCTGGGCGGACGCCCTCACCGAGTACCGCAGGGTGGCCACCGCCCGCGAACGCGTCCTCGGCGCCGACCACCCGGACACGCTCGCCAGCCGCAACGACGAGGCCCACTGCCTGGAGCAACTGGGGCGGGGCGCGGAGGCGGTGGAGCTGTACCGCCGGGTGGCGGTCCTGCGGCAGCAGCGGGCGTCGGGAGCGCAGTGACCCGAGGGCAGGGTTGTGGGCCGGCTGCGGTCCACCTCTGGCCGACCTAGATCACCACGTGTTACGAAGAACCATGCCTGCACACGAGGGACACCACCGCAGTTACGACGCCGTCATCGTCGGCGGGGGCCACAACGGACTGGTCGCCGCCGCCTATCTGGCCCGGGCCGGGCGGTCCGTACTGGTGCTCGAGCGGCTCGGGAACACCGGGGGAGCGGCGGTTTCCACACGGCCGTTCGCGGGGGTGGACGCCCGGCTGTCGCGCTACTCGTATCTGGTCAGCCTGCTGCCCAAGAAGATCGTCCGCGACCTCGGCCTGGACTTCCGCGTCCGCACGCGCAATGTCTCGTCGTACACCCCCGCGGAACGCGGCGGCAGCCCGACCGGTCTGCTCGTCGGCGGCGGTGAGCGCCGCACCAGGGAGGCCTTCGCCCGGCTCACCGGCGGCGAACGCGAGTACCAGGCCTGGCAGCGGTTCTACGACATGACGGGCCGGGTCGCGCAGCGGATCTTCCCCACCCTCACCGAGCCGCTGCCCACCCGGGACGAACTGCGCGTGCGGGTCGACGACGAGGAGGCGTGGCGGGTCCTGTTCGAGGAACCGATCGGCGCAGCCGTGGAGGACCGTTTCGCCGATGACCTGGTCCGGGGTGTCGTCCTGACGGACGCGCTCATCGGTACCTTCGCCGACGCCCACGACCCCTCCCTCAAGCAGAACCGCTGCTTCCTCTACCACGTGATCGGCGGAGGGACCGGCGCCTGGGACGTCCCCGTCGGCGGAATGGGCGCCCTCACCGACGCCCTGGCCACGGCGGCACGGGACGCGGGCGCGGTTCTCGCCACCGGGCACGAGGCCGTACGGATCGACACGGACGGCAGCGCGGCGGAGATCACCTATCGCACGGCCGACGGCGAGGGCGCCGTCGCGGCCCGGCACGTGTTGGTGAACGCCTCACCGCAGCAACTCGCCGTGCTCACCGGCGATCAGCCGCCCACCCCCGCCGAGGGCGCCCAGCTCAAGGTCAACATGCTGCTCAGGCGCCTGCCGCGGCTGCGCGACAGCGAGGTCGACCCGCGCGAGGCGTTCTCCGGCACCTTCCACGTCGCCGAGGGCTATCAGCAGCTGGCCACCGCCCATGCCGAGGCCGCCGCCGGCCGGCTCCCCACCGCGCCGCCCTCCGAGATCTACTGCCACTCCCTCACCGACCCGACGATCCTCGGCCCGGACCTCGTCGAGCAGGGCTACCAGACTCTCACCCTGTTCGGCCTGCACACCCCGGCCCGGCTCTTCGACCGGGACAACGACGCCGTACGCGAGGAACTCCTCAAGTCGACCCTCGCCCAGCTCGACGCCCACCTCGCCGAGCCGCTGGCCGACTGCCTGGCCACGGACGCGGACGGCCGACCCTGCATCGAGGCCAAGACCCCGCTCGACCTGGAGCGGGACCTGCGGCTGCCCGGCGGCAACATCTTCCACCGGGAACTGTCCTGGCCGTACGCCCAGGAGAGTACCGGCCGCTGGGGCGTGGAGACCCGGCACGCGAACGTCCTGCTGTGCGGGGCGGGCGCCGTGCGCGGCGGCGGGGTGAGCGGCGTGCCGGGGCACAACGCGGCGATGGCCGTGCTGGAGGAACTCGGCGGCTGACACACACTGCCCGCGTGGCCTGTCCTCAGGGCCGGGCTGCGTGGCGCGCCGCTCGCGTGCGCCTGCCGTCAGGCCCGGCTGCCGTGTCCCGTTCGTGGTGCCCGCGGCTAAGGCTTGGTGGGCGTGCCGTTCGTGTGCGCCTGCCGTCAGCCCCGGCGGCTGTGTCTCGTTCTTGGTGCCCGCGGCTAAGGCCTGGTGGGCGTGCCGTTCGTGGCGTTCGCCCCTCAGGCCCGGCGGCTGTGTCCCAGTCGGGGTGCCCGCCGCTAAGGCCCGGTGGCTGTGTCTCGTTCTTGGTGCCCGCGGCTAAGGCCTGGTGGGCGTGCCGTTCGTGGCGTTCGCCCCTCAGGCCCGGCGGCTGTGTCCCAGTCGGGGTGCCCGCCGCTAAGGCCCGGTGGCTGTGTCCCGTTCGCGGTGCCCGCGGCTAAGGCCCGGCGGCTGTGTCTCGCTCGTGGCGCCCACCCCTCAACCCGGCCGCCGTGCCCCCCTCGCGGCGCCCACCCCTCACGCCCGGCTTCCGCCGTCGACCTGGAGCACCACTCCGGTGACGTACGAGGCTCGGTCGCTCAGGAGCCAGGCGGCGGCCTCGGCGATCTCGGCCGGGTCGGCGCCGCGGCCCAGCGGGGTCTGCGCGACGAGCTGCTCGACGATGCCCGGGGAGTTCGTCTCCCATTCGTCGATCATCTCGGTCAGCGTGGTGCCCGGGGCGATGGCGTTGACACGGATGCCCTCCGGGCCGTAGGTGGCGGCGGCCGACGCGGTCAGGCTGTTGACCGCCCGCTTCGCGGCGCCGTACGCGGGCAGCCAGGGGTTGGCCATCAGGCTGCCGACACTGGAGTTGTTGACGATCGCCCCGGTGCCCGCGGTGGCCCGGATCGCGGCGATCTCGGCGTTCATCGCCAGCCAGGGGCCCTTGAGGTTGACGGAGATGACGTGGTCGAAGTCGGCCTCCGACAGCTGGTCCATCGGGCCGGGCTGCTGGATGGTCGCACCGTTGTTGAAGGCGATGTCCAGCCTGCCGTACAGCTCGACGGCCCGGTCCACGGCGGCCTGGACGCTCATCGGGTCGGCCAGGTCGCACAGGACGTAGTCGGCGGTGCCGCCGGCCGCCCGGATCTCCTCGGTCACGGCCTTGAGCTGGGTTTCGGTGCGGGCGGCGAGCAGAACGCGGGCGCCCTCCCGGGCGAACAGCCGTGCGGCCGCCGCGCCGATGCCACGTCCGGCACCGGTGACGAAAGCGACCTTGTCGGCGAGCAGGGGGGTGATCGTGGTGTTGGTCATGCCGACGAGCCTCCCCCCGGCCCCGATCCTCATCCAGGCACAGGTGGTACCTGGCTGGGCGGCCCGGAACCCGCGCACACTGGGACCGTGGACCGACGAGAACTGGCCGACTTCCTGCGCAGCCGACGCGAGCGCATCACCCCCGCCGACGTGGGCCTGCCCGCCGGACCGCGTCGCCGCACCCCGGGGCTGCGCCGCGAGGAGGTGGCGCAGCTGGCGTACATCTCCACCGAGTACTACACCCGCCTGGAGCAGGCGCGCGCACCCCGTCCCTCCCTGGAGGTCCTCGCCCAGGTCGCCCGCGCCCTGCGCCTGTCGGACGCCGAACGCGACCACCTCCACCATCTCGCCGGCACCCCGCAGGGCCCGCCGCAGGGCCCCTCCCGCGAGGTGCGCCAGAGCATCGTCGACCTGCTGCACCGGCTGCCGCAGGCCGCCGCGATCGTCATCTCGGCCACCTACGAGGTCATCGCCTGGAACGACCTGGCCGCGGCTCTCATGGAGGACTTCTCCGCCCTTTCCCGCCGCGACCGCAACCTCGTCCGGCGCGCCTTCCTCGGCCCGCACCCGGAGGGCCGGCGACTGTACGGAGTGTCGGATGGCGAGGAGTTCGCGCTCTCCTCGGTGCAGCGGCTGCGCGCCGCCTCCGCCCGCTATCCCGACGATCGCGAGCTGACCGGCCTGGTGGCGGAACTCCTCGACGGAAGCGAGGAGTTCGCCCGGCTGTGGGCCGCCCACGACGTCGAGTCCCGCCCCACCCTGTGCAAGACCTTCGACCACCCGGTCGTCGGGCCGGTCGCCGTCAACTGCGACGTCCTGGACATCGCCGACCGCGACCAGCACGTCGTGATCTACACGGCCACCCCCGGTTCCCCGTCCGAAGAGGCGCTACGACTGCTGTCGGTCGTCGGCACACAGCGGCTGGACGTCCCCGGCTGAGCCGTCAGTCCCCGGACGCCGTCCAGCCGACGGCCTCGATCCGGGCCGCGTCCGCCGGACGTGACTCGTCGAACAGGACGCGGTCACCCGTGCCGACGCGCAGCCCGTCGACGTAAGCACCCCGGCCGACGTACAGCCGGTCGGCGGAGTATCTCCAGCGCAGGGCGAGCCGGCCGGCTGCCGGAAGGCGGGCCGTGAGCCGGTACCAGGTCCGCCCCGACCAGCCCGTGACCGAACCGGCGGGGTGATCCTGAGCGCCGTCGTGCTCCGTGGTGAACGGCACCGGCTGCCAACTCGCCCCGCCGTCCGTCGTGGCCTCCAAGGTCAGGGCGTCCGCGGGCTCGATGTCCCACCACAGGGCGCACCGCAGCCGCGCGGCGCCTGACGAGGTGTCCAGCGCGGGCAGCGTGAGGGTGGCGTCCGTGGCGCTCGTCATCCCGGAGAACCATGCCGTACGGCCATGAGCCGGGCGGACCGCCACCGCGCGGGCCATGTTGTTCCCGGCGGCCACCCGCGGAGCCGAGCCGGAGCGCCACGTGCGCACCGGATGCACCGAGTTGCCGAGCACGATCAGGAAGGAGTCGGTCGTCGGGTCGAGGACCAGCGAGGTGCCGGTGAAGCCGGTGTGACCCGCCGTGCGCGGGGTGGCCATCCCGCCCATGTACCAGTGCTGGTAGAGCTCGAAGCCGAGTCCGTGCTCGTCACCGGGGAAGGCGGTGTTGAAGTCGGTGAACATCAGCGCCACGGACTCCGGGCGCAGGATGCGGGCCTTGCCGTACGTTCCGCCGTTGAGCAGGGTGCGGCCCAGGACCGCCAGGTCCCACGCGTCGGAGAACACCCCCGCATGACCGGCGACCCCGCCGAGGCTGAAGGCGTTCTCGTCGTGCACCTCGCCCCACACCAGCCCTCGGTCCAGACCTGACCAGGGCTTACGGGCGTCCTCCGTGGCGGCGATCCTCGGTCTCCAGGACGCCGGCGGGTTGTAGCGGGTGCTGGTGAGGCCGAGCGGTGCGGTGATCTCCTCGCGCAACAGGACATCCAGCGCGCGGCCCGTGATCCGCTCCAGCACCAGTTGCAGCGAGATGAGGTTGAGGTCGGAGTAGAGATAGGTCGAGCCCGGCGGGTTCAGGGGTGCCTGGTTCCAGATGAGTTGGAGCTTCTCCTCGTACGTCGGAGCGTTGTACAGCGGGATCCAGGCCCTGAAACCCGAGGTGTGGGTGAGCAGTTGACGGATCGTGATGTCCTGCTTGCCCGCCGCGCCGAACTCCGGGAGGTACGCGGCGACCTTGGCCTCCAGCTCCAGCGCGCCCCGCTCGATCTGCTGCACGGCGAGAAGCGAGGTGAACAGCTTCGACACCGAGGCGAGGTCGAAGACGGTGTCCTCGGCCATGGGGATCTGCTGATCGGCCGGGAACTCGACGCCGCTGTCCGTCTTCTCGTCGTACGACTGATAGCGCACCGCCATGCCGATGGGCCGGTGCAGGGCCACCGTGCCGCCGCGCCCGGCGAGCAGGACGGCGCCCGCGTACCAGGGGTGTTTCGGCGAGGGGCCGAGGAACGTCTCGGCGTCGGTGACGAGTTGGCGCAGGTGGGCGGGGAGGAGCCCGGCCCGTTCGGGGGTGCCGTGGCGGAGAGTCGGGTGGTTCTTGGGGGCCGCCGCTTCGGCGGGGCCCGCAGGGAAGGGGGCGATGGCGAGGGCGCCGCCCAACGCGAGGGTTCTTCGGACCAGCTGACGGCGGGTCACTCCGGTGGTCACCTCATCGGTCATCGTGGAACTCTATCCGGCGACCTGAATCTGACGGAGCATCAGAAAACCTCTTCCGTCGTCCGGTGGTCTGCGGCATCCTGCGGCCATGCAGACGGAGCTGAGCAAGAAACTGGGAGTCGAGCACGCCGTCTTCGGCTTCACGCCGTTCCCCGCCGTCGCCGCGGCCATCAGCCGGGCCGGCGGTTTCGGAGTGCTCGGCGCGGTCCGTTACACGGCCCCCGACGAACTCAAACGCGACCTCGACTGGATCGAGGCGCACGTCGACGGCAAGCCGTACGGCCTGGACGTCGTGATGCCCGCCAAGAAGGTCGAGGGGGTGACCGAGGCGGACGTCGAGGCCATGATCCCCGAGGGGCACCGGCAGTTCGTCGAGGACACCCTCGCCAAGTACGGCGTGCCCGAACTCGCGGAGGGCGAGGCGTCGGGGTGGCGCATCACGGGCTGGATGGAGCAGGTCGCCCGCAACCAGCTGGACGTCGCCTTCGACTATCCGATCCGGCTGCTCGCCAACGCCCTCGGCTCCCCGCCCGCCGACGTGGTGGCCCGCGCGCACGACCAGGACGTCCTCGTCGCGGCCCTCGCGGGCAGCGCCCGGCACGCCGTCAAGCACAAGGAGGGCGGCATCGACATCGTGGTCGCCCAGGGCTACGAGGCCGGCGGCCACACCGGTGACATCGCCTCCATGGTCCTGACACCCGAGGTCGTCGACGCCGTGGACCCGCTGCCCGTGCTGGCGGCGGGCGGCATCGGCAGCGGACAGCAGGTGGCGGCCGCGCTGGCACTCGGGGCCCAGGGTGTGTGGCTGGGCTCCATATGGCTGACCACCACAGAGGCCGAACTGCCCTCGCCCAGGCTCATCGAGAAGCTGCTGGCGGCCGGCTCCGGCGACACCGTCCGCTCCCGTGCGCTGACCGGGAAACCCGCGCGCCAGCTCCGTACGGAATGGACCGACGCCTGGGACTCCGCCGACGGACCCGGCACCCTGCCGATGCCCCTGCAGGGCCTGCTGGTCGCCGAGGCCGTCTCGCGCATCCAGAAGTACGAGGTGGAGCCACTGCTGGGCACGCCCGTCGGCCAGATCGTCGGACGGATGACCAGCGAACGCAGCGTTCAGGCCGTCTTCGACGACCTCACCCGCGGCTTCGAGAAAGCCGTCGATCGCATCAACCGCATCGCCGGAAGGAGCGGCCAGTGACGAGCACACCTCCCGCGGGCTTCTGGGCCCAGGCCACCCAAGACCCTTCGCGTACGGTGCTGATCGCCCCGGACGGCTCGCCCTGGACCGCCGGCCGCCTCCACGCGGCCGCCAACCAGCTCGTGCACGGTCTGCGTGCCGCCGGACTCGAACGCGGTGACGCCTTCGCCGTCGTCCTGCCGAACAGTGCCGAGTTCTTCACCGCGCACCTCGCCGCCAGCCAGGCGGGCTTCTATCTGGTCCCGATCAACCACCACTTCGTCGCCCCCGAGATCGCCTGGATCGTCGCCGACTCGGGCGCCAAGGTGCTCATCGCCGACGAGCGCTTCGCCGCGGCGGCACGGCAGGCGGCCGATGAGGCGGGTCTCCCGGCGAGCCACCGGTACGCCGTCGGTGAGATCGAGGGCTTCCGGCCGTACGCCGAACTACTCGACGGACAACCGGAGTCGGCGCCCGCGGACCGGGAGCTCGGCTGGGTCATGAACTACACCTCGGGCACGACGGGCCGCCCGCGCGGTATCCGCCGGCCCCTGCCCGGCAAGCGGCCGGAGGAGGCGTATCTCGGCGGCTTCCTCGGCATCTTCGGCATCCAGCCCTTCGGCGACAACGTCCACCTCGTCTGCTCGCCGCTCTACCACACGGCCGTCCTCCAGTTCGCCGCCGCGTCCCTGCACATCGGGCACCGGCTGGTCCTGATGGACAAGTGGACACCCGAGGAGATGCTGCGCCTGATCGACGCGCACAAGTGCACCCACACCCACATGGTCCCGACCCAGTTCCACCGCCTGCTCGCTCTCCCCGAGGACGTGCGGGCAAGCTACGACGTCTCGTCCATGCGGCACGCCATCCACGGCGCCGCCCCCTGCCCGGACCACGTCAAACGGGCGATGCTCGACTGGTGGGGGCCCTGTGTGGAGGAGTACTACGCGGCCAGCGAGGGCGGCGGAGCCTTTGCGACCGCCGAGGACTGGCTGAAGAAGCCCGGCACGGTCGGCAAGGCCTGGCCCATCAGCGAACTCGCGATCTTCGACGACGACGGCAACCGGCTGCCGCCCGGCGAACTCGGCACCGTGTACCTGAAGATGAACACGGGCGGCTTCGCCTACCACAAGGACGAGGCCAAGACGAAGAAGAACCGCATCGGCGACTTCTTCACCGTGGGCGACCTGGGTCTCCTGGACGAGGACGGCTACCTCTTCCTCCGCGACCGCAAGATCGACATGATCATCTCCGGCGGGGTGAACATCTACCCCGCCGAGATCGAGTCCGTCCTGCTCCAGCACCCCGCCGTCGCCGACGCCGCCGCCTTCGGCATCCCGCACGACGACTGGGGCGAGGAGGTCAAGGCCGTGGTGGAACCGGCCCCGGGCCACGCGCCCGGGCCGGACCTGGCCGAAGACCTCCTCGCCCACTGTGCCGCACAACTCGCCGGCTACAAGCGCCCGAAGAGCGTCGACTTCATCACCGAGATGCCCCGCGATCCCAACGGCAAGCTGTACAAGCGGCGCCTGAGGGATCCGTACTGGCAGGGGCGCTCCCGAGCCGTGTGAGCCTCAGGAACGGACCCGGACGACCCGCAGCGCCGGTGAGGACAGGATGTCCTTCTCGCAGAACCGGGACGTCACCCACTTCTCCGCCGAGAACAGCCGCGTCTGGTCACCGAAGTGCGGCGAGTTCGGGTTCGAGGACTGGGAGTACGTCAGCAGGGTCCGGGCCACCGGGCAGTGACCGCCGTCCCAGCCCACCGCCTGGATGTAGCTGGACCCGGTCGTCACCTCCGTGTATCCGCCGCCGGCCGGGTTCCACACCGGCTCGACCTTGTTCCACACCCCCAGCGACTCGGTGCCGCCCGGAACGGCGATGCGCTTGCCGTTCCGTACGACGAACTGGTGCTCCCCGAGCCGTGAGTCCAGCGGGACACCGGCCGCCCTGAGCTCGGTCACCGTGTCCGCGAGGGCCGTGACGAAGGCCGGCGCGTCGGTGTTCAGCGTGTTCGGGGTGCCCACCGGGTCGGCCGCCGAGAACGGCACCTTCCACAGCGAGGAATTGGGCAGTTTCCGCCAGAGCCGGTCGAAGAGCAGCGCACCCCGGCTGTCGGTGTTCGCGGTGCGGTCCCAGGCCGCGAGCACCCCGCACGCCTCGCGGACGTCAACCGCCGTGCCGTCACTGCCTGTTGCAGCGCCACCAGGGAGCGTCGCACATGCCTTCGCCGCGTCCGCCGCCGCGAGGTCACCCGCGGTCACCCGGTTGGCGAACTGCTGCGCTTGAAGGTCCCGTACGGTCAACCGCCCGCGCGAGGCCATCGCGGACACGTCCTGGAGAGCACCGCGGGTGCGCATCGAGCGCTGCGTGCCCACGGTGCCGAAGACCCGCTCGTACCCGGTGATCGGCCGCTCGGCGTTGGCCAGCCAGGCGCTGTCGTTGGAGTTCTCCGCGTACGGCGCGTCCTTGAGGACCGGCATCTTGGCGGGCCCGAAGACGCCCGGCTGTACGGCGTCCGGATCACTGCCGAGGGCACAGTCGCCGCGCGAGCCGTCGAGGACCGCCACGCCCGAGGCGGGGTAGGTGACCCTGCCCAGGGGGCTGGAGCAGCGCTGGGCCAGCTCGTCGGTGATCCGGGGGAGCACCTGGGACTGCGTGAACAGCGTGTGCCCCCGCGAGTCGGCGGCGATCGTGTTGACCCACGGCAGACCCTGGGTGCGCTGCAACGCTCCCAGGACATCACTCGTGCTGCGGGCCTTGCTGAAGCCGAGGGCCGTGTCGGAGGCGCGCAGGTTGGTGGCGTTCGGGTCATTGAGGGCGTACGCCGTCGTGGTCGTCCAGGGCAGCGGCAGCGCGGCCCCGAGCGAGGTGACGACCGGGCCGTACCGCGTCCACCACTGGGTCCTCGTCACCGGTTCGCCGCCCTGGACGGCGACGGTCACCCGGCGCTTGCTCATCCGCTCCGGTTTGCCGTCGACGAGATACGTGGTCGGGTCGGCCGGGTCCAGGGTCAGCTGGTGCAGGTTGAGGGTGACACCCGTGGCCACGGTGTGGCTCCAGGCCACCTGCGCGTTGTGACCTATGGAGATCGTCGCCGAGCCGAGCAGTGAGCCGCCCGCGATGTTCAGTTCGCCGGGGATGGTCTGCTGCGACTGCCAGAAGCGGCGGCCGCCCTGCCACGGGTAGTGCGGGTTGCCGAGGAGCAGCCCGCGGCCGTTCGCCGTCGTGGCCCCGCCGAAGGCCACGGCGTTGGAGCCCATGTCGGCGGAGTCGGCGGCGAAGAGTTCCCGGGCCGCGCGGGCGGTGTCCCGGGCGTCCGGTGCGCCGGTCGTCGGGGTGGTGGTCGCGGGCGGCTGCGCGGCCGTGATGCCGTCCACGGCCCGGCCCTGACCGCCGAGCACGGCCAGCGCGAAGTTGCGCGCGGCCACGTCCTGGACCGTCACCGGGCGCACCCAGCCGGCACCCCTGCACGCCGGGTCGGTGATCGGGTTCTTCCGCAGCCAGGCGTTGTACCCCGCTGCGAAGCCCCGCATCAGTTCCTTCACCGCAGGGCTCGGACCGCGCGGCGCAGGCGTGGCCATCAGCTTCTCCACCGTCCCCGCCTCCCGCACCCCGCGGAAGTACAGGTCGCTGGAGAGGTTCCTGGTGGCCGAGGAGAGCGCGGTGTCGGAGGCCGCGTCGGCCCCGAAGAAGCGCGAACGCTCGCCGCGCACGGTCACGAACCCGTCGGCGAGCGTGCACACCTGGTCGGTGGCCTGCGCCCACCCGGTGCCGAAGCCGAGGTCCGCGTAGTTCTTCGCGAGGATGTGCGGGATGCCGTACTCGGTGTAGCGGATGGTGGCGGACAGACCGCCGTGGGACGGATGTTCCTGTTTCTGCTGGTTCTGCGCGGCTGCGGCGGGCAGCGCGCCGACGGCGGTGAACAGGGCCACGGCCGCGACGACGGCGTGTCTGAGACGGGTGCGCATCGTGCCTCCCAACGTCATTGAGGGAAGGAGCGGTTGAGCGTACCAACCGGTAGGTTGTCCCGTATGACGCCTGGACACGGCAGTACGGTTGACGGGGTGCTGCGGCGCAGCGCCCGGCGCACCCCGGCGCGCGTCGCGGTGGAGTACGGCGAGCGCTCATGGACCTACGAGGAACTCGACGACGCCGTCTCACGAGCGGCGCGCGTCCTCCTCGACCAGGGCCTCGACCACGGTGACCGGGTCGGTGCCTACGGCCACAACTCGGACGCGTATCTGATCGGCTTCCTCGCCTGCGCCCGAGCGGGACTGGTGCACGTGCCGGTCAACCAGAACCTCACCGGCGACGATCTCGCGTACATCGTCGGCCAGTCGGGCAGCACCCTCGTCCTCGCCGATCCCGACCTCGCGGGGCGGCTGCCCGAGGGCGTGCGCACTCTGCCCCTGCGGGACGCCGACGAGTCGCTGCTGGCCCGCCTGGCCACGGCATCCCCGTACGACGGCCCGGAACCGCGCAGCGAGGACCTGGTCCAGCTGCTGTACACCTCGGGGACGACGGCCCTGCCCAAGGGCGCGATGATGACCCACCGCGCCCTGGTCCACGAGTACCTGAGCGCGATCACCGCCTGCGATCTGAGTGCGGGTGACCGGCCCGTGCACTCGCTGCCGCTCTACCACTCGGCCCAGATGCACGTCTTCCTGCTGCCGTATCTCGCGGTCGGCGCGACGAACATCATCCTCGACGCGCCCGACGGCGACCGCCTCTTCGACCTGATCGAACAAGGCCGTGCGGACAGCCTGTTCGCGCCGCCCACGGTGTGGATCGGACTGTCCAACCGCCCCGACTTCGCCACGCGTGACCTCGGCGGGCTGCGCAAGGCGTACTACGGCGCCTCGATCATGCCGGTGCCCGTCCTGGAACGACTCCGCGAGCGCCTGCCGAAGCTGGCCTTCTACAACTGTTTCGGCCAGAGCGAGATCGGCCCCCTCGCGACCGTCCTCGCGCCCGACGAACACAAGGGGCGGATGGACTCCTGCGGCCGTACCGTCCTGTTCGTCGACGCACGGGTCGTGGACGCGAACGGCAAGGACGTCCCGGACGGTACGCCCGGCGAGATCGTCTACAAGTCACCGCAGTTGTGCGAGGGCTACTGGGGCAAGCCCGAGGAGACCGAGGCGGCCTTCCGGGACGGCTGGTTCCACTCCGGCGACCTCGCGGTCCGGGACGCGCACGGCTACTTCACGATCGTCGACCGGGTGAAGGACGTCATCAACTCCGGGGGTGTGCTGGTCGCCTCACGCCAGGTCGAGGACGCGCTGTACACGCACGACGCCGTCGCCGAGGTCGCCGTGATCGGCCTGCCCGACGAGCGGTGGATCGAGGCCGTCACGGCGGTCGTCGTCCCGCGCGGCGAGGTCACCGAGGCCGAACTCCTCGACCACGCCAGGGAGAAGCTCGCCCACTTCAAGGCACCCAAACGGGTGGTGTTCGTGGACGAGCTCCCGAGGAACGCGAGCGGGAAGATCCTGAAGCGGGAGCTGCGGGACCGGTTCGCGGGCTAGCGGGGGCGCAGGTCGACGATCCGGCGGATCTTCCCGACGGAACGCTCCAGGGACTCCGGTTCGACGATCTCGACGGCGATCGACACCCCGATGCCGTCCTTGACGGCCGTCGCGATGGTCAGTGCGGCCGCGTCCCGGGTCTCGGGTGTGGCGCCCGGCCGGGCCTCCGCGCGCACGGTGAGGGCGTCGAGGCGGCCCTCGCGGGTGAGGCGGAGCTGGAAGTGGGGTGCGACGCCCGGGGTGCGCAGGACGATCTCCTCGATCTGCGTGGGGAAGAGGTTCACCCCGCGCAGGATCACCATGTCGTCGCTGCGGCCGGTGACCTTCTCCATCCGCCGGAACACCCGGGCCGTGCCCGGCAGCAGCCGGGTCAGATCCCGGGTCCGGTAGCGGATGACGGGC
Source organism: Streptomyces sp. SAI-127 (assembly GCF_029894425.1). Classification (NCBI taxonomy): domain Bacteria; kingdom Bacillati; phylum Actinomycetota; class Actinomycetes; order Kitasatosporales; family Streptomycetaceae; genus Streptomyces; species Streptomyces sp. SAI-127. Next base: position 9,577,363 of record NZ_JARXYJ010000001.1, read on the forward strand.
ATCGCCTCCTTGGTGAGCGAGGTGAACACCAGCTCACCCCTCTCGCCGTCCGGCAGCACATCCCCGGTGATCGGGTCGACGATCTCGGGGAAGAAGTGGTCCTCCCACACATGGAGCCCGTCCTTGGTCTCCACGCACTCCTGCGCGACGCCCGGGCCGATCACCTCCGACAGCCCGTATATGTCGACGGCGTCGATCGCGAACCGCTCCTCGATCTCCCGGCGCATCTCCTCGGTCCAGGGCTCGGCGCCGAAGACGCCCACGCGCAGCGAGGTGCCGCGCGGATCGACACCCTGCCGCTCGAACTCGTCGAGAAGCGTGAGCATGTACGACGGGGTCACCATGATGATGCCGGGTTCCAGGTCCTGGATGAGCTGGACCTGGCGTGCCGTCATGCCGCCGGACGCGGGGACGACCGTACAGCCGAGCCGTTCGGCGCCATAGTGTGCGCCGAGTCCACCGGTGAACAGCCCATAGCCGTACGCCACATGCACCACGTCCCCGGGCCTGCCGCCGGCCGCCCGGATGGAACGCGCCACCATGTCGGCCCATAGGTCCAGGTCGTTTTCGGTGTAGCCGACGACCGTGGGGCGCCCGGTGGTGCCGCTGGATGCATGGATGCGCCGCACATGGTCCCGGGGCACGGCGAACATCCCGTACGGATAGTTCTCGCGCAGGTCCGCCTTGGTGGTGAACGGGAACCGGGCCAGGTCGCTCAGGGAGCGGCAGTCGTCCGGCCGAACCCCCGCCTTGTCGAAGGACTCCCGATAGAACGGCACGTGCTCGTACGCGTGCCGCAGAGACGCCCGCATGCGCTCCAGCTGCACCGCCCGCAACGCCCCGGCATCCAGTCGTTCCCCCGAGTCCAGCAGCTCCGCCGCATCCGCCATCGGAACGTCCCTTTCGCCAACCGCGTCCTCACGGGCGACCGATCATTCGGTCGTGGTGCTGGGGATCAGTAATCCAGGCGATCGGTGCGGAGGCAAGAGGTCCACGCGCCTGCGCGCCGCCGGACCTCACTTGGCGAACGCCGTCATGAAGCGGTCGCGGAACTTGTCCATGCCCCACTCGGGCGCGTTGTCGGCGGGCTTGAGGCCGTCCGTCCAGTTCCAGTCGTCGACCCGGTCCAGCACCTTCGGGTCCTTGGCGACGATCGTGATCGGCACGTCCTTGCTTGCGGCACCCTTGGTGACGGTGGGGACGGGCTGGTGGTCACCGAGGAAGACCAGGACGGTGTTCTCGTCGCCGTAGCGCTGCATCCACTGGGTCAGGCTGTCCACGGAGTACTGGATGGCCTTGCGGTACTCGGTGCGCACCCGGTCCTGGCTCTTCCAGACCTCTGTCGGGTTCGTGCCCTCCTTCTTGATCTGCTCGAAGACGGAGCCGTCACCGAGGTCGTTCCAGTCGATCGTGTGGGCGATCGGCGACCAGGGGTTGTGGCTGGACGCCAGGATGATCTCCGCCATGATCGGGTCACGGTTCTTCTTGCCGTGCTCCAGCTTCTGGAAGGCCTCCAGGCTGAACTGGTCCGGCACGGGCGTCCAGCTGAAGTAGGGGCCCTTGTAGCCGAGGTGTGTGGAGTCGTAGATGTGGTCGAGGCCGAAGTACTTGCCCTCGGGCCAGGACTTGCGCACCCCCGGCACGATGCCGACCGTGCGCCAGTCACCGGTCTTCCGGAAGTAGCTGGTGAGGGTCGCGCGGTCACTGGTGGTGAGGTTCAGGTACCGCTGCTGGTTCTTGACCCACAGGCCGGACAGGAACGTGGAGTGGGCCATCCAGCTGCCGGCGCCCGTCACGGGGGACTTCAGCCAGCCGCTGCGCGACGCGAACCCGGCCGCCTTGAGCGTCGCGTCGCCCTTTTTGAGGGTCGCGTCGATCTCCGGTGCCATCGCCGGGTCGTCGATCGCCACCCGGCCGTAGCTCTCGACGAAGGTGAACAGGACGTCCTTGCCGCGCAGTCCCGTCAGGAGCTGGTCGGGAGGCGTGGCGGCGAAGGCGTCGACGGCGGACTGCTTCGCGAAGACCTTCGCGTCCCCGAGTCCGTTGCGCACGTGCTGCACGCGGTTCGCGAGGAACTCGGTGTTGCCCTTGGTGGCGAACGAGACACCGCCGAACTGCACACCCACCGTGAAGCAGGTGACCCAGACCGTGCCGAGGACGAGGGTGGTGCCGACGGCCGTCTGACGGTGCCGGGACATCACGTTCGCCAGCCGTACCACCGCCCACGTGCTCAGCGCGAGCAGGGCGATGAACAGGACGATCACCCCTGCCACCGCGAGCACCTCGCCGGTGCGGCCGAACGACTCCCTGAGCCAGTCCCTCGCGTTGCCCAGCATGATCCAGTCGAAGACCAGGTCGAACGGCCGGGCCAGGGTCTGGTAGAAGCCCATGTCCAGGAACTTCAGGACGGTGAACAGCCCGAGGAGCACTCCTGACAGGACAGCCGCGATCCGGCGCGCCTTCGGCGGCAGCACCAGGAGGACGGCCGCGAGGACGATCGCCTCGACGGGAAGACGGAAGAACGACCGGAGGTTCATGTGGTCGAGCCGGTTGGGGAAGAGCAGCACGAGCAGCACCAGAAACCCGGCCAGCACACTCGTCCCCACGGACACGCCACGGGCCGTACGGGGGTAGCGGCGGCGCCAGCCGAACCAGCCGGGGCGTGGGGAGCCACCGGCCTCAGGGGTATCGGCCGCTTGAGTCGCCTCGGCGGTTTGGGCGGTCTCAGCCGCCCCAGCCTCCCCTGCGACCTCCTCCGTCACGCCTTCCCCCGTCGCACCCCCACCATCCGCTTCCGCCTCGCCCCCAGTGGTATCCGGCAGTTGGCGAGAACGAGTGAAGAGCGACACCCGGTGGTCCTTCCGTGCGGTCTTGCTGTGACGTGCGGTCCTGCGGCGACGGCATGACGAACAGGGCCCGCTGGACGGGCCTGCCACCACCAGTACGTTCGCACGTCACGTTCGGTTCAATCGCACGGGGCCGGGATTCGACCGTCACCCGTCAGCCGCCACCGCCACCTTCTGTGCCCACCGATAGTCCGCCTTGCCGCTCGGGGACCGGCGGATGGACTGAGCGATCACCAGCTGGCGCGGCACCTTGTACCCCGCGAGCCGCGCCCGGCAGTGGCTCTGGAGGTCGTCCAGGGACATCCGCACCGCACCCTCGCGCAACTGCACGACGGCCGCCACATGGTGCCCCCACTTCACGTCCGGCACTCCGGCCACGAGCGCGTCGTACACGTCGGGGTGCGCCTTGAGCGCCTGCTCGACCTCCTCCGGGTACACCTTCTCGCCGCCCGTGTTGATGCACTGCGAGCCCCGCCCGAGGACGGTGACGACCCCCTCCTCGTCGACGGTGGCCATGTCGCCGAGCAGCACCCAGCGCTCGCCGTCCTTCTCGAAGAAGGTGTCGGCGGTTTTCCGCGGGTCGTTGTAGTAGCCGAGCGGCACATGGCCGCACTGGGCGACCCGGCCCACCTCGCCCACGGCGACGGGTTCGTGGGTCGCGGGATCGACCACCTGGGTGCGGGAGTTGACCCGGACACGGAAGCCGCGCTCAGGCCCGGAGTCCTCGGTCGCCGTCCCGTTGAAGCCGGACTCGGAGGAGCCGAAGTTGTCGAGCAGCATCGCGTTCGGGACGAGTGCCCGGAACTGCCGGCTCACCGTGTCCGACATGATCGCGCCGGACGAGGACACGCTGAACACCGACGACATGTCGATGCCCTTCATCGGGCCCTCCAGCGCGTCGATGAGCGGCCGCAGCATCGCGTCGCCCACCAGTGACATGGCGCTGACCTTCTCCCGCTCCACGGTCCGCAGCACTTCCTCGGGCACGAACTTGCGGTGCAGTACGACCCGTTGGCCGAAGTTGAAGCCGATGAGGGTGGTCAGCGTGGAGGTGCCGTGCATCAGCGGCGGCGTGGGGAAGAAGGTGATCCCCGCCCCGCCCGCGGCGACCCGCTCGGCGAGTTCCTCGGGCCGCTTGACCGGCTCACCGGTCGGCGCGCCACCGCCCAGCCCCGAGAAGAACAAGTCCTCCTGACGCCACATCACACCCTTGGGCATCCCGGTGGTGCCGCCCGTGTAGATGATGAACTGGTCGTCGGCCGAACGCGCCGGGAATCCACGCTCGGGTGACGCGGAAGCCTCGGCGTCCGTGAACTCCGCCGCCGACAGCTCGGCCGGCTCCGCAGTCCCGACCCGCACCAGGTGCCGCAGCCGTTCCGCGTGCGGCAGCGCGGCCGCCACCCGGTCCGTGAACTCGGCATCGAAGACCAGCCCCACCAGATCGGCGTCCCGGTAGAGATAGACGAGCTCTTCCTCCACATAGCGGTAGTTGACGTTGACCGGCACGATCCGTGCCTTCAGGCAGCCCAGCAGCGTCTGCACGTACTCCACCCCGTTGTAGAGGTGCAGCCCGACGTGCTCACCGGGCCGTACTCCGCTGTAGAGCAGATGGTGGCCGATGCGATTGGCCGCGGCGTCCAGTTCCGCGTACGTCAGCCGGCGCTCCGCGCCCGTACCGGGAATGTCGATGTACGCGAGCGCCTCACGGTCCGGCACCACGTCGACGACGGACTCGAACAGGTCGGCAAGGTTGTACTCCACCGCTCCTCCTGACCCAACACGGCCTGCTTCTCCGACGGTTCGCCGGTCATCAGAGCAAAGGGCGGCGTGACTGTGAAGGGTTCGCGCGAATAAATCTGACTGACTGTCAGAAAACTCTTGAAGTGCGTCGGCGCCTCCTGCAACCTGTTCTCGTTCTGGCAGAGGGGAGACGGGCGATGGGTGGGACGGAACATCTCAACATCCAGCGCGAGGGCGCCACACTGGTGCTCACGCTCAACAGGCCGGAGGCGAAGAACGCGCTCTCGTTGCCGATGCTGGTCGGCCTCTACGACGGCTGGCTGGAAGCGGACGCGGACGACTCGATCCGCTCGGTCGTCTTCACCGGCGCGGGCGACTCGTTCTGCGCCGGCATGGACCTCAAGGCCCTCGCGGGCCGGGGCACCGGCGGCGAGCAGTACCGGGACCGGCTGACCGCCGACCCGGACCTGCACTGGAAGGCGATGCTGCGCCACCACCGCCCCCGCAAGCCGGTGATCGCGGCGGTCGAGGGCTACTGCGTCGCGGGCGGCACGGAGATGCTCCAGGGCACCGACATCCGGGTCGCCGGCGAGTCCGCGACCTTCGGCCTCTTCGAGGTCAGGCGCGGCCTGTTCCCGATCGGCGGCTCCACGGTCCGGCTGCAGCGCCAGATCCCGCGCACCCACGCGCTGGAGATGCTGCTCACCGGCCGCCCGTACACCGCACGCGAGGCCGCCGGCATCGGCCTGATCGGTCACGTCGTCCCGGACGGCACGGCACTCACCAAGGCCCTGGAGATCGCCGAACTGATCAACGCCTGCGGCCCGTTGGCGGTGGAGGCGGTGAAGGCCTCGGTCTACGAGACCGCCGACATGACCGAGACCGAGGGCCTGGCCGCCGAACTCGAGCGCGGCTGGCCGATCTTCGACACCGCCGACGCGAAGGAGGGTGCCCGCGCCTTCGCGGAGAAGCGACCGCCCGAGTACAAACGTGCGTAGCGCCGCGCCGGCTCGGACCGGTACGGCAGCTGCGGGTCGTCGGTGACCGAGCGCGCCCACGCGGCGGAGCCGCAATTGTCAGCGCCCCGCGCCCCTGGAGGGGCGCCCCCGTGCACGCCGATTTCGAAGGAGGCACGCCCTCGATGCCCGAAGTACTCAAAGCCCCCCTGGTCGTCGAATTCCCCTTCACCCGCTCCCTCGGCCCCGTCCAGAGCGCCTTCCTGACCGGCCTGCGCGAGCGTGTCGTCCTCGGCGTGAAGACCCGCGACGGCCGCACCCTGGTCCCGCCCGTCGAATACGACCCCGTCACCGCCGAGGAGATCCGCGACCTCGTCCACGTGGGCAGCACCGGAACCGTCACCACCTGGGCCTGGAACCACGAACCCCGTCGCGGTCAGCCACTGGACACGCCCTTCGCCTGGGTCCTGGTGAAGCTCGACGGCGCCGACACCGCCCTGCTGCACGCCCTCGACGCCCCCGGGCCCGACGCCGTCCGCACCGGCATGCGCGTCCGGATCCGCTGGGCCGGGGAACGCTGCGGCGCCATCACCGACATCGCCTGCTTCGAGCCGTACGACGGAGACGATTCCACGGTCACCGTCCACGCGGGCGAGTTCGAGGACCCCGTCCACGGCATCGTCGCCCAGGCCCGCCTCGACTACACCTACTCACCGGGCCGCGCCCAGACCGCCTACATCAACGCCCTCGCCGAACACCGGGCCGTCGGCGAGCGCTGCCCGGCCTGCCGCAAGGTGTACGTCCCGCCCAGGGGCGCCTGCCCCACATGTGGCGTGGCCACATCGGAACAGGTGGAAGTGGGTCCCGCCGGCACAGTGACCACCTTCTGCATCGTCAACATCAAGGCGAAGAACCTCGACATCGAAGTGCCGTACGTCTACGCCCACATCGCCCTCGACGGCGCCGACCTCGCGCTGCACGGCCGGATCGGCGGCATCCCGTACGACCAGGTGCGCATGGGCCTCAGGGTCGAGCCGGTGTGGAGCGAGGGCGGCCGTTACCCGGACCACTACCGGCCGACCGGCGAACCCGACGCGGACTACGAGACGTACAAGGAGCTCCTTTGACCAGCGACGCAGCCCCGGAGCCCCGCGACATCGCCGTCGTGGCCTTCGCCCAGTCCGACACCCTGCGCTTCACCGCGGAAGTCTCCGAGGTGGAGATGCTCATGCCGGTCCTGCACGACGTCATCGCGCAGACCGGTCTGAAGACCGCCGACATCGGCTTCACCTGCTCCGGTTCCTGTGACTACCTCGCAGGGCGGGCCTTCTCCTTCACCCTGGCCCTGGACGGCGTGGGCGCCTGGCCGCCCATCTCCGAGTCGCACGTCGAGATGGACGGGGCCTGGGCCCTGTACGAGGCGTGGACCAAGCTGCTGTCCGGGGACGCCGACACCGCGCTGGTGTACGCGTACGGCAAGTCCTCGCCCGGCTCCCTGCGCGACGTGCTCACCCGGCAGCTGGACCCGTACTACGTCGCCCCCCTGTGGCCCGACTCCGTCGCCCTCGCCGCCCTCCAGGCCCAGGCGCTGATCGACGCGGGCGACACGGACGAGCGTGAGCTGGCGGCGATCGGCGCCCGGAGCCGCGCGACCGACAACCCGCGCGCACAGCTCAAGGGCCCTGTACCGCAAGGGGATTACCTCGTACGACCACTCCGCACCGGAGACTGCCCGCCCATCGGCGACGGGGCCGCCGCCGTGGTCCTCGCGGCGGGGGAGCGGGCCAGGGAGCTGTGCGAGCGCCCCGCCTGGATCCGTGGGATCGACCACCGCATCGAGGCGCACTCGCTCGGCGTCCGCGACCTCACCGACTCGCCCTCCACCCGCCTGGCGGCCGAGCGGGCCGGTGCCTTCGAACGGCCCGTGGACACCGCCGAGTTGCACGCGCCGTTCACCTCGCAGGAGGTCGTCCTGCGCAAGGCGCTGCGGCTCGACGACTCCACACGGGTCAACCCGTCCGGCGGGGCCCTCGCCGCCAACCCGATGATGGCCGCCGGGCTCGCCCGTATCGGTGAAGCCGCCGCCCGGATCCACCGGGGCGAGTCCGACCGGGCCCTCGCCCACGCCACCTCCGGGCCCTGTCTGCAACAGAACCTGGTCGCCGTACTCGAAGGGGATCCGCGATGAGCAAGGAGCCCGTGGCCGTCGTAGGGATCGGCCAGACCAAGCATGTCGCGGCCCGCCGGGACGTGTCGATCGCCGGGCTCGTCCGCGAGGCCGCCCGAAGGGCGCTCGACGACGCCGAGTTGACCTGGGCCGACATCGACGCCGTGGTGATCGGCAAGGCGCCCGACTTCTTCGAGGGCGTCATGATGCCGGAGCTGTACCTGGCCGACGCGCTCGGCGCGGTGGGCAAGCCGATGCTGCGGGTGCACACGGCGGGCAGCGTCGGCGGCTCCACGGCGCTGGTCGCCGCGAACCTGGTGGCGGCCAGGGTGCACTCCACCGTCCTCACCCTCGCCTTCGAGAAGCAGTCCGAGTCCAACGCCATGTGGGGCCTGTCCCTGCCGATCCCCTTCCAGCAACCCCTGCTCGCCGGAGCCGGCGGCTTCTTCGCACCGCACGTGCGCGCGTACATGCGGCGCACCGGCGCGCCCGACACGGTCGGCTCGCTGGTGGCGTACAAGGACCGTCGTAACGCGCTCAAGAACCCGTACGCGCATCTGCACGAGCACGACATCACCCTGGAGAAGGTCCAGTCCTCGCCCATGCTCTGGGACCCGATCCGCTACTCCGAGACCTGCCCGTCCTCGGACGGCGCCTGCGCGATGGTGCTCACCGACCGGGCGGGCGCCGCGCGGGCGCCCCTGCCGCCGGCCTGGATGCTGGGCGGCGCCATGCGCAGCGAGCCGACGCTCTTCGCGGGTAAGGACGCCGTGTCGCCCCAGGCGGGCAAGGACTGCGCGGCCGACGTGTACCGGCAGGCCGGGATCGCCGACCCGCGCCGGGACATCGACGCCGTCGAGATGTACGTGCCGTTCTCGTGGTACGAGCCCATGTGGCTGGAGAACCTCGGCTTCGCCGACGAGGGCGAGGGCTGGAAGCTCACCGAGGCCGGCGTCACCGAGCTGGACGGGGATCTGCCCGTGAACATGTCGGGTGGTGTGCTGTCCACCAATCCGATCGGCGCCTCCGGCATGATCCGCTTCGCGGAGGCCGCTCTCCAGGCGCGCGGACAGGCCGGAGAACACCAGGTGGAGGGCGCCCGCAGGGTGCTGGGGCACGCCTATGGCGGCGGATCCCAGTTCTTCTCGATGTGGCTCGTGGGGTCTGAGCCGCCTGATGCGTGAATTGACTCCTGAAAGGTCCCCCTCACGTGGCCTGTCGGCGGTCGGGGACGATCGCTAGGCTGGCCGCGGACGACGCAATCGGGAGGAGCACGGACGTGGCCGAGACCACCATCCAGCAGCAGCCGCTCATGGGCTGGGAGAAGCCGGAGCTGGACCTGAGCAACGCCGATTGGCACTCGAGCAGCCGCGGTCTGGGGGATGTGCAGATCGCTTTCGTCGAGGGGTTCATCGCGATGCGCAACAGCGGCCGCCCTGAGAGCCCTTCCCTGATCTTCACCCCCGCGGAATGGGGCGCGTTCGTGTCAGGGGCGCGGGAAGGAGAGTTCGACCTCACCTGAGGGTGAGCGCAAGAGGGCCCAGGCCGACGTGTTAATGGATGCGGCGGAACCTATCATTAGCCGCATGCAGGACACGATCAACAGGGACGCCCGTCTCACCCTGGACCTGGCCCTCACCGTCCGGCACGACGGACACGGCGGCGTCGCCGACGACCTGGCCGACCTCGCGGGCCTCACCGCCTGGGTCCGGGAGCACGCCGAGACATTGCCGGACGCCTCGGGCTTCGTCGCCGACGAGGGGACCCTCGTGGCGGTCCGTGACCTGCGGGCCGCTGTCCGGGCCCTCTTCGCCCGCGCCGTGCGTCCCGACGAGCCCAGCCCCGCCGACGCGGCACGCCTGCTGCCCGTGCCCGAGGCCGTCGCCCGCCTCAACACGGCGGCCGCCCGCACCCCGACCGTCCCCGTGCTGCACTGGACCGACGACGCCGAACCCGTCGTACACCCGCAGCCGGTGCCGCCGGGGACCGACCTCACGGCCGTACTCGCGCAGGCCGCGATCGCCTTTCTCGCCGGAGCCGACCGTCGGCGGCTGCGCGCTTGCCACGCCCCGCGTTGCGTGCGCTACTTCCTGAAGGATCACCCGCGGCAGGAGTGGTGCAAGCCTTCCTGCGGCAACCGGGCGCGGGTGGCCCGGCACCATGAGCGTCACCGGGAGCAGGGGAGGGGCCGTGACGTCGAAGGCGGCCAGACGGCGGTTCAAGAAGGCCGAACGCCTGCGGACGTTCCGGCAGACGCAGTGGAAGAAGCGGGGAGAACAGCGGGGTGAGCGGTTCCGTTCGGCCGTGGCCGCTCTCGTCGGCCTCGTGTTCGGCGTGGTGCTGACCGGCTACTGCGGACTGATGCTCGCGGGTGCCGTCGGACTCTCCGGAACCGCGGAGAGACTGCACGTCGACTCGTGCGCGGTGGTGCGGACGTACAACAACAAGCCGACCACCGAATGTCATGGCCAACTGCTGTCGGCCGGCGGTCGGTTGATCGACACCGACGCGGTCATCGAGGCCGACGCCCGCATCGGTTCCACCATCGCGGTACGCGACCAGCCACTGACCGGGCTCGAAACGCTCGGCTTCAGGGCGATCGTCGGCTGGGCGACCCTGACGGTGACGGGGCTCTTCGTCCTCGCCTTCGGAATCGTCCCGGCGCTCACACTGTGCGGCTGGGACGCCGCCGCGACAGCCGGGTCGCGCTACGGCGCCACGCTGGCCGTGGCCGTCGGCGCCGGGGGGCTGATCTACTTCCTCGCCGTGCTGTACGAACACGTCTTCTAGCCACGCCCCAGGTATGTCGACACGGGCCCGCCAGGCACCCCGCAGGCGTACGCTGAGGTGCCTGTAGGTCACGGTGTGCGCTCGCTCCCCGCGCGGGTGTGCCTCCGTGACGGGGGGTGCGCCATGGTGCAGCGCAGTGTGCGCAGCAGAAGGACTCTCCTGGAGCGGGAGAGTGAACTCGCCGCCGTCGACGAGGCGTTGGGAGAGCTCACCGGCCTGCGTACGGACGGTGCCGAACCGCGCGGTCGCCCCCGCGGAGCCGTGCTCGCCGTCGCCGGCCGGGCCGGCATCGGCAAGACGACCCTGCTCACCGAGGTCCGCCGCCGTGCCGCCGCCCGGGGCTGCACCGTGCTGGCCGCCCGCGGCGGCGACCAGGAGCAGCGGGTCGCCTTCCATGTCGCCCGGCAGCTGCTGCAGCCGCAGTTCGCCGGCGCGGGCGAAGCCGATCTCCGTGCCCAGCTGGGCAGTTGGTTCGACATCGTCGGCCCCGCACTCGGTCTGTGCGCCCCGACCGACGGGGCGCCGCCCGACCCGCAGGGCCTGCGGGACGGACTCGACTGGGTGCTCACCCATCTCGCCGTCCTGCGCGCCCCGATGGTGCTGGTGCTCGACGACGCCCACTGGGCCGACCCCGAATCGCTGCGCTGGCTGGCCGCGTTCGCACCCCGCGCGGAGGAACTCCCGCTGCTGGTCGTCGTCGCCTACCGGGCCGACGAACTCCCCGATCACGCCGAGTCGTTCAGGGCACTGCCCGGCCGGGCCGGCGGACGACCGCTCGACCTGGAACCGCTGAGCGCCGTCGCCGTCGCCCGTCTCGTACGGGAGACGCTCGGCGCGCACGCCGACGACGCGTTCTGCCGGGAATGCTGGGCCGTCACCGCGGGCAACCCCTTCGAGACGGTCGAGTTGACCGCCAAGGTGCACGACCGCGGGGTCACCCCGACCGAGGACGCGGCGCATCTCCTGCGTGACCTCGCGGCCGCCGTCAAGGGCAGCGGCCTGGTCGCCCGCCTCGAACGCCTCGGCACCTCGACCGTCCGCTTCGCCTGGGCCTGCGCGGTCCTCGGCACCGAGATCCATCCCCAACTCGCCGCCGCCGTCGCCGGACTCGGCCACGAAGAGGCCGCCGACGCGGCCGACGCCCTGCGCGGCGCCCGCATCCTCACCGGTGGCGACTCCCTGGAGTTCGTCCACCCGCTCATCGCCACCGCCGTCTACCGGGCCATCCCGGCCGGATTCCGCGTCGCGCTGCACGGCCAGGCCGCCTGGTGCGTGGTCGACGACGGGCGGGGCCCGGCCGCCGCCGCCCGCCACCTCCTGGAGACGCATCCCGACGGCGACCCGTGGGTCGTCCAGCAACTGCGCGCCGCCGCGGCCGAGACCCTGCGCTCCGGTGCCCCCGACGCGGCCCGCAGCTATCTCGCCCGCGCCCTGCGCGAACCTCCGCCCTGCGAGGACCGGGCCGCCGTCCTGTACGAACTGGGCAGCGCCTCCCTGCTCACCGAACCGGCCACCACGGTCAACCACCTGCGCGCCGCCCTCGAAGAGCCCATCGCCGACTCCGCTCTGCGGCACCGCATCGTCTACCGGCTCTCCCAGGTCCTCGCCCACAGCGACCGCCTCGCCGAGGCCTCCGACACCCTCGCCCGCGAGATCAAGGTCACCGGCGACGCCCGCGTCAAGCTGCGCATGGTCGCCGAACAGTTCATGTGGGACGCCTTCGGCGCCGACGAACCCGACCACCCCTCCCGCTCCCGCCGCATGGCGAGGCTCGCGGACCGTCTCACCGGCCGCGACCTCACCGAGCGGTACATCATCGGCCTGCGCACCTGGGACGCCGTCCTGCGCGGCGAGCCCGCCCACATCGCCCTCCACCACGCCGAGCGCGCCCTCGCCGGCGGCCTCGGCTGGGCCGATCCCGACCGCGGCTTCGAGGTGCCCGTCCTGGTCGCCCTCGCCTTCACCTACGCCGACCGCCCAGGGCGCACGGAGGAGCTCTTCGCCGCCGGGATCGCCGACTTCGAACGGCAGGGCTGGCGCGGCGCCCACCTCTCCTTCGCCTACACCCTGCTCGCCTACGTCCGTTTCCGCCGCGGCCGCCTGGCCGAGGCCGAGGACTTCGTCCGCGCGGGACTGCGCCTCGCCGAGCGCGTCGGGCCGGGCACCCCGGCCCAGTGGTACGCCGTGGGCATCCTCATCGAGGTCCTGCTCGCCCGTGGCCGGGTCCACGAGGCCGCGCAGACCGCCGAGGACCACTCCTTCTGCGCCCCCTTCCCGGCCGTGGTGGTCTTCCCCGACGCCCAGACCGTGTACGGCGAGCTGCTGCTGGCGCGCGGCCTCACCAAGGACGCGGCCGCCGAGCTGGCCGCCGCCGGACGCCGACTGGAACCGCGGGGCATGCGCAACCCCGCGTGGTGCCCCTGGCAGCTCCACCTGGCCCGCGCCGAGAGCCACGACGCCCCGGAGCAGGCGGTCACGACGGCCCTCGAAGCGGTGGCGCGCGCCCGCCAGTTCGGGACCCCGTCGGCGGTGGGCCAGGCACTCCGGCTGGCTGCCGAGGTCTCACCGGCCTCGGCCCGAGTCAAGCTCCTGGAGGAGTCGGTCGCCCACCTGGAACGTTCACCGGCCGCGTACGAGCTCGCCTGCGCGCTGGTGGCGCTGGGCACGGAACTCCGTCGCACGGGTCGCACCCGGGAGGCGGCGGACCACCTCTACCGAGGCCTCGACACAGCCGTCCACTGCGGCGCCGACGGTCTGATCGAGACCGCCCGCGACGAACTGACCGCCGCGGGCCTCCGCCCCCGCCGCCTGCACAGCACGGAGACGGACACGCTCACGGCACGCGAACGTACGGTGGCGAACCTGGCGGCGCAGGGGCACACCGAGGAGGAGATCGCGAAGGAGTTGAACGCCGACGAGCAGACGACGACACGGTTGCTGTCGGCCGTCTGTCGCAAGCTGGGAACGGACAGTACCGGCCTGCGGACGGTGAGTGGTCCCACGTAGGGGTGCGGGGCGCCGCGCGCCCGGCCCCCACGCACCTGCACCCGCACGACCACGTGACTGCCCATTACCATTGGCGCATGTCGTTTCTCCGCCGCCGTAGCGCCACCCCCGCCGGTCCAGACTTCGATGTCCTGGCCATGGACCCGGGCGACTGGCCCGGCAACCTCGGCGCGGGGCTCCTGCCCGCCCCCGACGGCACCTGCCAGGGCGTTTTCCTGCGCTACGACCTCTTCGGCGGCCGCGGCCCCGCGATGATCATCGGCAACCTCCCCGAGGGCTCCCCGGCCCGCGAGGTCCCCGACGGCCAGGTCCCCTTCGAGGTGGCGCAGCTGCTGATCGCGCTGGAGAACGACGAGGAGGTGACCGTCACCGACACCGAGGAAATGCCGGTGATGCAGGGCGACAACCTCCTGATCGTGCGCCGCCTCAAGCTCTCCGAAAGCCGGATCTCCTGCGTTCAGTTCGACCGCAGCGACAACGTCCTGGTGACCATCGCCGCCTGGGACCGCCCGATCACGGACGACCTGTACGCCCTTCTCAAGCCACTGCCGGCGGAGCTCTTCCAGCAGGGCTGAAGGTTTGGTGAGCGTCCGGCAGGTGGCGGCCCCACCCCAGAGGAGTGGAGCTTCCACCTGCCGGACATTCCCTACCGGCGTCGGCCCGAGGGCTTCACATCGACGTCCGCCGCCCGCACGAACTCCACGCGGTGGCCGTACTGGATCTCGTAGTACAGGTCCTGGCCGACCACGACCTTGTGCGAGTCCGGCGTGAAGGTGACCGCGTAGTAGTACTCGCCGGGCACCTTGTCACCGATCACATACGTCTGGCCCTTGAGCACCTTGTACGGCAGCGGCGACACCGCCTGCGCGGGGACCCCCGTCGGATATGCGGAGGCCTCGGGGTAGGCGCGGCCGTACACCGGGACGCTGTCGAGGCCCTCCTTGGGGGTCACGACGAGACCGGAGGCGCTCACCGCGGTCGGGTTGCTCCCGGGGTTCTTGAACCAGGCCTTCTGGCCCAGGTACCAGATCGCCGTCCAGTCGCCGTCCCGGTCCGCGACCGCGTACTGCTGGCCGGTGGAGACCCGTGAAGAGAGGTCGTTCACGTCGATCGTCGGAGCCCTGCCACCCATACCGATGTCCGTGACGAGAGCGGAGTTCTCGTCGGGGGCCGAGTGGAGCCGTACCTCGCTGGAGCCGTGGGACGTGCAGGGCTCGCCCTTGGCGGCGCAGCCCGTGTACTGCGGCCGGTTGGTCGCGTAGTCGGGCCGGATCGTCACCAGCCCGCCCCGCTTGGTGGAGGTCGCCTTGAACGGGTGGCCCAGCAGCTCGAAGTAGTGCCGCCAGTCCCAGTACGGGCCGGGGTCCGTGTGCATGCCCGAGACGGTCGAGGTGGTCGGGCCCGGCACGTTGTCGTGGCCGAGGATGTGCTGCCGGTCCAGCGGGATGCCGTACTTCGCGGAGAGGTACTTCACCAGCCGCGCCGAGGACCGGTACATCGCCTCCGTGTACCAGGCGTCCGGATTCGCCAGGAAGCCCTCGTGCTCCAGACCGATCGACTTGGCGTTGACGTACCAGTTGCCCGCGTGCCAGGCCACGTCCTTCGCCTTCACATGCTGGGCGATGTGACCGTCGGTCGAGCGCAGGGTGTAGTTCCACGACACATAGGTCGGGTCCCGCACCAGGTTGAGGACACCCTCCCAGGCGCCCTCCGTGTCGTGGATGACGATGTACTTGATGCTCTGCGAGGCCGGACGGTCCCCCAGGTCGTGGTTGCCGTAGTCGTTGTCCCCGAACTCCTCGTAGGGTGCCGGGATCCACTCGCAGGACACCGTCTTCGGGCACTCGGTGGTGCCGCTGCCGAGCGTGCGCAGGCCCGTCCGGGCGAGCTGCGCGGTGTCGGGGGCGAGCGTCGGCCGGCCGGTCAGGGCGATCCGCTGACCGGCGTCCGTGGTGCGCTCCTCGCCGGTGCGCAGCACGTCGAAGACGTCGTTCGCGTACGCCGCCGCCGTCGCGCTGTCGTCGGCGCCGGAGAAGCGGGCCACCGCGCCGTACCAGTCCGCCGGGTCCTGGCTCAGCGGCTCGCCCAGATCCTTCTGGGCGGCGGCCAGCAACGCGGCGCCGCCGGCGACGTTCGCCGCGGGGTCGGTGCGCAGGCCCTCGGCGCTCAGGCCGCTCAGCTCGGCCGCCTTCGGCAGGGTCTCCAGCCGGGCCGGGAGCTCGGTGGGCGTCGGCACCTTCGTCTCCGGGAGCAGCGCCGGGCGGGCGCTGTCGCCGCGGGCGTCCTCCGTGCCCTCGCTGTGGTGCGGTGCCGAGGCGAGTGCGGTACGGGCGTCGGTGAGGTGCATCGGGCCGTAGCCACCGGTCACACTCGGTGCTCCGGCGTGGTCGTCCCAGCGGGACTGGAGATAGGAGACACCGAGGAGGACGCTCTGCGGGACGTGGTACTCGGCGGCCGCCGAGGCGAAGGCCTGCTGGAGGCCGGCCGAAGAGTCTTCGGCCGGCGACGGGGCCGCGCCGAGCAGGGGCAGCAGCAGGGCAGTACCGGCCAGCGTGCCGACCACCCTCCGGGTGGCTCTGTTGGGGTCGGTCGTGGATCCTCGCAATGCAGCCTCCTGGGACGGTCGGGCGCGATGAGCCGTGCGGGGCCGGGCGTGCGTCAGTGGTACCGGCTTGCCGACGATCCGTCAATCATGCCCAGGGGCACACGATTTCCCATGTCAATGAGGGGTGTCGGGAGTTTCGTGGCGGATGCATCCAGGCCTGCGGGGCGTCAGTGGTGTACACCAATGTCCCCTGGCGGGGAGCCGCACATACGAGGGTCCGCGGTGCGCCCCGTACTTCAGGGCGCACCGCGGACCCTCGTCCCCGTCAGCGAGTGCCGACCGCCGCGCGCACGGCCCGACGGGCCAGCTGGCAGTCGTCGTGCAGCCGCCTCAGCAGCAGCCGCTGTTCCTCGCCTGACGGCGCGGCACCGGGGTGGGCCACGGCCGGTGCTGCCGGGGTCGAGTCGTGCATCGAACGCTGCAGGGCCGTCTCGTAGGTACGGATCTCACGGGTCAGTACGAGCATCAGGTTCACCAGGAAGGCGTCCCGCGAGGCGGGGCCCGCCGTCTGGGCGATCTGGCTGATCTGACGGCGGGCCACCGGGGCGTCGCCGAGGACCGACCACAGTGTCGCCAGGTCGTAGCCCGGCAGATACCAGCCCGCGTGCTCCCAGTCCACCAGCACTGGACCGGCCGGTGAGAGCAGGATGTTCGAGAGCAGGGCGTCGCCGTGACAGAACTGGCCCATGCCCTGTCGGCCCGCCGAGTGGGCGATGCCGTGCAGGAGTTTCTGCAGATCGCCCATGTCCCGGTCGGTCAGCAGCCCCAGCTCGTGGTAGCGGGAGATACGGGCCGCGTAGTCGAGCGGGGCGTCGAAGGTGCCCGCGGGCGGACGCCAGGCGTTGAGCCGGCACACCGCGCCGAGCGCCGCCCTGATGTCCGCGCGCGGCGGGGCCTCCGCCGGATGCCGGTGCAGAGCCGCCACCCGGCCGGGCATCCGCTCGATGACCAGGGTGCAGTTGTCCGGGTCCGCCGCGATCAGCCGTGGTACGCGCACCGGGGGCCGGTGCCGGACGAACGAACGGTACGCGGCTATTTCGTGCCGGATCCGCTCGGCCCATACCGGGGAGTGGTCGAGTAAGCACTTGGCGACAGCCGTGCTGCGTCCCGTCGTACCGACCAGGAGCACGGAGCGTCCGCTGCGGCGCAGCACCTGCACCGGAGCGAACTCCGGGCAGATCCGGTGCACCGACGCGATCGCCGTGCGCAGCTGGGCGCCCTGAGGGCCGGACAAGTCGAGTCTCCCGCTGAGCGGTTGGGTGCCGAGCCCCGGAACGCGCCGCGTCCTGCCCGTACCCGGTACGGGGGCCGTCGGCCGCGCGGGGTCGAGGTAGGGGCCACCGCCCGCCGGGCGGAGTTGCGGCGACCGGGGCGGGGCGGACACGGAGGACGATGCTGCGTACATGGGCGAGACAGATCCCTTCGTGTGCCTGCTGTGCCTGGAGAAGCAGTGCGCTGCCCGACCCGGAACACCGGGTGCACCCTGGGGAATGTCCCTGTGCGGTCCGGGTCGGGGTGGCGCGTTCCTACCTCACCGCAGATGCGCACTGGCACACCATCTGGCGCACCCTGGCGAACCCTGGCGAATAGTCCCGGAGCAACTGACACGGGGCTACTGTCAACTCAGCCGAGTACCTGGGGGCTTGATGTGAGCGGACAATCCAACACCCGGCTTTCGGACCTGTTCGGCCTCGCCGGCTGGTCCAAGGGTGAACTCGCGAGGCTGGTCAACCGGCAGGCGGCGGCCATGGGCCATCCGCAGCTCTCGACCGACACCTCGCGGGTGCGGCGGTGGATCGACATGGGAGAGATCCCGCGCGATCCGGTGCCGCGGGTGCTGGCGGCTCTGTTCACCGAGCGTCTCGGCCGTGTCGTGACCATTGAAGACCTCGGTCTGGTCCGGCACGGGCGTACGGGGAAACGGCAGGGCGACGGGAGCGTGGAACATCCCGACGGCATGCCATGGGCGCCCGACCGAACCGCCGCGGTCCTCACCGAATTCACGGGAATGGACCTCATGCTCAACCGACGCGGCTTGGTGGGCGCGGGTGCCGCGCTCACCGCGGGATCCGTACTCAGCAGTGCCATGCACGACTGGCTGCACACCGATCCGGCCCTCACCGCCGATGCCCCCCAGTTCGACGACCCCCTGCACGCCGACCCCGCTGGGTTCGACCGTTACGAGGCCGCCCCCATCGGGTCGCAGGAGATCGAGGAACTGGAGCGCTCGGTCGAGGTGTTCCGGGCCTGGGACGCGGCCCGCGGCGGCGGGCTGCAACGCAAGGCGGTCGTGGGCCAGCTCAACGAGGTGGGCGGCATGCTCGCCTACCGGCAGCCCGACCATCTCCAGCGGCGCCTGTGGGGCGTCGCCGCCAACCTGGCCGTCCTCGCGGGCTGGATGTCCCACGACGTCGGCCTCGAACCGACGGCTCAGAAGTACTTCGTCATCGCCGCCCATGCCGCGAGAGAGGGCGGTGACCGGCCCCGCGCCGGCGAGGCGCTCTCCAGGGCGGCCCGCCAGATGGTGCACCTGGGCCGGCCCGACGACGCACTCGACCTGATGAAGCTCGCCCAGTCCGGCTCCGGAGAACAGGTGCTGCCCCGCACCAGGGCGATGCTCTACACCATCGAGGCCTGGGCGCAGGCTTCCATGGGCAAGGGCCAGGCGATGCGCCGCACCCTCGGGCAGGCGGAGGACCTCTTCGTCTCCGACAAGAGCGACGTGCCACCGCCGAGCTGGATGCAGACCTTCAAGGAGGAGGACCTGTACGGCATGCAGGCCCTGGCCTACCGGACGCTGGCGGAGCACGAGCCGGGTGCGGCCGTGCACGCCCAGCACTACGCGGAGAAGGCCCTCGCCCTGCGGGTCGACGGACGGCAGCGGTCGAAGATCTTCGACTTCCTGTCGATGGCCTCGGCCTGCTTCATCGCCGACGACCCCGAACAGGCGGACCGCTACGCGCGGTTGGCTCTGGTGTCGATGGGTTCCAACTCCTCCCACCGCACCTGGGACCGGCTGCGTCAGATGTACCGGCTCACCGCCGAGTACTCCAGCTACCCGAAGATCAACGAGCTGCGCGAGGAGATCAGGCTGGCGCTGCCGAAGCCGAAGGGAAGGGGTGGCAACAGCGCTCGGGCGTGAGGTTGTTATGAAGTCACCTTGGCGATGAGCACGCAGGCGTCGTCCTCGCGCTCGGTCTCGCCGAACTCCTCCATGACCATGCGCACACAGTCCTGCGCGGTGCGCGCCCCGTCGAAACGGGGGGCCAGGTCGAGGAGCCGGTTCACGGCAGCCGTACTGGTGCGCCCGGGCACCAGTCCGTCCGTGTGGAGCAGGAGCAGGTCGCCCGGTTCGAGGGTCTCCTCGGCCTGCGCGTAGACGGCTCCGGAGGTCGCGCCGAGGAGCACGCCGTCGGGTGAGTTCAGCCTGCGCCCCGTCCCGCTCCGGAACAGCAGCGGGGCGGGGTGTCCGGCCTGCGCCCAGACCAGGGTGCGGGTCTCGGGACGGTAGCGGCAGCAGACGGCGCTGCCGAGGGCCGGCTGCACGGTGGCGTCGAGCAACTGGTTGAGCAGGGACATCAGTTGGCCGGGCTGGGTGCCCGCCATCGCCATGCCGCGCACGGCGCCGAGGAGGGTGGCCATGCCGGAGGCGACGGCGACTCCGTGCCCGGTGAGGTCGCCGACGCTCAGGAGGGTCTCGCCGTCGGCCAGTTCGAGTGCGTCGTACCAGTCACCGCCGATCAGGGCGCTGGCCGACGAGGGCAGATAGTGGGCGGCCAGGTCCAGGGTCTCGGTGCCCTGGTGCGGGAGCCGCAGGGAGCCACGCCACGGCGGCAGCACGGCCTCCTGCAGCTCGACCGCGAGCCGGTGCTCGCTCTGCGCGCGCTGCCTCTGGCGTTGTAACGAGTCACGGGTCTCGCTCACCGCCCGTTCACTGCGCCGCAGTTCGCTGACGTCCCGCAGCACGGCCCACATCGAGGCGGTGCTGCCGTCGGCGGCGAGCACGGGCTCGCCCATCATGTGGACGGTGCCCACCTCGCCGTCCGGGCGCACGACACGGAACTCGCCGTCTATGCGCTTGGCGTCGACCAGACAGTCCGTGACCATGCCCGTCAGTCTCGGCCGGTCCTCGTCGAGCACCAGGGAAGGGAGCTCGTCGAGGGTGAGCGGGGGAGCGGTGCGGTCGCGGCCGAGTATCTGGTACAGCTCCCCGGACCAACTCGCCTCGTCCGTAAGGAGGTTCCACTCCGCGCTGCCGACCCGGCTGAGCAGCGAGCCGCGCCGGGGAGCGGGCGGCGCGGTTCGCGCGGCGGACTGTGCCCCGGGCACCGACGGCACGGGCGGCGGGCCGTCCCGCAGCTGCGCCAAGTGCTCGTCCAGATCGCTGAGTTGGTGAAGTGCGAGGTCGTACAGCGCGCGCTGCCAGCGCTCCTGGGGGTCCAAGCCGTCACCGGGCGCGTCCCGTCGTACGGCGTCCACGTCGCCCTTGAGTCGCCGCGTCTGCGAAATCAGCGCGTCGACCGAGCCGCGTCCTGGCGGCTGGGCGGCGGGGTGGTCCGCGGAGAGGTGGGACGACATGACGCACTCCGATGCGGGGGACGGTTCGACTCGGTCGGGACGGAGGGACCGTTACGACTGTTGCACAGGGCGCGACGCGCTGTAAGGGATTTGGCGGCACACGATACGGTGGTGCTTCTGGCATATGCCACAGTCTTCAGAAGCGGTCGGGCGGAGCGTTTTGTCTACGCTCTTTGATGTCTCAAGTCGTAGGCGATGTACGAGACTTGGCGGGTCGGTGGGGTGGCCGATCCGGTGTTCATTTGTGTGTTCGACGGTCCTGTGTTCTAAGGAGTCTGGCAAGACCTTGTGGTGAAGTCGAGGAATCTTGCTAAGTGACGCACGTCACATTAATTCACCCCCGCTCAGGCGTAATGCAAACGGCACCTGCGAGGTCGTAATCGTATGGACACGACACTCGAGCAGCCTGCCCGCGCCCGGCTGATCACCGCGGAGAACCAGCAACTGCCCGTTCCCGCCATCCTGCGCTACGGCTCCACCGATCCGCTGGCCGTCCACGTCGACTTCCCGCCCGAGGTCTCCCTGGACGGACAGGAGGTCACCTGGACCTTCGCCCGTGTCCTGCTGGAGGAGGGGCTGCGTGGCCCGGCCGGCGGCGGGGACGTGCACATCTGGCCGTGCGGCCGGAGCACGACGGTCGTGGAGTTCCACTCGCCGTACGGCCTCGCCCTCCTCCAGTTCGACACGCCCGCTCTGCGCGAGTTCCTGCTGCGGACCTATGCGGTGGTCGGCGCCGGACAGGAGGATCTCGGCGCGGCCGTCGAACAGGGGCTCAGCGCGCTCTTCGGGGGTGTCTGAGTGGCTACGGCGGTCCCGGCCGCTCAGTACCGCAGCACCCCCGCGATGCGGTCGGAGCCGCCCAGCGTGCCGTCCGGTACGAAGCGGACGTCGGCGCCGGTCTCCAGGCACTGTTCGACGATCTCGTCCACGATGTCCTCGCGGGCGTCGAGGTCGCCGCTCTCGGCCGGGATGAGATGGTCACCGTCCCCGTCGCGGACCGTCACCCGGTAGTTCTCCTCGACGGCCAGCAGTCGCAGTCGGCCCTCCCGGGCGCTCTGCCAGATCTCGTCGACACCGGCCGCGAACGCCCGCCGTCCGCGCGCCGCTTCGAGCTCCAGGGTCACCGCGTCGGTGCTCTTGCGGGCCTCCGCGGCGATCAGCGGCCGGACCGCGTGCCAGACCGCGTCCGGGGTGCCGTGTGCGAGACCGCCGTGCGGGACGTGCACCGCGTCCGTGGTGACGCTGCCGACGTCGTCCAGCGCGGACAGCGCCGCGGTCTCGCCGGTGATGTACAGCGGCCGCGGCTCCTCGCGCAAAAGCTTGGCCAGCGCGGTGTCGGCGTCCCGCAGGAAGTGCCGCGTGTCCTCGTCCCGGAAGGTGCTCGGCATGTCACCGATCCGCTCCAGGCGCTCGGCGTCGAAATTCTCGCGGATCCTGGTCAGCGGAAAGCCGTGGGCGCGGTGCTCGGTGACGCGGTCGACGCCGCCGTTCCACAGGGTGGCGCGGTCGGCCGAGACCGACAGGACCCAGAACGGGCGCTCGGAGGCCTGGGCGGAGACGAGGTTGCGGGTCAGGAAGGTGTCCGAGAGCACCACGCGCTCCGGTACGGCACGGGACAGGGACCACACCTGGTGCTCGCCCGGAGCGGCGAAGATCGCCAGACCGTCCTCGGCATGCGCCAGATCGATCTCGGCGAGGGCCAGGTCGAGTTGCCGGACGACGTCGGCGCGCCGCTCCCGGGGGACCGCCGGGTCGGCCTCCAGCTGTTTCTTGGCCTCGGCCACCACATTGCGCAGCCGGACCGGATCCTGGGCGTTCTCGGGTTCACGGCGGTGGGTCGGCGTCAGTACGGACACCGCCGGATAGGCGCGCGGGCGGCGCAGTTCGGAGAGGGTCGCAGGGCTGAGTGCGTGCTCCATAACAGCACCATAGGACCGATCGGCCGATCAGGCATTTGGGGCAACAAGATCGGGCGTTCAGGGCAGACGGCTCATGTCCTGAGCGGCTCGAGTACGGCGATCGAGCCCTGGGCCACCGCGCACAGGGTCTCGGCGCCGTCGGCGTCCACGGTGCTCAGGTCGCAGCGGCACACCACACGGGTGCGGCCGGCCCGTACGACCCGGGCGCGGGCGCGCAGCATCTCACCGCGGGCCGGACGCAGGAAGTCGATGGAGAAGCCGGCGGTGGTCACCGCGGAGCCGGCCACCGAGCCCGCCGCGAAGGAGAGCGCGTTGTCCGCCGCGTAGCCGAGCACTCCGCCGTGCACGGTGCCGTGCTGCTGGAGCAGATCGCCGCGGATGTCGAACTCCAGGGTCGCCCCGCCCTCCTCGAAGGCGGTCAGACGGGCACCGACCAACGTGCTGAACGGCTGTGCCGCCAGGACCTTCCGGGCCAGCTCCAGGTCCAGGGTCCGGGTCATCCGCCCACCCCCCTCTCGCCTCTCACTTCACTGGTGAAGTGAGACTGGCGCGAGCCCCTCCCGTCTGTCAACATCGGCGCATGTCCGAGCCCGAGGACCAGCGTCTCTACTTCCTGCTCCAGCGGGCCGCACACCGCTTGCGGACCACGGCGGACCGGCGCTGCCTGGCCGCCGCGGGGGTCACCACGGCCCAGCTCGGCGCCCTGTTCGCGGTGCGGGACGAGGCCGGCATCACCCAGCAGCGGCTGGCGCGCACGCTCGGACTGCGCGAGTCGGCCGTGACCGGGCTGGTCGGGCGGCTGACGGCGGCGGGTCTCCTCGCGAAGAGGCCGCACCCGCGTGAACACCGGGCCGTCGTACTGGAGTTGACCGACGCCGGGACCGGTGCCCTGCGGGCCGCCCAGCCCGAGATCGACCGCTTCAACACAGAACTGCGCGAGGCACTGGGCGACGACGGTTTCACCGGGGCGGCGACGGCCATGCACCGGCTCGCGTACTGGGAGTCCTAGGGGGCCCAGCGCTCGGGTTGCGCCACGTAGATCCAGTCGAAGCCGTCGTAGCCCTCGGTGTCGAGATGCGGGGCACGGCTGAGTCCGGCGCGTTGCGCCACGCGCTGTGAGGCGACGTTCGCCGGGCGCACGCGGGCGATCAGCGGGATGTCGGGCACGTGCGCCGCTGCCCAGGTGGTGACCGCGGTGGCGGCTTCACCGGCGAAGCCCTGACCCCAGGCCGAGGCGGCGAAACGGTAGAAGAGGTTCAGCACCTGTACGCCGTGGAGTTCCATGGGCTTGATCCCGCAGAAGCCGAGCTGCCGGGCGCTGTCGTGGCGCCCGACGACCCAGTAGCCGTAACCGTGCTGCTCCCACTGCTTGTCCCAGCGCCGGTAGAGCTGTTCGGCCTCCTCATGCCGGGTGAGTGCGTCGGAGGGGTTGTGCACGCAGGTCTCCGGGTCGCTGTGGACGCCGAGGATCACGTCGATGTCGGCTTCGGCCGGGCGCCGCAGCCACAGTCGGGCGGTCCTCAACTCTTCGGCCCTTTCACTCCGTTCACTCATGCCGGGATCGTAGACCGAGTGGATCTCAGCCGTCGCGTTCGGGCCCGCAGGAGCTGCCGTCGGGCGGGAGGCTGCCGTACAGCAGGAAGTCGTCGACCTTGCGGCGCACGCACTTGGAGGAGCCGTAACCGGTGTGGCCCTCGCCCTTGTTGTCGAGGACCACGGCCGAGTCGCCGAGGCGCTTCGCGGTCTCCACGGTCCAGCGGTACGGCGTCGCGGGGTCGCCGCGGGTGCCGACGAGGAGGATCTTCGGGGTGCGGACGTCGCGCACCTTCTCGCGGATGAAGTCCGTGCCCTTCGGGCGGCCGTAACAGATCAGGTACTCGGTGAGCCGGTAGCGGCCGAAGACCGGCGAGGCCTGCACGTAAGCGGCACGCAGCCGGGCCAGGTCCTTGGTGATCCGGTCGGCGCCGGGGCGGTCGGGATCGTCCGCGCAATTGACCGCCATCAGCGCCGCCGGAAGATTGTCGAACGGCACGTCCTCCACGTCGGCGAGAGTGCTGTGCGTCGGGTCGTCGGAGGGAGGGCGCGCGCGGGTGAGGACATCGGAGCCGCCGCCCGCGAAGCCGAGGACGCCCGTCGTGTCGCCCTGCTCCACCAGCTCGGCGAGCGCCCGCTCCAGCGAGGGCCACAGATCCTTGCTGTAGAGGGCCTGGCTGATGGCGCCCACCAGGTCCTGTCCGGTGAAGGCGGGGCCGAAGTCGGTCGGCACCGGGTCCTCGTCCAGCGACGCCACGAGTTGCAGGACCTGTTCCCGGGCGCCGCGCGCGTCGGTGCCGAACGGACAGGCGATGTCCTTCACACACCAGTCGACGAAGTCCTCCAGCGCCGTCTGCTGCCCGGCGGCGCCCGCCACACCCTGTTCGGCCAGCGGCTCGGTGAGGGTGTCCACACCGTCCAGCACCAGCCGGCCCACCTTCTTGGGGAACTGGGCCGCGTACACCGCGCCCAGCCGGCTGCCGTACGAGAAGCCGAGGTAGTTGAGCTTCTTGTCGCCGAGGGCCTGGCGCATGATGTCCAGGTCGCGGGAGACGTTCACCGTGCCGATGTGCGGGAGCACGGGCCCGGAGTGCTTGGTGCACTGGTCGGCGGCCTTCCGCAACCTTCCGAGCACGGCCTGCGGATCCCGGGTGAAGGCGCTGTCGTCGTCGGTGGCCGCCAGCGCCTCGTCGGTGCCGTTGCCGCAGCTGACCGGGGAGGACCTGCCCACGCCGCGCGGATCGAAGGACACCACGTCGTACTCGTCCGTGAGGTTCATGAAGTCGTCGCCGCCGGCCGCGAGTGCGGGCACGCCCGCGCCGCCCGGGCCGCCGAAGTTCAGCAGCACCGAGCCATGCTTGTGCTTGGTCGCGGCCCGGTAGCGGGCGAGTGCCAGTTCGAGGGTGCCCGCGCGGGGCTTCGCGTAGTCGACGGGCACAGTGACCTTTCCGCACTGCAGGTCGGCGGGGGCCTCCATGCCCACGCACTTCGACCACTTGATCTTCTGGCGGTAGAAGCGCGACAGATCCGGTCCGGAGCCGTCCGTGACCACGGACGGCAGTCCGGCGCCGAGCAGGGCCAGCCCCACGGCTCCGGAGACTGCGCATCGCCGCCTCGTCACCTTGGCGAGCATCCATGCCTCCAAGGACGCCCATCGGCGCCCTCGATCACGATAAGCGGCCCTTCGGCGGGACGCCTCCGGGGGAGCGTGATCACGGAATGTGCCCTGATCCGTGCCTGCTCGGACGCGGGTGTCAGCTCTGATGGAACCGGCCGTGCAACTGCCGCACACGCTCCGTCAACTCGGGCACCGGTCCCTCCACGATCACGTCGGGGGCGATCTCGTTGACCGGCAGTGTCCGTACCGGTGGTGCCGGAACGCCCAACTGGGTGAGCCACTTTGCGAGTTGTTCGGACGAGGCGACGTACACGATGCGTCCGAGGCCCACCCAGGCGTGCGCGGCCGCGCACATCGGACAGTGCTCGCCGGAGGTGTACACGGTGGCCGCCGCCCGCTCCTCGGGCGTCATGTGCGCCGCCGCCCAGCGGGCCAGCTCGAACTCGGGGTGCCGGGTGCGGTCGCCTGAGGCCACGCGGTTGTGGTCCTCGGCGAGGATCTCGCCGTCGGCGCCCACCAGGACCGAGCCGAACGGTTCGTCCCCGGCCTCCAGCGCCTCGGTGGCCAGCTCGACGCAGCGGTGCAGATACGGCAGTTCTGTGTCCTTCACGACCATGGAGTACGGCCCTCCTCGCCACGAGCCTAAGGTCATCGCCGCGTCGCCGGGAACGCGTTTCGGGCCACGGTGGTCACCCCGAGGGCCACCGCGACCAACGGCAACGCGGTCCACGGCAGCGCCCCGGCGCCCCAGCCGTCCAGCGCGAGACCCCCGGTCAGCGAACCCACCGCGATCCCGGCGTTGTACACCGTGGTCTGCAACGATGTCGCCACGTCCGCCCGTTCCGGACCCGACGCGTCGATGAGCGCCGTCTGGATCAGCGTCGGCGCACCCCCGAAGGCGACGCCCCACAGGGCGACCGAGATCAGCAGCACACCAGGTACCCCGGCGGCGAGCCCCAGCGCGAGCATCACGACCGCGCACAGCGCCAGCGCGCCCACGAGCGTAGGCCGCAGACGCCGGTCCACCAGCACCCCGGTGATCCAGATCCCCACCACGGTCGCCGCCCCGAACACCAGCAGCACCAGTCCCGTACGGCCGAAACCGGCATGCGCCGCGAACGGGGCGACGTACGTGTACATCACCTGGTGCCCCACCAGCAGGAACAGCGTGACGGACAGGACGGCCGGGATGCCCGGCAGCGCGGCGACCCGGGCGAGCGGCACGCGCGCGTGCGGCGTCTCGCCCGGGAAACCGGGCACCCGCCACCGCACCCAGCCCACCAGCAGCACCGCGAGCCCGGACAGCAGCCCGAACGCCGTGCGCCAGCCCACCGTCCCGGCCAGCGCGGTCCCGGCCGGGACGCCCAGGGACAGGGCGAGGGTGATCCCGGCGAGGACGATCGCGATCGCCCGGCCGCGCCGCTCGGCCGGCACCATCCGTGCCGCGTACCCGGCGAGCATCGCCCAGAGCGTCCCTCCCATGCCGCCGGCCACCAACCGTGCCCCGAAGGTGAGGGCGTACGACGAGGACACCGCCACCACCGCGTTGCTCACCGCGAAGCCGAGCAGCGCCCCGACGAGCACCGGCCGGCGTGGCAGCCCGCGCAGCAGGGCCGTGAGCGGGATCGCGGCGGCGAAGGACGCGAGCGCGTACCCGGTGACGAGAAAGCCGATCCGGGCCTCGGTGACGCCCAGATCCGGGGCCATGCGGGGCAGCAGACCCGCGGGCAGCAGCTCGGTCAGCACTGCGGTGAAGGCGGCCGTCGACAGGGCGAGGAGCCCGGACCACGGAAGCGGGGCGGACGCGGGCGGGGCTGTGCCCTTGGCCGGGCAGGTGGTGGACATGCGACCATGCTCGGACCTTCACATCAGTGTGAAGGCAAGCGCGAGACTCGGGAGTACGTGATGAGGATCGGTGAACTGTCCCGCCGCACCGGAGTCCCCACCCGGCTCCTGCGCTACTACGAAGAGCAGGGCCTGCTGCAACCGGAGCGCACCGACAACGGCTACCGCGCCTTCGGAGAGGCGGCGGTCCGCGACGTCCAGCAGATCCGCGGGCTGCTGGACTCGGGTCTGACCACGGAGATGATCCGCGCGATCCTGCCGTACCTTTCGGGGCCGGAGGAGATCCTGTTGCCGCCCGAGCACCTGACACCTCGGACCGCGGCCCTTCTGGAGGCCCACGTCGATCGCATCCAGGCCCGGATCGACTGTCTGGCCCGCAACCGCGACCGGCTCAGCGCCTACCTGGCGGCGGTGCGCGCGGAGGCCGGGCGGCCGTAATCGCCATTGCCGCGGAGGCGTCCGGGTGATGAAGTGGGCCCATGGATCATGTTGCGGTACTCGCCCTCTTCGACCGGGACATGCGCGAAGGCGCACAGCCGGACGGTCCCGCTGCCCGTGTCGAGCGGGTCGGCGGGGTGGTCCGCCAGGTCGCCGCCGAGCACGGCTGGAACGGCGTCGTCTGGTCCGACCTGGACGCGTCGAGCGCCGACAAGGCGATCGCCGAGCAGATCGCGTACTACACCGGGCTCGGCCGCGAGTTCGAGTGGAAGCTGTACGGCCACGACCTGCCGTTCGACCTCGGACAGCGGCTCAGGGCGGCCGGATTCACCGCCGAGCCCGAGGAGACGCTGATGATCGCCGAGGTCGCCGACCTCACCCTGGACGTCGATCCGCCCGAGGGGATCCGTTTCCTTCCGGTCACGGACCGGGCGGGTGTCGACCTCGTGGCGGAGGTGCACGAGAAGGCCTTCGGCACCGACAGCTCCCGGCTGCGGCACCAGCTGCTCGCCCGGCTGGACGACCCCGACTCGGTGGTCGCCGTCGTCGCGCTCGCCGGAGACGTGCCGGTCAGCGCGGCCCGCATGGAGCTCGTGCCCGGCACCCGATTCGCCGGCCTGTGGGGCGGCGGCACCGTGGAGAGCTGGCGCGGCCGCGGGATCTACCGCGCCCTGGTCGCCCACCGGGCCCGCGCCGCCGTGGAGCGCGGATACCGCTACCTCCAGGTCGACGCGCTGGCCACGAGCCGGCCGATCCTGGAACGCCTCGGATTCGAGCCGCTGACGATCACGCAGCCGCACGTGTACCAGCCGTAGCGCCTGGTGGCCGGGACAGCTGCGGGGCCCGGCGGCCGCGATGTCACATCCGGGCCCGCCCGATCCGTCGCACCGGTATGACGACGAACCAGAACCAGAGCATCCTCCTCGCCGGCGCGACCGGCGTCCTCGGCCGGCACATCGCCAAGGCCCTGACCGACGCGGGCCACAAGGTCACCGGACTCGGCCGGAGCGAGGGCAACGGCGTCCGGGCCGACCTCATGGACCGCGACGCCCTGCTGCGGGCCGTGGACGGACAGCACTTCGACACGGTCGTCCACGCGGCGACCGCCCTGCGCAAGCCACCCATGCGCCACCGTGACATGTACGCCACCGACGCGCTGCGCATCGAGGGCACCGCCCACCTGATCGAGGCCGCGCAGTCCACCGGTGCCCGCCGCTTCATCACGGAGTCGATGGTCTTCGGATACGGCTACGGCGACTTCGGCGACCATCTGATCACCGAGGACGACGAGTTCGGGCCGCGCGGCACCGACCCCGAGCTGGAACGGCACCTCGCCGGGATGCGCACGAAGGAGCGACTCACCTTCGAGGCGGCCGGGCTGGAGGGCATCGCACTGCGCTTCGGCCTCTTCTACGGCCCCGGCGGCACCGACAACATCCTGACCCTGCTGCGCAAGCGGCAACTGCCCGCCCCCGCCGACCACGGCCGGGTCCTGCCGTGGGTCGAACTCACCGACGCGGGCCGCGCGGTGGCCGCGGCGGTCGCACACGGGCGCCCGGGGCAGGCGTACAACGTCGCGGACCGTACGCCGCTCGGCTTCCGCGCCCATCTGCTGTGCGTGGCCGAGGAGTTCGGACTGCCGAGGCCGATGACCGTACCGCTGTGGCTCACGAGGCCGATGAGCTACGCGCACACGATGTTCTCGGCGAACCTGAGGGTGTCGGCGGAGAAAGCCGAGCGGGAACTGGGCTGGACGCCCGCTTACCCCGCAAGCCGCGACGGTCTGGCCGCACTGCGGGCCGCGACGACCCGGTGATCACAGGTCGAGCTGGTACTCCACGGACTTGTGCGTCGGCAGATAACCGAGTGAGTCGTTGACGGCGAGCATCGGCTTGTTGCTCTCGGCGGTGTCGGTGCACAACCCGGACAGTCTCGGGTGCCGTTCGAGGGCGTGGCGGACGGCCGCGGCCTTCATCCAGCGGGCGAGGCCCTTCCCGCGGTGCTCGGGCAGTACGGCGGTGCCGTAGTG
Source organism: Streptomyces sp. SAI-127 (assembly GCF_029894425.1). Lineage (NCBI taxonomy): Bacteria > Bacillati > Actinomycetota > Actinomycetes > Kitasatosporales > Streptomycetaceae > Streptomyces > Streptomyces sp. SAI-127. The sequence goes on from NZ_JARXYJ010000001.1 coordinate 9,607,433, forward strand.
CTGGCCGTCCCCCGACCCGTCGCCGGGCACGACCAGTTCGGAGAAGCCGACCACGCTGCCGTCCGTCGCGTCCACGGCGGCGACGGTGTGCAGCAGCTCGCCGCGTCGCGCGACCGCCTCCGCGGCCGCGACCACGCGCTCCACGTCCCAGACGACCCTGCCGAAGTCGGTGCCCTCCATCGGCATGTCGTCCATCGCCCGCCGCGAGTCGGCGAAGGACCGCGCCAGCGCGTCCGGCACCGTGCCCTCCCACTCGGTCAACCGGTAACCGGGGTGCGGCAGTTCGAGGAGTGCGTCGATCGCGGCACGATCGACGTCGGCCAGCGGCAGCCGGGCGTACGTGAGCGCCAGGACCTGCCGGAATCCCCGCGCGGCCAGGAACAGATCGGCGGGTGAGCCCTGTACGGCCTGCGCGATCACCGACCGCCGCCGCTCTGCCTTCGCGGCGCCCACGGCGGCCTCGAGCAGCCGGCTTCCGACGCCCTGCCGCCGCTCGGCGCCGTGCACGGCCAGTTGGAGTTCGGCGAGGTGCTCCTGCCCCTCCTTCGTGAACAGCCGCAGGAAGGCGGACCCGAGCGGGACCCCGTCGTCGCCCGAGGCCAGCCAGGCCAGACGGCGGCTGGAGGCGGCGGGCTCGGGGTCGGCGAGCGGGGTGATGTGGAAGGGCAAGCGAGTCTCCGTCACGGGAGGAGGGGCGGCGGGCGCTTGAAGCCTGCCGTCGTACTCCGGCGGGCGCAACGGGATTTGCCGTCGGGGCGCCCCCACGTCGAAGCACCCCCACTCGGGACACCCACGCGCGTCGGAGCACCCCCACTCAGGGCACCCACGCGCGGCGGCGCGCCGGAGACTCCGGCGCGCCGCGTTCTCGCGCGTGCTGCTGTGGTGCGTGCTGCTGTGGTGCGTGGTGCCTGGTCCCGTCAGACCGTCAGCGGCGCGCCTTCGACCGGTCCAGCGCCGCCACGCCGAGCGCGGCGAGGCCGATCTGGATGAGCCACTCGACCCAGTCGACGCCCTTGGTGTCGGCCACGTCGAAGGCCCCGGCGATCGCCGAGCCGATCAACGCGGCCACGATGCCGACCAGAATGGTCCACAGAATTCCGATGCGCTGACGGCCCGGAACCACGAGCCGGCCCAGGACACCGATGACTATGCCGATCACGATGGCACTGATGATGCCGTCGACTTCCATCTCCGCCCCTTTTCCGATGAGCCCCGATGTAGTCCGGATGCCCCCTGGGAGCGGCGTCAGTCCGGCTCCGTCCCAACCATCGGTCAACACCCGGTCAATCCTGGTCGGGAGGACCTGGGCGGTTCTGTTCAGCCTTATGAGTGTCATGTACCGTTCAAATTGATCGTGTATCTATGCGCGTAGTCCCCCTCCCCGCATCACCACTCCCCAACTCCTCACGGAGGTATGCCGGATGCTCGGACTTACCGTTCCCCGCCACAGACTCGGCGCGGTCCTCGCCGGGTTCAGCCTCGTCGCCGCAGGTGTCGCCGTGCAGGTCACCCCCGCCGCCGCTGCCACCCCGCACCGGATCCTCTTCGACAACGCCCACGCCGAGACGGCCGGCAACGCGGACTGGATCATCTCCACCAGCCAGCCCGACCCCCTGGGCGAGGACTCCTCGCCCTCCGCCGAGACCGACTGGACCGGCGCCATCTCCTCCTGGGGCGTCGCCCTCCAGAAGACCGGCGACTACAGCCTCAAGACCGCCACGAGCGCCCTCACTTACGGCGGCTCCTCGGCCACCGACCTGTCGAACTTCGACACCCTGGTCCTGCCCGAGCCCAACACGCTCTTCACCACCGCCGAGAAGACGGCGATCATGACCTTCGTGAAGAACGGCGGCGGCCTCTTCATGATCTCCGACCACACCGGCGCCGACCGCAACAACGACGGTGAGGACGCGGTCGAGATCCTCAACGACCTGATGACCAACAACAGCGTCGACTCGACCGACCCGTTCGGCTTCTCCATCGACTCGCTGAGCATCAGCTCGGACTACCCGAGCGCCATCAGCGACAGCAGCAACCCCGTCCTGCACGGCTCCTTCGGCACCGTGACCAAGAGCCTGATCGCCAGCGGCACCACGGCCACCCTCAAGCCCGCCGACAACTCCGCCGTCAAGGGCCTGCTCTACCGCACCGGTTACTCGGGCAACACCGGAGCCTTCTTCGCGACCAGCACCTTCGGCAGCGGCCGCGTCGCCTTCTGGGGCGACAGCTCACCCATCGACGACGACACCGGCCAGTCCGGCAACACCCTCTACGACGGCTGGAACGATTCCGGCGCCACCAACGCGGCCCTCGCTCTGAACGCCACGGAATGGCTGGCCGGCGGCAGCACCAGCGGCGGCGGCGATGACGGCGGCGGCGGTTCCACCTGCACGTCCGCCCAGCTCCTCGGCAACAACGGCTTCGAGTCGGGCAGCAGCACCTGGAGTTCCACCAGCGGCGTGATCACCAACTCCGCCGACGAGTCCGCCCGCACCGGCTCCTACTACGCCTGGCTCGCCGGCTACGGCTCCGCGCACACCGACACCCTGTCCCAGTCGGTGACGGTCCCGGCCGCGTGCACCACGGCCGCGCTCAGCTTCTACCTGCACGTCGACACGGCCGAGACCACCACCAGCACCGCCTACGACACCCTCAAGGTGCAGGTCCTCAACAGCTCGGGCACCGTACTGAGCACCCTGGCCACGTACTCGAACCTCAACGCGGCCTCCGGCTACACCCAGCGCAGCTTCAGCCTGGCGGGCTACGCCGGCCAGACCGTCACCCTCAAGTTCACCGGCACGGAGGGCTCCACCCTCCAGACGTCCTTCGTCATCGACGACACGGCACTGAACGTCAGCTGACCCGCTCCGGGACCCACCCGGTCGCGGCCGTCACCTCGGCCGCGATGTCGATCACCGTGCGCCCGTCGGTCACCACGCGCAGCGTGCCGACGGGCGCACGCTCGTCCAGCATCCGTGCCTTGCGGGCGCTGCCCCGCAGCTCCTCCTCCAGCTCGGAGCCGAGTTCCCGCCCGGCGAGACGCCGCTCGGTCGTCTCGTCGCTCGCGGTGAGCAGGACCCGCACGATCCGGACACCGTCGCCCATCGCCCGCCGGAACACGCCCGTCGACTCCTCCAGCACGCTCACGGTGTTGGTGTAGACGAGACGCCGGTAACCGAGTTCGGCGTAGTTCCCCCACACGGCGGTCAGGTTGCGCTCAGCGATGGCGGCCCGGCGCGGATCGCCCTCGGGGGCCGGATGCACCTGCCCCATGAAGTCCCCGTCGATCACGGCATGGGCGACGTGAGCGGCCCGCAGCCGCGCCGAGACCTCCCAGCCCACGGTCGTCTTGCCGACTCCGGCGCGTCCTCCGAGGAGCAGTACCTCCGCATGATCCATACGGCGAGACTGGCACGCCAAGTCCCCGCAGGGCCACGGAGTTTCAGGCCCGCAGCCGCCACGTGCGCAGGACGACCTCCCGGCCCCGCGACACCCTTGTGACCGGCGGCTCGTCCGTGAGCTCGAACGCACAGGACCGGGCGACCGCCTCGCTCGCCGCGTTGGCGGCGTCGATGCGCAGCACCACTCGACGGGGCCGGATCTCCCGAACCGCGTACTCGGCCGCGAGGCGCACCGCCCGCCCGGCGAGCCCCTGGCCCCGGTGGGCGGGCCCGACGCCGTAGGCGAGCTCCAGGTCACGCTCGTCCGAACCGCTGCGGAACAGCAACACCTCCCCGCGGGGGAGGAGCCCGTCCGTGGTGACGGCCAACTGGATCTTCCGTCCCTCGGCCTGTCCCTCGCGCGCACCGGCGAGATAGGCGCGCGCCGCGTCCAGGTCGAACGGTGAGGCCACCGGCGTCCAGCGGGCCATCTCCGGATCGTCGTAGAGCGCGACCAGGTCGGCGAGGTCGGTGTCCGCCCACTCACGCAGCCGGACGCCGTAGCCTTCGAGACGTGCGGGCGCGACGAGGGTGAAGGTCTTGTTCGTGTCCATGGGTCGATCCTGCCCCGGGAGGCGGTCGGTGGAGGAGTCGGTGCTCGGCGGCGGCGCGGTCAACGAGGTCGTCCGGGTCGGAGAGACCGTGCGGCGCACACCGTCGCAACGGTCGCCGTTCGTACGGGAGTTGCTCGCACTGTTCGAGAGCGCCCGCTGGCGGGGCGCGCCCCGGTTCCTCGGCATCGACGAACACGGCCGGGAGACGTTCGGCTACATCGAGGGGAGGGCCGCCGTGACCTCGACCGAGCGCGTCGCCGTCCGCGACGACGAGGCCCTCGTGGAGGTCGCCCGACTCGTCCGGGCCTTCCACGACCTGACCCACGGGACGCCGCTCGCCGGCGACCGGGACGTCGTCTGCCACAACGACCTCGCGCCGAAGAACACCGTGTACGCCGTGGCGGCCGGCGTGTGGCGCCCTTCGGCCTTCATCGACTGGGACCTGGCCGCTCCTGGCGCCCGGATCCACGACGTCGCCCATGTGTGCTGGCAGTACCTCGACCTGGGGCCGACCGTCACCGACGTGGCGGAGGCCGCTCGCCGGATCCGGCTGGTCTGCGACGCCTACGGCCTGGACGGGCGGGACCGGCTGGTGGACACGGTGCTGTGGTGGCAGGACCAGTGTTGGCGAGGGATCGAGGCCGGGGCGCTGCGAGGCGAGCCGGCCATGGTCGGGCTGCGGGAACAGGGCGCCGTGGACGAGGTGCGGGCCGCGTGGGAGTGGGTCGCCGGTCATCGGCGCGAGCTGGGCTCCCTCCTGGAGTGACGGCATACGGCGGGGGCCGGTCCGCCGAGCGTGGGCCGGCCCCCTTCTGAGGGGTCGAGGGTCCTCTACGGCTTGGGGGCGCTCTTCGCCGCCGTGACGGTGCACATCAGCCCCAGGATCACCGCGAGGGCGCCCATGATGATGTTGTTCAGCGCCACACCGGCGTCGGGGCTGTCGCCGACGACCCAGGGAGCGATGATCATCCAGATGCCGACCGCGCAGAAGGCCCAGCTGAGGCCGTACATGCGCTCAGGGGTCTGGGTGAATCCGAGGGCCAGCAGACCGATCGCTATGCCCACGATGAGGTTGTGGGTCACGAGGGCGGGCTGGCTCGTCGTGTAGTGGAGTATCCAGGGGGACACGGCGCAGTACAGACCGAGCAGGAACACCGGTCCGTCCACGAGCGCCACATCGCGACCGCCGAGCATGCGGGCGTAGCGTTCCCGCATTTCTGGAGCGTCAGGGTGGCTGGTGATGTCACCTCTGGTGTGCGAGACGTTGGCCATGACTCGTCTCCTTTGACTTACTGGCCTGACCGCGTCTGGTGCGGTGTGCGGTAAGCGCCGCCTGCATACATTCTGCGCTTATTTTCCCTTTATGTGTAGAGGTGGCAGGCCCTGTCTCCCGGCTGACCTCAGTCACGGCCACGGGCCCGTTTGAAGCGGGCGAGCCCCTCGGACAGCTCCACGATCGGATCCGGATAGTCGAGCGCGGCGCGGTCCAGACCCCGCAGCTTCCACGGCTCGTGCACCTCAGGACCCCGCAGCGCGGCCAGTTCGGGCACCCAGCGGCGGACGTAGGTGCCGTCGGGGTCGTACCGCTTGGCCTGGGTGACGGGGTTGAGGACGCGGTTGGGCCGGGTGTCGGTGCCGGTTCCGGCCACCCACTGCCAGTTGAGCTGGTTGTTGGCGAGGTCGCCGTGGACCAGCAGATCCAGGAAGTGCCGGGCACCGACGCGCCAGTCCACGTACAGCGTCTTGGTGAGGAAGCTCGCCGTCAGCAGACGGCCACGGTTGTGCATCCACCCCTCGTGGCGCAGCTGGCGCATCGCCGCGTCGACGATCGGGTAGCCGGTGCGGCCCTCCTTCCACGCCTCTATGTCCTCGGCGGCGGCCCGCTCGGAGCGCCAGCGGTCGTGCCGGGTGCGGTAGTCGGCGCCGGCCGCGGCGGGGCGGGCCGCGAGCACCTGCCGGTTGAAGTCGCGCCAGGCGAGCTGCCGTACGAACGCTTCGGCGCCCGGACCGCCTGTCCGGCGCGCCCGGTGGACGAGTTCTACGGGGGAGAGGGTGCCGAAGTGAAGGTGCGGGGAGAGCCGGGAGGTCGCGTCGCCGGCCAGGTCGTCGTGGCGGTCCTCGTACGCGGTCACGCCCGCCCGCAGCCAGGTGGTGAGCCGCTTGCGGCCCTCCGTCTCACCGCCGGCGGCGAGTCCATCCGCGAGTCCGGACAGCTCGTCACGGGACGGCAGGAGCCCGGAGCCGACGCCGGCCGGGACCCGCACGTTCCGCGGGGCCGCGAGCGGGTCCCGCAGCCGCTCCTGGGACCAGCGCCGGAAGTAGGGAGTGAAGACGGCGAAATGGTCCGAGGCGGCCGGGAGCACCGCGCCGGGAGCGACGGCCGTGGTCACCGTGTCGTGGACGTGCAGGCGTACGCCCTCCGCCTCCAGGGCCCGGCGGAGCCGCTGCTCCCGCCGGTGGGCGTGGGCGCTGACGTCGGACGCCATGTGCACCTCGTCCGCGTCCGCCTCGGCGGCCACTGTGCACACCTCGTCGACGAGGCTGCCGTGGCGCACGACCAGCCGGCCGCCCCGCTCGCGCAGACCGGCGTCGAGGTCGCGCAGACAGTCGGCCAGGAACGCCAGCCGGTTGGGGGCGGTGAATCCGGCGGCGTCCACGGCCTGGTCCCGCACGAACAGCGGGACGACCTGCTCGGTGCCGTCGAGGGCGGCTCTGAGCGGCGGGTGGTCGTGCAGCCGCAGGTCGCAGGTGAACAGGACGACCGAGATGCTCATGGTGCGTACTCCGGGATGCGGGCAGGTGCCGGGAGGTCAGTGGGCAGGGGTGTGCTCCGGATCGCGGGCCGCCGAACCGGCCGCGGTCCGGGCGATGTTGCGGGCCATGCCGCCGAAGACGATCGCGTGGAAGGGGGAGACGCTCCACCAGTAGGCCTGGCCGAGCAGACCGTGCGGATGGAACAGGGCGCGCTGCCGGTAGCGAGTGCGGCCGTCCTCGTCCGTGATCGCGCGCATCTCCAGCCAGGCCAGGCCCGGCAGCCGCATCTCGGCCCGCAACCGCAGCAGCCGGCCGGGCTCGATCGCCTCGACCCGCCAGAAGTCCAGCGAGTCGCCGATCCGCAGCCGGGCCGCGTCCCGGCGCCCCCGGCGCAGCCCGACCCCGCCCACCAGCCGGTCCAGCCGGCCCCGCACCGCCCACGCGAGCGGGAAGGAGTACCAGCCGTTCTCGCCGCCGATGCCCTCGATGACCCGCCACAGGGCCTCCGGCGAGGCGTCGACCGGGAGCTCCCGGTGGTCGCTGTAGAGACTTCCGCCCGCCCAGTCGGGGTCGGTGGGCAGCGGATCGCTGGGGGCGCCCGGCACCGAGGCCGACGACCACCGTGTCGTGACCCGCGCTTCCCGAACCCGCTGCAGAGCCAGTCGTACGGCCTCGTCGAAGCCGATCGGACGACCGGGTGGGCCGGCGAGATGGCGGGCGATGTCGTGCTCGTGGCAGACCACTTCGTGCCGCAGTGACTCGGTGAGCGGCCGGGCGATCGAGGCGGGCACCGGTGTCACCAGGCCCACCCAGTGGCTGGAGAGCCCGGGGGTGAGCACCGGCACCGGAAGGATGATCCGGCGCGGCAGTCCGGCGACCGCCGCGTACCTGAGCATCATCTGCCGGTACGTCAGCACCTCCGGGCCGCCGAGGTCGAAGGCCCGGCTGACGTCCGACGGCATGCGGGCGCTGCCGACGAGGGCCCGGAGCACATCGCGGACCGCCACGGGCTGGATGCGGGTGTGCACCCAGCTCGGGGTGATCATCACGGGAAGGCGTTCGGTCAGGTACCGCAGCATCTCGAAGGACGCGGAACCCGACCCGATGACCACGGCCGCCCGCAGGACCGTGGTCGGGACCCCGGAATCGAGCAGGATGCGGGCCACCTCGGCACGGGAACGCAGATGCGGGGAGAGCTCGTGCTCGGGCACGCCCGCCGGGGTGAGCCCGCTGAGGTGCACGATCCGCCGCACGCCCGCGATCCGGGCCTGCTCGGCGAAGATCAGCGCCGCCCTGCGGTCGGTCTCCTCGAAGCCCCGGCCGGAGCTCATCGCGTGCACCAGGTAGTACGCCACATCCACCCCGGCCAGTGCGCGGGCGACGGACGCGGCGTCGGTCACGTCACCGGCCACCACCTCGGCACGGTCGGCCCAGGGATGGTCGCGCAGCCGGTCGGGGGAGCGGGCCAGACAGCGCACCCCGTGTCCCGCCGAGAGGAGTTCGGGGACGAGCCGGCCGCCGATGTATCCCGTGGCGCCGGTCACCAGGCAGCGCAGTCCCTCTCGCGTGTCGTCGTGCTCCATCGGCCCTCGGTCCTTCGTCCGGGTCCCCCCTGCTGATCACTTCCGTGCCGTGGCTCGCTTCGGATGCGGTGCCTCGTGAACTCGTCGGCGGTGTGGCCGCGCCCCGGCTGCCGCGCCGACCGCGCACACGGCCGCCTCGACCGCTCTGGGCCCGCTGCCCCTGGCACGTCCCGTCCCGTCCCGGAACCGGAACCGGAACCGGAACCGGAGCAGGAGTAGGGCGAGCAGCGGCTGGGACGCATTCGTGACCGTGCTGCGCCGGTCCGGTTCCTGCCGACGGCCAACGCCGTGGACGAAAACGCGGGCTCGGGAACATGATCGCGCCCATCGCGGGAAGCCGCACTCGTACGGGACAGGACGGTTCGAGTCGTACATCGATGCTGGAGGTGTTCGCCGCTATGGGCGCGAAGGTGTTGGAGCGGTTTCCTGCGGGAGCTCCTCGCGGATCATGGCCGGCGGAGGAGTACGCGGCGGAGCGCCGGGCCAAGGGTGAGCCCGCGACCGTCGTGATGGATCTGAAGTCGGACGCGTTCCTCGTGGTCGTCCCGGGGCGCGACGAGGACTGAACGGGCCCGCTCCTCGTCGGAGCGGTTCAGCCGGGTGGGGTGAGGGTCCCGCCCAGGTGCCGGGCCCTGCGGACGAACACCTCGTGCAGGTCCCGGGCCGCCCGCGGCACGGACTCGGCCCTGCGGCGCGAACGGGAACGAACGGGCATGTCCCTGCTCGGAGCGGTTCAGCCGGGTGGGGTGAGGGTCCCGCCCAGGTGCCGGGCCCTGCGGACGAACACCTCGTGCAGGTCCCGGGCCGCCCGCGGCACGGACTCGGCCCTGCGGCGCGAACGGGAACGAACGGGCATGTCCCTGCTCGGAGCGGTTCAGCCGGGCGGGGTGAGGGTCCCGCCCAGGTGCCGGGCCCTGCGGACGAACACCTCGTGCAGGTCCCGGGCCGCCCGCGGCACGGACTCGGCCCTGCGGCGCGAACGGGAACGAACGGGCATGTCCCTGCTCGGAGCGGTTCAGCCGGGCGGGGTGAGGGTCCCGCCCAGGTGCCGGGCCCTGCGGACGAACACCTCGTGCAGGTCCCGGGCCGCCCGCGGCACGGACTCGGCCCTGCGGCGCTGAAGCATCAGCAGCACCCGGGTCGTGTCGCCCTCGATCGGCCGGTGGGTGATCGTGCCCTGCCGCTCCAGCGGATCCCCGACCACGCTGAAGTCGGGCAGCACGGTCACCCCCAGCCCCTCGGCCACCATCAGCTTGCCCATCTCGGCGCCGTCGGTGGAGTACGCGAAGGACGAGCCGCGATGGCCCAGCAGCCGGTGGACGAAACGGTGCATGACATAGCCGGTGCGCATCGCGATCAACGGCTGGGTGAGCAGGTCGTCCACCGGCACGCAGGCCCGCGCGGCCAGCGGACTGTCCGGGCGCAGACACACCACCGGCCGCCCCCGCAGCAGCTGCGTGGACTCGAATCCGGCAGGCGTGTCGTCACCGTCGAGGTGATTGACCAGACCGAGGTCGAACCCGCCCTCGGACAGGGCCCGGTGGATGTCCGTCTGCTGCGCGCCGACCACCTCGACCTGGGTGACCGGATGAGCGGCCCGGAAGTCCTCGACCGCCGGAATGAGCAGCGGCACGGTCGCCGCGTTCACCGTGCCGACCCGGACCATACGGCTGATGCGGTGCTGCTCGCCCGCCGCCGCCCGCAGCCGGTCCACCGCCTCCAGCACACCGACGATGTGCGGCAGCAGCTCCCGGCCCTCCGCGCTCATCGTCGCCCCGGACCGCTTGCGCTCCAGCAGGTCGACCCCGAGCTCCCGCTCCAGGTTCCGAACGGTCTCGCTCAACGCGGGCTGTGACAGGCGCAGTTCGTCCGCCGCCCGGCGCAGTGAGCCGAGCCGGGTCACCGCGGCGATGTATTCCAGCTGTTCCGTCCGCATGCCCCGCAGAATGCGGTCCTTTTCCCGCCCGGTTCAAGGGTTTCCCTGTCACACGTTCGTGAAATTCAATGGTCCGCGATACGAGACCGGTCGGGTTCTCCTTGACGCCTCTCGCCACCGGCTGTCACGATCGACGGCATGAAGATGCGACTGGACCTCACGCGGCGACGCCATGTCGACCTCGCGCGCGTCTCCAGCGCCTCCTGTTGCGCCGCGGCCTGATCAACCTCCTGTGATCCGCCGCGCTTTCCCTCTTTCCGAGAGTTTCCCCGCCTGAATTCCCTGTGCCCGCGCACCTCTTGAATTCGGCGTGCCCGAAAACATTCCGCAACAGGAGTCACGCATGCCTGCCGCGCCCGTGAAATTCGCCTACTGGGTCCCCAACGTCAGTGGGGGACTGGTCACCAGCAAGATCGAGCAGCGCACCGACTGGGGCTACGACTACAACCGCGAACTCGCCGTCCTCGCCGAGAACAACGGCTTCGACTACGCCCTCAGCCAGGTCCGCTACATGGCCAGCTACGGCGCCGAGTACCAGCACGAGTCGACCAGCTTCAGCCTCGCCCTGCTGCTCGCCACCCAGCGCCTGAAGGTCATCGCCGCCGTCCACCCCGGCCTGTGGCACCCGGGCGTCCTCGCCAAGCTCGGCGCCACCGCCGACCACCTCTCCAAGGGCCGCTTCGCCGTGAACGTCGTATCGGGCTGGTTCAAGGGCGAGTTCACCGCCCTCGGTGAACCCTGGCTGGAGCACGACGAGCGCTACCGCCGCTCCGAGGAGTTCATCACCGCCCTGCGGAAGATCTGGACGGAGGACCACGCGGAACTCGGCGGTGACTTCTACCGGTTGCGGGACTTCACCCTGAAGCCCAAGCCACTCAACACCGAGGACCGGCCGCACCCGGAGATCTTCCAGGGCGGCAACTCCAGCGCCGCCCGCGCCATGGCCGGCCGGGTCTCCGACTGGTACTTCTCCAACGGCAAGGACTTCGACGGAGTCGTCGAGCAGATCACCGACGTCCGCAAGTCCGCCGCCGAAGTCGGGCGCAGGGCACCGAAGTTCGGCCTCAATGGCTTCCTCATCGCCCGGGACACCGAGTCCGAGGCCCGCGAGACGCTGAGGGAGATCGTCGCCAAGGCCGACACGGAGGCCGTCGAGGGATTCGGCGCGGCCGTGAAGCAGGCCGGACAGTCCACCGGCGACAAGAAGGGCATGTGGCAGGACTCCACCTTCGAGGACCTCGTCCAGTACAACGACGGCTTCCGCACCGGCCTCATCGGCACGCCGGAGCAGATCGCCGAGCGGATCGTCGCCTACAAGAAGCTCGGGGTGGACCTCCTCCTTCTCGGCTTCCTGCACTACCACGAGGAGGTCGAGTACTTCGGCAAGCGAGTGCTGCCGCTCGTGCGGGAGCTGGAGGCCCAGCTCCCGGACTCCGACGCCTGATCCCCCCACCCCGCGAAAGAGGTCACCCGCATGAGCACCGTCACGCCCACCGACTGGCAGACCCGCCCCACCCCCGCGACCGCCCAGGACTGGATCGCCCGCGCCGCCGAGGTCGCCGCCGTCCTCGCCACCGACGCCGCCGAACGCGACCACGTGGGCGCCACCCCGTACGCCGAGGTGCAGCTCCTCAAGGACGCCGGTCTCGTCACCCTGCTCGGCCCCACCGAGCACGGCGGTGGAGGCCAGGACTGGCCCACCGCCTACCGGGTCGTCCGCGAGGTCGCCAGGGCCGACGGCTCCATCGGCCAGCTCCTCGGCTACCACTACCTGTGGTTCTGGGCCGCCCGCCTGGTCGGCACCCGCGAGCAGTGGGAGCACGTCGAGGCCGAGGCGTCCCGCAACCGCTGGTTCTTCGGTGGCGCGGTCAACCCGCGCGACAAGGACGTCGTGGTGACCGAGGACGGCGACGACCTCGTCTACACCGGCCGCAAGTCCTTCTCCACCGGCAGCAAGGTCTCCGACGTCACCGTCCTGGAAGGCGTCCTGGAGGGCACCGACCAGCACGTCTTCGCGATCGTGCCCTCCGACTCGGAAGGCCTGACCTTCCACGACGACTGGGACAACATCGGACAGCGCCTCACCGAGAGCGGCCGCGTCACCCTCGACGGCGTCCGCACCCCCTGGTCGAACGCGGCCGGATATGTCGACAAGGTCTTCCAGCCGCGCGTCTACAACACCCTCAACGTCCCCACCATCCAGCTGGTCTTCGTCAACTTCTACCTGGGCATCGCGGGCGGCGCGCTGGAGACGGCCGCCACCTACACCCGCGAGAAGTCCCGCTCCTGGCTGCACGGCGGCTACGAGCGCGCGGTCGACGAGCCGTACGTCATCGACATCTACGGTGACCTCACCGCCAAGCTCTGGGCGGCCGAGGCCCTCGCCGACGCCGTCGCCGCCGAGGGACAGAAGCTCCACGACGACCCCGACGCGGTCACCGAGCAGACGCGAGGGGACTTCGAGGTCCGGGTGGCCGCGGTCAAGGCCCGCGCCACCGACGTGGCCCTGGAGATCTCCCACCGGATCTTCGAGGTGACGGGCGCCCGCTCCACGGCCACCTCGGAGGGCCTGGACCGGTTCTGGCGCAACGTCCGCACCCACACCCTCCACGACCCGGTCGCGTACAAGCGGCGCGAGGTCGGCCGCTGGGTCCTGGAAGGCGAGCTGCCCGAGCCCACCTGGTACTCCTGACCCCTTCCCGAGGGGCGCCCCCTCCTGAACAGGGGGCGCCCCTCCTCCCCGAAAGAGGACCTCATGGCCACCGTCCTGTCCGTCTCCGGCAGCCCCTCCGCCTCCTCCCGCACCAACCGGCTGCTGCGCCACCTCGACCGGCGCCTGACCGCGCAGGGTCACGAGGTGATCCCGCTCGACGTCCGCACCGTCCCCGCCGAAGCCCTGCTCGGCGCCGACTTCAAGCACCCGGCGATCGTCGAGGCCACCGAGCTCTTCGAGCGCGCCGACGGGATCGTCGTGGGCACTCCCGTCTACAAGGCGTCGTACTCCGGTGTCCTCAAGGCCCTGCTCGACCTGCTCCCGCAGTACGCCCTCCTCGGCAAGACCGTGCTGCCGCTGGCGACCGGCGGCTCCACCGCCCACGTCCTGGCCATCGACTACGCGCTCCGCCCGGTCCTCAGCTCCATGGGCGCGGCACACATCGTGCAGGGCTGGTTCACCCTCGACAAGGACATCACCGTGCAGGAGGACGGCTCGCTGACCGTGGCGCCGGCCGCGACCGAGGCGCTCACGCAGGTCGTCGACCAGTTCTCGACCGCGCTGGGACGGCGGCCGGTGCTCGCGGCGGCGGGCTGAAGGACATGACCGCCCATGTGATCGCCGACGACGCGGAGGCCCTCGCGGTCGCCGCGTCGCTGGCCGAGGAGTTCCGCGCGGGCGCCTCCGCCAGGGACGCCGAACGCAGGCTTCCGCGCGAGGAGTTGGACCGGCTCTCTGCCTCCGGGCTGCTCGCCGTCACCGTCCCCGTCGAGCACGGCGGGGCGGACGTCGGCGCGCCGACCCTCGCCGAGATCTTCCGACTGCTCGCCTCCGCCGACGCGAGCCTGTCCCAGATCCCGCAGAGCCACTTCGCCTACGTCAACGTCATCCACCGTCAGGGCACCGACGAACAGCGGAAGTTCTTCTTCGCCGAGCTGCTCGCCGGCCGCCGCTTCGGCAACGCGCAGTCGGAGGCCGGAACCAAGCACGTCCAGGACATCCGCACCCGCCTGCACCCGGGGCCGGCCGGCTCGTACGTCCTCGACGGCGTGAAGCACTACTCCACCGGCGCCCTGTTCGCCGACTGGATCCCCGTGCTGGCCCGCGCCGAGGACGACAAACTGCACGTCGCCTACGTCGCCGGCAACGCTCCCGGCCTCACGGTGATCGACGACTGGGACGGACTCGGCCAGCGTACGACGGCCAGCGGCACCGTCCGTCTCGAGGGCGTCGAGGTCCCGGCCGACCGGGTCCTGCCCCACCACCTCACCTTCGAGGGCCCCCAACTCCATGGAGCCGTCGCCCAGTTGCTGCACGCCGCCATCGACGCCGGGATCGCCGGGGGAGCGCTCGCGGCGGCGGCGGAGTTCGTCCGGACGAAGAGCCGTCCGTGGTTCGAGAGCGGTGTCGAGACCGCCGCCGAGGACCCCCTGCTGATCCAGCGCTTCGGCGAACTGGCAATCCAGGTAAGGGGGTCCGAGGCCCTGCTACGGGAAGCCGCCAGTGCCGTGGAAGCCGCGCGGGCCGATCTCACCGACGACTCGACGGCCGAGGCGTCCATCGCCGTGGCCGCGGCCAAGGTGTCGGCGGCGCAGGCCGCGGTGGAGGTCGCGAGCGCCCTGTTCGAGGTGTCCGGCACCCGATCGGCGCTCAACTCCCTCAATTTGCACCGGCATTGGCGCGACGCCCGCACCCACACCCTGCACGACCCGACCCGCTGGAAGATCCAGCACATCGGAAGGTACGTGCTCAACGGCACCCGGCCACCCCGCCACGGCCTCCTCTGACCAACTGCGGACCTTCCAGATCGGAGCCCCCATGTCCCTCACCTTCCACTGGTTCCTGCCCACCAACGGCGACAGCCGCCATGTCGTGGGCGGCGGTCACGGCACGCCCGCCACCGTCTCCGGACGGGACCGGCCGCCGACGGTCGCCTACCTGAGCCAGATCGCCCGCGCGGCCGAGGACCTGGGCTTCGTGGGGGCGCTCACGCCCACCGGCGCCTGGTGCGAGGACGCGTGGCTGACCACCGCCATGGTCAGCCAGCACACCGAGCGCCTGAAGTTCCTGGTCGCCTTCCGGCCCGGCTTCGTCTCACCCACCCTCGCCGCGCAGATGGCGTCCACCTTCCAGCGGCAGACCGGCGGGCGGCTGCTGCTCAACGTGGTCACCGGCGGGGAGAGCCACGAG
The DNA here is from genome assembly GCF_029894425.1 of Streptomyces sp. SAI-127. NCBI lineage: Bacteria > Bacillati > Actinomycetota > Actinomycetes > Kitasatosporales > Streptomycetaceae > Streptomyces > Streptomyces sp. SAI-127. The sequence continues at coordinate 9,622,603 of NZ_JARXYJ010000001.1, forward strand.
CAGCGGGCCTACGGGGACTTCCTCGACAAGGACGCCCGCTACCGCCGTACCGGAGAATTCCTCGACGTCGTACGGGGGTTGTGGGAGGGCAAGACCGTCGACCTGCACGGCGAGCACCTCCGGGTGGAGGACGCGAAACTGGCGCGCGTGCCCGACCCGGTGCCCGAGGTGTACTTCGGCGGGTCCTCGCCCATCGCCGGGGAGGTCGCCGCCAAGTACGTCGACGTGTACCTCACCTGGGGCGAGCCGCCCGCGCAGGTCGCCGAGAAGATCGCCTGGATCCGGGGGCTCGCGGCCAAGGAGGGCCGCACCCTGCGCTTCGGGATCCGCCTGCACGTCATCACGCGCGACACCTCCGAGCAGGCCTGGGCCGAGGCGAACCGCCTCCTGGAGGGCTTCGACCCCGAGACCGTCAGGTCGGTGCAGGCCGGGCTCGCCCGCAGCGAGTCCGAGGGGCAGCAGCGGATGCTCGCCCTGCACGGCGGCGGCGCTCGGGACGGCCTGGAGATCCACCCCAACCTGTGGGCCGGCATCGGCCTGGTGCGCGGCGGCGCGGGGACCGCGCTGGTCGGCAGCCACGACGAGGTCGCGGAGCGGATCAAGGAGTACCACGCGCTCGGCATCGACGAGTTCGTGCTCTCCGGCTACCCGCATCTGGAGGAGGCCTACTGGTTCGGCGAGGGAGTCCTGCCGCGCCTGGCGGCACAGGGGCTGTGGCAGCACCCGTCCGGCGACCGGGCCGCGCCCTCGGCGCAGGTGCCGTTCGCGAGCTAGGCCGTCACCACGTACGCTCACGGGCTCGACCTGCGTAACCGTCGAGAGGAACAGCCCGTGAGCGACTGGCCGTTGACCAGGACATTCCGCAGCAGCTCCGGTGAGGTCCGCTGGGACAGCCTCGGAGACCCGGGCCGGGACCCGGTCGTCCTCCTCCACGGCACGCCCTTCTCCTCCTATGTGTGGCGTGGAGTCGCCCGCGCCCTCGCCCGCCGCCACCACGTTTTCGTGTGGGACATGCCCGGCTACGGGGCCTCGGAGATGTCCGCCGGCCAGGATGTCTCCCTGGCGGCCCAGGGCCGGGTCTTCACCGAGCTGCTGGCGCACTGGGACCTCGACCGACCCCGGGTCGTGGCCCACGACTTCGGCGGCGCCGTGTCCCTGCGGGCCCATCTGCTGCACGACGCCCGCTACCGGTCGCTCGCCCTGGTCGACCCGGTCGCGCTGGCCCCCTGGGGATCGCCGTTCTTCAAACTCGTCGGCAAGCACTCCGACGTCTTCGACCAACTGCCGCCCGCCCTGCACCGGGCCCTCGTCCGCGAGTACGTCGGCTCCGCCAGCAGCCCCAACCTGCACCCCGCCGTCCTCGACCGGCTGGTCGAACCCTGGCTCGGCGACCCGGGACAGGCGGCCTTCTACCGCCAGATCGCCCAGGCCGACCAGCGCCACACCGACGAAGTGCAGGACCGGTACGGCGAGATCGCGGTCCCGACCCTGGTGTGCTGGGGCGAGGACGACACCTGGATCCCCGTCGACAAGGGGCACGAACTCGTCGCGCGCATCCCGGGCGCACGCCTCGAAACGGTCCCGGGCGCCGGTCACCTCGTCCAGGAGGACGCCCCCGCACATCTCACGGCCGCTCTGCTCGACTTCCTTGCCTAGAGCTGCGCCAGAGCGTCCAGGTGTGCGCGGCGCACCTCGGTGGTCTGTCCCTGCACGAGCAGGAACATCCCCTCGCGGAACAGCCGTTGGGCCCTACCGTCGAGGCCCATGGCCCGGCCGCCCCCGGCCACGACGGCCGCGGTCGTGGCGGTGCGCATCAGGTCGTACGACCGTGTCTTGAGCGCCAGCCGTTCGTCGACGCGCTCATACGGGACGGGGTGGTCGGCCAAGGCGTACGCCTGCCCGCGCACTTCGTCGAGGCGGCCGCGAAGGGCACCCGCGGTCTCGGACTCCCCGGCTTCCTCCAGTACGCGGAGCGCCGCGTACGCCACCCCGAAGACGGCGGGGGAGGCGTTGGTGTTGCGGGGCTGGTCCACCAGCGCGAACTTCTCCTGCGGAGTGCGCAGCACCACCGCGTCATCGGGCAGCCACAGGGCGTCCAGATCCAGGGAGACCGTCCGGGCCGCGGTGAGCGCCGCGAGCCGCATCGGCTCCGACGCCCGCAGTCCCGGCTGCTCGCGTGCCTCGGTGAACGCGAACACCACCTCGTCCGCCTCGGTCACCCCGGCCAGCAGCATCACGTCGTTCAGACCCCAGCCGGTGAACCACGGCACTGTCCCGTCGAAGCGCCAGCCGTCCCGCTCGGCCGTCACCCGCACCGGCACCCGCGGAAAGGCGCGGACGTGCGCGAACGCGATCCCGGCCAGCAGCTCACCGGTCGCCAGCGGCCCGAGCAGCCGCTCCCGCACCGGCAGGGCGGACTGCGCGAGCAGCCGCACCGGCGAGTGGTGCTGGGTCTGCACGAACCACGTGGAGCAGCACGCCCCGGCGAGGATCTCCTGGATCTCCCGCGCCACCGCGTCCGGGGCGCCCGCACCGCCGTACTCCGTCGGCGCGCTCACCCCGAGCAGGCCAGAGCGCCCGATCGCGTCGAGGTGGCTCGCGGGGACGCCCTCCTGGTCGACCCGTGCCGCGTGCGGGGCGAGGAGGCCGGCCGCGAGGGCGTGGGCGGTGGCGAGGAGCGGGTGCGGTGCGGTGGTCATGGACAAGATTCTCCCGATCCCGTCGCGCGCGGTGTCGATCCGGGGGTGTGCCGTTCGTGTAGGAGGTGAGACACACTCACAGGAGGAGAGCGACATGCAGTACTACCTGCTCAACGTCATGCAGCCCGGCTGGGACGAACTGCCCGCACCCGAGGTTCTGGCCGAGATCGGCAAGCGGCTCGACGCCTTCCACCAGGAGCTGCGCGAGGCCGGGGCCTGGGTCTTCGCCGGGGGACTGCACAGCCCTGACGCCTCGACCGTGCTGCGGCCCCGTGACGGCGACGTGCTGATCACGGACGGGCCGTACGCCGAGGGCAAGGAACAGCTCGGCGGACTCTGCATCGTGAAGGCGCCCGACCTGGACGCGGCCCTGGAATGGGCGCGCAAGGCGGCTCTGGCCACCACCCTGCCCATCGAGGTGCGCCCCTTCCAGCACGAGTCCGAGGACTGATGACCCTGGACATCGACGGCGTCTTCCGCGAGGAGTACGGCCGCGCGGTCGCGGTCCTGGTCCGCTTCCTCGGCGACATCGACCTCGCCGAGGAGGCGGTCCAGGACGCCTTCACCACGGCTGTGCTGCGCTGGCCGGAGACGGGTGTGCCGCCCAGCCCGGCCGGCTGGATCATCACCACCGCCCGTCACCGCGCGATCGACCGGCTGCGCCGCGAGTCCACTCGAGAGGCCCGCCATGCCGAGGCCGCCCTGCTGCACGCCCCCGACGCACCGCCCGAGGAGGGCCCCGTGCGCGACGAACGGCTCCGGCTCATCTTCACCTGCTGCCACCCCGCCCTCGCACCCCAGGCACAGGTCGCCCTCACCCTGCGCCTGCTCGGCGGCCTCACCACCGCTCAGATCGCCCGCGCCTTCCTCGTCCCCGAGCCGACCATGGCCCAGCGCCTCGTCCGGGCCAAGGCCAAGATCCGCGACGCCCGCATCCCCTACCGCGTCCCCCGCGACGCCGACCTCCCCGACCGGCTCAAGGGAGTGCTCGCCGTCGTCTACCTGATCTTCAACGAGGGCTACGGCGGTACGGCGGACCTGTGCGCGGAGGCCGTACGCCTGGGCCGTCTGCTGGCCGAGCTGATGCCGGACGAACCCGAGGTCACCGGTCTCCTCGCACTGATGCTGCTCGTCGAGTCCCGCCGGGCCGCCCGCACCGACGGCAACGGTGAGCTCGTGCCGCTGTCGGAGCAGGACCCCGGCCGCTGGAACCACGCGCTCATCGCGGAGGGCCAGTCACTCGTACGACGGTGCCTGCGCCGGAACCGGCCGGGGCCGTACCAGATCCAGGCCGCCATCCAGGCCGTGCACAGCGACGCGCCCACCGACTGGGGGCAGGTCCGCCGGCTGTACGACCAGCTGATGGCCGTGGCTCCCGGTCCTGTCGTGGCCCTGAACCGGGCGGTCGCCGTGGCCGAGACCGACGGTCCCGCGCAGGCCCTCGCCCTGGTGGACGCGCTGGACCTCGACGGCTACCACGTCCTCCACGCCGTCCGGGCGGACCTGCTGCGCCGTCTCGGCCGCGACCGGGAGGCCGCGGACGCGTACGCGAAGGCCGCGGAACTCACCGAGAATCCGGCGGAGCGCACCTACCTCGAACACCGCCGCCGATCGCTGTCACCTCGTCACGGAAAGTCCTGACGGCGGCCCGGAATTTACCCGGACGCGAAAAGGTTGCAATATACATCTGACCGTCGAGACCGAGGCCGCAAGGCCCGCCCACCCCAGCGAGGCACCCGTGAACCACCCCGTCCCCGAGCAGCCCGCCGACGTCGTGGCCCGACTGCGCGCCACCTTCCGCAGCGGCCGCACCAAGCCCGTCGAATGGCGTACGACCCAGCTGCGCCGTCTGCGCGAGATGCTCACGGAGAACGGCACGGAGCTGGCCGCCGCCCTCCATGCCGACCTGGGCAAGAGCTCCACCGAGGCCTTCCGCACCGAGATCGACTTCACGATCCGCGAGATCGACCACACCCTGGACCACCTCGCCGACTGGCTGCGGCCCGAGTCCGCCCCGGTCCCGGCACACCTCGGCGCCGACGCGAGCGCCCGGACGCAGTACGACCCGCTCGGCGTCGTCCTCGTCATCGCACCCTGGAACTACCCGGCCCAGCTGCTGCTCGCCCCGGTGGTCGGCGCCCTCGCCGCGGGCAACGCGGTGGTCGCCAAGCCGAGCGAGCTGGCCCCGGCCACCTCCGCCGCCCTCGCCCGGCTGCTGCCCGCCCACCTGGACACGGACGCCGTGGCCGTCGTCGAGGGCGGCATCCCGGAGACCACGGCCCTGCTGGCCGAGCGCTTCGACCACATCTTCTACACCGGCAACGGCGCGGTCGGCCGTATCGTCCTGCGCGCCGCCGCCGAGCACCTGACCCCGGTCACCCTCGAACTGGGCGGCAAGTCACCGGCGTTCGTCGACCGCGACGCCGACCTCACCGTCGTCGCCGACCGCCTCGCCCGCGGCAAGTTCCTCAACGCCGGGCAGACCTGCGTCGCCCCTGACTACGTCCTGACCGACCCGCGGACGGCGGCCGCCCTGGAGCCGCTGCTGGCCGGCGCCGTGGAAACGCTGTACGGCAACGACCCCGCCGACTCCGGCGAGTACGGACGCATCATCAACGAACGGCACTTCGACCGCCTCACCGGCCTCCTCGACTCGGGACGCACGGTCGTCGGCGGCGCGAGCGACCGTACGAACAAGTACATCGCGCCCACCGTCCTCGCCGACGTGGACCCCAAGTCCCCGGTGATGCAGGAGGAGATCTTCGGCCCGATCCTGCCGATCGTCACCGTCCCCGGCCTCGACGAGGCCATCGACTTCATCAACGACCGGGACAAGCCACTCGCGCTGTACGTCTTCACCGACTCCGACACGACGCGGCGCCGCATCGCCGACGAGACCTCCTCCGGCGGCCTCGGCTACGGCCTGCCCCTCGCCCATCTCACCGTCTCCGACCTGCCGTTCGGCGGAGTCGGGGAGAGCGGCATGGGCAACTACCACGGCCGCTACTCCATCGAGACCTTCAGCCACCGCAAGGCGATCCTCGAGAAGCCCCTCGGCTAGGGAGAGTGGTGGGGGGCGGGCACCACCCGCCCCGACATCCCAGTTGGGCCATCCGCGGGAGTTCCCCGCCGATCGGCCGACGGCATCACCGACTGCTCCTGGCCTCGATGTCGACGACGCGAGCACTACGGCGCACCGACCGCGCGGAACACGGGGGAACCATGCACGACTGGGCGATGCCGACGGCCTCGGCACCCTCCACCGCGGCCCGGAGGGGAGACGGCTTCCTCGCCACCCCCTTCTCCGAGCGCTGCGCGGGCCTCGTGGAAGCCGGACACCACGTGTTCCTCGGCATCAGTCCCGGCAACGGCTACTTCTCCGAGGACCGCCTCGTCGCCCTGCTGCGCTGGGCCGCAGCCCGCTTCACCCGGGTCGACCTCGCCCACCCCGGCACCGACACCGTCGCCTGCACCTACCTCGGCCGCGGATACGAACCCCGGCACGCCCGCGCCCACCGCGACGTACGCCAGACGGTCAACCGGATCTCCCGCGCCGTGACCGCCGCGCGGATCGACCCGGCCCGGCTGCACGTCGCGCAGTTCTCCGACTTCTACGACACCCCCGCCTACCGCGCCGCCCTGGACCGCATCACCCGCGCACTCCAGGAGCAGCCCGCGTTCCACGCCACCCGCACCCGCATGGTCACCGGCGTCCCGCGCACCACGATGCCCGCCGACTGGACCCCGACCGTCGACCAACTCGCCATCGGCGCCGAGTACTTGGACCGCGAGCTGCCCTTCCTCCTCGACACCCCGGCCATCCTCGGCGTACCGGCGTCCGTCTTCGCCTACCGTGCGACACCGGCCCTCGCCGGATTTCTCTACGGCCCGGACGCGCCGCTCCCGGCCGCGGACACGCAGGGATTCGTCACGTTGGAACCCGTCCCGGCCACGCAGTGACCGTCCACCGGGCAGGCGAGGTCCGACGCCGACCACGCACGTCGTAGAGTTCCAGGTGTCGGCCGCCGAGACCGCCTGGACCGCCAGGCGGGACGGTGAGTCCGAGGAGCGGTTCGATGTGCCGCACGCCTGGCCGGTGGAGGATCTCCCCGGTGACCGGGCCCGCGTCCCGACACAGGAGACGCGGATCGGCAATCCCGCCGCCGCGCCGGCCCAGGAGCGTCTCACCCCGATCCGCGCCGCTTCCGGCAAGCTCGAAGACCGACCGCACATCCGCACCCCCGCAGAGAGTTGACGTCATGACCGACAAGCTCACCGTGAGCGTCCTGGGCACCGGCATCATGGGCGCCGCGATGGCCCGCAATCTCGCCCGCGCCGGACACACCGTCCGCGCCTGGAACCGCAGCGCCGGCAAGGCACAGCCGCTGGCCGCGGACGGCGTCGAGATCGCTGACAGCCCCGCCGAGGCCGTGCGGGGCGCCGACGTGGTCCTGACCATGCTGTACGACGGTCCCGCGGCCCTGGACGTCATGCGTCAGGCCACCGAAGGGCTCCGCCCGGGCATCGCGTGGGTGCAGTCGACCACCGCCGGCGTCGAGGGGATCGCCGACCTGGCCGCCTTCGCCCGCGAGCACCGACTGGTCTTCTTCGACGCGCCCGTTCTGGGCACCCGCCAGCCCGCCGAGGCCGGACAGCTGCTGGTCCTCGCGGCCGGCCCGGTCGACGGCCGGGGTGCCGTGACCCCCGTCTTCGACGCGGTCGGCGCGCGCACGGTGTGGACCGGCGAGGACGGCGCCGAGGGCAGCGCGACCCGGTTGAAGCTGGTCGCCAACAGCTGGGTGCTCGCGGTGACCAACGCGGCCGGAGAGGTCCTCGCCCTCGCGAAGGCCCTCGGCGTGGACCCGCAGGGCTTCTTCGACGCCATCGACGGCGGTCCCCTGGACATGGGCTACCTGCGGGCCAAGTCGGGCCTGGTCCTCAACGACCAGTTGTCACCGGCCCAGTTCGCGGTCTCCACCGCCGCCAAGGACGCCCGCCTGATCGTCGAGGCCGGTGAGCGGGGCGGAGTCCGCCTGGACGTGGCCGCCGCGAGCGCCGAACGCTTCGAACGCGCCGCCGCCCAGGGCCACGGCGACGAGGACATGGCCGCCGCCTACTATGCGAGTTTCGACGAGAACGCCTGAACCCGAGGCTCCCGAGGAGGAACCCTTCGTGTCCAAGCCCCCGCTGCCGCCCGCGGCCGTCGAACTGCTGCGGCGCCCCAACCCGTGCGTGATGGCGACCCTCCGCTCCGACGGAACGCCGGTGTCGACCCCCACCTGGTACCTCTGGGAGGACGGCCGTGTCCTGATCAACCTGGACGAGGGCAGGATCCGGCTGAAGCACCTGCGCCGCGACCCGCGCGTCACGCTCACCGTCCTGGACGGCGACAACTGGTACACGCACGTCACGCTCATCGGCCGCGTGATCGAGACGTACGAGGACGAGGGCCTCGTCGACATCGACCGCCTCTCCACCCACTACGGCGGCCGTGCCTACCCGAACCGGGTCCGGACCCGCTTCAGCGCCCGGATCGAGGTCGAGCGCTGGCACGGCTGGGGCGAGATGAAGGACAGTGACCAGGCTTCCGGCTGAGGAGAGGACCGGCCAACGGCGGCCGGGAATTCTCACCAGCCTCAGACGGCGCTGCTCAGTGGATGGCTGAACCCCTGGCCGGAGATGAGGCGGGCGCCCTCGGCGAGCTCCGTGGCGAAGCGCTCGACGGCCTCGTAGGGGAAGCGGTGGCTGGGGCCGCTCAGGGAGAGGGAGGCGACGACCTTGCCGGTGCGGCCGGTCACCGGCACCGCCACGGCGGTGAGCCCCTCGTCCCACTCGCTGCTGCTGACGGCGTAGCCGCGCTCGGCCGCCTCCGTGGCCCAGGCCCGCAGCCGCTCGACATGGGCCTCGCCCTGTGGTGAGGCGGCGGCGACCCGGCTCAGGAACACCTCGGAGGCGTCCCGCAGCAGGATCTTCGAGGAGGCGCCGGCCCACAGCGGCTGTTCGTCGCCGACGTCGACGACATGGCGCAGCGGGTGCGGACTCTCCTCGTGGGCGACGCAGATGCGGTGGACGCCCCGGGCGACGAAGAGATTGACGGTCTCGCCGAGCCGGTCCGCGAGATCGCGCATGACCTTCCGGGTCTCCTGCGGCACCTCCCACTGGCTGCGCGCGAGATAGGCCCAGCGCCACAGCGCGGGACCCGCGGTGTAGCCGGACGGGTGCGAGCCCAGCAGGCCGGTCTCCTCCAGGGTCTGCACCAGACGCAGCGCGGTCGTCTTGGCGAGCCCAGTCGACTCGGTGATCTCCCGCAGGCTGATCACGGGCCGGTCCTCGGTGAGCAGGGTGAGGATGTCGAAGGCCCGCCGCACACTGCGCACCCCGCCCGCCTGCTGATCGGCGTCACCCCCCGCCCGCGACTGTCCCTCACTCACCCGCTGCCTCCCCGTACGTTCCCCGCGGCCCTCGGCCGATGCTGCTCCCGACCGTAGTCCGCTGTGCGGACCAGGGAAACCTGGGCCCTTGCTCGAGGAGCCTACGCCCCCTACTCTGACCGCACAGCGGATCAATAGGACCATCTAGTGGTCAGCTGGGAGTCCCAGTGACGGCCTCGGGAGCGAGTATGCGTAAGTCCATCGCCACCGTCTGCCTCAGCGGCACCCTCACCGAGAAGCTGACGGCCGCCTCACGGGCCGGCTTCGACGGCGTCGAGATCTTCGAGAACGACCTCCTGGCGAGCCCGCTCGCCCCCGAGGAGATCGCCGCCCGTACAGCCGACCTCGGTCTGGGTATCGACCTCTACCAGCCGATGCGGGACATCGAGGCGGTCCCGGAAGAGATCTTCGCCCGCAACCTCAGGCGCGCCCGGCACAAGTTCGAGCTGATGCGCAGGCTCGGCGCCGACACCGTCCTCGTCTGCTCCAGCATCGCCCCCCAGGCCGTGGACGACGACGCCCTCGCGGCCGAGCAGCTGAGCCGACTCGCCGACTTGGCCCAGGAGTTCGGCATCAAGGTGGCCTACGAGGCACTCGCGTGGGGGCGGCACGTCAGCACGTACGGCCACGCCTGGCGGATCGTCGAAGCCGCAGACCATCCTGCGCTCGGCACCTGCCTGGACAGTTTTCACATCCTCTCCCGGGCTTCTGGACCCGAGGACCTCAAAGGCATCGCGGACATCCCCGGCGACAAGATCTTCTTCCTCCAGCTCGCCGACGCCCCGCTGATGGCCATGGACGTCCTCCAGTGGAGCCGCCACTACCGTTGCTTCCCCGGCCAGGGCGGCTTCGACGTGGCCGGACTTCTCCGCCACGTCCTGAACGCGGGATACGACGGCCCCCTTTCACTGGAGGTCTTCAACGACGTCTTCCGCCAGGCGGACGCGGGCCGCACCGCGCTGGACGGGCTGCGCTCCCTGCTCGCCCTCGAGGAGAACGCCGGCGTCTCCCCGCTCCCGGCCCCGGTGATCCCCTCCGGCGTCGCCTTCGCGGAACTCGCCACCAGCGACCCGGAACCCGTCGGTGAACTCCTCACCGCCCTCGGCTTCACCCGCACCGCCCGCCATCACGGCAAGCCGGTCGACCTCTGGGAGCAGGGCGGAGCCCGCATCCTGGTCAACACGGGTGCCGCCGGTCGCCGTACGGACACCACCCTGGCCGCCGTAGGCCTGGAGACGGCGGATCCGGCAGCCTCCGCCCGCCGCGCGGAAGCCCTGCTCGCGCCCGCCCTGCCCAAGCGCCGTGCCGCACAGGACGTTCCGTTGGAGTCGATAGCGGCCCCCGACGGCACCGAAGTCCTCTTCTGTTCGACCGGCCGCCCCGAACTCCCCAGCTGGACCGACGACTTCACGTACACGGCCGAGAGCGGACCCGGAGAAGCCACCGTCATCGACCACCTCGCGCTGACCCAGCCGTGGCACCACTTCGACGAATCGGTGCTCTTCCACCGCACGGTGCTGGGCCTCAGCCCGCACGAGACCGTCGAACTCGCCGACCCCTACGGCCTGTTCCGCAGCCGAGCCCTGTCCGCCTCGTCCGACGGGCCCCGGCTGGTCCTCAACCTCGCGCCCGCTCCGGAGGAGGGCGGCGAAACCCGCGCCCGGCACGTGGCGTTCGCCGTCGGCGACATCGTCGCCGCGGTGCGCCGCTTCCGGGCGGCCGGGGCCGGGCTGCTGCGCGTCCCGGCGAACTACTACGACGACCTCGAGGCGCGATTCGAGTTCGCGGAGGGCGAGTTGGAGACCTACCGCGAACTGGGCATCCTCTACGACCGTGACGAGCGGGGCGGCGAGTTCCGGCACTGCTACACCGAGACGGTCGGCCACGTCTTCTTCGAGTTCGTGCAGCGGACCGGCGGCTATGCGGGGTTCGGCGCGGCGAACGCGCCCATCCGGTTGGCCGCCCAGCGAAGGTAGGAGTTCGGAAACTGCCCGCGGAGGTGGGCCGCAGGTGTGTCATCATCCGCCGATGACCTCCGAAACGATCACCGCGGACGCGGCAGGCACCTGGACACTCGGCGATCTCACCGTCAACCGCATCGGCTTCGGCGCGATGCGGCTGACGGGCAGCGCGGCTTTCCACTTCGGGACCCCGAGCGACCGGCAGCGGTCGATCGCCGTGCTGCGCAGGGCGATCGAGCTCGGCGTGAACCACATCGACACGGCCGCCTTCTACTTCTCCTCGCTGCGCTCCGCCAACGAGATCATCAACAGCGCGCTGTCCCCGTACCCCGACGACCTCATCATCGCCGCAAAGGTCGGGCCCTTCCGGGACTACGCGGGCGAGTGGGGCACCTCGGCCCGACCGGAGGACCTGCGCGGTCACGTCGAGGAGAACCTCCGCCAGCTCGGCCGCGACCAGCTCGACCTGGTGTATCTCCGCCGGATGCGCCAGGAGTCGATCGCCGAGCACTTCGGGGCCCTCGCCGAACTGCGCGACAAGGGCCTGATCCGGCACCTCGGCATCTCCGACGTCGAGCCCCGGCACCTCGCCGAGGCGCAGGCCATCGCGCCGGTGGTGTCCGTGCAGAACCGTTTCGGGCTCGACTCCCGCAACCGGGCCACCGACGACATGGTGCGGATCTGCGGCGAACAGGGCATCGCCTTCGTGCCGTTCTTCGCGATCGCCGGGGACGCCGGAGCCGAGGGCGCCACCACCGCCCACGACCAGGCGGTGCTCGCCGTCGCACGGGCGCACGACGCGACCCCCGCCCAGGTCCGGCTCGCCTGGACCCTCGCCCAGGGCCCGCACGTCCTGGCGATCCCCGGCACCGGCAACCCCGACCATCTCACCGAGAACATCGCGGCAGGCGCGCTGAGGCTCACCGACGACGAGCTGGACGTCCTGAACGCACTGCATCAGAAAGCCGGTTGAGAGATCAGACGGCCCACACGCCGTCCTGCATGACGTGCCGCCCGCGCATCTCGTGCTGTCCGTTGAGGGCCTGCACGGTGCGCGGGCGCACCTGGAAGAAGGCGTAGGAGGCGCTGTCGCGGCGTGGGTCCCAGCCCGTCTTCGCCATGAAGAGGTCGATCGCCGCGGCCCGCACGTCCTCCCCGCCGTAGGTACGCACATCCCCGTCGATGAGCACGACGTCCTGGGTGTCCCCGAACGCCAGCCGGGTGCGCCCGCCGTCGCGCAGATTGCGGCCCGTGGGATTGGTGATCCGCGTGGACAGCCAGACGGACTCGCCGTCCCAGACGAACCACAGCGCGACCAGACAGGGCAGCCCGTCGGCGTCCGCCGAGGCCACCCAGATGTCCGTCTCCCGCTCCAGCCTGGTCAGTACGTCGCGCTTGCGCTGTTCGAGGGTGCGGCTCTCGGTGATCGTCATGGCCGGGACGCTACCGGCCGCCTCACCCCGGCGCCTCGGTCCGGGGCCCTACGACCGCCGACCACCCTCACCGGCAGCGCTGCAGTCACCGTCCCCGCACTCGGACTCGGACTCGCTCGAGCGGGGACCCACCGGTCAGCGCCCCGTCCGCCGTGGCGGGCTCCTGCGCTGTGCGGCTGGGCGTGCCGGTGCCGTCTGGGCTGACTGGGCACATCGGCCGTCATGGGCTTCTCCGCTGTGCGGCTGGGCGCGCCGGTGCCGTCTGAGCTGACTGGGCACGCCGGCCGTCATGGGCTTCTCCGCTGTGCGGCTGGGCGCGCCGGTGCCGTCTGAGCTGATGGGGCGCGCCGACCGCTATGGGCTCCTGCGCTGTGCGCCTGGGCGTACCGGTCCCGTCTGGGCTGATGGGGCGCGCCGGCCGTCATGGGCTCCTGCGCTGTGCGCCTGGGCGTACTACCAGTCGCGTCTGAGCTGACCGGGCACGCCGGCTGTCACGGGGCTTCTCCGCCGTGCGGCTGCGGGCACCGGGCCCCGCCCGCCTCAGCCGACCGGGCCCGCTGATCCACAGCCCCGATCCGTCCCAGGGCACCTCGCCTTGCAGCCGGTCCGGCCTGCTGGCGCCCGTGCCTTGTAGCAGTCTGAGCCGTCGCGGGGCACCTCGCGTTGCAGCCGGTCGGGTTCGTCGCGGGTGTCTGCGCTTGCAGCCGGTTCGGTCCGTCGGCGCCCGTGCCTTGTAGCAGTCTGAGCCGTCGCTGGGCACCTCGTCTTGTAGCCGGTCGGGTTCGTCGCGGGGTGTCTGCGCTTGCTGCCGGTCTGGCTCGTCGGCGCCCGTGCCTTGCAGCAGCCCGGTCCGTCGCGGGGCACCTCGCTTTGTAGCCGGTCGGGTTCGTCGCGGGGTGTCTGCGCTTGCTGCCGGTTCGGCTCGTCGGCGCCCGTGCCTTGCAGCAGCCCGGTCCGTCGCGGGGCACCTCGCGTTGCAGCCGGTCGGGTTCGTCGCGGGGTGCCTGCGCTTGCTGCCGGTTCGGCTCGTCGGCGCCCGTGCCTTGCAGCAGCCCGAGCCGCCGCAGGGCACCTCGCTTCACAGCCGGTCCGGTCCGTCCGCGCCCGCGCCATGCCGCAGCCCCAGCCTCCGCAAGGCACCCGCCTCGCAGCAGCCCCGCTCCTCAGCGCAGCCCCTAGCCCAGCCGCTCGTGCAGGAAGGGCACCGTGCTCTCCCATGCGCGGGTGGCGGACTCGGCGTCGTAGACCGGGCGGCCGTCGTTGAAGAAGGCGTGGTTCGCCGGGTAGAGGCGCAGGTCCGGGGTGATTCCGGACTGCTCCTGGACGGTCTCGCGCAGAGCGTCGAGGCTCTTCGCCGGGATGCTCTCGTCGAGCTCGCCGTAGTGGCCCAGGATCTCCGCCTTCAGGCCCGAGAAGTCGGGCAGCTCGCCCTGGATCACGCCGTAGAACGGCACCGCGGCACTCACCCGGGGGTCGGCCGCCGCGAGGTACAGCACGAATCCGCCGCCCATGCAGAAGCCGACCGCGCCGACGGTGTCCGAGGTGACCTCGTCCAGGGCCAGCAGGTGGTCGACCGCGCCGGAGAGCAGCTCCACACCCCGGGAGACCGGGAGGTCCTGCATCATCCGCAGGGCCTCGGCGCTCTCGTGGGCGACATTGCCGCCGTAGAGATCGGGGGCGAGGGCCACGAAGCCCTCCGCCGCCAGCCGGTCGGCGACGTCGGCGATGTGGTCGGTCAGGCCCCACCACTCCTGGATCACGATGACGCCCGGCCCGCTCCCGGACGGCGGCAGTGCCAGATAACCGTGCGCGGTGGTGCCGCCGCTCGGGAAGGTGACGTTCTGGCGGGCGGGAGCTCCAGTCGACTTCGGCAGTTCTGTCATGGTGCTCGACTCCTGTGCGGCAGTCCGGTGATGGGGCGCCGGAGCCGTGACCCCGGCGGTGATCACCAGCCTGTCACGCGGCGTACGGCCCACGCACAGGAGCCCCGGCGACCGGACTGGCGCCGACGACGTTTTACGTATAACCTCTCCCGTCAATCACCTGTCAACCACCCGTCGAGCACCCGTCCCGAGAGGTTCCGATGAGACGCATCGCCCTGGTCACCCTCGTCGTCGACGACTACGACGAGGCGATCCGCTTCTACACCGAAGCCCTCGGCTTCCGGCTCGTCGAGGACGCGCCCCGCTCCGACGGCTCCCGCTGGGTCGTCGTACGGCCGGACGAGCGCGAAGGCGGCACCGACCTGCTGCTCGCCCGCGCCAAGGGCGAGGCTCAGCAGGCCCGGGTGGGTGACCAGACCGGCGGGCGCGTCGGATTCTTCCTGCAGACCGACGATTTCGCCCGCGACCACGCCCGCATGCTCGCCGCGGGCGTGACCTTCCTGGAGGAGCCGCGCCACGAGCCCTACGGCTCGGTCGCCGTCTTCCAGGACCTCTACGGAAACCGCTGGGACCTGCTCCAGCCCGCCGACTGACCTTCACGCCACCCTGTTCGAAGTCCGAGGAAGACCCCGCCATGACCGCTACGCGCGTAGACGCCGACCTGATCCGCCGCCTCCCCAAGGCCGTCCTGCACGACCACCTCGACGGCGGCCTGCGCCCCGCGACCGTGGTGGAGCTCGCGGCGGAGGCCGGTCACACCCTGCCCACCACCGACCCGGACGAGCTCGCCGCCTGGTACTTCGAGGCCGCCAACTCCGGCGACCTGGTGCGCTACATAGCCACCTTCGAACACACCCTCGCCGTCATGCAGACGCGCGAGGGCCTGCTGCGCACGGCCGAGGAGTACGTCCTCGACCTGGCCGCCGACGGGGTCGTGTACGGCGAGGTGCGCTACGCCCCCGAGCTGAACACCAACGGCGAACTGACCATGGCCGAGGTCGTCGAGACGGTCCAGGAGGGCCTGGCCGCCGGTATGGCGAAGGCCGCCGCCGCGGGCACTCCGGTGCGGGTCGGGACGCTGCTGTGCGGGATGCGGATGTTCGACCGGGTGCGCGAGGCCGCCGACCTGGCCGTGGCCTTCCGGGACGCCGGTGTCGTCGGCTTCGACATCGCCGGCGCCGAGGACGGCTTCCCGGCCGCCGACCACCGGGACGCCTTCGAGCACCTGCGCCGCGAGAGCGTGCCGTTCACCATCCACGCCGGTGAGGCCCACGGCCTGCCCAGCATCCACCAGGCCGTGCAGGTGTGCGGCGCCCAGCGCCTCGGCCACGGGGTACGGATCACCGAGGACATCGTCGACGGCAAGCTCGGCCGGCTCGCGGGCTGGGTGCGGGACCACCGGATCGCCCTGGAGATGTGCCCGACCTCCAACCTCCAGACCGGCGCCGCCACCTCGATCGCCGAGCACCCCATCACCGCCCTGAAGGACCTGGGATTCCGGGTCACCCTCAACACCGACAACCGGCTCGTGTCGGGTACGACGATGACCCGGGAGATGTCCCTGCTGGTGGAGGAGGCCGGCTGGACGGTCGAGGACCTGCGCACGGTCACGGTGAACGCTCTCAAGAGCGCGTTCATCCCCTTCGACGAGCGCACGGCCCTCATCGAGGACGTCGTCCTGCCGGGCTACGCGCTCTGATACAGCCCCCGCAGATAGGCGGCCTGTCCGACGTGCTCGTAGTCGTCGGACAGGACGCTGACCAGCCGGACGCCCAGCGTGACCGGCGGATCCCAGTTCTCGTCCACGACCCGGTCCAGGTCCTCGGCCGTCAGGCCGCGCAGGGCTGCGAGTGTCTGGTCGTGCACGGCGTCGTAGTAGCCGGTCAGCAGGTCGGCGGAGTCGACCCGCACCTTGGCGACCTGCGCGGAGGTGTGGCCGTACCCGATGTCATGGGGCTTCAGGTCCAGGCCGAAGCGCTTCTCCCAGTCCTGCGTCAGCCAGACCTGTTCGAGGTCGAAGGCGCCGGCCACGTGGTCGTCCTGGACGCGGGTGAGATGCCAGACCAGCCAGGCGACGGAGTTGGCGTCGGGGCCGGGGCGACGGTGGAGGTCGTCGACGGTGAGGCCCTCGACGGCCGCGTGGACCTCTTCCTGGATGCGGGTGTACGCGTCGATGAGGATGTCCTTTGCATGCATGGTGTCCACCATCGCGCATCGCGCCGCGTCACGCGTCGGGAATCCAGCTCCCGTGGAAGCCCAACGGCACCCGTCCCGGCAGATGGATCCGGGCGACCGGCTCGCCGCTGAAGTCCTGGGCCGCGAGAATCACCAGGTCCGACGCCCCTCGACCGGGGTTGTGCACATACGCGATCGCGTACCCGTCGTCCTCCGCGGCCCGCTCGTCGCAGGGGTCGGACGGCACGAACACGGCCTCGCTCGCCGCCGCGCCCCGGGGCAGCCGGTGCACCTGCGAGGTGCCGCGCAGCAGGTCGTGCTTGATGAGCGCGTTGCTGAACGCCCGGTCGGGCGGATTGCCGTCGACCGCCTGATAGGCCAGCACCATCTCCGCGGCCGCCGCCGAGTAGCCGTAGCGGTGCCGGCGGGACACCAACGCCTCGTTGACGCGCGGGAATTCCTGCGGGCGGTCGTCGAGGGTCCGGGTCCGTACCCGCCCCTGACGCAGGTCGACCGTCCAGCGGTCAAGCCGGGGGGTACTCGCCCCGTACGGCCCGCCCGAGCCGTTGCCCGCCACGAGGAAGGGCGCGTCGAAGTTGGTCATGTCGATGACGAGGTTCGGGCCCTCCTCGTACGCGTTGAGGGTGTGCGAGTAGTACACCGGGTCGACCTCGAACCAGCGGACCGCGCCCCCGGCGCGAGGCAGCACACCGACCCGTGCCGGATGCCGGTCGTTCCAGACGTACGGCACGATGTCGCCGCGCTCGGCGCCCGCCGGGTCGAAGGTGACCGGCATGTCGAGGATCACCACATGGTTCTCGGTGAGCGCGAAGTCGTGGATCATCGGCGCGTCCGCCACCGGGATCCGCGTACTGCGCGAGACGCGGCCCGCCGGGTTCACGACCAGGTGCCGCACATGGTCCCAGGTCGGGTAGTAGGCGATCGCGTGCAGTTCACCGGCGTGGACGTCGTACTTGGTGTGCGCGGTGAACGCGCCCTCCAGGGTGCCCCGGAAGTCGTACGTGCCCACGGTGTTCAGATCGTCGTCGAGCTCGTACGGCAGCGGCCCGCTCTCCTGGAGCGCCAGGATCCGCCCCCGGTGCGGGATCACATGGGTGTTGCAGGGGAAGTCGTCCGGCGGCACCGGGCCGGGGTAGGTCTCGCCGAGCTTCTTCGCGACCTGGGACGAGCGCACCCAGCGGTTGCGGTACCACTCCGCACGGCCCTCGCGCAGCCGGACGCCGTGCACCATGCCCTCGCCGAGCATCCAGTGGTGGGCACGCGGGTCCTCAAGGCCCAGAGCGTTGGGGCCGTTGCGCAGATATCGGCCGTTGAGCTCGCGCGGGATGCGGCCGGTGACCGGCAGGTCGAAGGCCGTCAGCTCCTCGGTGACGGGCTCGAACGCGCCCTCCAGGAAGGGGTAGCGGCGCGCTGTCCGGGGCGCCGCCGAGGCGGGCAGCGAGCCCGCTCCGGTGCCGACGAGCGCGCCGGCCGCCGTGATCGCCGCCGCGCCGCGCAGTACGTTCCGTCGTGTGGGGTCCGTCATCTTCCCTGCTCCTGACCGTGGTTGTCCTCGGGAACGGTCATGAGTCTGGTGCGCGGGACGGATCAGGTCACGAGGTGTGGACCCCGTCGGGGGGTGTACTCAGACCCCCTGTTTCCAGCAGGGACATCAGTGCCCGGGCCGCAGGACTCGTCGCCTGCGAGGGCGGCAGCAGCGCGACGGTCTCGTACACGGTCTCGCCGGTGCCCTTGACGGGCAGAGCCGTCAGCGACGCCCGCTTGTGCCGGAAGTGCTGGGGAACGACGGCCACGCCGAGGTTCTCGTCCACGAGGTCGAGGAGACTGTGCACGTCGTTGACCTCCAGCGCGACGTTGCGGCGCAGTCCCGCGGCGGCGAAGGCGGCGTCGGTGGTGCGGCGCGGGCCCCAGTCCGGATGGAAGTCGACGAAGACCTCGCCGCCCAGATCCTCCGGCGTCACGGCCGCGCCGACGGCCGCGAGCCGGTGGCTGGGGTGGCACAGCACGGTCATGGGCTCGCTCGACAGTGGTACGACGCGCAGCTGGTCGGTGTCCTGTTGCGCCGCCCGGACGGCGAAGGCCAGATCGAGCCGTCCGGCGGCGACCTCCTCGGCGAGGGCCGCGGACCCCGCCTGGCGCAGACAGATCTCGACGTCCGGATGCTGCCGCCGGAAAGCGGCGAGCAGCCCCGCCACGTGCAGCCCGGCGATGCACTGTTCGGAGCCCAGCGCGAGCATCCCGCGCAGCACCCCCTGCACGGCCGCCACCGCCTCGTGGGCCGAGCGCACCTGCGCGAGGATCCGCTCGGCCTCGCCGAGCAGTGCCCGCCCCGCCGGGGTGAGCGTCACCCGGCGCGTGGTCCGCACGAACAGCGGGGTCTGCAGCTCCCGCTCCAGCGCCCGGATGGACGCGGACAGTCCCGACTGGGACACCAGGAGCCGCTCGGCGGCCCGGGTGAAGTGCTGGTCCTCGGCGACGGCCACGAAGTGTTGGAGATGGCGCAGTTCCATGATTGAGAAGCCTATCCGCTGAATTCCATCGGATTCTTCTGTTGGACCAATGCCCCCAGGTCGCGAAAGAGTGGACAGGTTCAAGACCCTGGTTCCACCGTGCCAACCCCTCTGGAGTCGCGTTGTACACCGCACACCCCGACCGCTACGCGGAGATGCCCTACCGGCGCACCGGACGCAGTGGCCTGAAGCTTCCCGCGATCTCGCTCGGCCTGTGGCACAACTTCGGCCCGGCGGACCGTACCGTCGAGACCCAGCGGGCCATCCTGCGCCGCGCCTTCGACCTCGGCGTCACCCACTTCGACCTCGCCAACAACTACGGCCCGCCGCCCGGCGCCGCCGAGTCCGCCTTCGGCGAGGCGCTCAAGGCAGACCTCGCGGCCTACCGCGACGAGCTGATCATCTCCACCAAGGCCGGATACCTGATGTGGCCCGGCCCGTACGGCGAGTGGGGTTCCCGCAAGTACCTGCTGTCCTCGCTGGACCAGAGCCTGACCCGGATGGGCCTGGACTACGTCGACATCTTCTACTCGCACCGGCCCGACCCGGAGACTCCCCTGGAGGAGACGATGGGCGCCCTGCACACCGCGGTCCAGCAGGGCAAGGCGCTCTACGTCGGAATCTCGAACTACTCGGCCGAGCAGACCCGCGAGGCCGCCCGCATCCTCGGTGAGCTGGGCACCCCGCTCCTCATCCACCAGCCGCGCTACTCGATGCTGGACCGCCGCCCCGAGGACGGCGGCCTGCTGGACGCGCTGGACGAGCTCCAGGTCGGCTCCATCGTCTTCTCCCCGCTGGAGCAGGGCCTGCTGACCGGCCGCTACCTGGACGGCATCCCCGAGGACTCGCGAGCCGCGAGCGACAGCCCCTTCCTGAACTCGGACGCGGTCACCGAGGACCTGGTGCAGCAGCTCCGCGAGCTCAACGACATCGCCAAGGGCCGTGGCCAGACCCTCGCCCAGCTGGCCCTGGCCTGGGTCCTGCGCGGCGGCCGCGTCACCTCGGCCCTCGTCGGCGCCAGCAGCCCGAAGCAGATCGAGGACAGCGTGGGCACGATCGCCAACCTGGACTTCGACGCGGAGGAACTGGCGAGGATCGAGGCGATCGTCAAGGCATGACCGGCGCGGCCGTCATGGCCGCGGGAGGCCGGCTTGCGTACAAGTACCTCGCGATCCCGTGGGGAAGGCCCGATCAGCCGGTCCGCTCCTCGATCCGCACGGTGACCGTGTCCCCGGCCTCCTTCCCGATGGCCTTCCGCACGTCGGCCTTCACGGGCAGCATGTGCGTGCCGTCCCCGAGCGCCATGAAGGAGCTCTGGAAGGGGTGTCCGTCGATCGTCCCGCGGACCTTCACCAGTCCGTGGGTGCCGAAGAACTCGACGGAGGCGGGCCAGTGGACACAGGTCCAGCTGCCTTTCTCCGGTTTCCTGCTGAGGACCGCGGTGAATTCCGCGTCCACTTTTCCGGTACTGGCCATGAGGTCCTCCCTCGCCGATGGCTTCTCTCCAAGAGACCACCGGCGAGGGGAGAACTCATCGCCGCCGTCGCTCACGCCCCGGCCGGAACGCGGTCGAGAAATCCGAGCACGGCCCTGATCCGGCCGTCACCGGCCAGCGTGATCACGTCGGATCCGGCGACGGGCGCCGAGCCGTCGACCTCACTCACGAGCTCCCAGGAGAACCGCGCGGTGTCGTGATGCCCTTCGACGGCGCCGGTGAGCCGGAAGGCGAAACCGGGGAACTGCTCATGGGCCGTCGCGATGACCCCGGCGATCTGCTCGTGGCCGACCACGTCGGCGAGGGGGTCGGTGTAGCCGCCGCCCACCGCCCAGGCGGCCGCCACGGCTTTCGTACGTGCCTTCGGCTCCCTGGCGTTCCAGGCTTCGAAGTAGCGGCTGACGGCGTTCTCGTAACGATCGGTGTTCGCGGACATGGGTGATCAGCCTCCGTCGAGGTCGTCTGTGCTGGTGGGACCTGGTACCGCAACCCTGCCCGCGACTCTCGGAACCGTCGATTACTTCCCGGGTAATGACGTTTGAGCGTGTACCCGTCAGATTTCGGCCAGAAGGGTGGGTGAATATGCCAGGAGACTGGCCAAAAAGATGTGGTGACAGTGTTTCAGTAGTGAACATACTCGACTGACAGGTCCTTCACATCGAGCGAAGAGCCCGTCACGTACAGCACTGAGGACCGCGTACCGCACATGAGCCGCACGAAAGCGAGGCCCTGCCGTCAGGTGAACGGAGCAAGCGGGGGAGTGGATCGTGCACGACGAATTCCTGTGCCATGTCACGGGGTACGGCATCTGCGACGGGCGGCGCATCGGCGTACCGCTCGGAACCTATCGCGCCCCCACCCTCGCCCTCGCCCTGTGGTGGTTACGTGACCGGGCCTCGTGGATCGCCGACCGATTAGACCCCCAGCCCGAGGCCGAGCACTTCCCGGCAGGCGCCCTCGCCCCCGTCGCCGGCACCGTGCTCGACGTACCCGCCGTCATGCGGGCCTGGTGTGCCGACCTGTACCAACAGGATCTGGTCGCCGACGAGTTGGCGGCCGGCCGACTGGTCAGGATCGCCGCCAGTGACGACACCACCGAATACGAACTGCTCGCCGAGTCCGTGGACGCGGTGAGAATGCACCGGATGGCCTCGGCGCTCTTCACGCCGGTCGCCTGATCCGCGCCACCGGGCGACAAAAGGTTCGAATCGGTAGAATTCTTGTATGGCGGAGCGGCCGGTTGCACCGACGGCGCCCGAGCTCGTCCTGGAGACCGACACCGGCTCCACGGTGATGAGCCCGGGCCACGACTACCACGTCGGGCGCGACCCGCTGAGCGACATCGTCATCGACGACGCCCGGGTCTCGTGGCACCACGCAGTGCTGCGGCCCGACGCCGACCACTGGACCCTCGAGGACGAGAACAGCACCAACGGCACCTACACCGACGGCCGCCGCGTCCGCGAGTGGGACGTCGGCCCCGGCAGTGTGATCCACTTCGGCAGCCCCGCCGACGGTCCCTGCGCGGTCCTGCTGGGCCGTCCCGCCCCCGAGCGCCCTTCCGCCGTCTCGATGCCGGGCCTGACGGGCACCTTCCGGCGGCCCACCGCCGTACGCCCGCTGCCCACCCGCACGGTCCGTATCGGCCGCGCCGACGACAACGACCTCGTCATCGACGACCTGGTCGTCTCCCGCCACCACGCCGAGCTGCGCGCCCTGCCCGACGACAGCTACGAGATCGCCGACCTCGGCAGCCACAACGGCACCTATCTCAACGGCCGGCCCGTCACCGGCGCCGCCCTCGGCCCCGGTGACATCGTCGGCATCGGCCACTCGGCGTTCTGCCTGGTCGGCGACACGCTCCAGGAGTACGTCGACACCGGCGAGGTCTCCCTCGACGTCCAGGACCTCACGGTCGCCGTCGACCACGGCCGCAAGACCCTGCTCGACCACGTGTCCTTCCCGGTGGGTGAGAAGTGCCTGCTCGCGGTCGTCGGCCCGAGCGGCGCCGGAAAGTCCACCCTCCTGAACGCCCTCACCGGACAGCGCCCCGCCGACCACGGCACCGTCCTCTACGACGGCCGCGACCTCTACCGCGACTACGCCGAGCTGCGCCAGCGCATCGGCCTGGTCCCGCAGGACGACATCCTGCACGCCCAGCTGACTGTCCGCAGCGCCCTGACGTACGCCGCCGAACTGCGCTTCCCGCAGGACACCGCGAAGTCCGAGCGCCGGGAGCGGGTCGACGAGGTCATCCGGGAACTCGGCCTGGAACAGCGAGCCGCCCAGCCCGTGCACAGCCTGTCCGGCGGCCAGCGCAAGCGGGTCAGCGTGGCCCTGGAGCTGCTGACCAAGCCCTCCCTGCTGTTCCTCGACGAACCGACCTCCGGCCTCGACCCCGGCATGGACCGCTCGGTGATGCACATGCTGCGCGGCCTCGCCGACGACGGCCGCACGGTCATCGTCGTCACCCACAGCGTCCTGAGCCTCGACGTCTGCGACCGCCTCCTCGTCCTCGCACCCGGCGGGAAGATCGCCTACTACGGCCCGCCCGAGGACGCTCTCGCCTACTTCGGCTTCGAGCAGTGGCCGGAGGCCTTCGAGGCCTTCGAACGGGACCAGGACCGGGACTGGTCCGGCGACTTCCGCACCTCGCCCTTCCAGCACCAGTACGTCACCGAGGCCACCGCGCAGCCCCGGATGCCCCGCTCCGAGCCGGTCATCATCGCGCCCCCGCCGAGGCCCCGCAGCCGCGGCGCCCAACTCGGCACCCTGATCCGCCGCTACTGCGCCGCTCTCGGCGCCGACCGCACCTTCCTCGTCATCATGATCGCCCTGCCGTTCGTCATGGGCGCCATGGCCCGGGCCCTCGCGGGCAGCCAACTCACCCGCGACACCGCGATGAACGCCCTGCTCATCCTGTGCGTCGGAGGCGTCCTCACCGGCGCCGCGAACGCCGTGCGCGAGCTGGTGAAGGAGCGGGTCATCTACCAGCGCGAACGAGCCGTCGGCCTCTCCAGATCGGCGTATCTGATGTCCAAGGTCGTCGTGCTGGGCACGATCACCGTCGTGCAGGCGGTGGTCCTGACCCTGGTCGCCCTCCTCGGGGTCGACCTCAACGCGCCCGGTGGCGAAGGCGTGTTGATGCCGCCCCTTGCCGAGATCACGATCGCTGTGGCCCTCCTGGCGTTCACGGCGATGATGCTCGGTCTGCTCGTGTCCGCGGTGGTGCGCAAGGAAGAGGTGACGATGCCGCTGCTCGTGCTGCTCGCCATCGTCCAGGTCGTCTTCTGCGGGGCCCTGCTGCAGCTCGACGGTGTGCCCGGCCTGGAACAGCTGTCCTGGCTGGTGCCCTCGCGCTGGGCGCTCGGAGCGATGGCCGGCACGATCGGCCTGGCCCGGATCGTGCCGGGCGACCTCACCGGCGATCCGCTGTTCAAGCACTCGGTGGGCGTGTGGCTGCTGAACATCGGCATGCTCGTCGTCCTCTCCGTGCTCTTCGGATACGTCGTCTCCCGGCTGCTGCGCCGCCACGAACCCGCGGTCATGCGGAAGTAGGCCGCCGATGACGACCCCCGGCTTCCGGCCCACCCACGTCGTCCCCGGCCAGGGCATGCCCGCCTGGGAGGCCCCCGACCCGGCCCGGCCCACCGTCCCCTTCGACCCGCTCCTGCCCGTGCAACTCGTGGAGCGACGCGGTGACTGGGCCCACGTCCTGTGCGCCAACGGCTGGTCGGCCTGGGTCGACGGCCGCCACCTGGTCGCCGTACCGCAGGATCCACCCGCCCCCGACAGCCCGCTCACCCGAGCCGCCGACCCACGCCCCCTGCTGGCCCGCGCGGACGAGACCCTCGCGCGCTACCGGGCCGCGGTCGAGGAGCTGGCCGGCGGCGGCCTGGACGGGGAGGCGTTCCGCGGCCGCACGCGGGGACTGCGGATCGGGGTGGTCGTCGACGGAGAGCACATGTGGCTGTACGACGCCCAGCACGGACGCTGGGTGTACGCCGACGGGACCCGGCTGAACACCTACGCCACCGATGACGGGCCACAAGCGGACGGGCCTCAAGCGGGCGGACACGCCCCGACCCAGGTCGTGACGCGCGATGGCACGTGAGACCAGCCTCTTCTCCGGCAGCCCCTCCGAACTCGTCGGCAGACAGGTCGCGAGCTACCGCATCGAGCAGGAGATCGGCCGCGGTGGCATGGCCGTCGTCTACCGGGCCCGGGACCTGCGCCTGGACCGCACGGTGGCGCTGAAGCTGCTGGCCCCCGAACTCGCCCGCAACGACACCTTCCGCAACCGCTTCAGCCACGAGTCCCGGGTGGCCGCCGCGATCGACCACCCGCACATCGTCCCCGTCTTCGAGGCGGGCGAGACGGACGGCGTCCTGTACATCGCCATGCGGTACGTCGCCGGCAGCGACCTGCGTCATCTCCTGGACCGCCAGGGACCGTTGCCCCTTCCGACCGCCTTGCGGATCGCCGCGCAGGTCGCCTCCGCGCTCGACGCGGCCCACGAGCACGGGCTCGTCCACCGGGACGTGAAACCCGGCAACATCCTCGTCGCCCGCGGCACCGACAGCGACCACCCCGAGCACACCTACCTCACCGACTTCGGCCTCACGAAGAAGTCCCTGTCGCTGACCGGTTTCACGACGGTCGGCCAGTTCGTCGGCACCCTCGACTACGTGGCACCCGAGCAGATCTCGGGCCGCCCGGTCGACGGCCGCTGCGACGTCTACGGATTCGCCTGCGTGGTCTACGAGTCCCTCACGGGCCACCCGCCCTTCCGCCGCGACGACGACATGGCCCTGCTGTGGGCCCACCAGTACGACGCCCCGCCTGCCCTGTCCGAGTCCCGCCCCGGCCTCCCCGCACCGCTCGACGCGGTGTTCGCCAAGGCCCTCGCCAAGACGCCCGACGACCGCCACGACTCCTGCCTGGCCTTCGTCGCGGCCCTCCGCTCGGCGGCGATGGGCGCTCACCCGCCGACGGAGGTCGCCCTGCCGACCGTGAAACCGCAGGAAACCCGACCGAAGCCCCCACCCCGCTGGGCGGAGCCGGTGGTCCGGGGACGGTAGTCAGCCCTGGCCCAGCCCGTTCAAGGGCACCTTCCGCGCCAGCATTCTGCGGTGGCTGATCCGCCACTGCCCACCGACGCGGACCACGGTGTCCTCGTACGTGACCGAGCCGCACGAGCCGTCCGCCATGATGCCGAGGCCCTTGGAGCGGGCGTGGACCCGGTCGTCGGTGATCTCCTCGACGAACACGTTGGTGACGTGGTGCGCCACGGGGTTTCCGGCACCCAGGGCAAGGGCCGCCTCCTTGACCGCGACGAGCCCGGTGAGTTCGCCCTGGCCGAAGTCGGACAGGTCGTAGACGACATCCGCGGTGAAGACCTCGTACATCCGGTCCAGCGCCCCGGCGTCCACCAGGTGTCCGTGCAGCGCGATCAACTCGGTCACGGCAAGGCGGTCTTCGAGAGCCAACGTCATGCGGTACCCCTTCCTCGGCTGAGCGCACCCTGCCACGCCCCGCGTCACGCTTGAGCCGGTTTGATCTCTCCTTTGCGTCGCACGGGCCGTGCCATCAGCGCGCCGAGGAAACCGGTGACCAGGCCCCACAGGGCGCCGAGGCCGACCGCCGTCCAGAGCTCCGGCTCGAGGAACAGCTTTCCGCCCAGACCGCCCCCGAGGTCACCGATGCCGAGTACCGACAGCCCGTAGTGGGCGGAGATCCGGCCCATGAGGCAGATCATGAGAACCGTCAGGGCGAGGGCGACGGCCATATGCACGGCGTGCCGCCAGGCGCGGACCCGGGCGGGTGAGCGGGCCGCCATCAGGAACGCCACGGCCAGCAGCAGGACCGCGTCGACGACCACCAGCCACCAGACCCGGCCGTCGTGCTCGGCGAGGGTGCTCAGATCGAGCGTGGCGGTGTCCTTGGAGCGCAGCACCTCGTCCAGGACGTGCGGCATGGGCAGTCCGAAGGGCCCTTCCACCCGGCCGTTCCAGGTGGCGCCGAGACCGATGGTCAGGGTGAGCCAGACCAGGTTCGGCATGCCCAGC
Source organism: Streptomyces sp. SAI-127 (assembly GCF_029894425.1). Classification (NCBI taxonomy): domain Bacteria; kingdom Bacillati; phylum Actinomycetota; class Actinomycetes; order Kitasatosporales; family Streptomycetaceae; genus Streptomyces; species Streptomyces sp. SAI-127. The sequence continues at coordinate 9,649,279 of NZ_JARXYJ010000001.1, forward strand.
AGGATCACCGCGATCGTCTCGCGCGCAGGGCCGCGCGTCACGGCGACGACCAGGGCGATGAGGGTGCCGAGCACGACGTGGGCGAGCAGCAGGACGACCATGGCGTGGGCGGCGGGCCGTACCGACTCCTGGAACGGCAGCAGCCGACCGGGCAGCGGAGCCCGGGCCGACACCAGCAGGGCCAGCACCAGTACGCCGGCCATCCACAGCAGGCCGAACAGAAGGGTCTGCGGCACGTCCGTGGTGAAACCGACCTCGGGGGAGACACCGAAGAGATCCCCCAGGTCGCTGAGCGTGTCGTCGCCGAGGGAGAGTTCGAACGTCTGGCGGGCCGCATAGGCCAGGGCGAGGAGCGCAAGCAGCCACAGCAGGGCGATCCGGGCGGCCCATCCGGCGAGCTCCCGGCCGCCCGCGACCGCCCGGTGCCGCAGCGGACGCAGAAAGCCCGCACCGAGCACCAGCGCACCGGTCAGGGTGACGGAGAGGGGGATCACGGTGAGCCCGGCGTCGGTGTCGGCGAGCCCTCCCGCGCTTCCCGACAGCTTGATCGTGCCGCCGACGGCGGTGACGACGGTCGCCGCGACGACCCGCGGGAACGCGTGGTCGGGAAGGTCGGACGCACCCGCCGCCCACAGCCCCAGCGCCGCCACCACCCCCATGGCGCCCAGCGCGACCAGGACCGTGGCCACCGCCTGCGCCCAACCGTGACGAGCGACGACTGCCTGGTCAAAGGGGGGTTGCGGGATCACCCTGCCACGCTAAGCAGCCTCGGCACGGCGCGCCTGCCGGGAGGTCCGTCCGCGTCCGCTTGCGGGCGGCACAGGGCCGGAGCAAACAATGGGTAGGGCACGGAAAAATGCGGCTTAATCGGGACAAACGCGTCGAAGCCGCAGGTATCCCGAGTCGGGAAGAAGAAGAGCTCGTGAGCGTCGAACCTCCGTCGTCAGGCCGCCCCACGGGGCCGCCCTCCGGCCCGCTCTCGGGCCCCTCGCAGCCGCCTTCGGGCCCGCCGTCGCAGCCGCCGGGCAGCAGTGGCGGGGCATCCGCGCCCGAACCCCGCCGCCCCTGGTGGAGGTCGGTGCCCCGGGTCGCGATGATCGCCACCGCGGTGGTCGCGGCCGTGGTCCTCGCGGTCGTCTTCACCCGCTCGGACGGCGGCTCCACCTCGGCCGGCGGCGGCGAGGTCTTCCTCCAGGCCGCCGCCAAGACGGGCCCCGACCCCTTCACCGAGTCGACAGCGAAGGACAGCTCCGCCCCGCCCGTCTCCGCCTCCCCGACGGACACCTCCGAGCCCGCGAACGCCGTACGCGGCGTCGACGGCGGCGCCCCCGGCCTCTACGGCGGCACCCGCAACGTCTCCAGCTGCGACGTCGAGAAGCAGGTCAAGGCCCTCCAGGCGGATCCGTCGAAGAACAGGGCGTTCGCCTCGGTCGCCGGCGTTCAGCCGACCGAGGTGCCGGGCTACCTGCGCTCGCTGACACCCGTCCAGCTGCGCATGGACACCCGCGTCACCAACCACGGATACCGCGATGGCGCCGCAACCAGCTACCAGGCCGTCCTCCAGGCCGGCACCGCCGTCCTGATCGACTCCCACGGCGTGCCCCGCACCCGCTGCGCCTGCGGCAACCCGCTGACACCACCGGTCGCCCAGCAGACCACTCCGAAGCGCACCGGCGACACCTGGTCGTCGTACCACCCCTCGAACGTGGTCGTGGTCGCGCCCTCCACGACCGTCATCAACATCTTCGTGATCTACGACCCCGACCATCACGACTGGATCGCCCGCCACCGCGGCGACACCGGGGGCAAGGACCACAAGACCCACCCGCCGGCCAAGCCCTCCCCGTCGGTGAGCGCGTCCACGCTGCCCCCGCCGACCTCGACCGCCCCGTCCTCACCGGCCCCGGAGACACCCTCGACGAAGCCACCGTCGACGAAGCCGCCCACCAGCGAATCCTCGGGTGAAGAGACCGTCACCCCGGACTCCTCGGCACCGCAGCCGCCCCTCGCCTCCGACACCACGCCCGGGACCACATAGTCGGCGTCCGTGTCCAGCGATCCGGTGTCCTGGGTGGTGTGACGCGTCACCTGGACTGCGACGCGCGGCTCGGGGTACGAGCACTGGTGCAGCAGCGTCCGGCCAGTCCGGCTTCCGAGAGAGAAACGCATGATCGAGCACCTGGACGGGGCAGTGATACCGACTGGTTTCGACGTGCCCGTGGAACCCCTGAGGCAGGCGGCGCACTACACCGGGGAGCCGGGAAGCATCGCCGAGGCGCGGTCGTTCGCCGCGGACTTCGTGGGCAGGCTCAGAACCGAGTGGTGTGCCGCCATCGGTGACCGCACCGAGGAGGAGGTGCTCCTCGTGGTGAGCGAACTCGTCACCAACGCCGACCGGCACAGCAACGGGCCGTACATCCTCGAGCTGGAGGGCACCGACGCCGCGGTCGCCGTCACCGTCTACGACAGCAGCGCCACCCTGCCCCGCAGGTTCCCGCGGGATCCGGAGCGTGTGGGCCGGCACGGCCTGGAGATCGTGCACGTCCTGGCGCGCGAGGTCGCAGCGGAACGCGTACCGGTGGGCAAGCGGGTGAGGGCCGTACTGGGCTTCGGCGGCAACGAATGAGCCCGTCCCGTCGTGCGGCGGGTGCCGTCCCGGGACGGCACCCGCTTCTTTCGCTGTCCGTGTGCGTCAGGCGCAGCCCAGCTCGCCCAGCATGCCCTCGCGCAGCCGTGTGATGATCCGCTTGATCAGCCGGGACACATGCATCTGCGAGCAGCCGAGCCGCTCACCGATCTCCGACTGGGTGGCCTCCTCCACGAACCGCATGTGGATGATCTGCCGGTCGCGGTCGCTGAGCTCGGCCATCAGAGGGGCGAGGGACTGGAAGTCCTCGACGAGCCGCAGCCCGTCCTCCTCCACGCCGATGAAGTCGGCGAGCACCGCTTCGCCGCCCTCGGGGCCGTCGCCGGTCAGGGCCGCGTCCAGGGACGAGGAGTTGTAGCCGTTCGAGGCGATCTGTGCCTCGATCACCTCGTTCTCGGAGATGTTCATCAGGGTGGCGAGCTCGGCCACCGACGGGTCCCGGTCCAGACGGCTGGCGAGCTCCTCGCGCGCCTTGGCCAGCTCGACGCGCAGCTCCTGCAGGCGCCGGGGGACGTGCACCGCCCAGGTGGTGTCGCGGAAGAAGCGCTTGATCTCGCCGACGATGTAGGGCAGCGCGAACGACGTGAACTCGACCTCGCGGGACACCTCGAACCGGTCGATCGCCTTGATCAGGCCGATCATGCCGGTCTGGACGATGTCCTCCATGTCGTCCCCGCGGCCCCGGAACCTTCCGGCCGCGAAGCGCACGAGCGACATGTTCATCTCAATGAGGGTGTTGCGCGCGTACTGGTACTCGTGCGTCCCCTCCTCGAGCTCGGTCAGACGGTGGAAGAACTGACGGGACAGCTCCCGCGCGTCCCGCGGTGCGACGGCCCGCGGTTCCTCGACTCCCGGCAGCGGTGTCTCACCCGTCCTGGTCCCGCTGGCGTGCTCGGTGACCTGTGCCTCCGAACGGTTCACGGCGGTGACGACGGTATGCATTACCTCTCCCACGAAAGTCACGGCTCGACGTCTGCCTCTTCGGCCTGGGTTGTCTCGGGTCCTGCGGATGGTGCGCGGCCTGTCGTGTACCCGGAACGCGAGAACATATGCGTCCCCGGGCCACCGGCCGGCCAACCGCCCGCAGCTCCCTCACCTTGCGCGTACCCGAGGAGTGACGACGCATGCCCGGCGAGTGGCCCGGTGGCGCGAAATCGACGCTGCTCAGAGAGCGACCCGGGCCGTGACGATCAGTTCGTGGAGGTACCGCTTGGTGACACGGCCGCCGTGGCGCGTCTCGATCAGATCCCGGACACCGGCCAGCAGGCCCTCGCGGCGGGTGCTGTCGAGGGCCCGGTGGCCCGAGTAGGTCAGGAGCACGTCGATGTACTGGTCGGCGGAGTAGGTGATGTCCTGTTCGAAACGGGTCACCGTGACGTCACCGAAGCGCGGACAGCTCTCGAACTCCTCCGTGTCCGAGGAGATCTCCGAAGACGGCTGGAGCCGCAGCCCCGGCGGTGTGGCCGGATCCCAGCGTTCGTAGCACTCCTGGGCCCGGGCGAAGAAGTCGACGGTACCTCCCGCCACATGCGAGGTGACGATCACGGCGAGGTGCCCTCCTGGGCGCAGCGCGTCCGCGGACTTCTCCACGCGGACGGCCGGGTCGAGCCAGTGCCAGGCGGTGGCACAGGCGACCAGGTCGAAGGGCTCCTCCGGCAGGGGCCAGCCCTCGAAGTCCGCGTGGCGCACCTCGACACGGGGGAATCCGCCCAGTCGCCGCCGGGCCACCGCCGCCATCGCGTCGCCCAGTTCCACTGCGGTGATGTGGCAGCCGAACTCGGCCAGGGCGCGGGTGAGTTGGCCGGTCCCGGGAGCCGCTTCCAGGACCCGGCTCCGCGGGCCGAGGGCCGCCACCCGGGCCAACTCCGCGACCAGAGCGGGCGGATAGCCCGGCCGGGCCTTGTCGTACAGCTCCGCCGCCTCGTTGAACGTGTCGCGCAGCACCGGTTCCCGCACTTTCCCGTCGGACGATTCCACCCAGGGCAGAATGCCGGACCCTTCCCATGGCGGCCACGGAATTTAGGCTGATCCGGTGAGCAACGAAGCGCCGAACCAAGCCCGCGTGATTCCCCTGCGCCCGCAGTCCGTGCGCCCGGGGACCACCCGCCCCGTGTCCGAACGCCCCGCCACGGCACCGCCGGGGGATCCCGCCGCCAGGCAGACCAGGGAACCCCTGTGGCGTGACCTCGTCGGAGACGTCCTGCGCCGCGAGCGTCTCGCACAGGAGCGCACGCTCAAGGACGTGGCCGACGCGGCCCGGATCTCGATGCCCTACCTCTCCGAGGTGGAGCGCGGCCGCAAGGAGGCCTCCTCGGAGGTCCTCGCGGCCGCCGCCCACGCCCTGGGTCTCGGCCTCGGTGATCTGCTCTCCCTGGCCCAGGGGGAGCTCACCCGGCACTCGGCGCGCAGCCGCCGTGCGGTGCCGGGATCGCCGTACAACGGGATGTGCCTGGCGGCCTGAGACGGCGGGGCCGGTGCCTCAGACCGTCACGAGGCGCCGGCTCACCACCTCGTCGGCCAGCCCGTACTCCACGGCCTCCTCCGCGGTGAACACCTTGTCGCGGTCCATGTCCGCGCGCAGGGTCGCGATGTCGTGGTGGGTGTGGCGGGCCAGCACTTCCTCGACCTGGGACCGGATGCGGACCATCTCCTTGGCCTGCAGGGCGAGATCGGAGATCGCGCCGCGGCTGCCGCCGGACGCGGGCTGGCCGAGCAGCACGCGCGCGTGCTCCAGCACGAGCCGTCGCCCGGGATCCCCTCCCGCCAGTAGCACGGCCGCCGTGGAGGCCGCCTGGCCCACACAGAGGGTCGAGATCGGCGCCTGCACATAGGTCATCGTGTCGTAGATCGCCATCAGCGAAGTGAACGATCCACCAGGCGAGTTGATGTAGATCGAGATCTCGTTCTCCGGTGCCGCCGACTCCAGGTGCAGCAGCTGCGCGATCACGACGTTGGCGACGCCGTCGTCGATCTCGGTGCCGAGGAAGATGATCCGCTCGGAGAGCAGCCGGCTGAACACGTCGGAGGACCGCTCACCGTGCGCGGTGCGCTCGACGACGTACGGAATCGTGTAGTTCGCCATGTCACAGCCCCATCCGTCGCTTCGAGGCGGCCGGGCGGACGTCGGCGAGCGACTCCAGGACCCGGTCCACCATGCCGTACTCCCTGGCCTCCTCGGCCGTGAACCAGCGGTCCCGGTCGCCGTCGCGGGCGATGGTCTCCGGTGTCTGGCCCGTGTTCTCGGCGAGGAGCCGCTCCATGGTCTGTTTGCTGTGATCCAGGTTCTCTGCCTGGATCAAGATGTCGGCGGTGGTCCCCCCGATGCCCGCGGACCCCTGGTGCATCATGATCCGGGCATTGGGCAGGGCGTACCGCTTGCCGGGCGTGCCGCCGCAGAGCAGGAACTGGCCCATGCTCGCCGCGAAACCCATGGCGAGCGTCGACACGTCGTTGGGAATCAGCCGCATCGTGTCGTAGATGGCGAGGCCCGCGTACACGGAGCCGCCCGGGCTGTTGATGTACAGGCTGATGTCGGTGCGCGAGTCCTCCGCGGACAGGACCAGCAGCTGGGAGCAGATCCGGTTGGCGGAGACCTCGTCGACCTGGGTGCCCAGCAGCACGATGCGCTGGGCGAGGAGTTGAGCGGCCAGTTGGTCGTCGAAGCGGGTGGGAGGGGTGTCGCCCTCCTCGGCCCTGAGGGAAGTCATGGGCTGTCCTCGTGGTCGTAGGGATGCCGTCGGCTCCACTGTTGACCTCGGACGATGCCCCGAAGCGGTTTCTCTGCCGGTGGCAGATTCGCCACCGGCAGAGCGCGGGGCCGGAGGGCGCTCAGTCCTTCTCGCGCAGCTGCCGGAAGAACGCCCGCACGTCCTCGGCCAGCAGATCCGGCTCCTCCATCGCCGCGAAGTGGCCGCCGCGGTCGAACTCGGTCCAGCGCACGAGGTTCTCGGTGCGTTCCGCCTTGTGCCGCAGCGGGATCTGGATCTCCGCCGGGAAGACGGCGACGGCCGTCGGCGCGGTCGACGGTTCGGTGGGCCGGGCCGCCCTCCCGCCGGTGGCGTGCGCCCGCTCGTAGTAGATCCGGGCGGCCGAACCGGCGGTCCCGGTCAGCCAGTACAGCATCACGTTGGTCAGCAGCCGGTCCCGGTCCACGGCCTCCTCGGGCAGCTCCGCGGAGTCGGTCCACTCCTGGAACTTCTCGACGATCCAGGCGAGTTGGCCGACCGGCGAGTCGGTGAGCGCGTAGGCGAGGGTCTGCGGCCGGGTGGAGTGCAGAACGGCGTACCCGGTGCCCTCGCCCGACCAGGCGCTCCACCGGCGCCAGGACTCCCGCGCGCGCTCGCGCTGCTCCGGTGCGAGGGGGGCGAGTTCCTCCTCAGTCGGTTCGTGCGTCGCCTGCGCGCCCGGCAGCAGGTTGAGGTGGACGCCGATGACCCTCTCGGGGTGGGCGCGGCCCAGCTCCCGGGAGATCGCCGAGCCCCAGTCGCCGCCCTGCGCGCCGAACCGCTCGTAGCCGAGCCGAGTCATCAGCTCGGCCCACGCGTCGGCGATCCGGCCCGCCTCCCAGCCCGTGTCGGCGGGCGGCCCGGACAGCCCGAAACCCGGAATGCTCGGTACGACGACATGGAAGGCGTCGGCCGGGTCGCCACCGTGGGCCGCCGGATCGGTCAACGGGCCCACCACGTCCAGGAATTCGACGATCGAGCCCGGCCAGCCGTGCGTGATGACCAACGGGGTGGCGTCCGGCTCGGGGGAGCGGATGTGGGCGAAGTGCACGGTCGTCCCGTCGATGACGGTCGTGAACTGCGGCCACTCGTTCAGCCGGGCCTCGGCCGCGCGCCAGTCGTAGGAGTGCCGCCAGTGCTGCGCGAGCTCGCGCAGATAGCCGGCCGGCACGCCGTACGCCCAGCCGGTGGCCGAGAGGTCGTCGGGCCAGCGGGTGCGGTCGAGCCGGTCGTGAAGGTCGTCGAGTTCGCTCTGCGGAATGTCGAGGCGGAAAGGCCGGACGAGGTCCGAGTGCTCTGTGGGCGCAGACGTCATGCCCGGATGCTAGTTCGCACCGGTGTATCGGCCACCTGGATTAACCGACGGCCCGACCGATGAGTTCGGCGGCGAGGATCGGTCGACACACATGACGGACGTTCCCACCACCCAGGAGGTACGCATGTCCACCGACGGTTTCACCACGTGTCTCTGGTTCGACGGCCAGGCGGAGGAGGCCGCCCACTACTACGTCTCCGTCTTCAAGAACTCCAGCATCGGCGAGATCGCCCGCTATCCGGAGGGCGCGCCCCAGCCCGCGGGCAGCGTGCTGACCGTCGAGTTCACGGCCAACGGTCACCGGTTCCTCGCGCTCAACGGCGGCCCCGAGTTCAAGTTCACCGAGGCGGTCTCCTTCATGATCTTCTGCGAGAACCAGGAGGAGATCGACTACTACTGGACCAAACTCACCGAGGGCGGTGGCGAGCCCGGCCCCTGCGGCTGGCTGAAGGACAGGTACGGCCTGTCCTGGCAGGTGGTACCGGACCGGCTCCAGGCCATGGTCACCGACCCGGACCCGGCGAAGTCGGCCCGTGTGATGAAGGCGTTCATGGCCATGACCAAGTTCGACATCGCGGCCCTGGACAAGGCCTACGCGGGCGAGTGAGCGCTCCTCGAACGCTCTCGAACGGTCCTCAGGGCGAACCGATCACCCGCGTGATCTCCCGGGCGATCCGCAGGATGCCGGGGGAGCGGGCCGGACAGGGCCTGGGCGTGGACGTCGTGGGCGCCAGACAGAAGTGCAGATAGTCCTTGTCGAGGTGCAGGGCGGTGCGGTCGCGGCCCGGCTGGGTGCAGTAGTCGGCATGCTCGTGCTCGTAGGAGGTGCACGGCAGGTACTGCACCCAGGAGTACCGGGATCCGGCCGGTGCCACCGTCGCGCCCGCGTCGGCGACGAGGTCCCCGGAGGCAGCGGCCTGCTCCTCGTACAGTTCGTTCACACGCCGGACCCGGTCGGGGGTGATCGGGTCCGGGCCCTGTGCCACCCACACGATCCGGGGCCGCCGCTCACCGCCCGCCGCAGCGATCTGGTCGGTCAGCCGGCGAAGGTCGGCCCGGTACCTGCTGAAGTACTTCTGCGGCGAGGCGGCATGGCTGATCCCGTCCATGCACCACGTGTAGCCCCACGCGTTGCCCCAGAACTGCAGCACCACGAAGTCCGGGTGCAGCGCGCGGACCAGCGCGGCCGCCTTGTCCCGGTCGGGCACCAGCGACTTCTTCCCGGTGCCCTCCAGGTAGTCGCACGGCGTGGTCCCCGAGTACGGCGCGCTCGTGTACGTCGCCCGCAGCTCCCGGCGCAGCTCCTGCCCGAGGACCTGCTGGGCCTCCATGGCGAGCGAGTCGCCGAGATACAGCACACGCGGGGCGACCACGGCGGCAGCGGAGGGGCTCGGGGAGGACTGGGCGCGCTGATGCGTCGTGGCCGCACGGGAGATGTCCGGGGTCGGTGGCGCCGTCTCCGGCCCGTCCGACGGGTCACCGCAGGCACCGAGCAGCAGGACTGCGGTCAGTACCCCCACGATCCACGATCTCCGCATGCGCGACTCCCGCCCCGGTCGCCGAAAAACGGTTCCCCAGGCAAGCACAGCCGGGCCCGAGGGGGAAGACACGCGGCGCGGTTCAGTCGCCGTCCGGACGCTCCAGGATGTCCGTCAGCTCGCTCAGCGGCAGCGGTTTGGTCAGATGGGCGTCGAACCCGGCCTCCCGGGACAGCGCGCGGTCGGTGCCCCGGCTGAAGCCGGAGACCGCGATGAGCCGGAGCCGCTCGCCGTCCGGCCTCTCCCGCATCCGCCGGGCGACCATGTGGCCGTCGATGTCCGGCAGCCCCAGGTCGCACAGCACGACGTCGAACGCCTCCGTCTCGGTCGCGGCGAGCGCGGCGGTGCCGGTGTGCACGGTCGTGACGCGGTGGCCCTGCCGCTCCAGCAGCGTGTGATAGGTCGCGGCCAGGTCCTCGTTGTCCTCCACGATCAGGACGGTCAGCCGGCAGGGGGCGGACCGGGCGGCCGTGGACCGCGAGCGCGGCGGGGCCGTGGAGCCGGCCGTCGGCAGGACCACCGTGAACGTCGCTCCCTTGCCGGGCCCGTCGCTGTGTGCGCCGACCCGGCCGTCGTGCAGTTCCACGATCGTCCGCGCGACGGCGAGCCCCAGCCCCAGGCCCTCCGGGGTGTCGGGACCGGCGGGGGCAGCCCGCATGAACACGCCGAACAGTTCCTCGGCCTGACCGGGCTCGAAGCCGATGCCGTCGTCCCGCACGGACAGCCGTGCCTCACCGGCCGCGGCCGCGAGCTCCACCTCGGTGCGCCCGCCGGGGCGGGTGTACTTGAGCGCGTTCGACAGCAGGTTCGTCAGTACCTGCGCGAGCCGCAGCCGGTCGCCGTCCACGACGAGGGGCGCGGCAGGCAGCCGTACGTCGAGGGTGCGGCCGTCGTGCGCGAAGAGACGGCGGATGTCCGCGCACGCGCCCTCGACGACCGAGCGCACGTCCACCGGCTCCCGCACCAGCTCCAACCGCCCGGTCACCGCTCTGGTGCCGTCCAGCAGGTCGTTGCTCATCCGGGCCAGCGTGCCGAGCTGCCGCTCCAGGACGGCCAGCGCCGGATGCCCCTCCGACATGTCGAGGGCGAGCAGTTCGGTGGCCGCGGTCGCGGCGGCGAGGGGGTTGCGCAACTCGTGCGAGAGCGTGGCGATGAAGCGGTCCTTGGCCCGCTGCTCCTCCCTCAGCCTGTGCCCGGCCGCGTCCAGCTCGGCGTTGGCCCGGCTCAGCTGCTCGTTCACCTCACGGATCTCCCGCGCCCGCACGAACAGGTCGATCTCCATGCCCTCCGCGCGCATCTGCGCGTCGGCGACCGCCCGCTGCTGCTCTCGCCCCACCTGCCGCAGATGCACGAACTCCGTGACGTCCTCGACCCGGTGGATGATGTGCGTCACCCGCCCCTCGCCGTCCAGGACCGGGGCGTTGACCGGGCTCCAGTACCGCTCGGCGAAGACACCGTCCTCGCCCGTCGGGATGTCGTAGCGCTGCAGGGCCATGGTGTCCGTACGGCCGCTCGCCACGACCGTCTCCAGCGAGCGGCGCAGATTGGCCACGCCGTCGGCCGACGGGTCCTCGGGATTGTCGGGGAAGACGTCGAAGATCGGCCGCCCGACGATGCCGCGCCCGGTGCGCGTGGCCGTCCGGTAGGCGCGGTTGACCTCGACGATGACGAAGTCGGGGGTGAGGACGAGCAAGGGGGACAGGTTCGAGTCGAACAGGCGCCGGAAGTCCGGGGCGTCGGGCATGGGCGGACCTCCTGGCCGGGCCGGTGTCTCAGGGGTCGAGGCGGTAGCCGAAGCCGCGGACCGTGGTGATCCGCGGTGCGGGGGCGGGCAGTGCGGCGAGTTTGCCGCGCAGCCGGTACACATGCTCGATGACGGTCGCGGACTGCTGCCAGGACGAACCCCAGATCCGCTCCAGCAACTGCTCCGCCGAGAACACCCGGCCGGGCGCGGCGGCCAGCATCTCCAGCAGGGCGAACTCCTTGGGGCGCAGAGTCAGCACGACGCCGTCGACGGAGGCCCGCCGCGCCGCCGTGTCCACGAACAGGGAGCCGGCCTGGATCACCGTCGGCACGTCCGGCGGTCGGGAGCGGCGCAGCACCGCATGGATACGGGCCACCAGCTCGCGCTGGGAGAACGGCTTGACCAGGTAGTCGTCCGCGCCGATCTCCAGCCCCGCCACCCGGTCCGCCTCCGCGCCGCGTCCCGAGACCACGATGACCGGGAGCCGGCTCGTCGACCTGAGCGCCCGCAGCAGCTCGAGGCCGCTGCCGTCCGGGAGGCCCAGGTCCAGGATCGCCAGGTCCACGCGGCTCTCGTGGAGCACGGACTTTCCGGCGCGGGCGTCCATGGCCCAGGTGACGGTGAATCCGGCCCGCTCCAGATAGGAACGGCACATCAGTGCGAAGTCGGGCTCGTCCTCGATCAGGGCGAGGTGCGGGCGCATCCCACATCACCTGGCCCGCCCGGCACCCGCCCGTTGTGTCGCTGATGAGCGGGCGTTGATGCCCAGACCATGTGGCGAAGGTAGAACAGTAAGTGCCACGGTTCAAGGGGGGAGCCGCCCGGGGGAGTTCCGGCGCGGGCACGTGCGGTGCGGGGATCGCGAAACCGCCGTACGCGTCCGCGCCGGAGCGAATGCCCCGGCGCGGACGCGTACGGTCCTCAGGTTCACACGCGGTCGGCCGCGATGAGCAGGTACTGGAAACTGCCGTTCCGGTAGGCGGTCAGGAAGGTGTCCTCGATTCCCGTCACCAGGTGGTCGGCCTCCTTGCGCAGCTCCCAGTAGGGCAGGGCCGCCTCGGTGAGGTCCTCCACGTGCACCGGCACCAGCCGGTTGCGGGCCATGGCGCGGAAGTACGCCGAGCGGGGATGGATGTCGCAGATGTAGTGGGCGTTGATGAGCGAGACCTCGCGGGAGGCCTGCCCGTAGGTGTCGTTGTAGCAGCCGGTGATCACCACATAGCGTCCGCCGCGGCGCAGCAGCCGCGCGTGCTCGGCGAACAGCAGGTCCAGCTCGACGTACATGGTCGACTCGTTGTTCCAGGAGGCCGCGTAGGCCCCGGAGGGCAGCCCGGTGTCGAGCATGTTGCGGTGGTGGTAGCGCACCCGGTCGTCGATGCCCCGCTTACGGGCCTGGGCGTTGGCGAACTCCGCCTGCTTCTCGGAGATGGTGACGCCGTCGGCGTGGCAGCCGTGGAGCAGATGCGCCACGACACTGCCGCCGCCGCGCCCGCACCCCGCGTCGAAGACTCGGTCCTCGGGACGCAGCGGGCCGAGCCGGGCGGCGAGGAGTTCGGCCTGGGCGTGTTCGAGGCGGTGCAGTTCGGCGGTGATCCGCTCCCGCCGCCGTACCGGATCGGGTTCGTCGAGGACGGAGCGGTCGGCCTCTCCGACGCCGTAGTGGTGGTGGTAGAGGTCGTCGAGTTTTCCGAGTTCGAGGTTGACCGGGTTCTCCTCGGCGTTCCAGTAGTCCGCGACTCGGGTCTGGTACGTCGACTGGGTCGGCACGGAAAGGGTCCGGGTGCCGGCGTGGGGGGCGGTGGTCAACGGTGACTCCTCGTGCTGGTGCGTGTGACGTCCCGTCATGCGGTCGCGCTTCACCAGTAGTTGGGCAGGTGGTAGCGGTTGCTGTTGGTGGCGTGCCACTCGTGGTTGCCGGCCACCCAGTCGGACAGGCTCCGGGTGTAGCGCTCCACGAGCGGTGAGGTGGCGGAGAGCAGGGCCGACTCCTCTTCGAAGGCTTCCATGATCCGGTTGTGGATCTCGACGGCCTTCAGATAAGCGGCCTTGAGCCCGCACCGCTCGTTCGCGGCGATGACCTGGGGCAGGTTGAGATGGGTGGGGTCGGCCAGTTCCTTGGTGAAGGAGTACAGGTCGTTGACGAGGGTGGTGGCGTTGCCGGCGAGTGCGGTGAGGCGCTGGATCTCGGGGCGGGCGTACACCGCCTCGGGCAGTTCCCAGCCGTCGACCGCGTCGACGATCGACAGACAGGGACGGAAGTTGTTGAACTGCCGCATCACCAGGTACTCCCATACCCGGGGCATGTACCGGGTCTCGCCCCAGGCGGCCTCGCCCAGATAGCCGAGATGGAGCCGGGCGATGTCGTGCAGGAACCGGTCGGTCTGGCTGGGAGTGGCGATGACGGCGTAGTCCTTGAGGGCCCAGTGGTACGACCTGAGCGGCCCGTCGGCCTGCACTCCGCTCAGCCACTGCGCCTGGAGGTCGGGCGGGCCGTGGTACGGGTCGAGTGCCGCCTGGGCCAGGACCAGCCGTCCGCCGAGGCCGCTGCGCGAACCGCCCTTGTCCTCGTCCTCCTCGCAGTAGCAGTTGTCGACGATGTTCTCCGCGAGGAGCAGCTTCCCGGCCACGGTGAGGCGTTCCGAATCGGCCGCCTCCGGGTGCTGAAGCACCACGGCCCGGCCGAACTGGAACCCGGAGAAATCCCCCTTCCACGCCTCGGGGAACAGATCCAGGCGTCTGGCCCAGGCTTCCAGCCTGCGGTCGATCTCCGCGGCCTTCACCGGGTCGGCGGGGGCGACCTTCCGGTACCTCAGGCCGGGGATCGCCCCGCCGGGCCGGCCGGCGCGCAGGGTGCTCGCGATGTCGGGCGGCCCCGGCAGGGACTGGGTGTTCATCGCGGTCACTCGGCCGTCCGGCCGATCTGGGCGCTCTCCAGGATCCCGACCGCGTCGGGCACGAGGATGGCCATCGAGTAGTAGGCGGTGACGAGGTAGCGGATGATCGAGTTGGTGTCGATGCCCATGAACCGTACGTTCAGGCCGGGTTGGTACTCCTCGGGGATGCCGGTCTGGTAGAGCCCGATGGCACCCTGGTCGCCCTCCCCGGTGCGCAGCGCGATGATGCTGCTGGTGTGCTGCGGGCTGACCGGGATCTTGTTGCAGGGGAAGATCGGCACCCCCCGCCAGGCGGGGATCTCGTGCCCCTCGACGCTCGCCGTGCCCGGCACCAGACCGCGCCGGTTGCACTGCCGGAAGAATGCCGCGATGGCCTTCGGATGGGCCAGGAACAGCTTGGTCTTGCGGCGCATGGCGAGCAGTTCGTCCATGTCGTCGGGGGTCGGCGGCCCGGTGAAGGTGCTGACGCGCTGGCCGTGGTCGGCGTTGTGCAGCAACCCGAACTCCCGGTTGTTGACCAGCTCCCACTCCTGGCGCTCGCGGATCTCCTCGATGGTGAGCCGGAGTTGCTGCTCGGTCTGGTCCATCGGGTTGTTGTAGAGGTCGGCGACCCGGGTGTGGACCCGCAGCACGGTCTGGGTGAGGGACAACTCGTACTCGCGCGGGGCGAGTTCGTAGTCGACATAGCCGCCGTTGATCGTCGGCTCCCCGACGTGGCCCGCCTGGACGGGGACGTCGGCCTCGCCCTTGCGGTTCATCGGCAGGCTCTGGCGCCGCGCGTAGGCCTCCAGATGGGCCGCGAGGGACGGCACCCGCTCGGTGAACTCGGTGACCACCGACCAGGGCAGGGCCAGCACCACGCCCGCGGTCTCGGCCCGGACCGAGCTCAGCCACAGCGGATCGGGCTGTCCTATGGCCTCGTCGCCCATCTGGGCGCCGTCGGTGACGACACCGACGATCTCCTCCTCGCCGTACTTGCCCTCGGTGAAGCGGGTGAAGCGGCCGTGCACGACGAGGTAGGCCTCCGTGACCGGCTGCCCGGCCTCGACCAGGACCTGGCCGGCGCGGATGTCCCGGACCCGGAAGCGGGTCGCGATCTCCTTGAGGACCTCGGTGTCGGAGTAGCCGCGCAGAGCGGGGAGTTCGGTGAGTGTCTGGGGGATGACCCTGATGTCGTCGGCGCCGTTCTGCTCGAACTGCACCCGGCCCCGGCCCACCCGGAGCTGGAGGCGCCGGTTGACCCGGTAGGTGCCGCCCTTCACGTCCACCCACGGCAGCATGCGCAGCAGCCAGCGGGAGCTGATGGCCTGCATCTGGGGTTCGGACTTGGTGGTGGTGGC
This sequence comes from Streptomyces sp. SAI-127, assembly GCF_029894425.1. Classification (NCBI taxonomy): domain Bacteria; kingdom Bacillati; phylum Actinomycetota; class Actinomycetes; order Kitasatosporales; family Streptomycetaceae; genus Streptomyces; species Streptomyces sp. SAI-127. Next base: position 9,664,482 of record NZ_JARXYJ010000001.1, read on the forward strand.
GAGTTGCCGGGCGGCCGTGGTGCTGAGGCTGGTGAGCCGGTCTTCGGACGGGGGGTCGGGTTCGTCGACGGCGGGGCCGGTGGCGCTGTCCGGTGTGGACACATTCCCTCCTGGGAGGTGAGCGGGCTGGCCTTGCGCGAGGTTCAGCCAAACAGCTGGGGCGGCCTCCTGATCAGGGCGTGAAGGGGGCGGCTTCACGGTCGTGAAGGTGTAAACCTTGCGGGTGAGGCAGTCGGCGCACCATGAGTGCCCCCGCGCTCCTCAGGACAGGTCGTTCACCAGTACGGCCGCCCCGTCGAAGCGCCCCGCCTTCAGGTCCCGCAGCGCCCGGTCGGCCTCCGACAGCGGATACGTGTGCGTGGTCGCGCGCACACCGTGCCGGGCAGCCAGGGCCAGGAACTCCCGGCCGTCCTCACGGGTGTTGGAGGTGACGCTGCGCACCTGCTTCTCGTAGAACAGCTCGCTCTCGTAGTGCAGCGCGGGCACGTCGCTGAGGTGGATCCCGGCGATCGCCAGCACCCCACCCCGGTCGAGGGCCCGTAGTGCCAGGGGGACCAGGTCACCCACCGGCGCGAAGAGGATCGCGCTGTCCAGCGGCTCGGGAGGCATCTCGTAGGCGTCCCGCGCCGAAGCGGCTCCCAGCTGCAGCGCCAGCGTCCGAGCGGCCGCACCACGGGTCAGGACGTGCACGGTGGCACCCTCGGCCAGTGCCACCTGTGCGCACAGATGGGCGCTGCCCCCGAAGCCGTACAGCCCGAGACGCCCGCCCGGTGGCAGCGAGGCCCGCCGCAGCGCCCGGTGGCCGATGATCCCCGCGCACAGCAGGGGAGCGAGCGCCACGTCGTCGAGCCCGCCGGGCAGCCGGTAGGCGAAGGCGGCCGGTACGACCGTGTACTCCGCGTAGCCGCCGTCGGCGTCCCAGCCCGTGTACCGGGAGGCCGGGCACAGGTTCTCGGACCCGCGCACGCAGTACGCGCACGTCCCGTCGGTCCGCCGCAGCCAGGCCACCCCCACCCGCTCACCCGCCTCGAAGCCGCGCACCGCCGCACCGAGCCCGGCCACCACGCCGACGACCTCGTGCCCGGGCGTGACCCCCGGCCGGTGCACCGGCAGATCCCCCTCGCTGACGTGCAGATCGGTGCGGCACACTCCGCACGCGCGCACGTGCACGAGAAGTTCGTCGTCGCCCGGCACCGGCACCGGCCGTACGACGAACCGGAGACCGCCTTCCTCGACCGGTCCCGGAGCCGCCACCGACCACGCCCGCATCGTCATGGAAGTTCCCGCCCTCGGAGAGTGTCCTTTCTGTCCAGTCTGAAGCGGAATCGTCCGTTCGACGCGCGGTCGGGCGCACCCGTGACTAGCGTGTGGAGTCGGACCGACCACCGATTCGGGAAAGGCCCAGATCATGGCCGTACAACCTGAGGGAACCCCCTGTTGGGCCGATGCGATGTTCAGCGACGTCGAGGGGGCCAAGAGCTTCTACGGCGACGTTCTCGGCTGGACCTTCGGCGAGGCGTCGTCGGAGTTCGGCAACTACACGCAGGCCTACGCGGACGGGAAGGCCGTCGCCGCCGTCGTGCCGCCGATGCCCGGTCAGGAGGGCCATTCGCAGTGGTGCCTGTACTTCGCGTCGGCAGATGTCTCCGCCACCGCCGGCAAGATCCGTGACAACGGCGGCGAGCTGCTCATGGAACCCATGCAGGTCGGCGACTTCGGCACGATGTGTCTGGGCCGCGACCCGAGCGGCGTCGTCTTCGGCGTGTGGCAGGCAGGCACCCATGAGGGCTTCGAGGCGCCGCCCGAGCAGACGGGGGCGTTCTGCTGGGCCGAGGTCTACACCCGCGAACCCGAGAAGTCCGACGCGTTCTTCCCGGCCGTCTTCGGCTACAGCGCCCGGCAGATGCAGGACGACGCCGTCGACTTCCGTATGTTCAACCTCGGCGACAACACCGTCCTCGGTCGCATGAAGATGACGGACGACTTCCCGCCCGAGGTGCCGGCGTACATCAACGTCTACTTCACCGTCGACAACTGCGACGACGCCGTCGCTCGCGCCACCAAGCTCGGCGGCATCCTGCGCTTCGGGCCCATGGACTCGCCGTTCGGCCGGTTCGCCGCCCTCAGTGATCCGCAGGGCGCGAGCTTCTCGGTGATCGACGTGACGACGACCCAGGGCGACATGCCCCAGATCTCGGACGTGCCCTAGCTGGTGCGTACTGCCGTGACCACCACGGCGGTGTAGTGCATCGAGAAGCTCCCGCCCATCGCGTCGACGGCGTCACCGAGACCGCTGAGCAGGGCGTCGAGCTTCTCGGCGGGCAACTGCCCGTGGCCGCCGAAGGTGGGTACCTGGTCCAGCCACTCCTCGCGGGTGTAGACCCGGTCCCACTCGAAGCGCCACTCCTCCGGCTCACCGAAAGCGGCCGCCTTGCGGATCCCGTCGGCCGAGGTGGCGCAGACGCCCGCGTAGGCGTCCGGGCCGGTCATCCGGCGCCAGTCCATCGGCATGCCGGGCACGGCCCGGGCGTACGCCTCGGTGAACGCCTCGGCCACGTCGTGCGCGGGCTGGAAGGCGTTCCAGAAGAGGGCCAGCCGTCCGCCGGGCCGCAGCGCCCGGGCCGCCCGGTGCGCACCGGCGACGGGGTCGACCCAGTGCCAGACGGTCCCCGCCACCACCGCGTCGAAGTCGCGGCCCGCAGGATCCCAGTCCTCGAACTTGGCGACTTCGACGTCGAGCCCCTTGTGACGCGCGAACGCGGCCATCCGGGCGTCGGGCTCCACCCCGAGCACCCGGCAGCCGTGCGCCCGGAACGCCAGCCCGGCGATACCGGTGCCCGTGCCGACGTCCAGGACATCCGGGCCGGGACTCCCGGCGGCGATGCGCTCCACCAGGGCGTCGGGATAACGGGGGCGGGTCCGGTCGTAGCGCGCGGCGTCCGCGCCGTACGACTCGGCGATGGCGCGCTGGGTGTGCGACTGCTGTTCCTGAGCTGGAGTGGGCATGCGCCCACTCTAAGTGGGCGCATGCCCACTCGACAAGAATCAGGGAGGATGTTCGAGAAGGAGTGAGGTGGGCCGTGCCGACAGGGATCGCCATCCGCGATGTGCGGGAGCAGTTGTTCGACGCCGCCGAGCGGATCCTGCTGCGGGACGGGGCGAACGCGCTGACCAGCCGGGCGGTCACCACCGAGGCGGGGGTCGCGAAGGGGGTTCTGCACCGCCACTTCGAGGACTTCGACGCGTTTCTCGCCGAGCTGGTGCTCGACCGCATCGGGCGTATCGAGGCCCGCTCGCGGGCCCTGCGCGAATCGGCGGGGAGCGGTGCCGTCGTCGACAACCTCACCGCGGCCCTGACCGACCTCTTCGGGACGATCGCGCTGCGGATCGTCGGCCTGGTCATCGCGCGCGACGCCCTGCGGGCCCGGTTGCGCGAGGCGAGGGGTGGGGGAGTGCCGGTGCTGCGGGAGGCGACGGCGATGGTGGCCGGCTATCTCGCCGCGGAGCGCGACCTGGGGCGCGTCCCGGCAGACGCCGAGGTGGACCTGCTCGCCCCCGCGCTGATCGGGGCGGCGCATCTCCTCTTCGCCGACACGGAAGGGGCGCCACCCGGGGACGGGGAGGTCCGCAGGGTCGTGGCCACGGTGGTCACGGTGGAGTGAAGGAGCACCGTCCGCTCATGGCATGATCGAGCGCATGCGTGAACGACTGGTGGCCGCGTGCGACGGCGCTTCGAAGGGAAATCCGGGACCCGCGGCCTGGGCCTGGGTCATCGCCGACGCGTCGGAGACGCCGGACCGCTGGGAGGCCGGGCCGCTCGGCAGGGCCACCAACAACGTCGCCGAACTCACCGCACTGGAGCGGCTGCTGGCGGCGACCGACCCGGAAGTGCCGCTCGAGATCCGGATGGACTCGCAGTACGCCATGAAGGCCGTCACCACCTGGCTGCCCGGGTGGAAGCGCAACGGCTGGAAGACCTCCGCGGGCAAGCCGGTCGCCAACCAGGAGCTGGTGGTCCGGATCGACGAACTGCTCGACGGGCGTTCGGTCGAGTTCCGTTACGTCCCCGCCCATCAGGTCGACGGCGACCCGCTGAACGACTTCGCCGACCGCGCGGCCAGCCAGGCGGCGATCGTCCAGGAGCCCGCGAGCAGCGAACTCGGCTCCCCGCAGCCGCCGCCGTCGCCGGACACCCCGAAAGCCGACCGCCCCGCCCGGGCCAAGTCGCCCAAGCGGAGCGGCGGTTCGTCTCCTCGTACGATCAAGGCCAAGTTCCCCGGCCGGTGCCTGTGCGGACGTTCCTATGCGGCGGGCGAGCCGATCGCGAAGAACGCCCAGGGCTGGGGGCACCCGGAGTGCCGTACGGAAGCGGCCGGTTAGCGGCCGGTCGGAGCGCGAGGGTCAGATGACCGCCCCGCGCCACTCGCCGGTCTCCTGACCACGCTCCTCGATGAACGTCTTGAAGCGCTCCAGGTCGCCCTTGGTCTGCCGCTTCACGAACCCCAGCTTGTCGCCGACCTTCTCGGTGATGGTGTCAGGATGGAAGTCCATCTGGAGCATCACCTTGGTGTGGGCGTCGTCGAGGCGGTGGAAGGTCACCGCACCCGCCTGCTTGGCCTCGCCGGCGATCGTGGTCCACGCGACCCGCTCGTCCGGGATCTGCTCGGTGATCTCCGCGTCGAACTCCCTGTGCACCCCGTTGACGTTGGTCACCCAGTGCGTGAGCGTGTCGGTGCGCTGTTCGATGCGCTCGACCCCGCTCATGAACTCGGGGAAGGTCTCGAACTGCGTCCACTGGTTGTAGGCGGTGTGCACCGGCACGCCGACCTCGATGGATTCCTCGACCTGCGACACGGGTGAATCCCTCCTTCGTCTTCTCGGTGTGTACGGCGCGGGTACCGCACGACCTGTTGGGCAAACCGGACGAGACAACCGTTACTCGCTGTCGAAGGCGTAGTGACGGGTGTGGTCCAGCAGGTCCGAGGGGCGCTCGTCGTTCCACGGCCGCATGGGCTCGTCGAGGTCGACGACATCGGGTGTTCCGCCGGCCGGGACATAGCGGGAGTCAGGATGCCGCCGCTGCCACTCGGCCCACAGCTTGTCCACATAGGCGTGGTGGAGCCAGAACACCGGATCGTTGGGGGAGACCCCGGTCGCCATCTGCCCGCCCACCCAGACATGGACCCGGTTGTGCAGATTGACCCCGCGCCACCCCTCCAGATGGTTGCGGAAGCCGTCCGACGCGCTGTTCCAGGGCGCCATGTCGTACGTCGCCATGGACAGCACCGACTCCACCTCGCCGCGGGTCGGCAACTCACGTACGCCGCTGCCGAGCGAGCGCCGCAGATACGTACGGCCGTCGACCCGTACGCTGATCGGCCAGTTGCCGCCGGCGGCGGCGAACGGGCCGTCCATCACCCGCCCGTCCCGGCTGCGCCCGGTGCCGCCGAGGAAGTCGGGACCCCACAGCGAGGCGCGCGGGGAGCGGTCGGTGCTCCAGTCCCAGTAGGGGAGTGCCACCGAGGCGTCCACCGACTGAAGGGCACGCTCGAAGTCGAGCAGGAATCTGCGGTGCCAGGGCAGGAAGGAGGGCGAACGGTGGCCGGTACGCTCGCTGTTGTCGGTATCGGACATGATGAAACCGTTGTGCGTGGTGACGAACGCGTCGTAGCGGCCGCTGCGCTTCAGCTCCAGGACGGCGGCGACGAAACGCCGCTTCTCGTCGGCGGTCAGGGCTGCCTGGTTCTTGCGGACGGTCATGTGCGGATGCTCCAAAGAGGCGTACGGGGCGGTCAGTTGGCGGGGAACGGCAGCAGCTGTGCGCCCTGGAGCTCGTCCACGGCGGCCCGGGCGGCGGCGCGCGGGGTGGGCACCGGGTCGTAGTGGCTGACGACGCTGATCCAGCTGCCGTCGGCGTTGCGCATCACGTGCAGGTCCCTCCCGTCGACCGTCACGGCGTATCCGTGATGACCTCCCGGCCGGCCCTGTATCCGGCGGCCCTTGTAGACCTCGTCGAAATCCTCCGGTGCCCTGTGGTGGTGTTCTTCGGCGGACGCGCGCGGGGCGGCGACGGCCGTTGCAGCGAAGGCGGCAGTCGCGGTGAGCGCGGTACGGCGGGTGAGTTCCGGCATGCGGTGAACCTCCTGAGTCGACGGACTCCGCATGCCTATCGGCCCGGCCGGGAGCGGGAGAAATCACCCGTGACCGGTTGGCTGCGATCCAGACAATTACCAACATGTCGTACAGTGTTGAACAAAGATGATCTTGCTGTGGAGAGGGCTTTCGGGGGCCTGGTCGGAGGAATTCCTTCTCGTCCCGATCGTGATTCCGGTGATCCTTTGCGAGTGGGCCCGCCGGTAGTGGCCCGCCTCACGTGCGGAAAGTGACGTGATCCGAAGCGCGGGTCGCGCATCTCCGGCTGCTACTCTGCGTTGCCAATCGACCGCTTTGAGTAATCACTAGGGGTGCGTGTGAAGGTCGCCTGCGTCGGCGGCGGGCCCGCCGGTCTGTATCTCTCGATCCTGCTGCAACGGCAGGACCCGTCCCACGACATCACTGTCCACGAGCGCAACCCGGAGGGCTCGACCTACGGCTGGGGCGTCACCTACTGGCGCGGACTGCTCGACAAGCTCCACGCCCACGACCCCGAGTCGTCCCGCGCTATCGAGGAGGCCTCGGTCACCTGGAACGAGGGCGAGGCCCGGGTACGGGACCTGGTCACCCGGCGCGGCAGCGACCCGGGCTTCGGCATCGGCCGTCATCGCCTGCTGGAGATCCTCGCCGAGCGGGCCCGCTCGCTGGGGGTGCGGCTGGAGTTCGAGCACGAGATCACCGACGGCAACCTCCCCGAGGCCGACCTCGTCGTGGCCGGCGACGGCGTGCACAGCGCCCTGCGCACCGGACACGCCGACCACTTCGGCGCCGAGATCAGGGAAGGCCGCAACCGCTACATCTGGCTCGGCACCAGCAAGGTCTTCGACTCCTTCACCTTCGCCTTCGTCGAGACCGACCACGGCTGGATCTGGTGCTACGGCTATCCCTTCGGCCCCGAGGGCAGCACCTGCGTCGTCGAGTGTGCGCCCGAGACGTGGACCGGCCTCGGCCTCGGCAGTGCGAACGACGCCGACGGACTCGCCCTGCTGGAGAAGCTGTTCGCCGACGTCCTCGACGGCCACCCCCTGATCGGCCGCTCCGCCGGCTCGGGCAGCGCCCAGTGGCTCAGCTTCCGCACCCTCACCAACCGCACCTGGCATCGCGGCAACCTCGTCCTCCTTGGCGACGCCGCCCACACCACCCACTACTCCATCGGCGCCGGTACCACCCTCGCCCTGGAGGACGCCATCGCCCTGGCCGACGCCCTGCGCCGGCACACCGAACTTCCGCAGGCCCTCGACCGCTACGAGCGGCAGCGCAAGTCGGAACTGCTCTCCATCCAGAGCGCGGCCCGCTACAGCGCCCAGTGGTACGAGAACCTGCCGCGTTACATCGGCCTGCCCCCGGAGCAGATGTTCGCCCTGCTCGGCCAGCGTCACTCGCCGCTGCTGCCCCATGTCCCGCCTCAGCTGTACTACCGGCTCGACAAGGCCGCCGGGCAGCTGGAGGCGCTGCGCAGGATCAAGCGCTGGCTCGGCCCGAGGGTGGCGCGCACCGTGCACGCACGGGAGCTGGCTTCTCGAAAGTAGCCTGGCGGCCCCGAAAGGGGTATTGGGTGAATGGCGATTCACCGCTAGAGTGAATTGTCATTCACCCAGCTTTCCGTATCGAGTCCGGAGCGCCGATGGACCAGCAGGGCCCGATATCCCCGCCGCGCGGAGCAAGCCTGCGGACCCGGCTCACCGTGCCGGTGCTGGCGATGTGCGGCACGCTCATGGCCGTCATGCAGACCGTCGTCGTCCCGCTGCTGCCGGACCTGCCCCGGCTGACCCACTCCTCGCCCGGCGCCGTCTCCTGGATGGTCACGGCGACCCTGCTCGCCGGTGCGGTCCTCACCCCGGTGCTCGGCCGTGCCGGTGACATGTACGGCAAGCGCCGGGTGCTGACCGGCGCCCTCGGTCTGATGACGCTCGGCTCGGTGATGTGCGCCCTGTCGTCCGACATCACCGTGCTCATCGCGGCCCGCGCCCTGCAGGGTGCCGCCGCCTCCGTGGTGCCGCTGTCGATCAGCATCCTGCGCGACGAACTGCCGCCGGAGCGCCGGGGTTCCGCGGTCGCGATGATGAGCTCCACGGTCGGCATCGGCGCCGCGCTCGGTCTGCCGCTGGCCGCGATGATCGTCCAGTACGCCGACTGGCACACCATGTTCTGGATGACCAGCGCCCTCGGCGCCCTGGGGGTCACGGCCGTGGCGTGGGCGGTCCGCGAGTCGCCGGTGCGACAGCCGGGCCGCTTCGACGTGGCGGGCGCCCTGGGACTGGCCGTGGGCCTGGTGAGCCTGCTGCTCGGGGTGTCCCAGGGCGGGCAGTGGGGCTGGGGCAGCCCCCGGGTCCTGAGTCTGTTCCTGGTGGCCGTCGCCGTCCTGGCCCTGTGGTGGTGGCGCCAGCTGCGCACCGACCAGCCCCTGGTCGACCTGCGGCTGGTCACCCGGCCGCGCGTGGGCCTGTCCCATGTGGCCGCCCTGCTCACCGGCTTCGCGTTCTACGCCAACTCCCTGGTCACGGCCCAGCTGGTGCAGGCGCCGAAGGCCACCGGCTACGGACTCGGCCTGTCGATCGTGGCCACCGGCCTGTGCCTGCTGCCGGGCGGAGTCACCATGCTCCTGTTCTCACCGCTCTCGGCCCGCATCTCCGCCTCCCGCGGTCCGCGCATCACGCTCGCCCTCGGCGCCGCGGTCATCGCCTGCGGCTACGCGGTACGCATCGCGGACAGCCGCGATCTGTGGATGATCATCCTGGGCGCGACCGTGGTGGCCACCGGCACCACCCTCGCCTACTCGGCGCTGCCCACGCTGATCCTGCGCGCCGTACCGGCCGAGCAGACGGCCTCCGCCAACGGCGTCAACGTCCTGATGCGCACCATCGGCCAGGCCACCTCCAGCGCGGCGGTCGCGGCGGTACTGGTCCACCACACCAGCCCGGTCGGCGGCGTGCTCGTGTCCACCCTGCACGGCTACCTGCTGGCCTTCGCCATGGCGGGCGCGGTCGCCCTCGCGGCGTGCGCGGCGGCGCTGACCATCCCCGGCGATTCCGCCCCCGAGGGGACCCGCCGGGCCAAGGGCCGCACCCGGGGCGCGCGGGACGAGGCAATGGAGGGAGCATGAGTGCCGTGAGCACTACGCCCCCCACCACCTCCACCCGCCGGGACGCCGAGGCGACCAAGGCCGCCATCCTCAGGGCTGCCCGCTATCTCCTGGCCCGCACCCCCCACGCCGACATCACCCTCAAGGCGGTCGCCGAACGCGCCGGAGTCAGCCCGCCGTTGATCGTGAAGTACTTCGGCAACAAGGACGCCCTCTTCGCCCGCGTCATGTCCTTCGAGTCCGACGCGACGGCCCTGCTCGACGCCCCCCTGGACGAACTGGGCCGTCACATGGTCCGCCACGTCCTCACCGGCCAGATCGAGCGAGGCGCCGACCCCCTGCTCCGGATCGCGTTCGCTCCCGTCCAGGGCGAACACGGTGACATCCTGCGCGTCAACTTCCGCTCCCAGGTGGTCGCACGCCTCGCGGAGCGCCTGCAGGGCCCCGAGGCCGGCCTGCGCGCCGAACTGGCGGTGGGCACCCTCCTGGGCCTGGGCGTGATGTACGGCATCGCCCGGGGCACCGACCTGAGGGCGACCGCCGTGGAGGACGTGGTGGACCGGTACGCCCCCACGGTGCAGGCCCACTTGACGCCCTAACGGAACAACCGGTCCAGGAAGGCGTTACCGAACACGCCGTGCGGATCGAGCCGGTCCAGCACCCCCGCGGCCTGGCCCCACACCGCCTCACCGAACGAACCGGGAATGGCCGTCCCCAGCACCTCGTCGTCCTCCCACACGGCATCGTCCGTGTAGGCCCACCCCTTGGACCACTCGACGCGAGTCCCGTCGTAGCCATCGATGAGGAACTGCTCGATCTCCCGCAGGAAGGCCTCCGCGTACGGCGTCCCCGGCAGCGTGAGGATGTCCAGCCACACAGCCGTGTCCCTTTCGGGATGCGCCTGATCCGCCCGCAGCGCCGAGAGCAGCGGAGCCCGCGCCCCCTCCAGCTCGGCCTCGGCAGGATCATCGAGCCCGGTCACCCTGATCTCCACCGTTCCATTGACAGGGAACCGCCCCTGCGCGGTGTACGCGGCGAGCCGCTCCCGGTAGAAGTCCGTGAACTCCGAGACGACACGCTGCACTTGGTCCCGGCTCGTCAGGACCGCGTACCCGTTCGCGGTCACCCTGAGCGTCGTCGGCTTGATGTAGAGCAGCGTGTTCTTGGACGGCCCCCAGATGTCCGCCGAGAGTGTCGCCGTGAGCCCCACGGTCGCCACGTCGAGCTGCGCGTTCCCGAGCACGGGCGCGAGATACCAGGCCGCCTCCGACAGCATCCGCCCGGCCAGATCCGCCACCAGGGTCGGAACGTTGTCGGAGAAGGGATAGTTGTACGGCGAGGTCACGCGCCGCGAGGTCAGCGGCCTGGTCGGAGCCACGCTCCACACCTTCAGCCACGGGAACTCCGTGTAGGCGAACCAGATCGCCTCGACCCGCCCGGCCTCCTCCAGGAAGCTCGCGAAGGTCCGCCCGTCGCCACCGGGAGCCGCGAAGAGCTCGGCCGCCGCGATGTCGACCCGGCTGACACACCGCAGATTGCTGTTGGCGCCGACCCGCAGCACGACCTCGGTGACGAAGGCCCGTCCGAGATGGGTGAGCAGGGCGGCACTGTCGGCCTCGGCACGGCTGAACTCACGCAGACCGTACGCCCTGCTGTCCTCGTCCCACACCACCGCCGTCAACGACAGGATGCGATTGCTGAGTGAGCCGTACGTCTGTCCCGGCAGCCGCTGCTCCCCGTCGGCCGGAACGGCCGTGCCGTGCGCGTCGACCGCCAGCGCGCCGCCCAGGGTGAGGTCGCCGGGGGCGGGCGCGGCGGTGACCCCGAGCCCGTGCTGCTCCAGATAGGTGAGCAGCGCCTCCAGCGTGACGCCGGTGCCGGCCCGCACGGCGGAGGCGGAGTCCAGGGACAGGCCGGTGAGGTGGGAGGCGGTGTCGACGAGGAGGACGGGCGCGTCCGACGCCGTGCCCTCCGTGACGGTGAGGGGCGACCAGCCGTGCGAGGAGCCCCGGGCGCGCACCCGCCAGCCGTGCCGCCAGGCCCAGTTGACGACCTCGGCCACCTGGTCCGGGCCGGTCGGGGCACAGGCCCACAGCCCGTCGGCGGTGATCTCGCCGACCCAGTTCCGGTACGCCGAACGGTGCAGGGCCACGCCCGCCGGGAAGTCGGGCAGTTCCTCGGCCGCGGCCGCCGGGTCCGCCGGCAGCAGAATCGGTACGGCGGCCAGGGCCGCGGCGCTGAGAAGGAAGCCGCGACGGGACCAGGACGAGTCGTCCTGCGGATGGTTGCTCACTGAACGATCAGTCACGGGATCACGCTAGGCGCTCGTTGACACGTGCATGCCTTACGTCGACGCGTGTCACCCATGTGAGTGAAAAATTCACCGACGTCGGCCCGGAGCGGCCCGTTCCGCGCAGGTCGGTCACGGATGACAGACTGACGCCATGGACGAGCGCACATTCGGCAGGTCGCAGCAGCACGCATCCGTAGTTGGACTCGGCACCTGGCAGCTGGGGGCCGACTGGGGGGACGTCGACGACAAGGAAGCCCTCTCGGTGCTGGAGGCGGCGGCCGAGTCGGGAGTCACCTTCTTCGACACGGCGGACGTGTACGGCGACGGACGCAGCGAGCAGACCATCGCCACCTTCCTCAGTGGCCGTCCCGACCTGCACGTGCTGGTCGCGACGAAGATGGGCCGCCGGCTCGACCAGATCCCGGAGAACTACGTCCTCGACAACTTCCGCGCCTGGAACGACCGTTCGCGCCGCAACCTCGGCGTCGACCGCATCGACCTGGTCCAGCTGCACTGCCCGCCGACGCCCGTCTACTCCACCGACGAGGTGTTCGACGCCCTCGACACCCTGGTCGAGGAGGAGCGCATCGCCCACTACGGCGTCAGCGTCGAGACCTGCGAGGAGGCACTGACGGCGATCGCCCGGCCGGGTGTGGCGAGTGTGCAGATCATCCTCAACGCCTTCCGCATGAAGCCGCTGCGCGAGGTGCTCCCCGCCGCGCGGGAGGCGGGCGTCGGCATCATCGCGCGGGTCCCGCTGGCCTCGGGCCTGCTGTCCGGCAAGTACACCAAGGACACGGTCTTCCCGGAGAACGACCACCGCGCCTACAACCGGCACGGCGAGGCCTTCGACGTCGGCGAGACCTTCTCCGGCGTGGACTACACGACCGGGGTCGAGGCCGCGGCCGAGTTCTCCGCGCTCGCCCCCGAGGGTTACACCCCGGCCCAGCTCGCCCTGCGGTGGATCATCGAGCAGCCGGGCGTCACCACCGTCATCCCCGGCGCCCGCTCGCCCGAGCAGGCCCGCGCCAACGCGGCCGCCGCCAAGCTGCCGCCGCTGTCCGACGAGACCCTCGCGGCCGTCCGGGACCTCTACGACCGCCGGATCAAGGACCAGGTCGAGAACCGCTGGTGACCCACGCCCGGCTCCGGGAGGCGGTTTCCCGCCGCTCCCGGAGCCGCGCTGTTTGAACGATCAGTCACCGGATACCCGTACCGCATGGTCGAGACGGTGAGACGGACGGGCCGCGACGAGACCGAGGACGAGCGCGCGGACCGCATGTGGGGCGAGCTCATCCAGGAGATACGCGTCGCGCAGACAGGTGTTCAGATCCTGTTCGGCTTCCTGCTCACCGTGGTGTTCACACCCAAGTACGACGACCTCGCTCACACCGACCAGGTCATCTACATCGTGACCGTCGTCCTCGGCTCCTGCGCCACCGGAGCCCTCATCGGGCCGGTCTCCCTGCACCGCCTCGTCTCGGGGCGGCGCATCAAACCCCAGGCCGTGCGGATCGCTTCCCGGCTGACCTTCGTGGGGCTGGTTCTCCTGCTCACGACGATGACGGCAGCCCTGCTGCTGATCCTGCGGGTCGCGACCCACGACTCCTGGGTGCCCTGGCTCGTCACGGCAGTGGTGGCCTGGTACCTGCTGTGCTGGTTCGCGGTCCCCCTGTGGACCCGGCGCCGCTACACGACGAAGTGACGCGGAGCCCGTCCAGCTGCCGGTCGTGAGCATGCCTTCATCGTCGGGGCAGGGGGCCGACGGCGGCATGAGTACGGCTACTCGGCCCGCGTGCGCGTCAGCCCCGTCCCCGCCTCCAGGCTCAGCCGCCCGCGATGACCGAGGCCAGGAAGTCGTCCACGCGGACCTCTTCCTGTCCCGGCGGCACGATCTCGCGGGTCTCGCGCAGGAAGGACGCCAGCGCCGGGGCCCAGGCGAAGACCACGGCGTGCTGGCGGCCGCCGTCGGAGCGGGCGTCGCCGTAGAACTCCATGCGGAGCTCCTCCCAGACGCCGGTCGAGACGGGGCTGAGGCGTACGTCCCCGACTCCGACCGGACCGCGCAGGCCCTCGGCGAGCATCTCCCGGTCCAGCCGCCACCGCGCCAGCACCCGGCCGTCATGGCTGAACACCGCGGTGACGGCGAACGGGTCCGCCGCGTCGTAGCCCAGGTGGGCGAGCACGGGGCAACGGCCCGTGCCGCCCGCCTGCAGCTGCACGACGAGAGTCTTGTGCGCGGTTCTGCGGACGAAGGAGTTCACCTGAAGGCCTCCGGGAAGAGCGACGTGTCGCCCTCTAGTACCCCTCATACGCCCAAGATGCTCAGCCGTCCGGGTGATTCCCCTTCGCGGTGCGCAGGGCCGTGATGCACGAGGCGATGGCCTGCTGGAGTTCCTCCAGCTGCTGGACCATGTCGTCCTCGTAGAAGTCCTCGGCGTCGTCGAAGGTCAGCTCCTCGAACACCTTGGTGGCCTTCTGGAGGCTGTTGTAGAACTTCGTCCGCCGCTCCTGGACCCGGAGGTCGGGGTCGGCCTCCACGGCCTCGGCGACGAGGGACTTCATGGTGTCGAAGGCCTCGGCCGCCCACTCGCCGGTGTCCTCGTCCTCCTCCAGCTCCTCGAGGAGGGACAGGTGCCGCTCGGCCTCCTGGCGCAGGTCCACGGGTGCGTCGATGGTCTGCCCGGCCGGGGTCTTGACCTGACCGGACTCGGCGATCTGGCGGACGTAGCCGATCCGGTCGGCCGCTCGGCTCTCGGTGGCCACGGCCTTCTTCAGGTCGTCCGTGCGCACCACGTCCCGGGCCAGCGAGGCCTGGAGCTCCGGGTCCTCCTTGATCCGGTCGAGCAGTGCGCTGCGCGCGGCCCGGGCGGTGGAGGGGTCGGCGAGGATGGCGGCGCGCAGCGCGGTCGGGTTCTCGGCGACCTCCAGGGCCTTGGTGGGCCGGATGCCCTCGGCCTCGGCGGCCTCGGCGATGGCGGTGCCGCGCTCGGAGCCGGCGCTGTTGCGGGAGACGTAGTAGTCGAGCCACACGTCCGCGTCCGGCAGCTCCACCTCCTGGCCCGGCGCCAGCGCCTCGAAGTGCGGGACCATGCCGTCGTCGGCGGCCCGGTCCCAGGCCTTGTAGTAGCGCATGACGCGCTCGGGCGAGCAGCCGGCGAGCTCGGCGAACTCCTTCGCGGACACCTTCGGCGTCTCGTCCGCGCTCTGGCCGCCGGGCCGCACGCTGCGCGCCACCATCAGGCCGAAGGCCCATCCGCCGGTCCGCGCGTAGACACCGAACTCTCGGGCGTCCCGCGCGACGAGGTCGGACAAGGGCGCGCCGGACGTCTCGACCGGGGCCTCAAAGGACGTGTCGGACGGGTCGATCGCTAGGGTCACGGGTGTTTCTCCTGGGCAGGCTCGTTCGGACCGCACGCTGTGCGGGTCGGAAGCCTATTGCACCGTTCCTGAAGACTGAGCGGGAGTGGGTCCTGTTGCCAGGACGCATGCTCAGCCGGGTGTCCCGAACGGTGTTGGGCACCTTGGTCGCCTGCTTTCGCACCACGGCCCGGTGGCGCGCATCGTGTGCGCGGTCCGGGAATGTGGGGGCGGGTTTCCTCACGCCGAAGAATCTCCGGTCGGGCCTGGGCGGTCCGATGCCCCGCACCATCACTCTGGTGGGACGGGGGCGGTGTCGTCCGTCGCCTGATCGGGTGTCCGAGGGCGCGTCGCCCGATCGCGATGCTCGCCGCATCGTGCCGGGACATTGTGCGTCGCGGGGTGGTGAGCGGTTTCTGCCAGTGCTGGGCGCCCCAGCGGCTGGTGTAGGCGGGGTCGACCGCGACGACGGCGATGTCCTGCTCGGCGGCCATCGACACCAGCCGGGCCCTGAGCTTCGCGGTGGGGAAGCGGGAGAGGAGGCGGCGGAAGCGTTTGTTGCGGCCGTGCTTCTCGCGGCTGGTGCCGTCGGTGAAGTCGAGGTCCTCGATGGCGATCGCGGCAGCCCCGCAACGTTGGGTGTGGTGCAGCAGCCGGGTCAGGGCGTGCCGGATCTGCGCGTCCCGGTGCTGGGCGGTGCCGGTGAGGTCGTAGAAGTAGCGCTGCGGTTCGCCGACCGGGTTGCCGTGCACATCCAGGTGCCAGGCGGCGAGGTGGTCGTCGTTCATGTCCACCCCCACCACGCCCCGCGCCAGCGCCGCCTGAAGCGGCAAGGCGGGAGGGGCGGCGCGCTGCCAGGACGCGGTGACATACCAGCGGCCGCGCACCGGATCGTGGTGGATGCGGTAGGCCACCGCCCGGTTCGCGGTGACCCGATCACGCCACTCCTGCCCCCGATACTGGAACCGCACGGTCGCGTCCAAGACGTAGCGGCCGTGAGGTGCGTTGGCCAGGTGGGCCAGCGGAGCCGGGAGCTTGAGCGATAACTGGCCGGTGTCGGTGACGCGGATGGTCTTGTTGCCCAAGCGTTTGCCGGACTCCCCGTCGGCGGCCAGGAACATCAGCTCCGCCCGCCAGCGCTCCCGCCAGGCGTGCTCGTCCAGTCCGGCCGCCGCAAGGTGGTGGCGGGTGTTCGCGAGGCGTTTGCCACCACGCACTACGCGCACCCGGCCCGCCGCCCAGTCCGCCTCCACTATCGCGAGCCGGTCCTTGAGCATCTGCAGGCGGCGGGACTTGGCGTGCCACTCGACGCGCGTGGCATAGCCGCGCACCAGCCCTGCCCGCCTGTCGGCCTTTGCACCGAGAGGCCGGGCCAGCCGCGCCTTGATGGAGGCGATCTGTCCCCGCAGCCAGGCCGCGTGGGCGGCCTGCCCGCGCCTGGCCAGCGCCCACTGGTCATGGGTGGCCTTGGTGATACTGCCCGCCCACCGAGCCGACGACCTCCCCGTCAGCTCCCGCTTGCGTACCGCCCACCCCGCGGCATCATGTGCCGGCCCCTGCCGGGACCGCTCCGCGAGATCACCGGCCGCCAGCGACCCCAAGTAGACACCGACCTCGGCCAGCACCGCCGCGTCCGCATCCGACACCCGCAGCCGGTCCCGGATCGCCACCCCGGCCGGGCCGGGCACCACGAACGACGCCGCCACCTCCCTCAGTGTGCCCACTCGTACACCCCCGCCCTGCCGAAGATCCCCATCCACGGCAGTCAACGAGCAGCATCCGCAAAGGTCACCCATTCGACCCACGAACTCGCGTTCCCTGCCGAAACCGCAGGCAGCACACCCCCGTCAACAGACCCTCCTGGCGCGCAGATGAACCACCGCATCCAGTACGGGCGCTCACCCGCGCTCACCAGAAGTCACTTCTGCCAAGTCCAGCGCCAACAGTTACCAACCCTCGGGTACCGCCGGGCGGACCGGCCCGCTCAGGCGAACGCGTCGCGCAGCGCGGGCAGCAGCGTCTTCGCCGACCAGTCCAGGAACTCCGGTTGCGAGTCCCCGCCGATCTGCACCAGGGCGATCTCGGTGAAACCCGCCTCCGCGTACGGCCGTACGGCCTCGACGAAGGCGTCCGGGTCGTCGCCGCAGGGAATCGACCCGGCGACGTCGTCGGGCGTGACGAACTGGGTGGCCGCCTCGAAGGAATCCGGGTGCGGGAGCTCGGAGTTGACCTTCCAGCCGCTGCCGAACCAGCGGAACTGGGAGTGCGCCCGCTTGATCGCCGTGTCCCGGTCGGGGGCGTAGCAGACGGGCAGTTGCCCCACGCGCGGCTTGCCCTCGCCGCCGTGCCGGTCGAACGCGTCGAGCAGGCCCGCCTTGGGCTCCGTGGCGATGACCAGGTCGGCGAGGCGGCCGGCCAGTTCGCAGGACTGTTCGCCGGAGACGGCGAGGCCGATCTGCGGCGGCTCGTCCGGCAGGTCCCACAGCCGGGCCGACTCCACGTCGAAGTGGTTCCCGCGGTGGTTCACATGGCCGCCCCGGAACAGCGCGCGGATGATCTCCACGGCCTCTTCCAGCATCTCGTGCCGTACGTCGGCCGAGGGCCAGCCGCCGCCCACCACATGCTCGTTGAGGTTCTCGCCGGAGCCGAGCCCCAGCCGGAACCGGCCCTCCGAGAGCAGCTGCATCGTCGCCGCCTTCTGCGCCACCACCGCCGGGTGGTAGCGGAAGGAAGGACAGGTCACGTACGTCATCAGCGGAATGCGGGAGGTCGCCTGGGCGGCTGCCCCGAGCACGCTCCACGCGTACGGCGAGTGTCCCTGCGACCGCAGCCACGGGAAGTAGTGGTCCGAGGTCACCGAGAAGTCGTAGCCCGCCTCCTCGGCCCGCACCACATGGCCGACGAGATCTCGCGGGCCGGCCTGCTCGGTCATCATCGTGTATCCGATTTGCACCATGAGGGCCGAGTCCCCGGTGACCGGAGGGGAAAACGGGCTTCCGGGGCCCTCTCGATCAAGGCCGGAGAACGAGAGAGGATGCCCCCATGAGCTCCCTGCCCACGAGCACCCCCGCGGCCCAAGGCATCGACGCCGCCGGCATACAGGCCTTCCTCGACGCCCTCGAATCCGACCCGGCCATCGAACCGCACAGCCTGATGCTGCTGCGCCACGGCCAGGTCGTGGCCTCGGGCTGGTGGGCGCCGTACGCCCCGGACCGGGTGCAGCTCCTCTACTCGCTCAGCAAGAGCTTCACCGCGACGGCCGCCGGGTTCGCCCTCGCCGAGGGACTGATCGGGCTGGACGACCCGGTGATCTCGTACTTCCCGGAGTTCGAGGCCGAGGTCACCGACCCGCGCAGCCGCGCGATGCTCGTACGGCATGTGGCGTCGATGGCCAGCGGTCATCTCGAGGAGACGCTGGACCGGGCGCGCGCACAGGACCGCGACGAGCTCGTCCGGGGCTTCCTGCTGGTGTCGCCCGACCGGGACCCGGGCACCGTCTTCGCCTACAACCAGCCCGCCACCTACACCCTCGCCGCGATCGTCCAGCGCGTCACGGGCCAGAAGCTCACCGAGTACCTGCGGCCCCGGCTGTTCGAACCGCTCGGGATCGGCGAGATGGCCTGGATCCCCGACCGCACGGGCCGCGAGCTCGGCTTCAGCGGGCTGCACGCCACCACCGACGCCGTCGCCCGGCTCGGCCTGCTGTACCTGCGGGGCGGGGTGTGGGAGGGCGAGCGGCTGCTGCCCGAGTCATGGGTGGCCGAGGCGACGCGGGCCCAGATCTCGCACGGGGCACCGCCGGAGGGCGGCTGGTCGGACTGGCAGCAGGGCTACGGCTTCCAGTTCTGGATGGCGCGGCACGGATACCGCGGGGACGGGGCGTACGGGCAGTTCTGCGTGGTGCTGCCCGAACAGGACGCGGTGCTCGCGATCACCTCGGAGACCGTGGAGATGCAGAAGGTGCTGGACCTGGTCTGGGAGCATCTGCTCCCCGCGTTCGGGGCCGGTCCGCTGCCCGGCCGCGAGGCGGCGGACGCGGCCCTGGCGGACCGTCTGACACGGCTCGCGCTGCCGCCCGCCGAGGGCAAGGCGACCCCCGCGGACCGGGTCGAGGACTGGAACACCGCCTTCACTCCCTACGGCGGCACCTGCGCCGACCAGCCGTCCCTGAGCGCGGTCGAGGTGGACTCTCGGGGCCGCGTGACGCTGGTCGACGACGGCGACCGGCTGGAACTGGGGCTCGCAGCCGGGGAGGCCGGCTGGACGGTGGCGGACGAGCCCGTGCCCGTCGCGGTGAGCGGCGGCTGGACCGACGCGGAGACCCTCGTCGTCGACGTGGCTTTCCTGGAGACACCGCACCACCTGCTGGTGACGTGCGCGCTCGGGGACCGGACGTTCACCGCGCGCTGGCGCACCCAGCCCCTGCACGGCGGACCGCTGCGGCGGATGCGCGCGCCGCGCTCAGTCTGAGGGCACGCGGAGGGTGCTCAGGAAGGTGTCCAGCGCCACCTGGTTCGTGTCGTCGTTCCAGTCGGCCGCCGGGGTCGTCCAGCGCAGTGAGTAGCCCCGGCCCTCGCCGATGAGGAAGCCGCGGCCGAAGGTGCGCACCCGGGTGCCGTCGACGTCCTCGATCCACTGCATGTCGGCGGCCTCGCGGCCCTGGTAGGTCGCCGCGCGGATGTCACCGATGCGCTGGTAGCCGGGGTTGTCCTCGAGGCCCGGTTCCACGTCGTCGCGCCACACGGCCACGGCGTCCGTGCCGACGGCCTTGCTGTACGTGATGGCGAGCGTGCGCGGGTCACCGGAGGCGCCGAAGGTGACGCGGTACGCCAGGTCCTCCTGGCGTTGGGTCTCCAACGGCTTCCAGCCCTTGGGCAGGGCGATGGAGAAGCCTTCGGGGGAGTGGTACTCGCTGTATCCGGGCGGCAGGCCCGTGCCCGCGGTGGGAGAGACCGTTCGGCTCGGCGTGGGTGTGGGCGTGGGGGTGGGCGTCACTGGCGGTTCGACGCTCTGGTCGGTGCGGCTGCCGGGGGCGGTGACCGACGGGGAGGGGGCCGGAGGCGGCGGGGCGGGCGCGGAGGCGGAGGCCGACGCGGACGGGGCGGGCGCCTCGCCTGTCGTCGCGCTGTCGCCGTCGGGCAGCGCCTTGGTGACGGTGAGGACGGCGGCGGCCACCGTGACGACGGCCAGGGCGGTACCCGCGATCAGGAGCCGGCTGCTGCGGCCCGGGGCAACGCCGTGCAGGACGCGCAGCCGGGAGCGGGGTTCTTCCTCCGGGGGCGCGTAGGGGTCCTCGTCGAGAACCCGGAGGAGGGCGCCCCGCACGGCGGTGCGGCTCAGCCGCTCCCGGGAGTCCTTGCGCAGCAGCCCCTGCACGGTCGGGGTGAGGGGCCCGGCGCGCACCGGGGCCCGCAGCGGCAGCCGGTCGACTCCCTTCAGGGTGGCCGCGGGACGGTCGCGGTCCCGGAAGGGCGGGCGTCCCTCGACCAGCGTGTAGAGGATCGCGCCGAGCGCCCACAGGTCGGCGGCCGGCCCGATGCGCTCGTCACGGGCCTGTTCGGGGGAGGCGTACGACGGTGCCGAGAGCCGGGGGGCGAGGGTCGCGCCGGCCAGGCCCCAGCCGGTGACGACGACGGAGCCCTGGTGGTGCACGAAGACCTGGCCCGGGCTGAGTTCACCGTGCGTGACGCCCTCGCCGTGCGCCGCCTCGAGCACCTCCAGCAGCTCCAGGCCGATGCGCGCCGCCCGCACGTGGTCGAAGGTCCCCTGGCGGCCGAGGAGTTCGCCCAGGGGGATGCCGTCGATCGGCTCGGTGACGGTCCACAGGGTGTCCTCCTGCGCCACGGCGTCCACGACCGCGGCGATCCGCCCGGGGGAGAGCACCCGCATGGTCTTGGACATCCGGACGACTCCCGCGGCGGTGCGCAGCGAGGTCTCCTCGTCGGTGCCGGCCGGCAGCCCGATCTCGGTGAGCAGACAGGGGCGTTCGGTCGAGACGTCCTCGCCGTACCAGCAGGTCCGGTTGGTCTCGCGGTGCAGGATGTCCAGGGGCCGGTACCGTCCTGCGACCAACTCGTGTGTGGAGACGTGCGCCTTGACCATGGTCATCCCTCGCTGAACCCCTGGCTCTCACCTTTCACAGAGGTACGGCGGGTGCGGCGGGGTCTGTTCAATCAAATCGTCAACCGATGGAATCCGCTTTCTGGTTGCTCGGTTTCTGACTTTCGAGTCAGTAGAACGAACGCAGTCGGGCACTTCTCTCACCGCAGCCCGAACCGCCCGGCCCAGGCCATGACGTCGGCGGTGGTCGCGTTGCCGCCGCACACGACGAGGCCCAACCGGCAGTCGTCGCCGACCCGCTCCAGCACCCTCCGGGCGGCGGGCAGAAGACATCCGGCCGCCGGTTCGCCCCACACCTTGGCGTGGTCGGCGAGGTCGAGACAGCCCTGCACGGCCTCCCGGTCCGGGACCACCAGAACCTCGGTGACCAGAGCCGCCACATGGTCGTACGTCAGCTGCGAGACGGACGGGGCGCTCAGCGTGGACACGACCGAGGACAGCGCGACCGGCACCGGCCCGCCCGCGGCGAGCGCCCGGGACATGGCCTCCGCGCCCTCGGTCTCCACACCCCAGACCCTGACACCCGGACGACGTGCCCGCAGCGCCGCCGCGACCCCGGCGATCAGGCCGCCGCCCCCGACGCTGACGAGGACGTCGGTGAGGTCGCCCGCGTCGTCGGCGAGTTCCAGTCCGACGGTCCCCTGCCCCGCGATCACCAGGGGGTCGTCGAAGGGGTGGACCAGTGTCAGCCCCTCGTCCCGCAGCCGGTTCACGAGCGAGAAGGCACTGTCCATGTCGTCCGTGAGCCGCAGCGACGCCCCGGCCGCCGCCACGATCTCCACGGACCGGGCGGGCGCCGAACGCGGCATGACCACCGTCGCCTTGACGTCGAGTGCCGCCGCCATGTGGGCGAGGGCGATCCCGTGGTTGCCGCCGCTGACCGCCACGACCCCGGCCGCCCGCTCCGCCCGACTCAGCGACAGCAGCTTGGCCGTGGCCCCCCGCGCCTTGAACGAGCCGGTGCGCTGGAGCAGTTCGAGCTTGGCGGTGACGGGAGCACCGAGCAGCGCGGACAGGCCAGGGCTGGGCAGGGTCGGCGTGCGTACGACGTGTCCGGCGATCAGCCCGGCCTGCTGCTCGATGTCCGTGATCCCGATCAAGACGGTTCCTTCCGGCGGGGAGAGCTCTCCTCGAACCCTGTCCCGGCGGCAGGCGCCGGTCAACTCGGCTCAGAGATCACGCCGCAGCAGGTAGTCAAGCAAAGGCCGCAGCTCGTACGCCCTCTCCGCCAGGGCCATGCGACAGCGGGCCTCGGCGAGGGCGGCCGACCGACCGCCGCACTCCTCGACCAGGTCCGCCATCTCCTGCGGGGGCCCGTCCGACTCCAGGAGCCGCGCCAGACGCGCCGCCGCGGCTGTCGGCGAGTCGAGCGCGGCCAGTACCGGGAACGTCTTCTTCCGCTCCCGCAGATCGCCGTGCACGGGCTTGCCCGTGACCAGAGGATCGCCCCAGATCCCCAGGACGTCGTCGACGATCTGGAACGCGACCCCCAGATGCCGCCCGGCCCGGTCCAGGGCGGCCACCGTGGCCGGAGGTGCCCCGCCGAGCAGAGCGCCCAGCGCCGCCGCGCAGCCCAGCAGCGCCCCGGTCTTGTGCTCGGCCATGGCCCGGTACTCCTCCGGTCGCACCCGCTCCGGTCCCGTCCAGGGGCGGGTGGCGAACAGGAGGTCGTCCGCCTGCCCCCGCACCAGGTCGGACAGTGCCGCGGACAGGAGTCGTACGGCGTCGGATCCGGCGCCGGCCAGGGTCTCGACGGCCAGCGCGAACAGGGCGTCACCCGCGAGAACGGCCGGGCCGGTGCCGTACGCCTTCCACACCGTGGGGCGGCCGCGCCGGGCCGGGTCGCCGTCCATGATGTCGTCGTGGAGCAGCGAGAAGACATGCACCAGTTCCACCGCGACCGCCGCGGGCACCCCGGCCCGTCCGGGCGCACCGGCCGCCTCGGCACCCAGCACGGCGAGCGCTTGGCGCACCCCTTTGCCGCCGGACGCGACGGCGGGGGCGCCGCCGACCTCGCACCAGCCGAAGGAATAGGCGGCCATCTCGCTCACCCAGGGGTGCAGTCGGCCGACGGCCTCCTGGAGCGCCGGCTGGACCAACCGGCGGCAACGGGTGAGGACTTCGGGAGCGGCGAGCGTGGTCACCGTACCGCCTCCGTCCGCACACCGAACTCCTCCTGGGCCCGTGCCACCATCTCCCGCGCGTGCCGCAGCCCGGTCCGCTCCAGCACGCGGGCCAGATCGTCCAGTTCGGCCGCGGTCTCGGCGCGGTCGCGGCCCAGGCGGGCCAGGGACTTGGCGAGCCCCAGCCGGGCCAGGGCCTCCCCGCGAGGTTCGCTCATGGCGCGGAACCCGGCGAGCGCCTGCTCGTACAGGTCGCGGGCCTCGGGGTAACGCCCCGCGCGGTAGAGAACGTTGCCGCGCATCTTGTGGTTGTAGGCCAGCGCGCTGGACAGGTTCATCTCGCGGCAGGTCGTCTCCGCCTCGGACAGCAGGGCGAGGGCCCGCCCGGTGTCGCCGTCGCGCACGGAGACGAGGTCGGCGAGCCCGCGCAGCGCCCAGGCATGACCGCGCCGGTCGTCGGCGCCCGCGGCGATCCGGGCCGCCTCCTCGAACATGGCGAACGCGGTGTCGTAGGACCCCGTGTTGCGGTGCATCTGCGCGATGCCGGACAGCGCCCACACCGTGTGCCGGGCCTCGCCACGCCGTCGGGCCTCCGCCAGCAACTGTTCGTGCAGCCTGCCGACGGCCTCGTAGTCGCCCTGGATACGGCCGGTCTCGGCCAGGCCCGCCAGCGAGTAACCGCGCACCACGACATCGCCGCCACGCTCGCCGAGCTCGGCCGCCAGCCCCAACAGCCGCCGGGCCAGGGCGAATCCGCCGCGCTGGCGGGCCAGTGTGCCGCCGCTCCACAGCGCCCAGGCCATGCCCGCGGTGTCCCCGGCCCGGCGGGCGGCCCGGTAACTCGCCTTCCAGGCACGGTCGGCGTCGGCGACCCGGCCGAGCCTGCGCAGCGCCTCGGCGACCGCGAGCCCGGAGCGGGCCTCCTCCCCGTGCCGTCCGGCACGCTCGGCCGCTCTCAACTGCTCGGTGCCGACGGCCAGGACCTCGTCCAGCGAGGAGTTCACGGAGAGGGTGGTGAGCGCGCCCTGGTACTCCGGTGCGAATGCCTTGCCGTACATGCATGCCTTTCCGTCCGTATACACCTCATCTATACATGCTGTGTATACATGGTGTGCATAGTGCCTCGAAAGTGAGCCCCGACCCAGGGGCCGGGGCATCATCCGTTGCCGGTCAAGACGTGGACGGAGCCGGACGGGTTGCCTGTGAGGCGCAGATCACTGCCTGGGGCCTCAGTGCTGCTGTGCCTTCTGCGGGGTCACCTCGCTCGGCCGTACGACGACGTACCCGGAGCCCTGCAGCACCAGCTGCACCGCCTCGCCGGAACCGCCGCGCAGCATCGACCCGATGGACTGCGAACGGTGCAGCGAGGTTGCGAGGCCCGCCGTCCACCCGACGACCGCGTCCGTGTCGACGTACACCGGGAACTCCGGCGAGACCGGGATCACCAGCGGGTTGCCCTCGCAGACGAGCCCGAGCCTGCCGTGACCCGTGAAGACACTGTTGAACAGCCCGCCACCGGCTATGCCCGCACCCTTCACGGTCGCGATCCGGTACGCCAACGAGGCGTCGAAACACAGGACGTTGCGGCCGTTGACCGTGAACTCGTCACCCGGTTCCACGTCGACGATGAAACAGTTCTGCGCCTCGTGCGCGAACCAGGCCTCGCCCTGCCCGCGCACCGCCATCAACGGCAGTCCCTCGCCGGTGACGGCTCGCTTGAGCATGCCCCCGACGCCCTGGCCCTTGCGCTCGAACTGGAGATTGCCGCGGTAGGCGACCATCGCCCCCTGGCGGGCGAGCATCTCGCCGTGCACCGCGTACCTGATGCACTTGGAGTTCTCGACCGTCATACCCGGCGCCGTGGCCGGCTGCACCATGTGCTCACTGGAAAACAGGTCACCCTTCATGGGGGCATCCTGGCCCGGAGGGCTTCCCTCCGCCAAGATCGCGGCGCAACTCTCGTCCGCGGGGCTCGCTCAGGCGCCGAACAGCTGGGTCCAGTACGTGCCCGCCGGGCCGCCGCCGGCGAAGCCGATCCCGATGTGGGTGAAGCCGGGCTTGAGGATGTTGGCGCGGTGACCCGGGCTGTTCATCCAGCCCTCGACGACCTCGGCGGCCGAGCGCTGGCCGCACGCGATGTTCTCCCCGATCGAGCGACGGGTCGAGCCCGCGGCGGCGGCCCGGTCCCAGGGCTGGGTGCCCTCGGGTGAGGTGTGGGAGTAGAAGGCGCGGACCGCCATGTCGGTGCTGTACGCCTGCGCGGCACGGGCCAGAAGGGGATCGACGCCGAGCGGCGGCAGACCGGCCCTGCCGCGCTCGCGGTTGGTGAGGCCGACGACCTCGTCGGCGGTCCGCGTCAGGTCGGCGGGCGTGAGCGGCCTGGCCCACAGCGCCGTCCAGTACATGTCGCCGGAGCGGCCTCTGGTGGCGTGGGCCAGACCGACGTGGCAGAAGGCCGGCTCGTGCACGGTCCGCCGGGGCTGCTCGGTGCGCAGGCAGTACGCGACGAACTCGGAGGGGTCGCGGGGGCCGGAGACGAGGTGCTCGCCGACGGTGAGGTACGCGTATCCGGTGGCGGTGAGCCGCTGGAAGACGGAGACGCCGTCCGGGCCTTCCACGCCGAGGCGGTCCGCGGAGGCCATCGCGGAGGAGTGGGCGCGGGCGGCCTCGGTGAGACGGGGTTCGAGCGTGACCGGGGGCGAACCGGCCGCGGAGCGCGCCGAGTTGACCGGGGTGAGGAAGGCGGCCAGATCGGGGGAGGCGGCGGGCGCGGGGGAGCGGAGCAGGGGTGCGGGGCGGGTGGAAGGCGGCGGGTTGGCCGGGGACCTTCCCGAGGACGTCCGGAAGGCGGGAGCAGCGGCAGGACGTGACCGCGATACCGTCAGCGGCACGGAAGGCACCGCGGTCGTCGGCGTGTCGTCCATGACATCCACTCCGAAGTCCCGCGCCAGCCCCGCGAGCCCGTCCGCGTACCCCTGCCCCAGCGCCCGCAGCTTCCAGCCGTCGCCCCGCCGGTAGATCTCCGCGAGCAGCAGGACGGTCTCCTGCCGTGGCCGCGCCGGCGCGAACCGGGCGAGCGGGCGGCCGCCCGCACCGGTGACCTGGAGGACCGGGGCCGGCAGCCGGCCCAGGGGGGTGCCGGGGTCGGTGGGGCTGACGACCACCGTCACCCTGGAGGCGCCCGCGCGCAGTCCCCGGGGATCGACGGTCAGGGTGCCGCCGGAGAGCCGGGCGCCGGGAGCGGAGGGCTGGTTGTAGAACACGAAGTCGGCGTCGCCCCCGACCTTGCCGCCGTCGTCCGTGATGAGGGCGGACACGTCGAAGGGGCCGGGCACCCGCACGGTGACGGCCCCTTCGGGGAGGGGCAGATTGCCCCCGGGGACCAACTCGCTCATCGTGCCGCCCTGGTGTCGTCGCTCGCCGTGAAAACGCACACCAGGGCGCAGGGGTTCCCGCGTGCTCAGTCCAGCGTGACCGCCGGGGCGATGTCCTCGTGCCGCTCCACCGGCGCCTTGCCGCGCGGAGCCTTCGTGGCCTTGCCGCAGAACACGGAGTCGAGGGTGCGCAGCATCGTGTTGAGGACCGTGCCGTTGTTGGAGGTGTTGGCGACCGCGGCGAGAGCACGCTTGCCGTCCTTCGAGGCGAACGCGTACGTGTAGAAGCCCTGCACGGCACCCGTGTGGCCGTACACCGAGACCCCGCACGACAGATCGCGTCGGCGCAACCCGAGGCCGTACGCCTGACCACTCCCCGACGGTGCCCACCGCTCCATCTGGGCCAGTTGCGCGGCCGAGGTGAGCCGGCCCGCGAGCAGGGCGGACAGGAAGGTGTTCAGGTCCCGGGTGCTGGAGATGAGCGCGCCCGCGCTCTGCGCCCACGACGCGGTCTGCTCGGTCGCGTCGACGAGGGGGGTGCCGGCCTGGTCCGGGGTGAGATAGCCGCGGGCGTGACGGCCGGGGATCTTCATGCCGGGGTGCACATAGAACGTGTCGCGCAGCTGCAGAGGCTCAATGATCCGCTTCTCGTACTCGGTCCGCACCGGGTTCCCGGTCAGCTTCTCGATCAGCATCCCGGCGACGACGAAGTTGGTGTTCGAGTACGAGTACACCGCGCCCGGCGCGTTCGTGCGCGGTTTGCGCAGCGAGAGCTTCACCAGCTCCTCGGGGGTGAAGACCTTCTTGCGGACCGCCTCGAACCCCTGGACCGTCTTGGCGAACATCTCGTTCGTGTAGTCGTACAGGCCGCTGCGTTGGCTCAGGACGTGCCGCACCGTGATCCGGTCGTCCGGCAGCAGTCCGGGCAGGTAGCGGTTGACCGGCGCGTCGAGCTCCAGCTTCTTCTCGTCGACCAGTTGGAGCAGGACGACGGCGGTGAAGGTCTTGGTGACGCTGCCGATACGGAACCGGTCGGTGTCGCTCATCGTCTGCTCGCTCTTGCGGTCCGCGACGCCGACCGCGGCCCGGTACACCGTGTTCCCGTCGTCGATCCGGGCCATGGACCCCGGCGCGCCCTGCGCCGTCGCGGAATGCAACACGCCGAGCAGACCTGTGAGATCCACCGCGGGGGCGGCGGGCGACCCGGCGTGGGCGGGGACCGCGAGAAGGGGCAGCAGGACCGCTCCGGCCACCGTCCCGACCATCACTCGTGCTGATGCCATCCGGCTGATCTCCTGTCGTTCCGTCAGTTTCCATACGAACGCGGAGATTATCGCCATGAAAGGTGCAAAAAGTTATGATTGACCGCTCCGATCGGCACAGAAGTCTCTTCGGGAACGCACAGCCAATCCTGCTTCTTTTATTGACGAAGGAAAAGAAGACCTCTAAGTTCCCGGCCATGCGCTCCACCCCTCGCGCCGAGACGTTCCCCGCCAACACACCCGCCGCCTCACAGGTGTTCACCACCGTCCTGTCCCAGGGCCCCCTGCCCCGCCTGGAGGTGGCCCGGCGGGTCGGTCTGTCGCCGGCCGCCGTCACCAAGGCAGTCCGGCCGCTCATCGAGGCCGGATACCTGGTGGAGGGCGCGGACCAGGACGCCCGCCCGGCGCTCGGGCGGCCCGCGAACCTCGTACGGGTCGACGGAGGGCGGGCCCTGTTCATCGGCGTCAAGGTCACCGACGACGAGATCATCGGGGTTCTCACCGACCTGTGCTGCCGCATCCGCGTCGCCCGGCATCTGCCGCTGCCCGACCGCGAACCCAGGACGGTGCTCGCGAGCATCACGGAACTCGTCCAGCTGCTCCTCGCCGAGACGGACGGCTCCACGGCTCCGGTCCTGGGTCTGGGCATCGCGGTCTCCGGTGACGTCGACCGGGCCGAGGGCGCCGTCCGCTACTCGCCCTTCCTGGAGTGGCACGACGTCCCGCTCGCCGAACTCGCCGCCACGACCACCGGGTTGCCGGTCACCGTCGACAACGACGTACGTGCCCTGACGGTCGCCGAGCAGTGGTTCGGCGCCGGAGTGGGCCTGTCCGACTTCGCCGTGGTCACCGTGGGCGCGGGCATCGGCTGCGGCCTGGTGGTGCACGGCCGTGTCGTCGCCGGGGCGCACGGAGTGGCCGGGGAGATCGGCCATGTGACCGTCGACCCGGCCGGCCCGCTCTGCCACTGCGGCAACCGCGGCTGCGTCGAGGCGATCGCCGGGGAAGCCGCGATCGTCCGGCAGGTCCGCGAGGCCACCGGGGCCGAACTCCCCGACGCCGCCGCAGCCCTGGCCCTGGCCCGCGAAGGCGTCGCCGGAGCCCGGGACGTCTACGCCCGCGCGGGCGAGGCGATCGGCCGGGGCATCGCCACCGTCGCCAACCTCCTCGGCCCCGAACGCGTGATCATCTCCGGCGAAGGGCTCGCCGCCTACGACCTGTTCGCCGAGCAGATCCGCGACGCCTTCGTCGCGGCCGCCTTCGGCTCCGCCGCCCAGTGCGACGTCCGCACCCACCCGCTGCCCTTCGACGAGTGGGCCCGCGGAGCCGCCGCCACCGCCATCCAGTCCTTCATCACCCCGGACCCGAGCCGATAAGAACCCGCACCCCATTGGAGGTACGACCCATGCGGTCATCCTCGTACTTCGCCCTGCCCGCCAGAGCCCTGCTGGTGCTCGCTCTCACGGCGGTCGCCGTCCCCACGGCCCACGCCGCCGACAACACCCCCGCGCAGTCCCTCGCCGCCAAGCCCTACATGGGCTGGTCCAGTTGGAGCATGCAGTCGTCCAAGTACCCCGGCCTCAACCCGGACGGCGACTACAGCTACCTCACCGAGGCCAACGTCCTGCAGCAGACCGACGCCATGGCCGCCAAGCTGAAGAAGTACGGCTACGAGTACGTCAACATCGACGCCGGCTGGTGGATGGACAAGGCCTGGAAGTCCGGCTTCGACCAGTACGGCCGCCAGAAGCCCGACCCGGTCCGCTTCCCCCACGGCATGAAGGCCGTCGCCGACCGCATCCACGCCAAGGGCCTCAAGGCCGGCATCTACCTCCCGGCCGGCCTGGAGAAGGGAGCGTACGGCGACGGCACGACACCGATCTGGAACGCCGACGGCTGCACCACCGCCGACATCGTGTACGACGACCTGCGCACCACCAACGGCTGGGACAGCGCGTACAAGCTCGACTTCGCCAAGCCGTGCACCAGCAAGTACATCGACTCCCAGG
This sequence comes from Streptomyces sp. SAI-127, assembly GCF_029894425.1. Taxonomy (NCBI): domain Bacteria; kingdom Bacillati; phylum Actinomycetota; class Actinomycetes; order Kitasatosporales; family Streptomycetaceae; genus Streptomyces; species Streptomyces sp. SAI-127. Next base: position 9,694,258 of record NZ_JARXYJ010000001.1, read on the forward strand.
CCCAGTTGATCGCTGGTTGGGGCTACGACTTCCTCAAGCTCGACGGGGTCGGCCCCGGCTCCGGGAAGAGCGGCGACCAGTACGACAACGTTGCCGACGTGGCCGCCTGGAACAGGGCGATAGCCGCCACCGGCCGCACCGTCCACCTCGAACTCTCCTGGTCCCTCGACATCGGACACGCCGCCGACTGGAAGAAGTACTCGCAGGGCTGGCGCATCGACACCGACGTCGAGTGCTACTGCAACACCCTCGTCAGCTGGGAGAACTCGGTCGACGACCGCTGGGACGACACCCCCGCCTGGACCCGGCACGCCGGACCCGGCGGCTGGAACGACCTCGACTCCCTCGATGTCGGCAACGGCCAGATGGACGGCCTGACCAGGGCGGAACGGCAGAGCTACGCCACCCTGTGGGCCATCGCCAAGTCCCCCCTCTACACCGGCGACGACCTCACCCGCCTCGACTCCTACGGCCTGTCCCTGCTGACCAACCGCGAGGTCATCGCCCTCAACCAGGGCCCCAACCCGCCCGCACACCCGGTCACCCCGTCCGACCCGCAGCAGGTCTGGGCCGCCGAGAACCCCGACGGCACCTGGACCGTCGCCCTGTTCAACCTCGCCGACGCGCCCGCCGCCGTCACCGCCGACTGGACCACCCTCGGCTTCACCGGCAAGGCGTCCGTCCGCGACCTGTGGAACCACGAGAACCTCGGCACCTACCGGAACAAGGTGACCCAGGCCCTGCCCGCCCACGGCTCGCGCCTGTTCACGGTCACCCCGCACGGCACCGGACTCGCCTTCACGGGATACGAGGCCGAGTCCTCCGCGAACACCCTCGGCGGCAACGCCTCCGTCGCCGACTGCTCCGCCTGCTCCGACGGAAAGAAGGTCGGCAACTTGTACCTCGGCGGGACCCTGACCTTCCGCGACGTCGTCGTCGCCAAGGCCGGCACCTACCAGATCAAGGTCTCCTACATCAGCGGTGACGCCCGCTCGGTGGACGTCTCGGCGAACGGCGGCGGCGCCACCCGCCACAAGCTCCCCGCCACCGGCGACTGGGGGACCGTGTCGAGCGTGTACGTGCCCGTGACGCTCAAGGCCGGCGCCAACACGATCACCTTCGACAGCGGCACCGGTTACGCACCGGACCTCGACCGGATCGACGTACCGAAGTCCTGACCGAGCCTCCAGGAGCCGCCATGACCCCCGACCCGTCCAGACGCGGTGTCCTCGCGCTGACCGCCGCACTCGCCGCGCTGCCCACATTCACCGCCACTGCGGCACCTCAACGGCCCGCCGACGCACCCGCCCTCGACACCGACCCACGCCACCGGCTCCGGTGGCAGGCTCCCGCCGACGAACACTCGATGATCGAACAGGGCCTGCCCGTCGGCAACGGCCGCCTCGGCGCCCTCGCGAGCAACGACTCCGGCCGCGAACTCCTTCTCGTCACCGACGCCACCCTGTGGACCGGCGGCCTCAACGACACCCTCGACGCCGACGGCCAATTCCCCTACGGCCGCCAGGATTTCGGCTCCTTCACCCTGCTGGCCCGGCTCACCGTCGACATCCCCGACCACGACCTGTCCGCCGTCTCCGGCTACCGCCGCACCCTCGACCTCGCCCAGGGCGTCAACGAAACGTCGTACGTCCGCTCCGGAGTGACCTACCGACGCCAGATCTTCGCCAGCCGGCCCGACGACGTCATCGTCCTGCACTTCAGCCAGAGCGGAGGAGGCCGCTACACCGGAACGATCACGCTGGAGGGGACGCATGGCGAGGAGCCCGCGGTCTCCTTCGGGGCCGCCCTCCCGAACGGCCTGAGATACGGGGCCGCGATCACGGCGTACGGCTCCGGCGGCAGTGTCACTGTCGAAGGGACGCACATCGGCTTCACCGGGTGCAAAGAGCTCACCGTCATCCTGAGCGGGGGCACCAACTACACACCCGACGCCGCCGCGCACTTCCGCGACCCCTCCCTCGACCCTCAGAAGCTCGCACGCACCAAGGTCGGGGCCGCTGCCCGTCACTCGGCGAACTCCCTGCTCCGCACCCACACCGCCGACCATCACGCCCTGTTCGGGCAGTTGGACGTCTCGCTCGGCACGTCCTCAGCCGAGCAGCGCTCCCTGGACACCTGGGAGCGCCTGCGCGCACGCGCCCGGGACGGGGTGCCCGACCCGGAACTGGAGGCGCAGTACCTGCAGTTCGGCCGCTACCTGATGATCGCGGGATCACGCGGCAGCCTCCCGCTGGGCCTCCAGGGACTGTGGCTCGACGGCAACGACCCGGACTGGATGGGCGACTACCACACCGACATCAACATCCAGATGAACTACTGGGCGGCCGACCGGACCGGTCTGTCCCAGTGCTTCGACGCGTTCACCGACTACTGCGTCGCCCAGCTCCCGTCCTGGACCGACCTCACCCGCAGGCTGTTCAACGACCCCCGCAACCGCTATCGCAACTCCACGGGGAAGAACGCCGGCTGGACGGTCGCCATCTCCACCAATCCCTTCGGCGGAGGCGGCTGGTGGTGGCATCCGGCGGGCAACGCCTGGCTGTGCAACTCCCTGTGGGAGCACTACGAGTTCACCGCCTCCCGCGCCCATCTGGAGAAGATCTACCCCCTCCTGAGAGGCGCCTGCGAGTTCTGGGAGGCGCGGCTGCTGACCATGACCCTCCCGGGCACCTCACGCGAGGTCCTGATCGCCGACAGCGACTGGTCGCCCGAGCACGGCCCGCTCGACGCCAAGGGCATCACCTACGCCCAGGAACTCGTGTGGGCGCTGTTCGGCAACTACTGCACGGCCGCGGCCGAGTTGAGGAAGGACGCGGAATTCGCCGCCACGATCGCCGGCCTCCGCAAGCGCCTCCACCTCCCCCAGGTCAGCCCCACCACGGGCTGGCTGGAGGAGTGGATGTCCCCCGACAACCTCGGCGAGACCACCCACCGCCATCTGTCGCCGCTCGTCGGTCTCTTCCCCGGCGACCGCATCCGCCCCGACGGCTCCACCCCGGCCGACATCGTCGAGGGTGCCACCGCCCTGCTCACCGCACGCGGCATGGAGAGCTTCGGCTGGGCCAACGCCTGGCGCGGTCTGTGCTGGGCCCGCCTCAAGAATGCCGACAAGGCCTACCAGCTGGTGGTCAACAACCTCCGGCCCTCCAGCGGAGGCAGCAACGGCACCGCCTTCAACCTCTTCGACATCTACCAGGTGGAACAGGGCCGCGGAATCTTTCAGATCGACGCGAATCTGGGTACCCCTGCAGCGATGATCGAGATGCTGCTCTACTCCCGCCCCGGCCACCTGGAGCTCCTGCCTGCCCTGCCCCACGCCTGGGCCGCCTCCGGCTCCCTCACGGGAGCAAAGGCACGCGGCGGCTTCGTCGTAGACCTACGCTGGCGGGATGGGAAACCGACCGAAGCACGGATCCGAAGCGCCGGAGGCCGCACCACGACGGTCGCGTACGCGGGAAGCGCCCGCACGGTGACACTGAAGCCGGGCGCCACGGTCACCCTGAAGGGCTTCGACCGATGAGGCGCCGGGCGGCCCGAGGGGCGCGGCTCCTCGCGGTGACGGTCGCGGCCGCCGCACTCCAGGCCACGCCCGCCCCGGCCGCCGTCAGCCCGCCCGACGGGGTGATCACCTGGGGCACGAGCGCCTACCCCATCGGCGACTCGGCCGCCGACCGCGGCTACCGCATGGTCGTGCACACCAGCGTGGGCGGACGTGACCCTCGCGTCCGGCTCTCCAACGCGTTCGGCCACCAGCCGGTCACCTTCGACAGCGTCTACGCCGGTCTCCAGCTGAAGAGCGCCGAGCTGGTGCGCGGCACCAACCGGCGGCTCACCTTCGAGGGGTCGTCCTCCGTCACCGTGGAACCCGGCAGCACGGTGTACAGCGACCCCTTGTCCGGCAGGCTGGCCGCAGGGGCGAACCTGGTCGTCAGCCTCCACACCCCGGACGCGGCGGGCCCGGTCACCGGACACTGGATGGCCCTGCAGACGTCGTACGCCACCCAGGGCGACCACACCGCCGAGGAGAGCGGCGCCCACTGGACCGAGGGCATCGGGTCGTGGTTCTACCTCGACGCGGTCTCGGTGCGCACGCCCGCGGCCACCGGTGCCGTGGTCGCACTCGGCGACTCCATCACCGACGGCTGGCAGTCCACCAGCGACCACAACCGCCGCTGGCCCGACTACCTCGCCCGCCGCCTCCAGAAAGCCCACACCACGGTCAAGGGCGTGGCCAACGAGGGGATCGCCGGCAACAAGGTGCTGGCCGACGGCGCCGGGCCGAGCGCCCTGAACCGGCTGGACCGGGACGTCCTCTCCCAGCCGGGCGTGCACACCGTGTTCCTCTTCGAAGGGGTCAACGACCTCAAGGCCCACACCGGTGTCACCGCACGGCATCTGATCGCCGGCTACCGCGAGATCGTCGACCGGGCCCACGACGCCGGCAAGTGCGTCGTCGTCTCCACCATCGCCCCCTTCAAGGGCTGGCCGGAATGGGATCCGGCCGCCGAGGCCGTACGACAGGAGGTCAACGACTTCATCAGGAGCCACAGCGACGAGTTCGACGCGGTCACCGACTTCGACCGCGTCCTGCGCAGCCCCTACGACCACGAGCGGATGCTCCCCGTGTTCGACGGCGGGGACCACATCCACCCCAACGACAAGGGCATGCAGGCGATGGCGGACTCCGTCGACCTGAACAGCCTGGACTGCGCTCGCCACTGAGGCAGCGTCAGCCGCGGGCCGTCGTCTCCGGGGCGATCAACCCCTTGCGGTAGGCGACGGCCACGGCCTCGGTGCGGCTCGCCGCGCCCAGTTTGGCCAGGATGTTGGAGACGTGCACACTCGCCGTCTTGCCGGTGATGAACAGCTCCTCACCGATCTGGCGGTTGCTGCGCCCCCGGGCGAGCAGCCGCAGCACGTCCCGCTCACGGGCCGTGAGCAGCGACGCGGTGGGCGGGACCTCGGCGAGCCGGCCCCGCCGGATCAGCTCGTCGACCTGCTCCAGCAGCACCGTGGCGCCGAGCCGGGCGAACACCTCACGAGCGGCACGCGCCTCGGCCACGGCCTCCTCACGCCGGTCGGCGACGAGCAGGGCCTCGGCGTACCGCAGCCGGCAGCGCGCCGGTTCGTACACGTCACCGAAGTCGAACGCGGCGACCGCCCTCGCCCAGGCCTCCGCGTCCGGCCCCGACAGGGCCCGTGTCCACTCCGCCTCGGCCCGGGCCAGCCAGGCCTGCCCCTCCGGGCCCTGCGGTATCCCGCGCTCGCCGTGCGCGGCGGTGGTCCTGGCCAGCTCCACCAGCTCGGTCGCGGTCTCCGCCCAGCGACGCGCCCCGGCCTGGTCTCCCTTGCGGCGCAGATCGTCGGCCCGGTCGGCGACCGCGGACAACGCGAGGGTGGCCAGCCGGACGGTGACGTGGGGAAGCGCGCCCGTGTCGTCGGTCAGCGCCGCGACGGTGGACCGCATCCGCTGTACGGCGTCCTCGGCGTCGCCCCGCAGCGCCGCCGCGTCGGTCAGCGCGATGCCCGCGACGAGTGTGGCCATCCAGTCGAAGGGCCCCTCCAACAGGGCCCGCGCCCGGTCGGTGGCCCTGCGGTCGCCGCGCGCGAGCCCGACGTACAGCGCGGGCGCCATCGTGTACCCGCCGGCCGCGGGCAGCACGTCGGCATCGGCGTGGGCCGCCCGGACACAGTCGTCCCAGCGGCCCAGCGTGTAGAGCACCAGCAGTTGGAGGTAGCGCATCTCCATCGGATACGGCGACGACAGCAGCCCGGCGCGACGGGCACGGTCCAGCCCTTCGGTGAGCCAGGGCAGACACTCGTCGAGGTGCCCGGACTCGAAGCAGCCGACGGCGAGATTGAACAGCGCGCGCATCTCCACGGGGGTGCTGCCCGCCCGCCGGGCCAGCTCCCGGGCCTGCCGCAACCGTTCCCGCCCCGCCTCCGTGCGGCGGCCGCCGCCTTCGAGGACGGCCAGGGAGATCAGCAGATCCGCCTGGGCGTCCGGCACGCCCAACTGCTCGGCGGTGCCGAGGGCCTGCCGGGCGACCCGCAGCGCGACCTCGTTCTCCCCGACGTGCCGGGCCGCCATCACATGGGTGGCCGCGGCCCACACCCAGGTACGGGACGGGGGATCGGCGGGGATCATGGCGAGTGCCTCGCTGCTGTAGGCGAAGGCCGCTGTGAGGTTGTCGACGCTCATCAGGTTCCCGGCGAGCGTGTAGCGCACCCGGGCGGCGAGTTCGGAGTCCGCCTCCTGGCCGACACCGGCGAGCGCGGCGCGCGTGAGCGAGACCGCCCGGTGCAGTTCGCCGGTGTGCGCGGCCGCCGCCGAGGCCCGCAGCATGAGCCGTACCCGGTCGACCCCCTCACCCGAGGGCCGCGCCGTCGACTCCACCGCCGACCACAGATCGAGGGCCGCCTCCAGATGCCGTAGCTCCTCGGCCGGTGCGCCCACCCGCTGGGCGTGGTCCGCGGCCTCCAGCGAGGCGGAGAGTGCCTCGGCCAGGTCATGGCTCTCGCGGTAGTGGTGGGCCCGCTCCGCCGCGCTCTCGGCCCGATGCCCCCGCGCCTCCAGCAGCCGGGCGAACGCCCCGTGCAGCCGCGCCCGCTCGCCCGGCAGCAGATCGGCGTACACGGCCTCACGGGCGAGGGCATGCCGGAACGCGTACGTGTCCCCTTCACCGGGCACCAGCAGCTGTCGCCCGATGGCCTCCCGCAGCGCCGATTCCAGCTCTTCCTCGGGCAGTCGTACGGCATCCCTCAGCAGGTCGTGCTCGACGCGCCGCCCGGCGACGGCGGCGGTGCGCAGCACCTGCTGAGCGGTGTCGGACAGCTGCTCGAACCGGATCAGCAGCACGTCGGCCAGCCCACTGGGCACCCCGCCGTCCCCGTTCCCCGTGGCGGCGACCAACTCCTCGGCATAGAACGCGTTGCCCTCGGCCCGCTCGACGATCCGCCGCACGGTGTGGTCCGGCAGCGGCGCCTCCCGCAGAGACCGCACCAGCCGGGCCACCTCGCCGTCGGCCATCGGCCGCAACTCCAGCCGCTCGACCCCGGGCAGCCGCACCAGCTCGGCGAGCAGCGGACGCAACGGATGCCGCCGGTGCAGATCATCCGCCCGGTACGAAGCGAGAACGGCCAGCCGGTGCGTGGGCGCCCCACCCGCCGACCGCTGGAGGATGCCCCGGCTGAGCAGGAACCGCAGCAGATCGCGGGACGACTGATCGGCCCAGTGCAGATCCTCCAGGACGAGCAGCAGGGGAGCGATGTCCGAGAGATCGGCGAGCAGCCCGGCGATCCCCTCGAACAACCGGAGCCGCCCACCGGAGTCGCCGACCGCGCCGCCGCCCAGCAATCGTTCCACCGCTGGGTACGCGGCGAGGGCACCGGCGAACCGTTCGTCCTGGGCGAGCGCTCCCAGGACCTCGGTGAACGGCAGATACGGCAGGCCGACATCACCGAGATCGACACAGTGCCCGGTGAGCACGGTCATCCCGGCCGTCGAGGCCCGCCCCGTGACCTCGTCCAGCAGCCGGGTCTTGCCGACCCCGGCGTCCCCGGCGACGAGGACCGCCCGAGCCTCCCCGCTGCGGGCACGCTCCAGCACACCTGAGAGCCGGGTCAGTTCGTCTTCCCGGCCGATGAGAGGCGTACTGATGGAGATCTGCGACACGAATACATCCTGGCACTTGCCTCTGACAGGGGCTTGACCGACCTCAGGGGCGCGGGAAACTCACCTGCGCAGCGTCCGCGCCCAGTCCGCCGGCACCCGCCCCTCCGGCCCAGGAGCCGGCTGACCCTCCGGATGACTCACCGGCGCCGCGAGCTCGGGCCCCGCCTCGAACATCTCATTCGTCTCGAAGTTCCAGAACCACTCCTCACCCGGCTCGAAACTCTGCACCAGAGGATGCCCCGCGTCCCGGAAATGCCCTGTCGCGTGCTGCCCGGGCGAGGAGTCGCAGCACCCGACGTGCCCGCACTGCGCACACCGCCGCAGATGGAACCACCATCCGCCCGCCGCGTCGCACTCCACACACCCGTCCCCGCTGGGCGGCACGCTCGGGTCGAGCCCCTTGATGTCGGTCATTCCGACTCCTCGGTCGTGTCGTTGTCCACGGCGGTCAGCGGAAGCAGCACCTGGAAGCGGGTGTCGCCGGGTGACGACTCCACCTGAAGCGTCCCGTGGTGCTTGTTGACCACGATCCGCCAGGAGATGTCGAGGCCGAGCCCCGTCCCCTCGCCCACCGGCTTGGTGGTGAAGAAGGGGTCGAAGATGCGCCCGCGGATGTCCGGCGGCACCCCGGGCCCGGTGTCCCGGAACTCCACGAGGAGCCGGTCGTGTTCGAGCGCGGTCCGGACGGTCAACGTCCCGTCACCGCCGACGCTGTTGATGGCCTGCACCGCGTTGTCGATCAGGTTCGTCCACACCTGGTTGAGCTCGGCGGGGTAGGCAGGGATCCTCGGCAGCGTGCGGTCGTAGTCCTTGACGACCTTGATCTGCTGCCCGATCTTCCCGGACAGCATCAGCAGTGTGCTGTCGAGGAGTTCGTGCACGTCGGCCACCTGGTACGGCGCCCGGTCCAGCTGGGAGTACTGCTTCGCAGCGTCGACGAGATGGGAGATACGGGCCGTGGAGTCGTTGATCTCGTCCATCAGCAGCTCGGTCTCGACGGTGTAGTTGAGCCAGCCGATCGCGTTCGGCAGGATCTCCTCGTCCACGGCCACCGCGATCTGGTCCAGCCAGTCCACGTCGAGGCCCGCCTGCACGAAGGTGGGCGCGATCCGCCAGCCCTCCTGGATGCCGTGGTCGTCGAGCCAGTCGCTGAGCGCGTCCTCCCGGTCGGAGGCCTCCAGCGGGCTCAACACGGGCGCCTTGGCCACCCGTTCGGCGGTGCGCTCCTGGATGTCGATGAGGTTCGCCATCACCTCGGGGCTGTAGGAGCCCTGCGCGATGACGGCGAGCTTGTGCCGCATCTTGCCGACCCGCTCGCGCAGCGTCGCCGTGGCCCGCACGGCCGCCGCCGCCGGATTGTTGAGCTCGTGCGTGAGACCGGCGGACAACGAGCCGAGCGCCAGCAGCCGTTCCCGCTGCCCGATGGCCCGCTGGGTGTTCTTCGAACCGAAGAAGAGCCCCTCCAGCAGATGGACCGCCATCGGGAACCATTCCTGCATGAAGGCCGAGAACATCTCCGCGGGCAGCACGAAGAACCGCGAAGGCTCCGTCACCCGCATGGAGTTGTTGTAGGTCTGCTGCACCCGGTCCTTGAGATAGGCCTGCATGGACCCCGAGTACACCCCGCGCTGCGAGGTGCGGTTGACCTCCACGTCGTCGCCGGCGACCCGGCGGGAGAGGACGACCGTGCCTTCGAGCATCACGTAGAAGCAGGTGGCGGGTTCACCCTCGGTGTACACCGGGCCGGGTTCGAACCGCTCCACCCGGCCCGCGGCGCACAGCTGCCCGAGCTGCTCGGGGGTGAGCTTCTCGAACAGGAACAGCGACCCGATCTCCCCGGGGGCGCACGGCAGCAACTGCCCGCTCATGACTGCTCCAGATACCGGTGGACGAGCATCACGGCCATGGCTCCCTCTCCGACGGCGGACGCGACCCGCTTCGCGGACTCGGCGCGCGCGTCGCCCGCGACGAACACGCCCGGAATGTTGGTCTCCAGGTGGTACGGCGGCCGGTCCAGCTCCCAGTCCGCCGGCGGCCGCCCGTCGGGGGTGAGGTCGGGCCCGGCCAGGATGAACCCGTGCTCGTCCCGCAGCACGGTGCCGTCGAGCCAACCGGTCAGCGGGGCCGCGCCGATGAACACGAACATCCACTGCGCGTCGACGAGTTCGGTCTCCCCGGTCTCGGTGTCGCGCAGGGTCAGCTGCTCCAGGTGGTCGGTGCCGTGGGCGGCCTCGACGACGGTACGCGCGCGTACCGAGATGTTGGGAGCCTCCTCGATCTGCTGGATCAGGTAGTGCGACATCGAGGCGGAGAGATCGGGGCCGCGCACCAGCAGGGTCACCGACTTGGCGCCCCGGGACAGGTACATCGCCGCCTGCCCCGCGGAGTTGGCGCCACCGACGATGTAGATGTCCTGCCCCTGGCAGGAGGCCGCCTCGGTGAGTGCCGAGCCGTAGAACACCCCGCAGCCGGTCAGGTCCGTGCAGCCCGGCGCCTCCAGCTGCCGGTACGACACGCCCGTCGCCAGGATCACGCTGTGCGCGGCCACCGCCGACCCGTCCGAGAACCGCACGGTGCGGGCCGCGCCGTTGACCTCCAGGCCCGCCACCTCACGGGCGGTGAGGATCTCCGCGCCGAACTTCGTCGCCTGCCGGCGGGCCCGGTCGGTGAGCTGGGCGCCCGACACACCGTCGGGGAAGCCCAGGTAGTTCTCGATCCGTGAGCTCTGCCCGGCCTGCCCGCCGGTCGCCGACCGTTCCACGAGCACGGTGCGCAGCCCCTCCGAGGCTCCGTACACCGCCGCTCCGAGTCCGGCGGGGCCGCCGCCGATGACGACGAGGTCGTAGAAGTCGGCGGTCGGGGTCGTGGCGAGGCCCACGTGGGCGGCCAGGTCGGGTGCCTCCGGCTTGACCAGGGGCGTGCCGTCGGGGGTGATCACCACCGGCAGCCGCTGCCCGTCCTGCCCCGCGGCGGCCAGCAGCCGCTGCCCCTCCGGCTCCTCCGTGGAGTACCAGCGGTACGGCACCTGGTTGCGGGCCAGGAACTCCCGCACGTCCGAGGAACGCGCCGACCAGCGGTGTCCGATCACCTTGGTGGCGGGCACCGGCCGGTAGTCGCTGCAGCGCCACGCCTCCAGGAGGTCGTCCAGCACCGGATAGAGCTTCTCCTCGGGCGGGTCCCACGGCTTGAGGAGATAGTGGTCGAGATCGACGACGTTGATCGCGTCGATCGCCGCGCTGGTGTCCGCGTACGCCGTCAGCAGCACGCGGCGGGCGCCCGGATACACGTCCAGGGCCTGTTCGAGGAACTCGATGCCGTTCATCTGCGGCATGCGGTAGTCGGCCAGGATCACCGCCACGAGGTCGCCGCGCAGCTTGAGCTCCCGCAGCGCCTCCAGCGCGGACTCGCCGGACTCCGCGCGCACGATCCGGTACGACTCGCCGTAGCGCCGCCGAAGATCGCGGGCGACGGCGCGGGAGACCCCCGGGTCGTCGTCCACGGTCAGGATGACGGTCCGCGCCGATTCGGCGGCCTGTGCCATAGGTCTCCCACCCCGAGCGGTCGGTCAGGGCCCAGCGCCCCCCGTTGTCACCGGCCCGGTCCCGCCCATCGTATGTTCGATCGCCGGGCTGTGCGCAGGTATGGCTGACCCTGCCGGGGTCAGGGCCGGCGCTCGCCCAGCACGCAGAACTCGTTGCCCTCGGGATCCATGAGCGTCACCCAGGGCACCTCGCCCTGCCCCACGTCGGCGTGCCGGGCGCCCAGGGCGAGGAAGCGGGTGACCTCGGCCTCCTGGTCGTCCGGGCGGAAGTCGAGATGGAGGCGGTTCTTGACGGTCTTCGCCTCCGGCACCGGCACGAAGAGCAGCCCCGGCATCCGGTCCTTCTCGGGGCGGATCTCGAACTCGTCCGGGGCCTCCCCGACCACGACCCAGCCCAGCGCCTCGGCCCACCAGCGCCCGAGGGCTACGGGATCGGCCGAGTCCACGATGACTTGCTCCCATTCCAAAGCCATACGGGCAGCGTAGTGAAGACTGGACCGCACGCACGTGACCGCTGACAGGAAGGCCACCGCATGACCCGCCCGATCACCGCAGGGATCGACGGAACCGAGGAGAGCCTCGCCGCGCTGGACTGGGCCGCGCGGGAGGCGGTCCGGCGAGACGTGGCGCTACGGGTGATACACGCGTGGCGGTTCCAGCCGTACGAGGGAATCGACGCGGGGGACCGGGACACCCAGGAGGGCTGGGCGCGGGACGCCGTGACCGAGGCCGTCCGGACGGTCACCGGGCGGCACACCGGGCTCGACGTGTCCACCGAGGTCGTCGAGGGCGGCAGCGTGGACGTGCTGGTGGCCGCCGCTGCCGACGCCGAACTGCTGGTCCTCGGCTCCCGCGGGCACGGGCCGGTCGTCGGCTTCCTGCTGGGCTCGGTCGGCCAGCAGGTGATCGCGGAGGCGGCGCGGCCCGTCGTCCTGGTGCGCGCCGGGGACCAGGCCACCGCGGAGGCGTCCGGACGCGAGATCGTCGTGGGCCAGGAGGGCGACCCGGAGGACAGCGCCGACGTCCTGCGGTTCGCCTTCGAGACGGCGGCGGCGCGGGGGGCCACCGTGCGTGCCGTACGGGCCTGGACGCTGCCGCCTGTGTTCGCCTACAGCCCCGGCTCGCTGAAGCTTCTGGACGAGGCCGGAGGACTGGAGCCGTACGAGAAGAAGGCCCTGGCCTCGGCGCTCCAGCCGTGGCGGGAACGCTTCCCCGACGTGCCGGTCGTCGAGCACATCGAGATGGGCAGCGCGGGGCAGGTGCTGCTGTCGGTGACCGCGCGGGCCCAGCTGATGGTCGTCGGACGCCGGGCCCGCCGTACCGCTGTGGGGGCCCGGATCGGATCGGTCGCGCACGGCGTGCTGCACCACGCGGACTGCCCGGTGGCCGTGGTGCCGCACGCCTGAGGTCAGTCCGCGGTGGCGGGGGTGGGCTGGAGCGTCTCCCGGGCCTTGGGGAGGATGTTCGTGATGTAGTCGTCCACCGCCGTGTCAAGGCCGATGTCGTGCTGGGCCCGCTCGGACAGGTACCAGCGGTGCTCAAGGAGCTCGTGGTAGATCTCGGCCGGGTCCATCGACCCGCGCATCTCGAGCGGCACGGCCCGCACCGTGGGCCGGAACACGTCCCGCACCCAGCGGTGGGCGAGCACCTCCGGGCGGGCGCCGAGGGGGTCGCCCGGGGCGTAGTCGTCCTGGGTGGCCATCCAGCTCTCCAGGTCGTTCAGGAGCCGGCGGGCCTGGTTCTCCTCGGTGTCCAGGCCCGTCAGGCGCAGGAGCTGGCGCTGGTGGTGACCCGCGTCCACGACCTTCGGCACGAACGTGACCGTGTCGCCGTTCGGCGCGTGCTCGATCTGCATCTCGGCCACGTCGAAGCCGAGTTCGTTGAGCCGGCGGATCCGGCGCTCGATGTAGTGGTACTTGCCCGCCGGGTAGACGGACCTGCGGGTCAGCTCCTCCCACAGGCCGTTGTAGCGCGAGCAGATCTCCATGCCGAACTCGATCGCGTCCACCGAGGGGTGCAGCGCCCCGGATGCCTCCAGGTCGAGCAGCTCGCCGCTGATGTTCACGCGGGCGAGGTCGAGGTCGTAGTCCCGCTGCCCGGGGCTGAGCTGCGGATGCAGGTCACCGGTCTCGGCGTCCACCAGATAGGCGGCGTAGGCGCCCGCGTCCCGTCTGAAGAGCGTGTTGGACAGCGAGCAGTCGCCCCAGGCGAACCCGGCCAGGTGCAGGCGGACCAGAAGGACGGCCAGCGCGTCCATGAGGCGGTGCATGGTGGCGGGACGCATGGTGGTCTCGAACATCGAGCGGTACGGCATCGAGCCGCCCAGATGCCGGGTGACCAGCACCGGCTCCAGCGGGGCGTCCTCGGCGTCGACGCGCCCTGTGACCACGGCGAGCGGATCGACGGCGGGGATGCCGAGCCGGTCCAGGTCGCGCAGCAGTTCGTACTCGCGCAGCGCCGGGCGCTCGGCGAGCTCCTTCACGGCGATGACCTCGTCACCGGCCCGGGCGTAGCGCACCACGTGGCGCGAGATGCCGCGCGGCAGCGGGACCAGGACCTCCTCCGGCCACTGCTCCAGCGGCAGCTGCCAGGGCAGTTCGAGCAGGAGCGCGGGGTGCTCCGGGTTCGTCGCGCTGATCTGCAGTGCCATCGGTGCTCTGTCCTCGCCTGGTCGGTGATCGTCACCTCACCTTAGAGCGCGCGGTCCCTGGCCTGAAGTGCCGCTTCACGGACTGGACCTCGGTGTACCGGCCCGTGTCCCGGCAGCAGCACATCGCCCTCCAGCCCCGCGAACACGTCCAGCGACGCCACGGCACGGGCGCGCTCGTGATGGAACATGTCCGGCAGCAGCTGGGGCCCCTTGACCCGTGAGGTCGGGTGACCGCTCACCAGGCCGTCGCCGGAGATCACCACGCCGCGCTCGGGGAGCTGGAAGGCGCAGTGCCCGTCGGTGTGGCCCGGCGTGTACACGGGCCGCGGACGGCCCGGCAGATCGAGCGTGCCCTCCGCCGGGAAGGGCTGCGGGGAGGCGACGGGCACATGGGCCGTGCCGCCCACGCGGATCGCGTGCACCGCCCACGGCAGCACACCGGGCCGCCAGCCGTTCTTCAGGACCGTCCCGACGGACACCTGGTGCAGGAACTCCCGCCGCGCGTGCGGCACTTCGGCCTCGTGCAGGTAGACCGGCGTGCCGTAGGCGCTGCGCAGATACTCGGCGGAGCCGAGGTGGTCGTTGTGGGCGTGCGTGATGAGCACGGCGGTGACCGCCTCCGGGGAGCTCCCCACCTCCGCGAGGGAGGCGAGCACCTGCTCCCGGTCGCCCGGGTAGCCGGTGTCGACCAGCGTGGCGGCGCTTCCCTCAGTCAGAATGACCCAGTTGGTGTTGCTGCCGTGCACCAGATAGGTGCCGTCCGCGACTTGCTGCACGCCTGCGCTCATGATCGCCCCGTCCGGTGAGTCCCTGCCCGACGGCACACAGCAAAGCAGACGCTCAGGCGATCCGGAGCGGCGGGTACCGGTCCTCCAGCGCTCAACTTCCGTGGTGACGAGGCTGCCTCCGGCACCGTCCGCGTGGCTGCCGCGCCGGGGTGCGCGGCGCCGGACAGAGGGGTCGGCGACCTCCGTCAGCCTTGAACACCACGGGACCGGCGCGCACCCCGGGCCGGGCACGCTCCTGGAGACCTGCACCCCCGGGCTCCCGGCCCGCCCACGCCACGGTTTCGTCCTCCGGGCCCGCCGCCGCAGCGGCTTGTCGCCGGTCCTCCCCGTCCGGCCCCCGGAGGGACGAGGCTGCCTCCGGCACCGTCCGCCGGAGGCAGCCCCCGCGTGCAGCGGAAGCAGCCGCCTCTCTGCCTCAGCGCACGCCGTGCGGGCGGAACTGGATGCTGATGCGCGGCCCCGTGGCGCGCGTGGACTTCGGTACGGCGTGCTCCCAGGTGCGCTGACAGGAGCCGCCCATCACGATCAGGTCGCCGTGTCCCAGCGGCCGCCGTACGGTCCCGGCGCCGCCGCGAACCGGTCGCAGTACCAGGTCGCGCGGTGCACCCACGGAGAGGATGGCGACCATGGTGTCCTCGCGGGCGCCCCGTCCGGTCCGGTCGCCGTGCCAGGCGACGCTGTCCCGGCCGTCGCGGTAGTAGCAGAGCCCGGCCGTGGTGAAGGGTTCGCCCAGCTCCTCGGCATAGTGCGCGGTGAGCGCCTCGCGGGCCTCGGTGAGTACGGGATGCGGCAGCTTGTCGTCCACGCCGTAGAAGGCGAGCAGGCGCGGTACGTCGACGACGTGGTCGTACATCGCGCGGCGCTCCGCGCGCCACGGCACCTCGGCGGCCAGCTGTTCGAAGAGGGCGTCCGCGCCACCGAGCCATCCGGGCAGTGTGTCGATCCAGGCGCCGAAGCCGAGCACGGTACGGCGGATCCCGTCGAGGGGGCCGAGCCGCAGCTGGTCGGTCTGGTCGAAGAGGGAGCCCTGGAGGTGCGCGGTCATGGATCCAGCGTACTCCTTATTCGAAAATCTGTTCCAATGAAATCCGCTGAGGTGTTCGACTCTTTCGATGCATCGCTGTATCGGATACATTCGCGTATCGAACGGAGGACCCGACATGGCGACACAGGACACGACCAGACGCGTGACCAGGCGCCGGGTCCGCACACGCGCCAACCTCCTGGACGCGGCCTTCGCGGTGTTCGCCGCCAAGGGCTTCGGGCGCGTGTCGATCGAGGAGGTCTGCGAGGCCGCCGGATACAGCCGGGGCGCCTTCTACTCGAACTTCGACAGTCTCGACGAGCTCTTCTTCGCGCTCTACCAGCAGCGCGCGGACCTGATCGCGGAGCAGGTCTCCGGGGCCCTCGCCCTCGACGGGCCGGGCCTCGACGTGGTGGCCGCCGTCGACCGGGTCACCGAAGTGCTGCTCCTCGACCGGGACTGGCTTCTGGTCAAGACCGACTTCCTGGTGCACGCCGCCCGCGCGCCCGAGGTCGCCCGGACGCTGCTCGAACACCGGGCGCGGCTCAGGCGGGCCGTCGCCGAACGGCTGGCACGCGCGCGAGGGCACGCCGAACTGCCCGCCGTGCCGGCCGACGTCGAGGACGCCGCCCACGCCGTGGTCGCCGCCTACGACGGTGTCACCGTCCAACTGCTGCTGGACGGGGATCTCGAGCGGGCCCGTGTCTGGCTGAAGCAACTGCTCACCGCGCTGCTCACCGACGGCAGCGACACCACCGTATGAAGGAAGGGATGGTCGCCATGGATGCCGACGTCATCGTCGTCGGAGCGGGGCTCGCGGGCCTGGTCGCCGCGCACGAGCTCACCAGTCGCGGCAAGAGGGTCGCGCTGGTCGACCAGGAGAACGCCGCCAACCTCGGCGGCCAGGCCTTCTGGTCCTTCGGCGGTCTCTTCCTGGTCGACTCCCCGGAACAGCGGCGCCTCGGCGTCAAGGACTCCTTCGACCTCGCCTGGAACGACTGGCAGGGCAGCGCGAAGTTCGACCGCGTCGACGACGAGGACTCCTGGGCGGTGCGCTGGGCGCGCGCCTATGTCGAGTTCGCGGCGGGGGAGAAGCGGTCCTGGCTCGAGGGGCACGGGATCAAGTTCCTGCCGACCGTCGGCTGGGCCGAGCGCGGTGACCTCACCGCCCACGGACACGGCAACTCCGTGCCCCGCTTCCACATCGCCTGGGGCACCGGCACCGGAGTCGTCGAGCCCTTCGTCGGGTACGCCAAGCAGGCCGCGCGCGACGGACTGCTGACCTTCTACCACCGCCACCAGGTCGACGAACTCGTCGTCGAGGAGGGCACCGCCCGAGGCGTGCGCGGCACGGTGCTGGCCGAGGACAACTCCGCGCGCGGTGTCGCCTCCAACCGTGACCGGATCGGCGACTTCGAGCTCACCGCCCACGCCGTCGTCGTCACCACCGGCGGTATCGGCGCCAACCACGACATCGTCCGCCGCTACTGGCCCGAGCGGCTCGGCACCCCACCCGCCGAGATGGTCACCGGCGTGCCCGCCTACGTCGACGGCCGGATGCTCGACATCAGCGCCGGCGCCGGCGTCCGGCTGGTCAACCGCGACCGCATGTGGCACTACACCGAGGGCATCCAGAACTGGGACCCGATCTGGCCCGGCCACGGCATCCGCATCCTGCCCGGCCCCTCGTCCATGTGGTTCGACGCGCTGGGCCGCCGGCTGCCCGAGCCCTGCCTGCCCGGCTACGACACCCTCAGCACCCTCAGGCACCTGCGCACCACCGAGGACATCGCCGAGCACGACCACTCCTGGTTCATCCTCACCCAGAAGATCATCGAGAAGGAGTTCGCGCTCTCGGGCTCCGAGCAGAACCCCGACATCACCGCCAAGGACCGCGCGGGCTTCCTCAAGGAGCGGATCCTCGGCAAGGGAGCTCCGGGACCGGTCGACGCGTTCCTGCGCAAGGGCGCGGACTTCGTGACCGCCCCCAACCTGGAGCAGCTGGTCGAGAAGATGAACGGGCTCACCGGCAAGGCCCTGCTCGACGCCGCCGGGATCCGCCGCCAGATAGAGGCCCGCGACCTCCAGATCGCCAACTCCTACAGCAAGGACGCCCAGGTGCAGGGCATCCGCAACGCCCGCCGTTACATCGGCGACCGCCTCGGCCGGGTCGCCACCCCGCACCGCATCCTCGACCCCGCCGCCGGGCCCCTCATCGGCGTCAAGCTGCACATCCTGACCCGCAAGACCCTCGGGGGCATCCAGACCGACCTCGACTCCCGCGCCCTGGGCACCGACGGCAAGCCCCTCGAAGGCCTGTACGCGGCGGGCGAGGTCGCCGGCTTCGGCGGCGGCGGTGTGCACGGCTACAACGCGCTCGAGGGCACCTTCCTCGGTGGCTGCCTCTTCTCGGGGCGCGCGGCGGGCCGGGCGGCGGCCAAACAGGTCGGCTAGTGCCTCGGCAGGCGACGTGTGCCCGTTGAGGAGCGGCGTCCGGTGCGTGCTCTGGGGGTGTCCCCCCGGCCGAAGGCTGGGGGAGTGCCGACCGGAAGGCCCCGTCGATGGACCGGACGTACTTGGGCTTTCGTCCGGTGCGGTGAGAGGGCGTGCCGGGCGTCGCGACGGGGCGAACGTCGCCTGCCGAGGCACTACGACTCCAGCAGGCGCACCAGCACGGTGGCGTGGCTCTGCTCCGGCGTCTTCGAAGCGGTCAGCAGGGTCACGTCTCCCGTGCTCGCCAACTCCCGGACCCGGTCGAGAAGTCCGGCCGCCTCGGGATCGGCCAGCTCCGCCTCGTAGCGCTCGGCGAACTCCTCGTACGAGCCCTCGCCCTGGTGGTACCAGCGGCGCAGTTCGGTCGAGGGGGTGAGTGCCTTCGGCCACTCGTCCACACGGGCCGCGTCCTTGGACAGCCCGCGCGGCCACAGCCGGTCGACCAGGACGCGCACGCCGTCCGCGGGCTCGGGGGGTTCGTAGACACGGCGGACGCGAACGCTCACGGACGACCTCTCGACGAAGGGCGGAGTGCGTCGGGAGCGTACTGCGCAGCCGGGCGCGACTTGACCTCATCAAGGGTGAGTTGCGGCGCAGGCGGCCTTTAGTGTGAAGCCGTTGCCCCCCCACCTGTAGGAGCGCACGTGCCGAAGGCCGTCAGACGCACCTTCGTCCTCGCCACCACCCCCCTCGCCCTTGTGGCGCTGCTCGGGGCCGCCGCACCCCCGTCGACGGGATCGTCCGGAGTCGGCGACCCCTACTTCCCGCTCGCCGGAAACGGCGGATACCACGTCGAGCACTACGACCTGACGCTCGGTTACGACCCGGGCAGCGGCCACCTCGACGGCAAGGCGGTGCTCACCGCCCGCGCCGCCCAGCGCCTCAGCCGCTTCGATCTCGACTTCGAGGGCCTGACCGTCACCGGTCTGACGGTCGGTCACGCCAAGGCCGGATTCCGCCGCGACGGACAGGAACTGGTCGTCACCCCGCGGCGCGCCCTGCGCAAGGGGGAACGGTTCACCATCACGGTCACCTACCAGGGCAAGCCCGGTCCTGTCACCGACCCGGACGGCTCGCTCGACGGCTGGATCCCCACCGACGACGGGGCCTTCGTCGCCGGGGAACCGCAGGGCGCCATGACCTGGTTCCCGGCGAACAACCACCCCACGGACAAGTCGTCGTACGACTTCACGATCACCGTCCCCAAGGGGCGCACCGCGGTCGCCAACGGCGTCCTCCTCTCCCGGCGGACCACGCACGGAAAGACCACGTTCCGCTGGCGCCAGAGCGAGCCCATGGCCGCCTACCTGGCCACAGCCACCGTCGGAAAGTTCGACGTGCAGCAGTTCACCACCAAAAGCGGCATCCGGGTCTACAACGCCGTCGACCCCCGCGAGGCCGCCGCGGCAGCCCCGGTCCTCAAGCAACTGCCCTCCGTCCTGGAGTGGGAGAGCAAGCTGTTCGGGCCCTATCCGTTCCGTGCCGCGGGCTCCATCGTGGACCGCGCCCCGAACGTCGGCTACGCGCTGGAGACCCAGAGCCGTCCGGTCTACGACCGGGCACCCGGCCTGAGCACCCTCGTCCACGAGAGCGCCCACCAGTGGTTCGGCGACTCCGTCTCCCTGACCTCGTGGAAGGACATCTGGCTCAACGAGGGCTTCGCGACCTACGCGGAGTGGCTCTACGCCGAGCAGCACGGCGGCGACAGCGCGCAGAAGACCTTCGACGGCCTGTACGCGAAGCCCGCGAGCGACGGCTTGTGGGAATTCCCGCCCGGCGACCCCGGCAGTGGCGCCAACATCTTCGGCACCCCCGTCTACGCCCGTGGCGCCATGACCCTGCACGCGCTGCGCACGCGCGTCGGCGACCGGGCGTTCTTCCTGATCCTGCGCGCCTGGGCGTCCGGGCACCGCGACGGCACCGGGACCACCGCGCAGTTCCAGCGCCTCGCGGAACGGGTGTCGGGGAAGGACCTGGACGGCCTGTTCCAGACCTGGCTCTACACACCGGGGAAACCGAACCGGCCCTAGAACCTGACCACTTCCTTACAAGTGTCGACCAGAGTCTTTCCATGATCACACGCAGAACCCACGTGGCCCTGCTCGCCGCATCCCTGCTTCTCACCGGATGCGGCGGCGGTGCCGTGGCCAACACGGAGGGCACGCCCGCTCCCTCTCAGGAGACTTCGGATCCCACGCCCTCGCCCACGCCTTCACCGGAGATATCCGTCGAGGTCGCCCCTCAGCAGATACCAGGGCTCGGCCCGAAGACGTGGGCGAAGGTGCCGGCCGACGCCCGACAGGCCGTCGTGGTCACCGGGCGGGGCCGCGACTCGTCGGCCTCCACCGTGGTCCTGTACGAGCGCACCGAGGCCGGCTGGCAGGCCGGTGCGAGCTGGCCCGCGCACAACGCCCTCAAGGGCTGGACCGACCACCACCTGGCGGGCGACCTGCGCTCACCGACCGGCGTCTACACCCTCACGGACGCCGGAGGGCTGCTGAAGGACCCCGGCACCAAGCTGCCGTACGACCGCGGCGTCGGCTTCACCGCACCCGGCACGGGCTTCGAGGGCGAGCCGCTGGCCGGATCCTTCGACTACGTGATCGCCGTCAACTACAACCGGCAGCCCGGGACTTCACCCCTGGACTGGACACGGCCCCTCGGCGCGGGGCGCGGCGGCGGGATATGGCTCCACGTCGACCACGGCGGACCCACCCACGGCTGTGTGAGCATCGCCGAGGACCACATGAAGGAGCTGCTCCTCACCCTGGACCCGGACCTTCATCCGGTCGTCGTCATGGGCGACGCCAAGTCCCTGGCCCGCTGAGCGCTTAGGATCCGCCGGGTGTGCGCACATGTGCTGGTTGCCGAGGACGACGAGATGCAGGCCGAACTCATACGGCGCTCGCTGCTCGCGGAGGGCCATACCGCCACCGTCGTCCACGACGGGCGGGCGGCGCTGGACGCGGCTCGGCGGCTCGCCCCCGACCTCGTCGTCCTGGACCTGATGCTTCCGGTGATCGACGGGTTCGGCGTGTGCCGGGTGCTGCGCCGCGACGAGGACATTCCCGTCGTGATGCTCACCGCGCGGTCGGAGGAGGACGACGTCCTGCTGGGCCTGGAGCTGGGCGCCGACGACTACATGACCAAGCCCTACAGCCCGCGCGAACTGATGGCCCGTATCCGGACCGTCCTCAGGCGCAGCGGGCGGGGCGCGGCCGCCGACCGGCCCGAGGATCCCGTCCTGCGCGCCGGAGGCCTGGCGGTCGATCCGGTACGGCACGAGGTGCGCTGTGACGGGGCGCCGGTGGAGTGCACGCCGGCCGAGTTCGAGATCCTCCTCGCCATGGTCGCCGAGCCGGAACGGGTCTTCTCGCGGCGGCAGTTGCTGGAGGTCACCCGGGGCACCGACCGGGCCTCCACCGAACGGGCCGTGGACGTGCACATCATGAACCTGCGCCGCAAGATCGAGGCCGACCCGCGCCGGCCGGTGCGGCTGCTGACGGTGTTCGGCGTCGGCTACAAGCTCAGCGGCGGGCGCGGATGAGCGCTCGTATACCCCTGCACAAGCGGCTGCTGGTCCGCCTGCTGATCACGTCCGGGCTCATCGCCGTGTGCTCGGTGGCCGCGACCGCCTGGCTGGCCGTGGCGACCACCACCCAGGCCCTGCGCGAGGAACAGGGGCAGGCGCTCGCCGACGACATGGAGGTCCTCGCCGAGCTCAGCGGATACGCGGCGACCCACCCCGACTGGACCGGCGTGACCGCCACCGTGCGCGAGCTGTCCGCGCAGACCGGCCGGCGCATCGCCCTTGTCACCCCCGACCGCAGGACCGTCGCCGACTCGGCTTCCCGCGGCACCGCCCTGCCGCCGAGCGCCGCCGCCACCGTCGACCCGCTGCGCACCGACACGTACAGCGAACGCGGCGCCCAGATCGGCGGCATCGACCCCCGGGTGGTCGGCCCCTATCGGCTCACGAAGGGGGAGCGCAGCGAGGTCGACGCCAACGCGCGCAGCCGCCAGTCCTGCTTCGCCCAAAACGGCATCGAGACCACCATCGTGCACACCCCGAGCGGCCGGGCGGTCCTCACCGAAGCGGACAGCTCCGTGCAGCCCTCCTATGTGCCCGACGCCTGCGCCGACGGGGTCCTGAACACGCCGATGCCCACGGAACAGAAGGCCCTGGACGCACTCCAGGCCGGGGCGCGCGCCTGCCTGACCCGTAACGGCCTGCGCGCCGATACACCGCTGAGTGTCGGCCTCGGGCGCGCGGGCGCCGACTTCCGGTCCCCGTCGCTGGCGCCCGGGTTCGTCAAACAGGACGCGAAGGAGGCACGCGAGGCCCAGGCCTGCCTCGACGACGCCCGCCGCGCCCAGCTCGACCCGTACGTGGCCCCGGTGGCCGAACTCTTCCTGGGCACCGGGGACACTCCCGCCGTGCTGTTCGACATGTCCCCGGCCAACAAGGCCAAGGTCGTGGGCACCGCGGGTCTCGTGCTCGCCGTCACCGTCGCCGCGACCGCGCTGGTCGCCACCCGGCTGGTGCGCCCGCTGCGCGCGCTCACCGCGGCGGCCCAGCAGCCGCCCGAACTCCATGTGCGCGTCCCCGTCACCACCCGCGACGAGACCGGCATCCTCGCCGCGGCCTTCAACGACCTGACCGAGCGCCGCGAACGCCTGGAAGCCCAGCGCAAGGCGATGGTCAGCGACATCGCCCACGAACTCCGCAGCCCGCTCACCAACATCCGCGGCTGGCTGGAGGTCACCCGGGACGGTGTCGTCGACCCCGACCCCGCCCTGCTCGCCTCCCTGCACGAGGAGGCCCTCGTCCTCCAGCGCGTCATCGACGACCTCCAGGACCTGGCCGCCGCCGACGCAGGCACCCTGCGCCTGCACCGGGAGCCCGTCCGCTGCGACGAACTCCTCCAGCAGGTCGCCGCCGCACACCGCGTCACCGCCGACGCGGCCCGGGTCGAACTGCGCACCGACATCGAGGGCGAGCCCTGGCTGGACGCCGACCCGCTCCGGATGCGGCAGGCGCTCGGCAACCTGGTCTCCAACGCCCTGCGCCACACCCCGGCCGGCGGCACGGTCACCCTGTCCGCCCGCCGGGACGGCGACGGCATCGCCTTGGCGGTCGCCGACACCGGCACCGGCATCGCCCCCGACGACCTGCCCCACGTCTTCGACCGGTTCTGGCGCGCGGAGAAGTCCCGCAGCCGCCGTACCGGGGGATCAGGCCTTGGCCTCCCCATCGTCCGCCACCTGGTCGCCGCCCACGGCGGAACGGTCGAGGCGGCGAGCGAGCCCGGCGCCGGCAGCCTCTTCACCCTGCGGATGCCCGGGGGCCCGACGCCCCAGCCGTACCCCTGATTTTCCTCGTGGCGTGCGGGGTACCCCGTATCCCTGCGAAAGGAGAGGGAGGTCGGGACATGAGCGTGTCGGACGGGTTGCCGGTGGTACGGACACTCGCTGAACTCGGGAGCCTGACCGAACGGCACGGACAGCTGTACGTCCGCTGGTCGCGCGGCCCCGAGGTCGATCTGGCCCACGTGTCCAGCACCGACGAACTCACTGGCGTGTCACTGCCGGGACTGTCGGCGAACCCGCTGGACGTGGAGGAGTGGTGGCAGGACCGCCCCGTCCAGCTGTGGGTGGCCCGCCGCCTGTACGACTACTCGCACCTTCCGCACGAGAAAGGCCCGGACGTACGCCCCTGGGCCCTCCAGGGCCGCGAGCGGGGCCGGGGGCCGGACAACGAGCCGCTGGTCACGGACGTGCGGCCGATGTGCTGGATCGACCCCCGGGTGATCGACGAGGCGCGGGCCGAAGTGG
The DNA here is from genome assembly GCF_029894425.1 of Streptomyces sp. SAI-127. Taxonomy (NCBI): domain Bacteria; kingdom Bacillati; phylum Actinomycetota; class Actinomycetes; order Kitasatosporales; family Streptomycetaceae; genus Streptomyces; species Streptomyces sp. SAI-127. Next base: position 9,718,285 of record NZ_JARXYJ010000001.1, read on the forward strand.
ACCGGCAGGAGAACTCCTGGGGCCCGCTGCGCCGCACGGGACGCTGACCGGGTCCGGTCGACGCACGTGGCGTCGACCGGACCCGGTCAGCGGACCCCGGTGAACGGACCCGGTCAGCCGGACCTTCTCCGCGCGGCTGCCGCGCGCCGGGCGAGTGCCCGGCGTTCCGTCTCGCTCGTGCCGCCCCAGACGCCGATTCCCTGCCCGGTGTCGAGGGCCCACTGAAGACACTGCTCCTGGACGGGGCAGCGCCGGCAGACCGACTTGGCCTGCTCCGTCTGGACCAGTGCGGGGCCGGTGGTGCCGATCGGGAAGAAGAGGTCCGGGTCCTCGCGGCGGCACGCGGCATGGGTTCGCCAGTTGTCCATCAAAAGTCACCTGCGATCGAAGTCGTACGTGCCCTCGTGCATGCCTTACTCGGTTTCGGGTCACCTGTCGATGCGTGGTGAAACAATCGGGTCCTGTGGGACGCGCCCGGTCACTGCTCCCGCATGCCCCACGGGGAGCCGTACGTGGTCAGCAGATCGAGGAACGGGCGGGCCGGGAAGGCCTCCGGACCGAGGACGCCCGTGCCGGTCCAGGCGCCGGTGGCGAGGAGTTCGAGGGCGACGACCGGGTTCACGGCGGTCTGCCACACCACCGCCTGACAGCCGTACTCCGCCATGGACCACTGGTTGTCGACCACGTGGTAGAGGTACACCTCGCGCGGCGCCCCGTCCCTGACGCCCTTCACCCAGGTGCCCGCACAGGTCTTGCCGTGCATCCGCTCGCCCAGCGTCGCCGGGTCGGGCAGACACGCGGCCACGACGTCCCGGGGCGAGACCGCGACCGGCCCCGCGGGGCTCGGCACGGTCACCGGCGCGGTGCGGTCCAGGCCGAGCAGGTGCAGCGTCTTCAGCGTCTCGACGAACTCGCGGCCCAGTCCGTACTTGAAGGTGACCCGGCGGGCACCGACCCAGCGGGGGACGAGCAGTACCTCCTCGTGCTCCACGTTCACGCACTCGACCGGGCCGATGCCCTCGGGGAAGTCGAAGACCTCCGGCTCGCTGAAGGGTTCCGTCGTGAACCAGCCGCGGTCGGCCTCGTAGACCACGGGAGGGTTCAGGCACTCCTCGATGGTGGTCCAGATACTGAAGGAAGGGGCGAAGTCGTAGCCGTCGACGGTGAGATCCGCGCCGTCGCGGACACCGATCTCCTCGATCTCGTCGAAGAGCTCATCGGCCGCGTGCCGGGCGAAGACGTCCGAGAGGCCCGGCTCCACACCCATGCCGACGAGGGCCAGGGCGCCCGCCTTCTCCCACTCCTCGGCCTGCGCGAACTGCTCGTCGCCCAGCTTGACCCCGCACTCCTCGTACGGCCGCTCGGGATGCGGACGCGACAGGGACATCGCCATGTCGACATAGTTCGCCCCGGCGGAGCGCGCCGCCCGGAACAGGGGCATCACGAACCGCGGGTCGGTGGCGTTGAGGAGGACGTCGCAGGCGTGCCGCTCCAGCAGGGCGGTCACGGCCGACTCGTCGCTCGCGTCCACGCGCTCGGCGCGGAACCGGTCGGCCCGGTCGCCGAGCGCGGTCACCGCGGCCTCGGCGCGGGCCGGGTCGTAGTCGGCGACGACCATGACGTCGAAGAAGGGCCGCCGGGCAGCGATCCGGGTGATGGCCGTGCCGACGCCCCCGGCGCCCACGAGCAGTACGCGCATGACAAACACTCCCTTACGGGTCGAAGGTCGCAGATGTGCGGGGCCCCTGGCGGAGATACAACGCCGTGCGCTCGTTTAAGGTCAATGGCGTTGGCATAAGGAGCCGCCATGCCGAAGCCCGTGGTCCCCGAGGACAGGCGCCGTCGGCGCAGGCCCACCAGGAGCGGGACCGTGCTGTCCGAGGGGCTGATCGTGGAGACGGCTCTGCGGATGCTCCGCGAGCACGGCAGCACCGGCCTCACCGCCCGCCGCCTGGGCCTGGCCCTGGACGTTGATGGCGGAGATGCAACGCCGTGCGCTCGTTCAAGGTCAGTGGCGTTGGCATAAGGAGCCGCCATGCCGAAGCCCGTGGTCCCCGAGGACAGGCGCCGTCGGCGCAGGCCCACCAGGAGCGGGACCGTGCTGTCCGAGGGGCTGATCGTGGAGACGGCTCTGCGGATGCTCCGCGAGCACGGCAGCACCGGCCTCACCGCCCGCCGCCTGGGCCTGGCCCTGGACGCCGACCCGAGCACGCTCTACCGCTACTTCCGCGGCATGGACGACCTGACGCTGGCCATCGGCGACGCCCTGATCGGGCAGGCGCTGGAGGGCTGGGCGCCGACGGGGCGGTGGCGGCACGATCTGCGCGAGGTGGGCCTGCGCATCCACGCCGCGTACGTCGCTCATCCCCAGGCCGCCGTGCTGACGACCAGCAGGGTCACCGGCCGGACCAACGAACTGGCCGCGGACGAGGCCGTCCTGGACGTCCTGCGCAGGGCGGGCTTCCCGCTGCCGGACACCGTGCGGATCTACCACGCCTTCATCGACCAGACGCTGGCCTTCGCGGCCCTGGACGCGGCGTCCCTGGCCCTGCCGAGTGCGGCGCTGGACGCCGACGAGTCCATGTGGCGCTCGACGTACGCCCGCTTGCCCGGCGACCGCTACCCCCGCATCGCGGAGGCGGCACCTCTGCTGGCCACCCGCATGGTCACCAGCGCCTATCCGACGGCCTTGGACATGCTCCTGGACAGCGCGGAGAGGGAGCTGGGCAGCGCCCCGTAACGGATCCGCCGTCCCCCGACGGCTTGGAGCGGCGGTTTCATGTGAGCCTTTCCGACGCGGCCGCCGCCACCGCCTCCGCCACCGCGGCCAGCGCGGGCGAGTCCAACTTCCACTGCTGCCAGTACAACGGCACATCCACCGGCCGATCCGGCGCCAGCGAGATCAGCCGCCCCTCGCGCAGCAACGCCCCCGCCTGAATCTCCGGCACCATCCCCCACCCCAGTCCCAGCGCGACCGCCTCCACGAATCCCTCCGACGCCGGCACCGCATGCCGCACCCGGCTCGCCCCACCGCGGCCCAGCTGCCTCAGGAACCCGTCCTGGATGTCGTCGCTCCGGTCGAACGTCACCACCGGCGCCTCCGCGAGCCCCTCCCGCGAGGACCCCGCGAGATACCGCGACACGAACCCGGGACTCGCCGCGGCGAGATACCGCATCCGCCCCAGCGCCCGCACGGAACACCCCGCCACGGCCTCGGGCGAGGACGTCACCGCCGCCATCACCAGCCCCTCCCGCAGCAGCTCCGCCGTACGCGTCTCGTCCTCGCGCCGGAGCTCGAAACACAGCCGCTCCCGTTCGGGAACCCGCGTGAGCGCTTCGAGGAACCAGGTCGCCAGGGAGTCCGCGTTCACCGCGACCGAGATACGGGTCACCTCCCCCTCACCCGGCATGCCCAGCTCGGCGAGAGCGTCCCGCTCCAGCCGGGCCAGCTGCCGGGCGAACCGCACCACCACCTCGCCCGACTCGGTCGGCCGCACCGGCTTGGTGCGCACCAGCAGCACCCGCCCCGTGCGCTGCTCCAGCGCCTTGACCCGCTGACTCACCGCCGAAGGGGTCACATGCAGAGCGGCGGCCGCGGCGTCGAACGTGCCCTCGTCGACCACCGCGAGCAGGGTCCGCACCTGATCCAGGGGAAGTTCGGTCATCATCACGACAGCTAATGATACGTAAGAATCTTTAGCTGTACGTGCAGTGATCGTCTCCGTACCGTCGAAGCCATGCCCGCTTCCTTGTCCGCCGCTGCCGCAGGCTTCGGCACCGGCCTCTCGCTCATCGTCGCCATCGGCGCCCAGAACGCCTTCGTCCTGCGTCAGGGGATCCGCCGCGACGCCGTCCTCGCCGTCGTCGGCATCTGCGCCCTGTCCGACGCCCTCCTCATCGCTCTCGGCGTCGGCGGTGTCGGCGCCGTGGTGGTCGCCTGGCCGGGCGCCCTGACCCTGGTCGGCTGGATCGGCGGCGGATTCCTGCTCTGCTACGGCGCCCTCGCCGCCCGCCGGGTCTTCAGGCCGGGGGAGTCGGGCCTGCGGGCGGAGGGCGAGGGGACGGGCTCCCGGAAGCGCGCGGTGCTGACCTGTCTGGCGATGACCTGGCTCAACCCGCACGTCTACCTCGACACCGTGTTCCTGCTCGGATCCGTGGCCGCCGACCGCGGCCCGCTGCGCTGGACCTTCGGGCTCGGCGCCGTATTCGCCAGTCTGTGCTGGTTCGTGGCGCTCGGCTTCGGGGCCCGGCTGCTCAGCCGCTTCCTCGCCAAGCCGACCGCGTGGCGCGTGCTCGACGGACTGGTCGCCGCCACGATGGTCGCCCTCGGCGCCGCGCTGGTGGCCGGAGCGTGAAGACGTCAATGGCCAGGTCCACAAGCTGAGATACCGCGTCCCGGATTCCTGGACGGTGCTGCGATAGTGAACCCTGGATCCGTTAGATGTAACGAGCAACCAGGAAGCGTGTGGACACCGGCGAGAGCAGCACCGAACCCAGGACACCGGCCGCGGACGAGGCGCCGCCGACCCGGCGCGGCTGGCGTCGCTGGGCGATGGACACCCGCCCGCTGCGCATACCGGCCTACCGCCGGCTGTGGAGCTCGACCATCGTCACGGCCGTCGGCAGCCAGCTCACCGCCGTCGCGGTGCCCAAGCAGATCTACGACATCACCGGCTCCTCGGCCTGGGTCGGCGCCGCGAGCATGGCGGGACTGCTGCCGCTGATCGTGTTCGCCCTGTGGGGCGGCGCGGTCGCCGACAGCATGGACCGCCGAAAGCTGCTGCTCATCACCAACACCGGTATCGCCGTCACGTCGGTCCTGTTCTGGCTCCAGGCCGTCAGCGGGCTCGACTCGGTGGCGGCCCTGATGATCCTGCTCGCGGTGCAGCAGGCGTTCTGGGGCCTGAACGCCCCCGCCCGCAACGCCTCCATCGCCCGCCTGGTCCCCGAGGCGCAGCTGCCCGCCGCCAACGCCCTGGGGTCCACCGTCATGCAGACCGGCCAGGTGGTCGGCCCGCTGCTCGCGGGTGTCCTGATCCCGGTGATCGGCCTGCCCGAGCTGTACCTCATCGACGCCCTGGCGCTGTGCGTCACGGTGTGGGCGGTGTACCGGCTGCCCTCCCTGCCGCCGCTCGCGGCCGCCGCGGCGCGTCGGGCCGGCGTCCGCGAGATCGCCGAGGGCTTCCGTTACATCTCCGCGCACAAGGTGCTGTTGCTGTCCTTCCTCGCCGACATCATCGCCATGGTCTTCGGCATGCCCCGGGCCCTGTTCCCGCAGCTCGCCTCCGAGACCTACGCCCCGTACGGCGAGGGGTTCGCGCTGGGCCTGCTGTTCGCGGCCATCCCGATCGGCGCGGTGGTCGGCGGACTGATATCCGGCGCCTTCTCGCGGGCCCGTCGGCACGGCTGGATGGTCATCGGCGCGGTCGTCGCCTGGGGCGTGGCCATCACGGGCTTCGGGCTGAGCGGCAGTCTGTGGCTCGCCGTGGTGTTCCTGGCCGTGGCCGGGGTCGCCGACATGGTCTCGATGGTCTTCCGCGGGGCGATCCTGCTCTCCGCCGCGACGGACGAGATGCGCGGCCGGATGCAGGGCGTCTTCACCGTCGTCGTCGCGGGCGGCCCACGGCTCGCCGACGTCCTGCACGGCACCGCCGGCACGGCCTTCGGAGCCCGGCCCGCGGTCGCCGGCGGCGGCATCCTGGTCGTCGTTGTCATGCTGACCCTGGCCTTCGCCGTGCCGGCGCTGCGCCGCTACCGCGTCTGAGACCTGGCGAGCCCCTGCCGCCCGGGACCGGGTGCCTCGGCAGGCAACGTTCGCCCCGTTGCGACGCCCGGCACGCCGTGGCCACGCTCCCCCACGACGCCGCTCCTCACCGGGCGATCGTCGCCTGCCGAGGCACTAGAGAACACCGCGGCGATGCGTGCCGTACTGCTCCATGAGCTTGCCCCGGGTCGTCTCCAGCCGGTGGGCGAGGATCTCGGCGACGCTGCGGACCAGGATCATGCCGAGCTGCTGGTCCTCCTCGCACAGCCGGAGCACCGCCGCCGCGTTGAACTCGTGGGCCCGCACGGGGCTGAACGCCTCCGCGCCGAAGTCCCACTGGTACGGCGGGAACAGCCAGGACCAGCCGAGCAGGTCGCCCGAGCCGAGTCCGCCGACCGTGACCCGGTGATGGGCGGTCACCTGCTGGGTCAGCGAGACGGCTCCGGAGCGGATGACCCAGAAGCGGTCGGCCGTACCACCCGCCTCGAAGATGTGGAAGTCCTCGGGGAAGGAGACCTCCTTGGCGAGCGTCATCAGGCTCTGACGCTGCGGCTGCGGCAGCGCGGTCAGCAGTTTTATCGCTTTGGTCATGACGCGGGGCTCCTCGCCGGCGATGGATTCCGGTGTTGTGCCTACGCCCATTTCAGCGGCTGCCGCCTTCCGGGGCACCTCGGCGGATGTGAGGATCTGGCCACGGCATGAAAAAGCCCTGGCTGGACGGGGGAGGCCAGCCAGGGCAGACAGAGGTGGTGTCGGAGGACGGTATGTCGACCCCGTCACCACGTATGAATGAACCGTAAACCATCCATGGTGATTTCGCGCAATCCAAACCGAGGTGCGTGACCGGTTTCACTCGGCGGACGCGTTTACCACCCTGATCGTCTCCAACGCCGCGTCGGCGGGATCGGGCAGGTTCATGCCCGCGGCCAACCCGGTCCGCAGGTATTCCAGTACGGGCTGGGTCAGCAGTTCACCGGGCAGCACGGCCGGGATCCCCGGCGGGTACGGCGTGATCATCTCGGCCGCGATCCGACCGGCGGCCTCGGCGACCGGCACCTTCTCGGCCGGACCGAAGAACGCGTCCCTGGGAAGCCTGACCTGCTCCATCCGCAGCTCGGACGGCGGCGGTACCTCCACCCGCGGGGCCGGACCCAACTCCGGCGCCGCCCGGGCGAGATCCCTGAGCGCCGCGAGCAGCTCGCCGGTCGTCTCCTCGTCGTCGCCGTGGGTGATCTGCATCCCGATCCGCCGATGATCCGTGAGATGGGCGTCGATGTGCCGGTGCTCGCGCAGCCAGTCCGCGGCCTGGAACCCCGTGATCCCGAGCCCGTCGAGGTCGATGACACCGGGCAGCGGATCGAGGTCGTCGGCCAGGCCCGGCCCGCAGAAGTCGTCGCGGTCGTCGACGTGCATCCCGTCGATCTCCTCGATCGCGGAATGGACCCGCGCCGCGAGATCCAGCGCCCCGCCCATCAACTCCTTGCCCCGCAGCGCCATCTGCCGGCGCCAGCCGTCCAGACCGGCGTACAGCAGCACCGAGGGACTCGTGGTGCCCAGCAGGTCGGCGCGCATCTTCAGCAGATCCGGCGGGACGAGATCACCCCGCAGATGGAAGACCGACCCCTGCTCCAGACCACTGCCCATCTTGTGGATGCTGGTCACACAGATGTCGGCGCCCGCGTCCATGGCCCAGGACGGCAGATCGGGATGGAAGGGCAGGTGCGCGCCCCACGCCTCGTCCACGATCAGCGGGACCGAACGGCGGTGGCAGACCTCGGCGATGTCCCCGAGAGCCGCGCAACTGCCGTAGGGCGTCGGGCTGGTGACCAAGGCGCCCTTCGCGTCGGGATGGGCCTCGAAGGCCCGCTCGTACTGGGCGGCGGACGGCGGGTGCGCCAGGTGGCGTTCGGCGTCCCACCGCGGCTCGATCCAGACCGGCTCGATCCCCGACAGGATCAGCCCGGACACCACCGACTTGTGGGCGTCCCGCCCGATCAGCAGCTTCTCGTGCGGACCCGCCACGGCCAGCATCGCCGCCTTCACCGAGAGGGAACTCCCGCACGTGGTGAAGAACGTGTGATCGGCGTGCACGGCGTCGGCCATCAGCTCCTCGGCCCGCTCCAGCACCCGTCCCCGGGTCAGCCGGTCGTCCAGACCGCCCGACGCCAGCACGTCCCCGAGGAAGACCGCGTCGCCCAGCGTCTCCCGGACCGCCGGGTCGGCCCCACGGGCCTGTTTGTGTCCCGGCGGCGTGAAGGACAGCTGTCCCCGGCGGTGGTAGTCGGCCAGAGCGTCCAGAACGGGTGCTTGGGTGTGGTCGACAGTCATGGGGCCCGGGTGCCCGGCCCAGACCTCCGTCAATCAGTCCGCACCGGACCCCCGACGGTCAGCGGCTGCCCGGCCTGAGCACCTCGTCCAGCACCCTGATCACGGCCTCGTAGGCCAGGGTGCGTACGGCGGCGTCCCCGGCGGCCTCCGGATCGGAGGGCCGCAAGTCCTCGCTCCGCGCCCGCCAGGACCGTTCCTCCTCCACCGCGCAGGCCCGGGCCCGCTGGATCCGGCGCAGCAGTTCGTCTGAGTCCACGACATCCGTCATACGGACCGCGTACCCCGGGATCGCGATCGAATGGCCGGCACTCCCGTCCGAAACGGGGAGGTTTGACCGGACGAGGAGAGGTCAGCCGATTACCAGAGGCTCACGGAGAAGCGCACCGCACAGGGTCACCGTGTCCGTGGGTCGAGCCGGGCCCGGCCTCCGCTGCAACGACCCAAGAGCCAGCCGATCCATCGATCAGGAGCCACTTCATGTGCGAGGAGCACAGGGCCGAAGCCACCCCCGAACTCGCCGTCGCGCACGCACGGCCACGGCCGTGCCGGCCGGCCGAGGCACGCCGGGCGGTCGAGTGGGCCGTGTCCGAGCGCTGCCGCACCACGCACACCTCGTGTGATGCGCAGGCCCTCTCGGACGCGCTGCTCGTCGCCTCCGAACTCACCACCAACGCGATCCTGCACGGCGGCGGCATCACCGACTTCCACGTCGACGTCGGGGGCCGGGGCGTGTGCCTGTCGGTGAGCGACCGCAGCACCGCGCTGCCGGTCGCCAAGGAGCCCGTCGACCCGCAGGGCAGGTGGCGTCCCGGCGGCCACGGCTGGCCGATCGTCTGCCGGCTGGCCCGCGACGTCCGCGTGACCGACCTGCCCTCGGGCGGGAAGTGCATCACCGCCGTGGTGCCCCTGAGCTGATCCGGCACCTCTGTGGAAGCCGCCGGAAACGGAGTTTCGACAGCGGTGTTTGAGCCCCATACAGCAGGGCAGACGCAGTTTCGTGCTTCGGACCGGAGGCGCGCCAGCGGGAGCTGCATGGCTGCTGCGGGCCCCTCTTCGGCGGTCCCGGCGGCGTCCCTCCCGCGGTCAGTCCCTGAACCCGTTCTTCAGGAGCGAATCCGCATGCTCACCGACACGTCGACCAGCCGTACCACCACCACCCAGGTCCGCCCCACCGCCGGCAGGCGGCGGCACGACGACGCCCCCGACACCATGGCCCTCTTCGCCCGGCTGGCCGGGCTGGAGGAAGGCCCCGAGCGCGACGCCCTGCGCGACGAACTCGTCACCGCCTGGCTGCCCATGGCCCACCGCATCGCCGGCCGGTTCCGTGACCGCGGCGAATCGCTGGAGGACCTGCGCCAGGTCGCGGCACTCGGGCTCGTGAAGGCCATCGACCGGTTCGAACCGGAACGCGGAGCCTTCGAGAGCTACGCCGTGCCCACCATCACCGGCGAGGTCAAGCGCCACTTCCGGGACCGCATGTGGGCCCTCAGGGTGCCCCGCCGCGTACAGGAACTGCGCAACAAGGTGCGGGTGGCCCGGCGCGAGCTCACCCAGAACCCCGGTTCCCCCGAGCCGACGCCCGCCGATCTCGCCGCCCACACCGGCCTGACCGAGGACGAGGTCACCACCGGCCTTGAGGCCCTCGAAAGCTTCAGCACCCTGTCCCTGGACGCCGAGCTCTCGGCCGGCGACGACGGCTACAGCCTCGCCGACACCCTGGGCGCCCCCGACACGTCGTACGACGTCGTGGTCGACCGCGAATCCGCCAAGGAGGGCCTGCGTCGGCTGCCCGAGCGCGAGCGCGCCATTCTCTACATGCGTTTCTTCGAGGACATGACACAGAGCCGCATCGCCGACCAGCTCGGCATCTCGCAGATGCACGTCTCCCGGCTCATCAGCCGCAGCTGCGCGCGCGTGCGCGACGAGGCGCTGGCGGACCGGGCCCGCAGGCAGGCCGCCGACGGGCCGGGCGAGGCGTGAGCCCACGAGGAGTGAGCCCGATGCTGATACCCGACCCCGCGTTCCTGCGCCGTCTCGTCGACGCGTACGAGGCACTGCGGGCCGAGGAGGCCGCGAAGGTGGCCGAGCCGAGCCCGCGGGCCCGGGATCTCGCCTACACACTCTGTGTTTCCACCGGCACGCGGGACGTGCGGCTGGCCCTGGAGACGGCTCACCGCCTCCTCGCGGCCATGCCCGAACGCACGCGACTGGCCGACTGACCGCACTCCGTGTGACCGCCCGCCAGGACGGCACCCGGACTTCAAGGGGGGTCGACATGACCACGAGCTCCACGGCACAGACAGGCCGGATCGAGGCCAGGCGCGCGGCACGCGGTTCCGTCATGGAGGGCGCCGCCCGCGCGGGTTTCACCGCCCGCGGAGTGATCTATCTACTGGTCGGCGTGCTGGCCCTCCAGATCGCCTTCGGCGACGGCGGGCGCCAGGCCGACCGGGGCGGCGCCCTCGCCGCCCTCGCCGACAAACCGTTCGGTTCCGTCGTCCTGTGGGCGCTGGGCGTCGGGCTCGTCGGCATGGCCCTGTGGCGGCTGTCCGAGGTGGTGTTCGGCTCGGTCGGTCCCGACGGCCGTAAAGCCACCAAACGGCTGCTGTCGGGGGTTCGCTGCGTCTTCTACGCGTTCGTCGCCTATTCCGTGCTGTCCTTCGCCGCCGGCTCCGGCAGCGGAGGATCGAGCGACAAACAGTCCCAGGACATCACCGCCCGGGCCCTGGAGTGGCCCGCGGGCCAGTGGCTCGTCGGCGCCGCGGGCGCCGGCGTCGCGGTGGCCGGTGTGTGGATCGCCGCACAGGCACTGCGCAGGTCCTTCCACGACAAGCTCAAGCTCGCCCAGATGGGCCCGCGGGTCAGGAAACTGGTCGATGTGACGGGTGTCGGCGGCGGAGCGGCGCGTGGAGTGGTGTTCACCGCGGCGGGCGCGTTCGCCGTCCGCGCCGCGGTCGACTACGAGCCCAAGAAGGCGAAGGGCCTCGACGACACGCTCCGCTCGTTCGCCGAGACACCCCTCGGACCGTGGCTGCTCGTCCTGGTCGCGGCAGGGCTGGTGCTCTTCGGGGTGTTCTCGTTCGCAATGGCTCGCTGGCGACGGGTCTGAGCGGCGGGACACGGGGAACCCGAGGGGCATGAACGAACCCGAGCTTCCGCCCGACGGTAGGCCCGTGGACGTCTACCTGAATCTGTTGCGCATCCGCATGGCCTCGGAGGACTACGAGCTGCTGCTCGACGTGGTCCGCCCGGTTCTGCGGGCGATCGAGGAACAGCAGCTGCCCGCGTTGGACTTCGCGCTGGAGGACAGCCAGCAGGAGGGGCTGCCCCAGGAGGTCCGCGACGAGGCCGCCCTGGTCATCGCCACCGCCGTGACCGGCCGACTGGACAACAAGGTGATCGAACTCCAAGTCGACGACGGCACCAGTCCGATCCGGGTGGTCACCGACGCGGACACCGCCGACGACCCGGTCCGCCTCGGCGAGATCGCCGACTACATCCGCGAACGCCGTCGGCTCGACGACGAACTGCGCGGCATCGCCGAGGTGAGCGGTCTGCCCACGGACCTCTGAGCACCGGGCCCTATCGCTTCGGCCCCGCGACCGGCACGTGCAGCGGCCGGGCCAGACCCACCACGGTCTCGTCCAGACGCTGTACGTGCCGCAGCACACGGTCGGTGACACGGCCGAAGCGCGGGATGCCGGGGACCTCGGTGTCCAGCAGGGACGCGATGCTCGGCCCGGTCTCGACCCGGTCGGTGGAGCGCTCGTCGGCGACACGCGCGGCGATCGCCGCGATGTTGTCCCCGATCCGCCTGCCTGCCAGGCGCAGCCGGGGATCCGCCGCTATCGAGGGGTGCGTGGGCAGCAGCTCGGCCGTCGCCGCCAGCGAGCGCGCGTGGTACGCGCACGTCTCCAGGAGCGCCACGACATAGCGGGCCGTGTCGCGCCGGGCCCGCAGCGGCGTGATCGGATGCGTGAGCGGCTGGGTCGCCGCCCGCAGATCGGCCAGCGCCTGGTCCAGGTCCCGCGCCTGGTCGAGCAGTTCGACGGGGGAGCCGCCGCTGAGCTGGTCCACGGCGGCCTCGGTGACCTCCTCGAGCCGCTCCAGGACGGTGACGAGCAGGTCGTTCGTACGGCGGTCCGTGCGCACCGGCAGGACGAATGCCGCCGCGATCACTCCGCAGGCCGCTCCGAGCGCGGTCTCCTCCACCCGCAGCACCAGCACCGAGAGGCTGTAGGTGTGCAGCAGGGTGTAAAGCAGCCCCAGGGCCGCGGTGACGAAGAAGGACATCAGCGTGTAGGAGAGCGGCGCGGTGTAGAACATCGCGAACACCAGCACCAGCACCAGGGCGAACGCCGTCCAGGTGTGCTGCCCGACCGCCCCCGCCAGCACGATCCCGGCCAGCACGCCGAGGACGGTCCCCACCAGCCGGCGGTACCCCTTGACCAGGATCTCGCCCGTGGACGCGGTGTTCATGAAGACGATCCAGCAGGTCAGCACCGCCCAGTACCAGCGCTGGCTGGAGAGGAACTCGCCCCCGACGATGGCGAGCGAGGACCCCACGGCGACCTGTACCGCGGCCCGCGTCGTGGGCCGCCTGAGCCCCGTGAGCTCCTCCTGCGTTCCGGCGTCCTCGTCACCGGCGTCGATGACCGCGTCCTCGGCGTCCAACTCCTCGCGCGAACGGGCCGTCGCGGGGGAGTCGTCCGACTCGTCCTGCGGACCGTCCAGGGCGATCCTGAGCCCCAGCACCGCGCGGGCGGCCTCACCGACACCTCGGAAGACGTCCTGGACGGAGGGCGGCGCGGGCGGCAGGTTCTCCTCCTCGCGGTAGCCGAGGAGCCGGTTGCGGACCTGGGACAGCGCCGTGCCCGACCTCGCGGCGGCGGGACGCAGCACCAGCAGCCGCAGCGCCTCCAGATCGCGGCGCACCCGGGCCATCGCCTCGTCCCGGCCGGCCATCGGGCGGCCCGCTCGCGGGGCCGGCGCGCCCGGCAGATGAAGGGTCAGCGTGTCCGCCCGCTCGGCGCTGCGCGCGCTCAGCAGCAACAGTCCCAGCCGCTCGGCGGCGATCTCGGCGTCCGCGATGCGCCGCTGCACGAGCCGCGCCGCGGCCTCGTCGGAGGTTCCCTCCTCCAGCCGCCCCTGGATCATCAGCGCGGTCTCGTGCAGCTTCGCGGTTCCCTCGCGTACGTCCTTCAGCGCCTCGTCGATCTCCTCGGGCCCGGCGTCCAGCAGCTGGAGCTGCGCGGACACCAGCTGGGCCAGCCGGGCCCGGAAAGCCTCCCGCAGGCGTTCGAGGAGGCCCGCGGGAGTCTCCGGCACCAGCAGGAAGCGTGCCGCCGCGCTGCACAGGAAGGCGACGCCGAGGACGCCGTACAGCTCGGGCAGACCGGAGACGGTCGCGCCGACGAACAGGGACACGAAGTAGACCTGGAAGCCGATCAGTCCGAGCGCGGTGCCCCGGTCGCCGAAGCGGCGGCCGTAGACGGCACAGAAGATCAGCGCGACGAAGAAGAGGTCACCGGCCACCACGCGGGAGCTGAGGAGCGCGCCCAGGGACAGCGAGGCCAGCGCCACCGGGAGGCCCAGGGCGAGCGTCACGGCCTGCGGGGCGCGCTGCTTCTCCCGGATGGCGAACGTCGCGACCATCGCCGCGATGGCGCCCGCCACCAGATGCGTGACGTCTGCCCCCAGCAGACCGAGTACGGCCAGCGTGAGCGCGATCGCGGCCACCGTGCGCAGCCCGGCGGCCAGCCGGAGCAGCCCCGGGTCCGACGCGGCGACCCGGTCGCGCAGCCTCGCTGTGTTCACTCCGCCGTACTCACTCCCGTGTCACGTCATGATCCGTTCCAGCATGGCACGGCGGGGTGGCCCCAGTGATGTGCGCCCCTCCTACTGTGCCGGTCCCCGCGCTCCCTCGACCTGCTCCCGGACCTGTTCCGGCGTCAGATACGCGTCGGTGTACTCGAAGTCCTTCAGCTTGGCGGGCTTGCGGGCCTGGAAGCCGGTGCGGACGAAGTCGTCTCCCGCGATGGCGTTGAGCGTCCAGTTCGTCGCCACGCGGACCTTGGCGACGTTGGTGCGCAGCGCGGCCCAGTGGTAGCCGCGGGCCGCGAACTGGGCGGGCAGGCCGCGCAGTTCGATGCCGAGCGGCTTGGACACGGCATCCGTGCCGCCGAGGTCGACGACGAGGCCGAGGTCCTTGTGGACGTACGGCTTCAGCGCCTGGCCCCGCAGCGTCGCGATGACGTTGTCGGCGACCACCTTGCCCTGGCGCATGGCGTGCTGCGCCGTGGGCGGGCAGATCGCGCTGTCGTCCTTGGCCTTGTCGGGCACGGCGGCGGAGTCGCCGAGCGCGAAGACGCCGTCCTGGCCCGGCAGGGTCATCTCGGCGGTGACCGCGAGCCGCCCGCGAACCGTCTCGGCGCCGAGCGTGGCGATCAACGGGCTCGCGACGACCCCGGCCGTCCAGATCAGGGTCCGGGTCGGGATCACCCGGCCGTCAGTGAAGGTGACCTCCTCGGGGCCCGCCTTCTCGATGGACACGCCAAGGGACACGTCGATGCCGCGCCGGCGCAGGATCTCCTGCGCGCTGCGTCCCAGCTTGTCGCCCAGCTCCGGCATCAGCTTCGGGGCGATGTCGATCAGATGCCACTTGATCAGCGACGGGTCGATGCGTGGGTAGCGCTTGACCGCCGCGTGGGTGAGCTTCTGCAGACAGGCGGCGGTCTCGGTGCCGGCGTATCCGCCGCCGACGACCACGAACTGCAGCCGGGCCGCGCGCTCGGCCGGATCCTGGCTGGCGTCCGCGAGATCGAGCTGGGAGATGACGTGGTCACGGATGTAGGCGGCCTCGGCGAGGGTCTTCATCCCGAAGGCGTGCTCGGTGAGGCCGGGGATGTCGAAGGTGCGGGTGATGCTGCCGGGAGCCAGCACGATGTAGTCGTACGGCTCGTTGACGATCTCGTCCGTGATGGTGCGGATCACGCAGACCTTTGACTTGAGATCCACGCCGATCGCGCCACCCGGGATGATCCGGGTGCGGTACTTCTTGCTGCGGCGCAGCGAGACGGCGATCGACTGGGGCGTCAGCACGCCGGAGGCGACCTGGGGCAGCAGCGGGAGATAGAGCTGGTAGGCGAACGGCGTCACCAAGGTGACGTCGGCTTCGTCCGGGGAGAGCTTCCGCTCCAGCCGGCGAACGCACTCGACTCCGGCGAAGCCGGCGCCAACCACCAGGATCCTGGGTCGTGTCACGGTGTTCATCCCTTTCTGCGGCTCCAGGCGGTCTGCCTCGAACGCCCTTCGTCTGCCCGTGCGGGCGCGACGAATGCGTCGAGGACCACCATGCCCGTCCCGGCCTGAAAGTGCACCGGGAGAAAAGTGAAGGAGGTGCGCGGACCGGACGCGGGGAAACCGCTTGTGAGGGTGCCGCTCGCCGAATGTGTGTGCGGCAGAGGGGTATTGGGTGCTGTGGGCCCGCTCGCAGCGGAGAGCCGGGCCGTGCAGCCCCAGGCAGGGAGGGAGCAGCGTGACCACCGACAGAATATGGTCGTACGCGCCGGACAGCGGATACGTCGAGGGACAGGACCTGACGGGCTTCACCGTCGTCGCGAGCGACGGCACGATCGGACACGTGGACCGGCAGGCCGCCCCGCACGGTATGGGACACCTCGTCGTCGACACCGGGGTCTGGGTCTTCGGCAGGAGCGTCCTGGTACCGGTGGGCGTCGTCACCGGCGTCGACACCCAGGCCCGCCGGATCACGCTGGCCTGCACCGGGTCGGAGGTGAAGGCGGCCCCGCGGTTCGGGACGGACAGCGAGACCAGGGACCGCGAGTACCTCGCGGCGGTCGGCGCCTACTACCTGCGGCTCGCGACCACGGCCTGACCGGGGCCGGAGGACGTCACCACGGCAGAAAGGCGTGCACGTCCTTGCCGCGGTCGTCCGTGACCACGCTGACCTGGTCGCACAGCGCGTGCACGAGGTGCCAGCCGACGCCCCCGCCGCCGCTGCGCGGATCGAAGGCGCGGGGCGCGGGCGGTGTGGGGTTGGTGTCGCGCAGGGTCACGTGCACGCCGTCGAAGGTCCGGCGCAGGCGGAGCGCGAAGGGGCCGGGAGCGTACTGGACCGCGTTGGCGGCGAGTTCGGTGACGATCAACAGGATGTCGTCCCAGTGCTCGGCGCTCGCAGGCGGTACCCGGTCGGCCAGGTCGCCGAGGAACTCCTCAGCGGCAAGTCGCGCGCCCGTCACGCAGTGCGGTTCTCCCGCGAAACGGGTCGTACGGCTCGGAATCGCCTCGGAAGTCAGTGTCTCGTCCCAACGCGGCTCGGTCGCCATGCCGGAGTTCACCCCCGTGGAGTCGGCAAGGCTTTGTCCTTTCACTGGCATCGCCATTGTGCTGTGTTCCCGAGGGGACGCGACCCAATCGTCTTCGGCCGTGTCGGCTCAGGCGCATCACCGGAACACGTTGTCCGAGTCGTCCCAGCTCAGCAAGTCCTCCGCCGGTGTACGCCGGGCACCGGGCGAGCGGGCCTGGTACATCGCGTCGATCTCCAGCGCGTACCGGCGCACGATCTCGTCCCGGCGCAGCTTCATCGACGGCGTCAGCAGGCCGTTGGCCAGGTCGAACGGTTCCGACAGCACCCGGAACACCCGGATCGACTCCGAGCGCGAGACCGTGCTGTTGGCGGCGGCCACGGCCCGCGCGATCTCCTCCCGCAGCGCGTTCTCCTCCCGCGCCGAGGGATCCTGCTGGGCCACCAGGACCCCTCGCCAGTGGGCCAGGAACACCGGGTCCAGGGTGAGCAGGGCGCCCACGCAGGGCCGGTTGTCACCCACCACCACGGCCTGGTGGATGAGCGGGTGCATCCTCAGCCGGTGTTCGAGGGCGGCCGGGGCCACGCTCTTGCCGCTGGTGGTGACGATGATGTCCTTCTTGCGGCCGGTGATCGTCAGATAGCCGTCGGCGTCCAGCCGCCCGAGGTCTCCGGTGGCCAGCCAGCCGCCGTACAGCGCGGCCCGTGTCGCGGCCTCGTCGTTGACATACCCCTGGAAGACCGACGGCCCGCGCACCAGGATCTCCCCGTCGTCCGCCACCCGCAGGTCCACGCCCGGCAGGGGCCGGCCCACGGTCCCGGACTTCTCCCGGCCCAGCGGCTGCATGGTGATTCCGCCGCAGGTCTCCGTGAGCCCGTATCCGTCATGGACGTAGACACCGATGCCCTCGTAGAACAGGGAGAGCTCACGGTTGAGGGTCGAACCGCCCGAGGTGGCACGCCGCGCCCGGCCGCCCAGCGCCGCCCGCAGTCTGCGGTACACCGTCCGTTCGTACAGGGCGTGCTGGAGCCGCAGGTCGAAACCGGGACCGGGGCCCTCGCCCAGCCGCTGCCGCTCGCAGGCCAGGGCGAAGTCCCGTGCCGTGTCGGCGGCCCGCTCGAACAGGGCGCCGCGGCCCGCCTGCTGGGCGGCGCGCAGGAAGTTCTTGTAGATCTTCTCGAAAACCGAGGGGACGGCGTAGAAGTAGGTGGGGCGAAAGGAGTTCAGGGAGGCCGCCAGCGCCTCCTCGCTCAGGTCGGGCTCATGGGCCATGAGCAGACCGCCGCGGATGCACACGCCCTGGATCATGAGGCCGTACACATGGGAGAAGGGCAGGAAGGCGAGGACGGACGGCTGCTGTCCCGCCGGTGCCGTGGTCTGGCGCCAGCCCTCGATCAGCGTGTCGACGGGGCTCGCGAGGCCGCGGTGGCTGAGTGCGCAGCCCAGCGGACGGCCCCTGGTGCCGGAGGTGTAGGCGATGACCGCCGTGGAGTCCGGCAGCACGATGCGGCGCAGTGACTCGACCGTGGCGAGCGGGATCATCCGGCCCCGCTCCGTCAGCTCCTCCAGCGCGGCCGCGTCCAGCTGCCAGACGTGGCGCAGTCTGGGCAGCGAGGCGCACACCGAGCCGACCGTCATCACCGCCTGCTCGTCCTCCACCACCACGGCCACACAGCCGGTGTCCCGCAGGATCCACTCGACCTGTTCGCGCGAGGACGTCGGATAGATCGGCACGACCTCGGCGCCGACCGTCCACAGCGCGTAGCTGAGAACCGTCCACTCGTAGCGGGTGCGCGCCATGATCGCCACCCGGTGGCCGGGCGAGATCCCGGACGCGACGAGCCCCTTCGCGAGGTCCACGACCTCGTCCCGCAGTTCCACGGCCGTGACCTCCTGCCAGCCTCCCGAGGAACCCTCGGGGCGGCGGGCGAGCACCGGCAGGGTGGGGTCGAGCTCCGCCCTCTCGAAAACGCTGTCTGCCAGACCACCGCTGGAGCGCGAGATGGTCCGGGGAGCGAGGGCGAAGTCGCGCATGCGCTGCTCCTGACGTGTACGGGCTGTGACTGAGCCGACGAGCTCGGTCATCGGCGGTGCTCGAATCTAGCCCAGGTGTGAGCGGGTGGTACCTGGAATCCGGAAGTAAGCGGTCACCCGTGATCTGGTCGAGATCGGGGCACTCGGACCGCATGAGTTACACGAACCCTGACCCCGACCCCGAACGCACCACCGGACTGGAACCGGGCGGCGGCGTACCCCCGGGCGAGACCCCGCCCGCCGAGAGCAGCCTGCCCGAGGCGGGCCCCCGGGAGACGCACAACCCGACCAGGGGCTGGGCCAAGGGGCCGCTGGCCCTGATCCTCCTCCTGGTCGTGCTCGTCGCCGCCTTCTTCCTGGTGTACGCGATCGTCCTGGCCCTGTGACGACTACGTCTGGGTCAGCCGCACGCACTCGGTGACCACGTCCCGCAGGCTCCCGGTGCGCTCCAGCAACTCGCGCTGCACCCGGGCGCCGTTGCCGTGCCGCAGCAGTTCGGCACACGCCTCGCGGGCCCGGTCCAGGTCGCCGCTGTCGGCGAGCGCGTCCTCGACGTGCTCCAGCAGGGCCCGCACCACCGCCTTCGCGGGCATCCGGTGCATGGTCGCCGGGTGGAGCAGCTCCTCGGACAGCCCGGAGCGCGCGGCCCGCCAGGCGGCCAGCCGCAGCAGGCTCACGCTGTGCGTCAACGGCTCCCGGCCCGCCCGCCACTCGCGCGCGGCCGTCTCCACCAGCCCGCGGGCGAGGGTCGCCAGGAGGACGGCCGTGTCCGCGTGCAGACAGACGTCCGAGACCCGGATCTCCACCGTCGGGTAGTTCCGGGACAGCCGGGCGTCGAAGTAGATCATTCCCTCGTCCAGGATGACGCCGGTCGCCACCATGTCCGCGACCCGCCGGTGATAGCGCTCCGCCGAGCGGAAGGGCTCCGTCGGACCGGCCGAGGGCCAGCGCTGCCACACCCGGCTGCGGTAGCTGCTGTAGCCGGTGTCCTTGCCCTGCCAGAAGGGCGAGTTGGCGCTCATCGCGGCCAGCACGGTCAGCCAGGGCTGCATCCGGTCGACGACGGCGACGGCCTCCTCGTCGGATTCCACGGACACATGGACGTGACAGCCCATGACGAGCTGCTCGCGGGTGGCGATGCCGTACTGGTCCGCCATCCACTGGTAGCGGCGGCCGATGCCGACCGAGGGGCTGACGGGCAGCGGCGAGGTGGCCAGGGAGGCCACGGCACAACCACTGTCGCCGGCGAGCCGGGCGGCCTCCTTGCGGCAGCGCACGATCTCGGCGCGGAGCTCGTCCATCCCCGACTGCGGGTGGGTGGCGAACTCCAGCATCTGGTTGTGCAGCTCCTTCTCGAAGACGTCCTGGTCCGGCCCGTCCTGCGCGGCCCGCGCGAGCACGGCCGCGGACAGCGCCTGCGGCTCGCCGGTCTCGGGGTCGACCAGGAGGAGTTCCTCCTCCACTCCGACGGTGCGCACGTGATACAGCCCCTTCTGTGGCCCTGGGCGACGACGAGGATGCTCGTTCTCGTACGACCCCGACTGCCCCTTCGGGACCGGTCGGACACCTCCGCGTCGCCCGCGGACTCAGCCGGGCACCGGGACCAGCCACACCGTCGCGAGCGGCGGCAGGGTGAGCCGCAGCGCCCCGTCCTCCGTCTTGACCGGGTCACGCCGGACGATGTCGCCGCCGCCGTACCGCGCGGCGTCGGTGTTGAGGGACTCCTGCCACAGGGGGAGACCGTCGGGAACGGTGAGGCGGTAGTCCTCGCGCACGACGGGGGAGAGGTTGGAGACCGAAAGCAGCGGGCTGCCCGCCGTATCGAACCTGAGGAAGGCGAAGACGTTGTCCTCGGCCGCGTCCCCCACCACCCACCGGAAGCCGCCGGGGTCGGTGTCCCGCTGCCAGAGCGCGGGGGTCGCCCGGTAGGCGGTGTTCAGATCGCGCACGAGGTCACGGACGCCCCGGTGGTCGGCCTCGGCCCCGTACGCCGGGTCGAGCAGCCCCCAGTCCGGGCCGTGGGACTCGGACCACTCGGCACCCTGGGCGAACTCCTGTCCCATGAACAGGAGCTGCTTGCCGGGGTGGGCCCACATGAAGCCGAGATACGCACGATGGTTGGCGCGCTGCTGCCACCAGTCGCCCGGCATCTTGGACACCAGCGCCTGCTTGCCGTGGACGACCTCGTCGTGGGAGATGGGCAGGACGTAGTTCTCGCTGTACGCGTACACCATCGAGAAGGTCATCTCGTTGTGGTGGTACTTGCGGTGCACCGGCTCATGGCTGATGTAGCCGAGGGAGTCGTGCATCCAGCCCATGTTCCACTTCAGGCCGAAACCCAGACCCCCGCTGTCCGTGGGGCGGGTCACGCCGTCCCAGGCCGTGGACTCCTCGGCGATCGTGACGACACCCGGCGCCCGGCGGTACACGGTCGCGTTCATCTCCTGGAGGAAGGCGACCGCGTCGAGATCCTCCCGCCCCCCGAACACATTGGGGCTCCACTGGCCGGAGTCGCGCGAGTAGTCGAGATAGAGCATCGAGGCGACCGCGTCCACGCGCAGCCCGTCGATGTGAAACTCCTCGCACCAGTACACGGCGTTGGCGACCAGGAAGTTGCGCACCTCCACGCGCCCGAAGTCGAACTCGTAGGTCCCCCAGTCGGGATGCTCGGCCCGACGGTCGTCTCCGGGCTCGTACAGCGGGTCCCCGTCGAAGCGGGCCAGCGCCCAGTCGTCCTTGGGGAAATGGGCCGGCACCCAGTCCATGATCACGCCGATGCCGGCCCGGTGGAGGGCGTCGACCAGGTACTTGAAGTCGTCGGGTGTGCCGAGCCGGGAGGTCGGCGCGTAGAAACCGGTGACCTGGTAGCCCCAGGAGCCGCTGAAGGGGTGCTGCGCGACCGGCATCAGCTCGACATGGGTGAAGCCCAGGTCCCTGACGTACGACGGCAGCTCGTCGGCCAGTTGACGATATGTCAGTCCTGGCCGCCAGGACGGGAGATGGACCTCATAGACCGAGAACGGCGCCACGTGCACAGGCGTGTCCCCGCGGTGGGCCATCCAGTCGTGGTCGCCCCACTCGTAGCGCGAGGAGGTCACGATGGACGCCGTGTCGGGCGGCACCTCCGCGCGGCGGGCCATCGGGTCGGCCTTGAGGAACCGGCCGCCGTGGCGCGAGGTGATCTCGAACTTGTACCGGGTGCCCTCTCCGATGCCGGGCAGGAACAGCTCCCACACCCCGGACGCGCCAAGGGACCGCATCGGGAACGCCTGCCCGTCCCAGAAGGTGAACTCCCCGGCCACCCTGACCCCTTGGGCGTTGGGCGCCCACACCGTGAAGCGGGTGCCCGTCACCCCTTCGTGGGTCATCGGCTCCGCGCCGAGCGCCTTCCACAGCTGCTCGTGGCGCCCTTCGCGGATGAGGTGGAGGTCGGTCTCGCCGAGCGCGGGCAGGAAGCGGTACGGGTCGTGCACCTCCTGCTCCCCGTCCGCGTAGGACACCACCAGGGTGTAGGCGGGGATCGCGTCGAGAGGCAGCAGACCGGAGAAGAGGCCGTCGCCCTCCGAGGCCAGGTGCCTGCGCTCGCCGTCGATCACGACGCTCACCGCGCGGGCGAACGGACGCAGCGCGCGGAAGACGATCCCGCCCGCGACGGGGTGGGCGCCGAGCAGCGCGTGCGGGTCGTGGTGGGCGCCCGCCAGCAGCCGGCCCCGGTCCACGGGGTCGAGCGGCGGGGCCGGAGCACAGCGCGCCACTCCGGACGGCTCGGGCAGTGAGGTGTCGCGCAGGGCCACGGCTCAGTCTCCTCTCACGGCGAGGCGTTCGATCGCCGCCATTGGCACGGGCAGCCAGTCAGGCCGGTGTCGTGCTTCGTACAGGACCTCGTAGACGGCCCGGTCGGTCTCATAGGCGCGCAGCAGGCCGTGTTTCTTGCGCGGATCCCACCCGGCGAGGGCGGCATAGCCCCCGCAGAAGGCCTCCCGGCAGCGGCGCGCCCACTCCGGCCGCCAGGGCCGGCGCTGCCGGGCCGCGTAGTCGAAGGAGCGCAGCATGCCCGCGATGTCCCGCACCGGGGACTGGGCGGCGCACCGCTCGGCGAGCGGGCGGGACGGCTCGCCCTCGAAGTCGATCACGAACCACTCGCGGCCCGCCCGCAGCACCTGCCCCAGATGCAGGTCGCCGTGGACGCGCTGTGCGGGCGGCCCGGAGTCGCACGTGGCCAGCGCGCCGAACGCGCTCTGCAGGGCCGGGGACGAACGGCCGCAGCGCCGGCACGCTGTGCGCGGCGGCGTCCAGACGTTCGGTCATCGCGGCCGCCGTGGAACCGTTGTCGTCGTGCCCGCTGCCGGGGAAGGCGGCCGCCAGCGCGAGGTGCACCTCGGCCATCGCCCGCCCCAGCTCATGGGCCTGCACGGTGAAGTCGTCACCCGAGGCCAGCGCCTGCAGGGCCAGGGCCCAGCCGTCGGACGCGTCGCGCAGATACGGCTGCAGCACGCCGAGCGTCGCCCCCTGCGGATGCGTGGTCCGGAACCAGGCCACCGGCGCCGGCACCCGGCGGCAGCCCTGCCCGGCCAGCGCGACCGGCACCTCCAGGTCCGGGTTGACCCCGGGCTGGATGCGGCGGAAGACCTTCAAGATGAACTCGTCGCCGTACACCAGTGAGGAGTTCGACTGCTCGGTCTCCAGCAGCCGCGGTGGGAGCCCGGCGGGCACCGGCACCGACGGGTCGCCCTCGAAGCGCAGCGGACCGGCCGTGCCGGGATGCCGCAGCCGCTCCAGCAGCAGCTGCGCCGAGCGAGGGTCGTGCAGGGCGTCGTAGATCGTGAGACCGGCCAGTGGACCCTGCTCCGCACGGCCGATGAGGGCGCGGCCGAGACGCGGCGAGAGGTGTTTGCGCACGCCGAGCAGCAGCTGGTAGCAGTCACCGGCAGGGGTGGCGCCGCCGGGCCCGGGCACCCCGCCGTGATCGGTGTGGACCAGCAGATGCAGACAGCCCGGGAACAACTCGGTCATCGACAGCAGACCGAGCTCGCTCACGGGGCGGTCCTTGCCCGCGAACCAGCGCTGCCGCGGCAGCCATTGGCGCAGCAGCTCGCCCAGCGAGGTCATGAGATCGGTCGCGAGCGCGGGCCTCGGGCTGACCGATGCGGTCTTCGGCATGGTGACGCGTCCTTTCGTCGGCACGCTCAAAGGCGTCGGCCGATGCGGGATGCGACTCGGGAGAGCCGGAACCAGTAGAAGCCGTGCCCGCCGAGGGTGAGCAGATACGGCAGTTCACCGATGGCCGGGAAGCGCACCCCGCCGAAGAGCTCGACCGGGTGACGGCCGTCGAACTCACGCAGATCCAGCTCCGTGGGCTGCGCGAACCGGGAGAAGTTGTTCACACACAGGACCAGGTCGTCCTCGTACTCCCGCAGAAAGGCCAGCACCGCGGGGTTGGAGGACTGCAGTTCGGTGAAGCTGCCGAGACCGAACGCGGGGTTCTGCTTGCGGATCTCGATCATCCGGCGGGTCCAGTGCAGCAGGGAGGACGGCGAGGCCATCGACGCCTCGACGTTGGTGACCTGGTGCCCGTAGACGGGGTCCATGATGATCGGGAGGTTGAGCCGGCCCGGATCGGCCGTGGAGAAGCCCGCGTTGCGGTCGGGGGTCCACTGCATCGGGGTGCGTACGGCGTCGCGGTCGCCGAGCCAGATGTTGTCGCCCATGCCGATCTCGTCGCCGTAGTAGAGGATCGGCGAGCCGGGCAGGGACAGCAGCAGGGCGGTGAACAGTTCGATCGTGTCACGGTCGTTGTCGAGCAGGGGGGCCAGGCGCCGCCGGATGCCGATGTTGGCGCGCATACGCGGGTCCTTCGCGTATTCGGCCCACATGTAGTCGCGTTCCTCGTCGGTGACCATTTCGAGGGTGAGCTCGTCGTGGTTGCGCAGGAAGATGCCCCACTGGCAGCTGTCGGGGATCGCCGGCGTCTTGGCGAGGATTTCCGAGATGGGGTAGCGGGATTCGCGGCGTACCGCCATGAAGATGCGGGGCATGACCGGGAAGTGGAACGCCATGTGGCATTCGTCGCCGCCGGCCTCGTAGTCGCCGAAGTAGTCGACGACGTCCTCCGGCCACTGGTTCGCCTCCGCCAGCAGCACCGTGTCCGGATACATCGCGTCGATCTCGCGGCGCACCCGCTTCAGGAACTGGTGAGTGGCGGGCAGGTTTTCGCAGTTGGTGCCCTCCGCCGCGTACAGATAGGGGACCGCGTCGAGGCGGAAGCCGTCGATGCCGAGGTCGAGCCAGAAGCGGAGGGCGGCCAGGATCTCCTCCTGGACGGCCGGGTTCTCGTAGTTGAGGTCCGGCTGGTGGGAGAAGAAGCGGTGGAAGTAGTACTGGCCCCGGACCGGGTCGTGACTCCAGTTGGAGGCCTCGGTGTCGACGAAGATGATCCGCGCGTCCTCGTACTGCTTGTCGTCGTCGGCCCACATGTAGTAGTCGCCGTACGGTCCGTCCGGGTTCTTGCGGGACTCCTGGAACCACGGGTGCTGGTCGCTGGTGTGGTTCATGACGAAGTCGATGATCACCCGCATGCCGCGCTGGTGGGCGGCGTCGACGAACTCCACGAAGTCGGCGAGGTCACCGAACTCCGGCAGGACGGCGGTGTAGTCGGAGACGTCGTAGCCGCCGTCCCTGAGCGGTGACTTGAAGAACGGCGGCAGCCACAGGCAGTCGACACCGAGCCACTGGAGATAGTCGAGCTTGGCGGTCAGGCCCTTGAGGTCGCCGACGCCGTCGCCGTTGCTGTCCTGGAAGGAACGGACCAACACCTCGTAGAAGACCGCACGCTTGAACCAGTCGGGATCCCGGTCCTTCGCCGGGGTGTCCTCGAAAGTGTCGTGGACGGGCTCGTTGACGGTCACGGTGTGGATCCTCCGATCTGCGGCGCCGACCTCCGGACCTGGAACACGTGCGCGGGTGCTCGACCGGGCTCCAGACGCACATAGTTGTTGCTGCTCCAGTGGTAGGTCTCACCCGTCAGTTCGTCGTGCACGGACAGGGACTCGTGCCATTCCAGGCCGAGTTGCGGCATGTCCAACGAGACCGTGGCCTCCTGGGTGTGGTGCGGATCCAGGTTCACGACCACCAGGACCGTGTCGTCACCGATGCGCTTGCTGTAGGCGATGACCGAGCCGTTGTCGGTGTGGTGGAAGCGGATGTTCCTGAGGCGCTGGAGGGCGGGGTGCCTGCGTCTGATCGTGTTGAGCTGGGTGATCAGGGGGGCGAGGCTGTCGGGGCTGTCCCAGTCGCGGGCCTTGAGCTGGTACTTCTCCGAGTTCAGGTACTCCTCGCTGCCCTCCCGCACCGGGGTGTTCTCGGCGAGTTCGTAGCCGGAGTAGATGCCCCAGGTCGGCGAGAGGGTCGCCGCCAGCACCGCGCGCAGGGCGAACGCGGGACGGCCGCCGTGCTGGAGGAACTCGTGCAGGATGTCGGGGGTGTTGGCGAAGAAGTTCGGCCGCATGTAGGAGGCCGCCTCACCGGAGAGCTCGCTCAGGTACTCGGTGAGTTCTTCCTTGGTGGTGCGCCAGGTGAAGTAGGTGTAGGACTGCTGGAAGCCGATCTGGGCCAGGGTGTGCATCATCGCCGGGCGGGTGAACGCCTCGGCCAGGAAGATCACGTCCGGGTCGCCGGCGTTGATGTCCGCGATCACCCGCTCCCAGAACACCACCGGCTTGGTGTGCGGGTTGTCCACCCGGAAGATCCGCACCCCGTGGTCCATCCAGTGCCGCAGCACCCGCAGCGTCTCCGCGATCAGGCCTTCCAGGTCGGCGTCGAAGGCGATCGGGTAGATGTCCTGGTACTTCTTGGGCGGGTTCTCCGCGTAGGCGATGGTGCCGTCCGGGCGGTGGTGGAACCACTCCGGATGCTTGTGCACCCAGGGATGATCCGGCGAGCACTGCAGGGCGAAGTCCAGCGCGATCTCCAGACCCAGTTTCCCGGCCTCCTGCACGAACCAGTCGAAGTCCTCGATCGTGCCCAGATCCGGATGCACCGCGTCATGGCCGCCCTCCGGCGAGCCGATCGCCCACGGCACGCCCACATCGTCGGGACCGGCGGACAGGGTGTTGTTGCGGCCCTTGCGGAAGGTGCTGCCGATCGGGTGGATCGGCGGCAGATAGACCACGTCGAAACCCATCGCCGCGATCGCCGGCAACCGCCGCGCCGCGGTACGGAACGTGCCGTGCGGCCGCTGCGGCGTGCCCTCCGAGCGGGGGAAGAACTCGTACCACGACCCGAACAGCGCCCGCTCCCGCTCCACCAGCAGCGGCAGCGTCTCCGACGCCGTGATCAACTCCCGCAGGGGATGGCGGGCGAGCACCGCGTCCACGTCAGGCGTCAGGGCGCCCGCCAGACGGGTGGCGACCGGCAGAGAGTCGTCGGCGAGCGTCTTCGCCGCGGCCACCAGCACCGCATGCTGAGGGCCCTCCGGGACGCCCGCCGCCGCCCGGGTGTAGAGCTCGGCGCCCTCCTCCAGGACCAGCCCCGTGTCGAGGCCCGCAGGAACCTTTATGCGGGCGACCCGGCGCCAGGTGCCGACCGGGTCGCTCCAGGCCTCGACGCGGTACGTCCAGCGGCCCTCGACGTCCGGAGTGACCTCCGCCCCCCAGCGATCGCTGCCGGGGGCCGACTCCCGCATCGGGGTCCAGGGGCCGTGCCGCCCTTCCGGGTCGGTCAGGACGACGTTCGCGGCGACCGCGTCATGGCCCTCGCGGAACACCGTGGCGGTGACCTCGAACGTCTCTCCCACGACCGCCTTCGCCGGACGCCTGCCGGACTCGACGGCAGGGCGGACGTCCCGTACCGGGATGCGGCCGATGACCGGGGTGGAACTCATGCTCTCGCCTCCGCCGTGCTCGAGGCCGGGCGCTGACTGCGCCCGGCCGGGGATCGAAGCTGCGCCGGAAGGGGCTACCTCCCCGCGGGAAACCGTTCCGCGGATCTCGGCGGGCCGCGCCTGGCGACGGCACCCCCGTGGGGGAGGTCGCTCTGCTCCTGGAGGTAGGCCCCCACGCTGGTGCGCAGATAGCGCTCGGCGGCCTCGGCCGCCTCACGCGCGCAGCGCTTGCCCATCAGCACGCACAGCGTGTAACCGGAGTCCTCGAAGGTGGCCCGGACGGTGCGGTCGGCGGGGGAGGCCAGCATGACGCGCTCCCAGGCGCGATACCGCCGGAGTTGCCGGGCGACTTCGGCTTTGGCCGGTAGCAGCATGGCGCCGTACACCTTTCCGGGCTGGAGCAGATGCGGGACTCGCGAGATCTTCACTCATGGTGCACGGGTAACGACTCAGCGTCTTGTTGGGTCTTCAACTACCTCACTGATCGCTCCGGTTGCACGAATGGCGTAGCACTCCCACTCTGGAGTGACTCTGAAGCGATCAGCACTCACGCTCCGTGTTTCGGGGTCCGGTCCCGCGGGGGCCGGGAGGAGCGGGAGCTTCGCCGGTGAGGAGTGACGATGAAGACCGCAGTGCCCTGCTACTACCACCTCGACGTGGAGGTCAGCCCGGAACGGGTCGGGCAGGTCAGGCGCATCCTGGCCGCCCATCTACGGCTCTGGGACCTCGAGACCCTGGTCGAGCCCGTCTGCGGTGGTGCCGAACTGCTGCTCAAGGCCATCGACGAGCACGCGAGGGACAAGAACACCTCGATCGAGCTGTGGTGGAACGGCCAGCACCTCATCACCGCCGTCGCCGAGAACGACAGTGAGCTGCGTCCGGACCTGGATCTGCGCGCCTGCCTGGAGCGGATCGCCGCCATGAGCGACGGCTGGGGCTGCTGCGCCACCGACACCGGCAGCAAGGTGATCTGGTTCTCGCAGCGGGCCCGCGCCGGCGAGCGCGTCCCGCTCGTGCCGAGGGCTCCCGAGCCGACCCTGCGGGAGGTGCTCCAGGTGCCGCGCGAGACGCCGGTCGCCGTCCTGGCCGCCGCCACTGCCGACGGCGGGTGCTGAGCGTGCCGTCGTCCAGGAAGAAGCCGTACAAGAACGGGAAGCGGGTGCCGGCCTGGAGCGGGCACCCCTACCCGCTGGGCGCCCAATTCGACGGCGAGGGCACCAACTTCGCGCTGTTCAGCGAGGTCGCCGAGCGGGTCGAACTCGTCCTGGTCGACGAGCGGGGCGCCCACAGTGTCATTCCGCTGACCGAGGTCGACGGCTTCGTGTGGCACGGCTTTCTGCCGGGCGTCGGGCCGGGGCAGCGTTACGGCTATCGGGTGCACGGACCCTGGCAGCCTTCACTCGGCCACCGGTGCGATCCGGCGAAACTGCTCCTCGACCCGTACGCCAAAGCGGTGGACGGGGAGACGGACAACCACCCCTCGCTCCACACCCCCGAGGCCGACAGCGCCGGGCACACCATGCTCGGCGTGGTCACCGACCCGGCCTTCGACTGGGGCGACGACCAGCCGCCCAGGCGCTTCTACGCCGACAGCGTGATCTACGAGGCCCACGTCCGCGGACTCACCCGCACCCACCCCGATGTCCCGCCGGAACTGCGCGGCACGTACGCCGGTCTCGCACACCCGGCGGTGATCGACCACCTGACCTCGCTCGGTGTGACCGCCGTCGAGCTGATGCCGGTGCACCAGTTCGTGCAGGACGGGGTGCTCCAGGACCGCGGCCTCGCCAACTACTGGGGCTACAACACGATCGGCTTCTTCGCGCCCCACAACGCCTACGCCGCCCACGGCACCCGCGGCCAGCAGGTCACGGAGTTCAAGGCGATGGTCAAGGCCCTCCACGCGGCCGGCCTCGAAGTCATCCTCGACGTCGTCTACAACCACACGGCCGAGGGCAACGAGAAGGGCCCCACGCTCTCCTTCCGGGGCATCGACAACGCCTCGTACTACCGGCTGGTCGACGGCGACTGGGGGCACTACTACGACACCACCGGCACCGGGAACAGCCTGCTGATGCGGCACCCCTACGTGCTCCAGCTGATCATGGACTCGCTGCGGTACTGGGTGACCGAGATGCATGTCGACGGCTTCCGCTTCGACCTCGCCGCCACTCTGGCCCGGCAGTTCCACGAGGTGGACCGGCTGTCGGCGTTCTTCGACCTCATCCAGCAGGACCCGGTGATCAGCCGCGTCAAGCTGATCGCCGAGCCGTGGGACGTGGGGGAGGGCGGCTACCAGGTCGGCAACTTCCCGCCGCTGTGGTCGGAGTGGAACGGCAAGTACCGGGACGCCGTACGGGACTTCTGGCGGGGCGAGCCGCACACGCTCGGCGAGTTCGCCTCCCGGCTGACCGGCTCCTCCGACCTGTACCAGCACAGTCGGCGGCGCCCGAGGGCCAGCGTCAACTTCGTGACCGCGCACGACGGTTTCACCCTGCGGGACCTCGTCTCCTACAACGACAAACACAACGAGGCCAACGGGGAGGACGGTCAGGACGGCGAAAGCGACAACCGGTCGTGGAACTGCGGGGCCGAGGGCGAGACCGACGACCCCGCCGTACTGGAGCTGCGGGCCCGCCAGCAGCGGAACTTCCTTGCCACCCTGCTGCTCTCGCAGGGCATTCCGATGCTCTGTCACGGCGACGAACTCGGCCGCACCCAGCTGGGCAACAACAACGCCTACTGCCAGGACAACGAGGTCTCCTGGATCGACTGGGAGCTGAGTGAGGAGCAGCGCGAACTCGCCGAGTTCACGCGGCGCGTGATCGGCCTTCGCGCGGCGCATCCCGTCCTGCGCAGGCGCCGGTTCTTCCGTGGCGAGACCGTGACGCACGCGGGGCAGCCGCTGCCCGACCTGGTCTGGCTGCTGCCGGACGCCCGCGAGATGGCCGAGGCGGACTGGCAGCGCTCGGACGCGCACGCGGTCGGGGTCTTCCTGAACGGCGACGCCATCGCCGAACCGGATCCGCGCGGACGCCCGGTGGTCGACGACTCGTTCCTGCTGCTGCTGAACGGCCACTGGGAGCCCGTCGACTTCCGGCTGCCGGGCCCCGCGTACGGCGAACGCTGGACGACCCTGCTCGACACGGCGGAACCCCAGGGCGCGGACGAGGCGGAGCACAAGGCCGGCTCGGAGATGACGATCGAGGCGCGCAGCCTGGTACTGCTGTCGAGGCCGTCGCGCGCGGGCGCCTGAAAGGCGGGGGCCTTCGCGGCGCAGGCCGTTACGCCCGCGACGGCTCTCGGTGCTTGTCCTCAGCGCACGCGGCGTGAGGTGACCGTGAACTGGGCGGCGTCGGGGTCGCGCAGCATGGCTCGTTGCCGCTGTGGGAGAGGGCGCTGCTGCCGTGGGGTCTCGGCCGTCTTGGGGCTGGCCGCCGTGTCCGCGGCTGCGACGGTGGGGTTCTCGGTGCTCGCCTTCAGTGCACGCGGCGTGAGGTGACCGTGAACTGGGCGGCGTCGGGGTCGCGCGGCATGGCTCGTTGCCGCTGTGGGAGAGGGCGCTGCTGCCGTGGGGTCTCGGCCGTCTTGGGGCTGGCCGCCGTGTCCGCGGCTGCGACGGTGGGGTTCTCGGTGCTCGCCTTCAGCGGACGCGGCGTGAGGTGACCGTGAACTGGGCGCCGTCGGGGTCGCGCAGGACGGCCTCGTCGCCGCTGTGGGAGAGCACGCTGCCGCCGTGGACCTCCGCCGCCTTGGCGCAGGCCGCCACGTCCGCGACGGCGAAGTGGACCTGCCAGTGCGGCCGGATGCCGGGGTCGGGGGCCGAGCCCAGCGCCCCCGACTCGATGCGCGCCACCACGTCGCCCCTGCTGCGCAGCACCACCTCGCCGCCCTCGTAGCGGACCTCGCAGCCGCCGGGACGCTCCGTCGCCCAGTCGAGGACCTCGCCGTAGAAGATCGCGGCGTCGAACGCGTCGCGGGTGTGCAGCCGCACGAAGGCCGGCTGGGCGCGTCGCCACACCTCCCAGTTGGCGACGAGCTCGCCCTCCCACACGCCGAAGGCCGCGCCGTCGCGGTCCGAGAGCAGGGCCGCCCGGCCGGGCGGGAAGGACAGCGGGCCGACGGCCAGGGTGCCGCCGCGTTCCTGTACCCGGGCCACTGCCTCGTCCGCGCTGGGCACCGCGAAGTACGCGGTCCAGGCCACCGCCATCTGCCACATCGACGCCACCGCCGCGATCCCGGCGACCGGCGTGCCGTCCACCAGCGCGACCCGGAAGCGCTCGCCGAGCTTCAGGGGCTTCCACTCCCACCCGAGCACGGCCCCGTAGAACTCCTCCGTGGCCTGCTGGTCACGGCTGGTCAGGCTGACCCAGCAGGGGGCGCCGAACACATGGTGCGTGGAGACGACATCCGCGGTCGCGGTGGGATGTCTCGGATCGTGGTTCATGGCAGTCGCGTCCTGCTCTCGTCGGCCGGCGGCCACCGGGCGGTCTTCGACCAGTGTCCGTCCGGAACCGCCTCGGGCGCCTGCCGAGTACCCCGGATGTGGCACCGAAACGGCGGCCCGTACGCCTGACGCCCGGTGGCGCGGGCCTGTCCGAGTGACAGGATGGATGAGTGCCAGCCATACCGAACGAACCCGCCGACGAGTCGGACCGGATCTTCGCCCTGCAGGAGGAGATCGGCCAGCTCAAGGAAGCGATGGCCTCGCACGCGGTCGTGGACCAGGCCATCGGTATGGTCGTCGCGCTCGGCAGGGTCACCCCGGACCAGGGCTGGGAAGTACTGAAGGACGTCTCCCAGCACACGAACATCAAGCTGCGCAACGTCGCGGACCTGATCCTCATCTGGGGACGGTCCGGAGACATCCCGCCGGAGATCCGGGCCGAGCTGGAAGACGCCCTCGACCGTTACGGCCCGACGCAGATCCCGGGGACGCCACCCGAGTGACGGTGCCCCTCGGGTTCAGTCGGCGTCGGCCATGACCTCCTCGCGCAGGTGCGCGAAGCACGTGCTGAGCAGCCGGGAGACATGCATCTGCGAGATGCCCAGTTCCTCGGCGATGCCGCTCTGTGTCATGCCCTGGAAGAAGCGCAGGTACAGAATGGTCCGCTCGCGCTCCGGCAGGGCCTCCAGGCACGGCCTGACGGCCACCCGGTCGACCACCACGTCGAAGCCGGGGTCGGGGCCGCCGAGCGCGTCGCCCAGGGCGTAGCCGTCGGTGCCGGGCATCTCCGCCTCCAGCGACAGCGCCGAGAAGCACTCCAGTGCCTCGGCACCGGTGCGTACCTCGTCCTCGGTCAGCTGCGCCCGCTCGGCGATCTCGGCGACGGTGGGCGCCCGCCCGGGCGTCTGGGCGAGCTCCTTCGAGGCCTGCCGGACCCGGTTGCGCAGGTCCTGCACCCGGCGCGGCACGTGCAGCGTCCACATGTGGTCGCGGAAGTGCCGCTTGATCTCACCGGTCACGGTCGGCACCGCGTACGCCTCGAAGGCGCTCCCGCGTGCCGGGTCGTAATGGTCGACCGCCTTGACGAGCCCGAGGGCGGCCACCTGGTAGAGGTCTTCGAGGGACTCCCCGCGGCCCCGGAACCGGACGGCGATCCGCTCGGCCATGGGCAGCCAGAGCTCGACCAGCTCGTCCCGCAGAGCCTTGCGTTCCGGACCGTCGGGCAGCC
This sequence comes from Streptomyces sp. SAI-127, assembly GCF_029894425.1. Taxonomy (NCBI): domain Bacteria; kingdom Bacillati; phylum Actinomycetota; class Actinomycetes; order Kitasatosporales; family Streptomycetaceae; genus Streptomyces; species Streptomyces sp. SAI-127. The sequence goes on from NZ_JARXYJ010000001.1 coordinate 9,751,291, forward strand.
GCGCCAGGCGCACGAACGCCTTGTCGGTGTCGGGGGCGTCGTCGTGCGGATGAGGTTGTCTTCTGGTGGCGACGGACGACATGCCGCGCACCTCCCTGTGGTGCTGGATGGACAGACACCGTGGGAGGCGCGCATGCGGACGTGAGGAAGGACATCCGGGGCCCGATGGACGGGCTCCCACGGAGACGTGCCTCCTGTCCGAAGCACTTGTCTGCTGATTCCCGTTCTCGGATGAAATGAAACAAAGGGAGCTAATCATCTGATATGTGTTTGACCGGCTCTTGGGCGAGATACCTCTGTCACAGAGATAACCTCGCGTTGTGAACGAGGAGACCTTCCCTGAAGAGCTGGCCGACGCCCTTGTCGGTGTCCAACGGCTGCTCAGGCGCAGGCTGCGCGCCGGACTGACCGTGCCGCGGCTGCGCGGCGCCGAGGTCGAACTGCTGCGCCTGGTCGAGTCACGGCCCGGCATCGGCGTCTCCGACGCCGCCAAGGAGCTGTGTCTGGCCGGGAACTCCGTCTCGACCCTGGTCAACCAGCTGGTCAAGGAAGGTCACCTGGTCCGTGAGACCGACCCCGCGGACCGGCGCGCCGCCCGTCTGCTGCTCACCGAGAAGGCCGAGGCGCGGCTCGGGGACTGGAAGCAGCGGCGGGTCGCGCTCGTGAGCCGGCACATCACCCGGCTGGACGCGGCCGATCAGGAGGCCCTGCGCGCCGCGCTCCCCGCGCTGCGCGCGCTCGCCGTCACTCTGCACGAGGAGGCCGAGGAGACATGACACCCGAAGCTGTTTCCTGTACGGGGCTCGCCTACACCTTCGGTGACACCAACGCCGTGGACGGGCTGGACTTGACCGTCGCAGAGGGTGAGGTCTTCGGACTGCTCGGTCCCAACGGCGCCGGCAAGACCACCGCCATCCGCTGCATCACCACCCTGCTCCCCGTCCCGGCCGGCATGATCCACGTCTTCGGCCGCGACACCGCCACCGACGCGATGGCCGTACGCCGGCTGCTCGGCTACGTCCCGCAGCAGCTGTCCGCCGACGCGAACCTGACCGGCCGGGAGAACGTCACCCTGTTCGCCCGGGTCTTCGACGTCGCCCGCAGGGAACGCGCCGAACGCGTCGCCCAGGCACTGGCGGCGGTCGACCTCACCGAAGCCGCCGACCGGCTCGCCGGCACCTACTCCGGCGGTATGGTCCGCCGGCTGGAGCTCGCCCAGGCCCTGGTCAGCGCGCCCCGGCTGCTGATCCTCGACGAGCCGACCATCGGCCTCGACCCGATCGCCCGCACCGGCGTGTGGGAGCACATCAACGCCGTGCGTGAGGCGACCGGCATGACGGTCCTCGTGACCACCCACTACATGGACGAGGCCGACCAGTACTGCGACCGGGTCGGTCTCATGCACCGCGGCCGCATCCGCGCCCTCGGCACCCCCGACGAACTCCGGCGGGGCCTTGCCGAGAGCCGGGGCACCGACACCCTGCCGACCCTGGAGGACGTCTTCCGTGACGTCGCCGGCAGCGGACTCGAAGACGAAGGAGGGGATTTCCGCGATGTCCGAAGTACCCGCCGCACCGCGAACCGTGTCGGCTGACCCGAGCTCCATCAGTCTGCTGCTCCGCCCGCCGGAGCCCCGCGCGGGCTGGCGAGTGCTGCCCGCCCGGGTCGTGGCGATGTGTGCCGTGGAACTGCAGAAGCTCAGCCACGACCGCACCGAGCTCTACACCCGCGCGGTCCAGCCCGCCCTGTGGCTGCTGATCTTCGGCCAGACCTTCACCCGCATCAAGGCGATCCCCACCGAGGGCATCCCCTACATCGACTATCTGGCGCCCGGCATCATCGCCCAGTCGGCGATGTTCATCGCGATCTTCTACGGCATCCAGATCATCTGGGAGCGGGACGCCGGCGTCCTCAACAAGCTCCTGGTCACGCCCACCCCGCGCTCGGCGCTCACCACCGGGAAGGCCTTCGCGGCCGGCGTGAAGTCGCTGATCCAGGCCGTCGTCGTCATCGTCATCGCCGCCCTCCTCGGGGTGTCCCTGACCTGGAACCCGCTCAAGCTCCTCGGTGTCGGGGCGATCGTGATCCTCGGCTCGGCGTTCTTCTCCTGCCTGTCGATGACCATCGCCGGCATCGTGCTCAGCAGGGACCGCCTGATGGGCATCGGGCAGGCCATCACCATGCCGCTCTTCTTCGGCTCCAACGCCCTGTACCCGCTGTCCGTCATGCCGGGCTGGCTCCAGGCCGTGAGCAAGGTGAACCCGCTCAGCTACGAAGTCGACGCCCTGCGCGGCCTCCTCCTCGGCACCCACGCCCATCTGGCGCTCGACTTCGGGGTGCTGGCCGTGGCCGCCGCGCTCGGCATCACCGCGGCGTCCTCGCTCCTCGGCCGTCTGGCCCGTTGATCATGCGCGCGGAACGTGATGTACGGCACGCCCGCGGAAGGGATTTTCCGGCCGCTCGACGGATTCTTCCTGCGCACGGCTTGATCAGCGATCAAAGGGGGTGAATTCCCTGGCCACAGCGCATTCTGCTCATTTGACAGTGCATTGAGCACACAGATAGGAAGCAGCTCTCTGAGGTCGAAGAGGTGCACTGTGTACGAGCCGAACGTGGTCGGGGACTGGCAGGAGTACGACGAGCATGCCGGTCTGCGTGTCCGCGTCCACCGTCTGGAGGCGGCCGAGCCGCCGCGTGGACGCGACGACGCCGCCGAAGGGCTGACGTACTTCAGCGTCCGTGTGACCGTCGAGAACCGCGGCGACCTGCATCCGACCGTCCATCTCGAGGACGGGCAGATCGACGTGCGGATCGGCCCCGACGGCGAGAGCGCCTTCATCGACTGGCGCAACTCGCAGTTCATCGAGGGCTTCGACGTCTACCCGCTGCGCCGCGCCACCGCCGTGCTGTTCGCCGCGGGACCGGAGGCGAGCCTCGGCCAGATCGACGTGCAGATCCAGCTGCGGGTCGACGACGAGTGGGCCGACCGCCGGCTGTGGGCGGGCGGTATCGGACTCGGCGAGGGAGCCACCCACCCGGGCGTGGGCCGCGAGGGCCTGGCCTGCCAGGTGAGCAACTTCCTGCGGGACCAGGCCGAAGAGGGCACGGCCTGAACCGTCCCTGTGGTCAGTGGGGAATGCCGTCGATGATCTCGCGGGCGCCCTGACGCAGCAGCGCCACGGCGACCGAGGTGCCCAGCGTGGCCGGATCGAGGCGGCCCGCCCACTCGTGGGCGTTCAGCCGTGTCTTGCCGTCCGGGGTGAACACACAGGCGCGCAGGGAAAGTTCGTCGCTGTGGTCCACCCGCGCGTACCCCGCGATCGGGCTGTTGCAGTGGCCCTGCAGGACGTGCAGGAACATCCGCTCGGCGGTGGCCTCCCGGAACGTGTCCGGATCACCCAGCGCGCTGACCGTGTCGATCAGCTCGGTGTCGCCCTCCCGGCACTGGAGCGCGAGGATGCCCGCGCCGATCGGCGGCATCATCGTATCGGGGGAGAGGATCTCGCTGATCACGTCCTCGCGGCCGATGCGTTCCAGGCCGGAGACCGCGAGCAGCAGCGCGTCCGCCTCGCCGGCCGCCAGCTTGGCCAGCCGACGGTTGGCGTTGCCGCGGAACGGCACACACTCCAGGTGCGGGTGGGTGGCGGCCAGCTGGGCCACGCGGCGCACCGAGGAGGTGCCGATCCGGGTCCCCTCCGGGAGCTCGTCCAGAGTGAGGCCGCCCGGGTGGATCAGGGCGTCGCGGATGTCGTCCCGCTTCAGGAACGCCGCGAACGTGGTGCCCGCCGGGAGCGGCCGGTCGGCGGGCACGTCCTTCACGCAGTGCACCGCGAGATCGGCCTCACCGGCCAGCAGTGCGGCGTCGACCTCCTTGGTGAACGCGCCCTTGCCCTCGACCTTGGACAGGTCGCCCATCCACTTGTCACCGGTCGTCTTCACCGGCACGACCTCGGTGCGCACACCGGGGTACAGGGCTGCCAACTCGCTTCTGACACGCTCCACTTGAGCCAGTGCCATCGGCGAGTCACGGGAGACGATGCGGATCAGTTCCGGGAGGGACATGCGGGACACGATAGACCCTGCGGAGGTTCGGTGTTTGACGCTCAGGGAGCAACGGGTAGGGAGTAGCGCACCTTTTGCCTGGCGCGGGCGCCCATCCGGTCGTAGAAGCGGATCGCCCCGTCGTTCCACGTCGGCGTCTGCCACTGCACCTCGCCGAGTCCCAGCGCGCGTGCCTCGGCGGACACGGCGTCCATGAGCAGGACGCCGAGTCCGAGACCGCGGTGCCCGGGCAGCAGGAACAGGCAGTCCATGTGCAGGTACTCGCGGCCCTCCCAGGTGGAGAGTTCGGGCGAGCAGGTGGCGTAGCCGACGAGTGAGCCGTCCGGGAGTTCGGCCACCAGGCAGCGCAGGCGGGGCGCGGAGGTGTCGAAGAGGAGCGCGGCCAGCCGGTCGGACAGGTCGTCCGGGGGCGGCGCCGCCCGCTCGTACTCCGCGTGCCGGGCGGCGAGTTCGGCGACCGCGAGGAGGTCGGCGCGCTCGGCGTGCCGGACGAGTGGAGCGTCGCTCATCGGACGTCGCCCGCGATCGTGTCCGCTCCCCAGGCGGTGAGCCGTTCGGCGAGCGACCCGGTGCCGTCCAGGACGTGCTGGGAGTACGCGTCCCGCTCGTGGGCGAGCACGGCGGCCTCCCAGACGCAGGGCGCGAGGCCCGCCCGGCCGGGCCGCAGCGCGTCGGGCTTGCCCACCGGGCCGGCGAAGATCGCCAGGTCCGCCATGTCGCCCTCGATCCAGCTGTGGACCAGGACGTAGTCGCCGTCGCCGCCGGCGTGCACGATCAGGACGGCGAGCCCCAGGGAACCCCGCAGCGGCCCGAGTCCGAGGTGCCGCGCGGCGATCCGCAGCCCGGCCTCGGCGTCCTGGTCGGAGACGGTGCGGCCGGGCGCCTCCAGCGCGTACACCTTCACCAGGTGACCGGCGGCCTCCCCGGTGCCCAACGGCCGCGCGGGACGGGCGTGGTGGGAGTCGGCGAGGGCGAGCAGGGCCTCGGTGTCAACAGCGGCGGGCACTTCCTCGTGAAGATCCATTCGGCCATCATCGGATGCCCGGCTCGGGTGCGTCCACCGCCGCCCGCGAGACGACCGGCTCCGGCCAGGACAGCACCACCAGCGCCACCGCCGTCAGCAGCCCGCCCGCCAGGAAGGTGCCGCGGATCCCGGTCAGGGACAGCAGCGCGCCGCCGAGCAGGGCGCCGACGGCCACGCCCACGTTGAACGCGGCCGAGTTGGCGGCGAGGGCCGTCTCGGTGCGTCCCGGCGCCACGTGCAGCACCTGGCTCTGCGTCGCCATGAACAGCGGCCCCACCGAGGCGCCCAGCAGCATCAGCAGCACGACGGTCGCGCCCCGATTGCTGCCGCCCACGTACAGGCCGACCAGAGCGACGGTCTGTCCCGCCACCGGCACGGTCAGCGTGGCCCGCGGAAACCGGTCCAGCAGAGGCCCGGTCACCGTGACCCCGGCCAGCCCCGCCGCCCCGAACGCCATGAGCACCGCGCTCACCGCGTCCTGGCCGAACCCGCTCACCTCGTCGAGGAAGGCCACGATGTACGTGAACCCGGTGAACGCCCCCGTCACCGAGAGCGCCGTGGTCGTGAGCACGACCGCGAACCGGCGCCGGTCGGGGGCGGCCCCGTACGCCGAATGGCTCTCCTGCGGCCGCGAGGTCGGCAGCAGTACGGCCACCACGGCCAGCGATACGACGGCGAGCGAGCCGAGGACCGCGAACGGCACCCGCCAGCCACTGTGCCCGCCCAGCCAGGTCCCCGCCGGTACCCCGGCGACCGTGGCCAGCGAACCGCCGACCGAGAGCAGCCCGATGATCCGGCCCCGGCGCTCGGGCGCGAACAGCCCGACCGCGACCGGCCCCATCACCGCCCAGAACAGCGCCTGCGCCAGCGCGGTCGCCACGCGAGCCGCCAGCAGCAGGCCGTACGACACGGCGGCGAGCGCGGAGATCCAGCTGGCCACCACGAGCACCGCGAGCAGTCCGGACATCAGATGCCGGCGCGGCACGGACCGGGTGACGTGGGCCAGCGGCAGCGAGCCGACGGCCACCGCCAGGCCGTAGCCGGTGACCAGCGCGCCCACCGCCGTGAGCGAGACCCGCAGATCGCCCGCCATCAGGGTCAGCAGACCCACCGGGAGGTTCTCGGTGGTGTTGAAGGTGAACGCCGCCAGCATCAGCGCCGCGACGACGGCGGCCCTGCGCCGGGGGGCCGGACCTGCGCTGCCCATGCACATGCCTTCCGGGGAGGGGAGTCGGAGACGGCAAGCGTGCGGGGGCAGGGGCGGGGGTTCTACTCTTTCGATCCAGGACGAATCACTCACAGGTGCCGGGGGAGCCGCTGTGCCGCTCACGCTGCGTCTGGGGACCGACGACCTCGGCCGGTGCAGGTTCGCGGTCTCCCCGCTGTGCCAGACCCACGAGGCGCTGCGCATGCTGCGCCGGTCCGCCCGGCACGGCTATCACCGGGCCTGGCTGCGCCGTGCCGCGCCCGCCGTGGCCGGGCTCGACCTGTCCCCGCTGTGGCTGTTCATCCCTCCGGCCGGCGGCTACACCCCGGACTTCCTGGGGCCGCCGCCGGAGGAGCCGTATCCCTGCTTCGAGGACGAGTTGGCCCGCGTGCGCGCCACCGACCCCGCCCTGGCCCACACCGAGATGGCCCGCTCGCTCGCCTGCACACCGGGGCTCGCCGAGCCGCCGCAGGGCCGGGCCGCCCTCGACGACCCCGCCGCTGCCGTGCGGCGCCTCGCCGAGCTCACCGAACAGGCCTGGCGGGCGCTGGTCGCCCCGGACTGGGCACGCCACCGTGCCGTGCTGGAGGCCGACATCGCCCACCGGACCCGGCAGATGGCGGACGCGGGCCTGGACGCGCTGTTCGCCGGTCTGCACCCGGACGTCGACTGGGCCGACGGGAGCCTCACCCTTCCCGTGCGCGGGGACATGACGGACGCCCAACTCGCCGACGGGCGGGGCGTGCTGCTCATGCCGAGTGTGTTCGTCTGGCCGGACGTGGTGAGCGGCTTCGCCCGGCCCTGGCAGCCGACGGTCATCTATCCCGCCCGCGGCATGGGCGGACTGCACAGCGACGAGACACCGCGCCTCTCGGAGGCGCTCGCACGACTGCTGGGACGGCAGCGCGCGGCCATCCTGGCCGGCCTCGAGGACCCGTCCTCGACGACCGACCTTGCCCACCGCCACGGCCTCGCCCCCTCGACCGTCTCCGCCCATCTGTCGATCCTGCGCGAAGCGGGTCTGCTCGCCTCACGACGACAGGGCCACCACGTGCTGTACGGCCGAACACCGCTCGGCGACGCGGTGGCCTCCGGCGGCTGAGCTGTGGGGCGGTTCGGGTCGGTTGCCAAGGGTGGCGGGGCCGGGCCTGGTCGAGTGGTGAGCGGGGGCGAGGGATGCGGTGGCGTCCGGTGCCTGGTTTGTGGGGTGGTTGGGGTGGGTTGCTGAGGCCGGCGGATGTGGTCTGGTCGGGTGGTGAGCCGCGTCAGGGCACGGTGGTCGGCCCTGGCTTGTGTGTGGGGGCTGAGGTCAACGGGCCGGACCTGGTCGAGCAGTGGCGCGGGCCCGGGGACGCGGGCGGGGTCTGCCTGCACGGGATCGCTGTCCGCCGCGGTGGTGCCAACCACGGCCGGCCGCCCGGAGTCACCGCGGGCCGGAGCATGGTCGGAGAACCCCACGTGTGACGTGGCGGGGCTCAGGCGAGCGGCTCGCTCAGTTCGACCGAGCGGAGGGCGGCCGCGAGGGCCTGTTCGTCGCCGATGTCCAGGGCGGTGTCGGTGAGCTTGATGACGTGCTCGTCGCCGTGGTCGAGGGCTCGTTCCACGACCTCTTCGGGCGCCAGGTGCGCGGGAGGGGCGTAGGCGACCGGTGCCACGGGCGCGTACATCGCCGTCACCGCCGCCGACGCGGTCCAGGCCGCGTGCAGGCTGGGTACCCACTGGTCGCGGGGGAGGGAATCCAGGGTCCGCAGCACGGCGTTGGGGGCCGTGGCCGCGTGGACGAGCATGGTCGGCTCGCCATGACCGTGGGTGGCGTAGCGATGGGTCGCGGCACGGACGAGTTCGGTGAGCCGCTCCTTCGCGGTGTCCGGGTCGGTCACCTCCTGCGCCCACACGGGCAGTCGGCGTACGGCGGCCAGACGGTTCCGGAACCCCACGTGCCCCGGCTCGATCGCGGGTACGGAGTCCAGGGCGTCCGTGGCGGTCGCCGCACCCGGCAGCGCCACGAGACCCGTCATGGGCTGGTGGCGTGCCGCCCAGTAGCCCAGCGCGTGGGCGAGTTCGGTGAGCCGGGGCCCGTTCTCCTCGGCCGCCACCGCCCGGACGGCGTGGCCGACCCGGATGACCGTGTGCGTGGCCCCGCCGTACAGGCCCGGCAGCAGGCGCGGCCACCACTCGGCGAGCACGTCCTTCCAGGGGCGTTCGGCGAGCGTGCGGGAGAAATGGTCGGTCCAGTCCGCGATCCGGCGCGGATCACCCAGCGCCGAGGGCCAGTTGTCGTCCGTGACGGGAGCCGTGCGGTCGGGGAAGTCCTCCAGCTTGTCCCGGTAGAGGTCCAGCCACCGGTGCACCGAGCCGGCCTGCCCGTGCCTGGCGAGTGCCTCGACGACCATGGGGGCGTGGTTGCTCAGCCAGCCCTCTCGCTCCGGGCCGGACGCGTGGACGCGGTCCAGGGCCTCCTCGAGGTGTCCGCTCGTGTCGCTCGTATCGCTGGTGTCCATGAACGGGACGCTATGCCGGGTGCGGGCCGGTGGGGATCGGGCGCGGGACGGAACCCGCGGGTGCGGGGGACCTAGGTCCAGCGCCCGATCGTGTCACCGGGTCAGGCGTTGGGGTCGAAGGAGATCCCCGACGGCTTCGCCGACGTCAGATGGGCCGCGAAATTGGCGTCCTTGAGACCGAAGTTGGCGCTGCCGAAGTCGTACGCGCTCAACTTGTCGCGCAGCCCCGACGGGTAGCCGTTCCAGCCGACCAGCGGCGGGTACTGCCAGGTGCCCTTGGCGTTCTCCGGCGGCTCGTCGCCCGAGTTGGCCAGCCGGAAGCAGTGCGTGCTGACGCCGTCCTTGTGGTAGACGATCTTCGCGTGCGAGCCGTCGAAGCGGACGCCGGAGGCCGCGCTCACCGTGAACGAACCGTGGTTGGAGGTCGACACGTACTGGATCGTGCCGTTCTGCACCCAGATCACGACGTGCTCCCAGTCGTGCCGGTGCCCGCCGATGCTGCTGTTCGCTATCGCCTGGTCCTTCTCGAAGTACAGGCCGTACATATAGGCGCACCAGCCGTTGTTGCACTTGTAGCGCGAGTACGTGTTGGTGTTGTCGAGGTCCGAGGCGTCATGGCACTCGCCGCTGAGCGAACCCGTCGGATTCAGACCGCCGTTGATCGTGCCGTCGGGGCCGATGGCGGGCGTCGAGTAGCAGCCGTCGGTGTCGTAGTCGAAGGCCGGCTGGTAGGTGTACTCGGCGCTCTCGGCGTTGGCGGGCAGCGCCTTGGGCGGGGCGGCGAACGCGGCGGAGGGGAAGGCGACGACGAGCGCGGCGGCGCCGGCCAGGCCGGTGAACCATCTCGTGCGGTGCTTCTTGAACGACGGTGACGCCACTGCGTCCTCCTCGTGGTCCGGGCGCAGCCCAACGGCTGTGGGGTTACTGGGGAGTTCAGCTTCCCGGCTTTTCATGTCCGCGCCAAGAGGTCGAAGGCGTCACTCCGGTTACGACCGGCCCAATAGTTCGGATCACCCAGGTGCGTCGGGGAGGTCGGCCGATGAGTCCTCCGGCGCGAGGTCCGGCCGCAGCCGCAGCCAGGACGGCTGACGCAGCAACCCCGCCCGGGTACGGGTGCTGTAGCGGACCTCACCGACCAGCCGGGGCAGAACCCAGTGCGCACCCGGGACCCGCGGCGCGGGATCGAAGGGACACACGTCCGTCGCCGCGGTGGCCAACAGCGAGGCCAGCTCTGTCCGTTCCGCCTCGCTCCAGCCGGTGCCCACATTGCCGACGTAGCGCAGCCGCCCGCCGCCGCGCTGTCCGACCAGCACCGCGCCCGGCAGACCCGTGAGCCTGCCCTTGCCGGGCAGCCAGCCGCCCACGACGACGTCCTCGCTGCGCATGTTGCGGATCTTGATCCAGGCGCGGGAGCGCACCCCGGGTTCGTACACCGAGTCGAGCCGCTTGCAGACCAGGCCTTCCAGACCGTGTTCACGAGTGGCGCGCAGGGCTTGCTCGCCATGACCGACGAGGGCGGCGGGTGTCGACCAGTGCGGGCCGGTGAGCTCCAGTTCGTCCAGTCGAGCGCGCCGCTGTGCGTAGGGCAGGGCGAGGAGCGAGCGCCGCCCCAGGTGCATCACGTCGAACAGCACGAGATGGACGGGCGCTTCGGCCGCCCGGCGCGCGGCTCTGCCGGGGGAGTGGGCCAACTGCATGCGCGGCTGCAGCAACTGGAAGTCCGCACGGCCCTGTTCGTCCAGCGCCAGGATCTCCCCGTCGAGCACGGCGGGTGTGGCGCCGAGCGCACCGCCCAGCGACCGCAGTTCGGGATAGGCGCCGGTGATCTCCTCCCCTGACCGGGCACGCAGCACGACGTCGCCGTTCCCGGCGAGGTAGACCACCACTCGCTGGCCGTCCTGCTTGGTCTCGTAGGCCCAGCGGGCGTCCTGTGAGGGGGGCGGCAGGGCGCCGGGGGTGGCGAGCATGGGCGGGATCAAGGGGAGGGTCACGGGTGAGTTGTCGACGCGAGCACCGGCGGTCACGCGCTCCGCGTACCGGTTTCCCCTGAACGGGCGCCGCCCTGGGGGCTGCTCAGACCTCTTGGTACAGGTTCACGATGTTGCCGTCGGGGTCCCGCAGCCACACCGACCGGCGGCCCCACGGCTGGGTGGTCGGCGGCTTGAGTACCTCGACACCCTGGGCCGCCAGCCGTTCGTGGCGTGCGTCCACGTCGGTGACCCGGAACTCCACGGTGAAGCTCCCGCTCGCGGCGGTGGCCGTCGAACCGGGCACCATCGACTCCATGCTCCGGGTGGAGAAGAAGGAGAGGACGGCGCCGGGGACCGTCACCCGGGCGAAGGGCGCCTCGCCCTCCACCTCCGCGTCGAGGACTCTCGCGTAGAAGGCGGCGAGCGCCGGGACGTCGTCGGTTATCAAGGAGGTGCCGGTGAAGTGGGGCCGCATCCGCCGATCGTAGGCGGAGGGTCGGACAGCCGGGGTGTGGAGCGGAGTTGGCGTCGGTGGGCGCGGATGCCGGATGACGCAGGTCAGATGATGCCTCCGTTGGCTCGCAGCACCTGTCCGTTGACCCAGTGACCGGCCGGGCTGACCAGGAACGACACCACGGAAGCTATGTCCTGGGGGGTCCCCAGCCGCTCCAGCGGGGGCTGTGCCGCCAGGCGGGCGACGGTCTCCTCGTCCTTGCCGTCCAAGAAGAGGTCGGTCGCCGTCGGTCCGGGGGCCACCGCGTTGACGGTGACGTCACGGCCGCGGAGCTCACGCGCGAGGATCAGGGTGACGGCCTCGACCGCGCCCTTGCTGGCCGCGTAGGCGCCGTAGCCGGGGAAGGCCAGGCCCACGACCGAGCTCGAGAGGTTGACGAGCGCGCCGCCAGTGCGCAGCCGGCGCGCGGCCTGCTGGTCGACGACGAAGGTGCCGCGGATGTTGGTGCGGTACAGGGAGTCGAGCTCGGCGAGGTCGAGTTCAGCGATCGGGGAAAGGGGCATCCGGCCGGCAGCGTGGACCACCGCGTCGATACCGCCGTATGTGGCCTCCGCCTGGTCGAACAGGGCTGCGACCTCGGTCTCGTCGGCGACGTCCGCTCGGGCGGCGTACGCGGTGCCGCCCGCCTCCTCGATGGCGCGCACGGCCTCGTCGGCGGCGTCCTTGTTGCCCGCGTACCCGACGACGACCGCGAACCCGTCGGCGGCGAGCTGCTGGGCGATCTGCCGTCCGATGCCGCGCGATCCGCCGGTCACGATCGCGACACGCTGTTCCGTCCGGGGCTGAGTGGTCATGACTGCATCCTCCTCTGTTATCACTGCTACGTCGAACTCGTATCAACGATAACACGGAATCGTAGCGACGGTAACCTTCATCTCGTATCGGCGCTACGAATGCCGTACCGTGGGGGCATGGATGCGAGGGAAAAGATCCTGGAAGCGGCCACCGAGCTGCTGGCCGGTGCCTCGGCCGCCGATGTCTCCACGCGTGCCGTGTGCGAGAAGGCCGGGGTGGGTGCGCCGATGCTCTACCGGCTCTTCGGCGACAAGGCCGGTCTGCTGGCCGCCGTGGTCGACCGGGGATTCGAGCGGTATCTCGCGTCCAAGCGGGAGGCGCGGCCGAGCGAGGATCCGGTAGAGGACCTTAAGACCGGCTGGGACAACCACATGCGCTTCGCGCTGGAGCACCCCAGCCACTACCGCCTGATGTACTCACCCGAGCTGACCGTGCCCCCGGCCGCCGCCCAGGAGGCGCACGACCTGCTGCACGGCATCCTCGAGCGCTGTGCGGCCGAGGGGCGGCTGACGGTGCCGCCCGCGCTGGCCACGCAGATGATCATGTCCGCCAATGTCGGGGCGGCCCTGTCGATGCTGACCAGACCCGAGCAGTACGCGGACCCGAAGTTCTCGCAGCGGCTGCGCGACGCGGTGCTGGATTCGGTGACCCGGCCCGTCGGCACCGCCACGCCTCGGGAAGGGAGCCCGGTGCCCGTCGCGGCCGCGACACTGGCGGCCCGCCTGCGCGCCGACGTGCCGCCGACGCTGACGGCTGCGGAGTCGGCTCTGCTCCAGCAGTGGCTGGAGAAGCTCTCAGAGCGGTGAGGGTCAGCGCTCCTCGGGCGGCAGCGCCTGCACCAGACCGGACTGGTAGGCCATGACGACGAGCTGGGCGCGGTCCCGGGCGCCCAGCTTCGTCATCGCACGGTGGACATGGGTGCGTACCGTCAGTGGGCTGACGAAGAGCTTCTGCGCGATCTCGTCGTTGGAGTGCCCCTCGGCGACCCACGCCATCACCTCCCGTTCCCGGGTGGTGAGGCCGGTCAGGTCATCGGCGGCCGCGAGCCGGGTGCCCAGGCCCGGAGCGGAGAGGAAGCGGGTGATCAGGGTACGGGTGGCGCCGGGGGAGAGCAGGGAGTCGCCGGCCGCCACGGTGCGGATGCCGGCGAGCAGGGCCTCGGCGGTGACGTCCTTGCCGAGGAAGCCGCTGGCGCCGGACCGCAGCGCCTGGGCGACGTACTCGTCGATCTCGAACGTGGTCAGGATCAGCACCCGGGTCTCGGACAGCTCGGGATCCGCGCAGATCACGGACGTGGCGGCAAGGCCGTCGGTCCCCGGCATGCGGATGTCCATCAGGATCACGTCGGGGCGATGGACACGCGCGAGGTCGACCGCCGCGGCGCCGTCGGTGGCTTCCGCGACCACCTCCATGTCGTCGCACGAGTCGATGAGGATCCGGAAGGTGGCCCGCAGCAGGGCCTGGTCGTCGGCGAGCAGTACGCGGATGGTCATGGGGTCCGATCTTGACGTGCCGAGGCGATGGGGGACCGGGGCAGCGGAGACCGGCCGACCGAGTCCGGCCGGTCGATGCCGGGACGGCCCTACGGACATGCCGTCACGACCTGTCCCGGCGGAGTGGGCCACGCGTCCCCACGTCCACGGTCCGGAGCGCCAGTCTTGCGCAACCTGCTCCGCTCGTCGTCGTACCACCGCCGACCATCGCGCGTACTGAGAACGCAGTACGCGCGACGGGTGTGTCCTCCTCGGGCAGGACCTGGTGGCGTCAGAGTCCCGAGGGCGTTCCGGCCGAGGTCTGCGCGGCGGCCGGTGCCGGGGGCGCCGCCGGGACCGCGGCGCGCGGGCGCGGGATGAAGGAGGCGATGGCGAAGGCGAGGAGGGCGGCACCCGCGCCGATCGCCATGACGGTCTTGAAGCCGTTCTCGGACGGCAGCGCGTAACCGCCAAGGTCGATGGTCATCTGGGCCAGCACGACACCGGCGATGGCACTCGCACAGGAAGTGCCGATGGACCGCATCAGGGTGTTCAGGCTGTTCGCGGCCGCCGTCTCGGACGCGGGTACGGCGCCCATGATGAGCGCGGGCATGGAGCCGTACGTGAACCCGATGCCGGCGCCGATCACGGAGGAGACCAGCACCAGGTGCCAGACCTCGGACATCAGCACGATGTTCAGGCCGTAGCCGCAGGCCACGATCAGCGCGCCGATCATCAGCGTCACCTTCGGACCCTTGGCCTTGGAGACCGCCGCCGAGACCGGGGCCAGGGCCATCATCACCAGGCCGGACGGGGCCATGACCAGTCCGGCGGTCAGCAGGGACCTGCCCAGGCCGTAGCCCGTCCGGGTGGGCAGCTGGAGCAGCTGCGGGAGCACGAGCGACATCGCGAACATCGAGAAGCCGACCGCGATCGAGGCGAGGTTGGTGAAGAGCACCTGACGGCGGGCGGTGGTGCGCAGGTCGACCAGCGGCTGGGCGGTGCGCAGTTCGAACAGGCCCCAGGCCAGCAGGACGATAACGGCCGCGGCGAACAGGCCGAGCGTGGTGCCGCTGGCCCAGCCCCAGTCGGCACCCTTGGAGATGGCCAGCAGGAGGGAGACCAGGCCGACCGCCATGCCCACCGCGCCGACCGCGTCGAAGCGGCCGCCGGTGCGCACCCGGGACTCCGGCACGACCACCAAAACCAGGACGAGGGCTGCCGCGCCCATCGCGGCCGAGGCCCAGAACAGGACGTGCCAGTCGAAGTTGTCCGCGATCAGCGCGGCGGTCGGCAGGCCCAGGGCGCCGCCGACGCCGAGTGAGGCACTCATCAGCGCGGTGGCCCCGGCGAGGCGCTCGGCGGGCAGTTCGTCGCGCATGATGCTAATGCCGAGCGGGATGACACCGGAGGACAGGCCCTGCAGGGCACGGCCGACGATCATCGGGACCAGGGCGTCGCTGAGTCCGCAGACCACCGATCCGACCACCAGCATCACCACGCTGACCAGCAGCATCCGGCGCTTGCCGAACATGTCGCCGAGCCGCCCGACGACCGGGGTGGCCACGGCTGCCGCGAGCAGCGTCGCGGTGACCGCCCACGCGGTGTCCGAGGCCGGGGCGTCCAGCAGTCTGGGCAGCTCCGGCACGATCGGGATCACCAGGGTCTGCATCAGCGAGACGACGATTCCGGCGAAGGCCAGCACCGCCACCACGGCGTTCGGCCGCGGCGGGACCACCACGCCCGTTTCGGCGGTTCTGGCGGGAGCGTCGGACATGAAAGAGCCTCCAGGGCAGGGGAGCGGGGCAGCCGACCCGAAATTAAGTCAGGTGCTTGACTTAGCTTACTGGGCCGGTGCCGGACCCCCCGAGGGGACCGTGCAGTCCTGCGCACCCTTCTCGACGTGCGGTTGCGTAGGCTTCCGGCACTGGAACCCGCCGCACCGTCGGCGGACCTCAGGCGGCTCGAGGGACTGGCCGTGGGAGGGCTCAGCGAAGTCCCGGTGCGGTGGTGGGCATGGCGGGCAGGACGGTACGCGAGGAACAGGTCAACGCGACCCGGGAGCTGATCCTGACCGCGGCCGAGCGGCTCTTCGCCGAGCGCGGTGTCCTCGCGGTGTCCAACCGTCAGGTCAGCGAGGCCGCGGGGCAGGGCAACAACGCCGCGGTCGGCTACCACTTCGGCACCAAGGCCGACTTGGTCCGGGCGATCGCCCGCAAGCACCACACCCGTATCGAGGAGATCCGCGCCCGGCTGCTGGCCGGGGCCCGTGGCTCCACGGACGTACGCGACTGGGTGGACTGCCTGGTCCGGCCCGTGCCCGAACATCTCGCCGCGCTGGGCAGCCCCACCTGGTTCGCCCGGTTCTGCGCCCAGGTCATGACCGACCCGGTGCTCCAGCAGATCATGGTCGAGGAGTCCATGGCCTCGCCGTCGCTCCGGCAGATCGTCGAGGGCCTGAACCGCTGTCTGCCCGAACTGCCCGCCGACGTCCGCGCCGAGCGCGCCGAGATGGCCCGCCATCTGATCGTGCACATGGCCGCCGACCGGGAACGGGCCCTCGCCGAGAACACCTCGACGCCTCGCGCCAACTGGCACGACGCCGCCACCGGTCTCGGTGACGTCGTGGTCGCCATGTGGACGGCTCCGGTCACTCCGCCCCGGTAGCGGATCCGGTCCGGGGGAGGCATTGCTTGAGTTACGCAAGGAAGGCGCTAGGGTGGGCGAGCGACCCCCTCCGACGAACGGTCTCGTCCATGCACGGCAACTCCAGCGAGCGACCGGCACTCGCCCGCGGTGCCGGTCAGCGCCTCCTGATCGTCGCGGGTGACTCGGATGCCGCCGAACTGCTCTCCACCACACTGGAGTTGGCGGGCTACCGGGTCGTCGCCGTCGCCGCTGCCGCCGAGGGCCTGGCGCGGCTGACCCGTGAGCGGTTCGATCTCGTGGTCGTCGACGCGAATCTGCCGGACGTGACCGAACTGGGCCGCAACCGGCCGACGTTGGCCCGCCGCCCGCCGGTGCTCCTGCTGATCGACTACGAGTCCCTGGACCGGATCGTGCCCGAACTGGGCCTCGGGGACCGGGACTACGTCACCAAACCGCTCCGCGTGGCCGACCTCCTGGCCAGGGTGCAGGTCCTGCTGCGCGGCACGGGCGCGGGGCCCGCCCGGAGTGGCGCCCTGTGCTACCGCGACCTCGTGCTGGACGACACCCTGTGCGAGGCCCGTCGCGGACCGCGCGGCCTGGATCTCACCCCGGCCGAGTACCGGCTGCTGCGTCACCTGCTGGTCAACGCCCACCGGGTGCTGTCCAAGGAGCAGATCGGCCGGTACGTCTGGGGCGACCACCGAGGCGACAACGCGATCGAACAGCTCGTCTCCAGGCTGCGGCGCAAGGTGGACCAGGAGGCTCCCGAGCTCATCCATACCCGCCGCGGCTTCGGTTACTGGCTGGGACGCGCCGACGCGGAGGCGTGAGCGTTCGGCTGCAAACGGTGGGCGCTGCTGTCTCCGGACAGGCCTCTCTCCGTGCAACTTGCTTGTGCCTAAGGAGAGTTGACGGATCACCAGGTATGTGATCCGGGTCACGTCAGCTCCCTGTCAGGTCACTGGCGGGATGACGTCAGCCCGGTCTGTTTGCATGTGTTCATCGAGGCCTCGATCACTTCGCCCCGGCGCTCCGCCCCTCGGGCAGAGCCCCCACCACCGAGGAGAACCATGGCCGAAACCCTGGCCGGCCCCGCGCGCGACGGCGCGGACACCGCCCCCGAGTTCCCCATGCCGCGTGCCTCCCGCTGTCCCTTCGACCCGCCGCCCGGCCTCAAGGAGCTCCAGGAGCAGGGGCCCCTCGCGAAGGTGCGCCTGTGGGACGACAGTGAGCCCTGGCTGGTGACCCGCTACGCCGAGCAGCGGGCCGTCCTGGGCGACCCCCGGGTCAGCGCCGACACCGATCAGCCGGGCTATCCGACCAAGGCCAGTGCCGAGGCCGGCGAGGGCAAGCTCAGCTTCATCATGATGGACGACCCCGAACACGCCCGGCTGCGCCGGATGGTGACGGCACCGTTCGCCATCAGGAAGGTCGAGGCCCTCAGGCCCGCCGTGCAGCGGATCGTGGACGGCCTGATCGACGACATGCTGGCAGGTCCCGGTCCCGTCGACCTCGTCGTGGCGTTCGCCCTGCCGATCCCCTCGCTGGTCATCTGCGAACTGCTCGGTGTGCCCTATGACGACCACGCCATGTTCCAGGAGAACACCAGGACGATGGTCCGCACGACCGCGACCCCCGAGGAACGCGGTGCCGCGACCCGGGAGATCGCCGGATATCTGGCCGGTCAGATCGCCCAGCGCCTCACCGGCCCGCAGGACGACCTCCTGTCGGGCATCGCCGGGCGCGTCGCCGCGGGAGAGCTGACCCACGGTCAGGCCACGGAGATGGCCCTGCTCCTGCTGATCGCGGGCCACGAGACCACCGCGAACATGATCACGCTGGGTACCGCAGCCCTCCTCGAACACCCCGACCAGCTCGCCCTGTTGCGCGACACGGACGACCCGAAGCTCGTCGCCTCGGCGGTCGAGGAACTGCTGCGCTACCTGCACATCACGCACCTGGGACGCCGGCGCGCGGTCACCGAGGACATCGAGATCGCCGGGCAGGTCATCAGGGCCGGCGAGGGCGTGATCATGGTCAACGAGATCGGCAACCGCGACCCCGAGGTGTTCGAGGACCCCGACCGCCTCGACATCACCCGCGACGCCCGCCGTCACGTCGCGTTCGGCTTCGGCGTCCACCAGTGCCTGGGCCAGCCGCTGGCCCGCATGGAGCTCCAGGTCGTCTACGGCACCCTCTACCGGCGCATCCCGACCCTCAGGCTCGCCTGCGCACTGGAGGACGTGAAGTTCAAGCACGACGCGTTCATCTACGGCATCCACGAACTGCCGGTGGCCTGGTAACGGCTCCCTCCCACCCACGACAACCGCGACAAAGACAAGGGGAATCCCATGAAGGTGGAACTGGAAGCCGACAAGTGCGTCGCCTCCGGACAGTGTGTGGTCGCCGCCATGGACGTGTTCGACCAGGACGACGACGGCATCGCGATCCTCCTGACGGAACAGGTCGGCGACGACCAGGTCGACGACGTCACGGAAGCCGTCGCGGTCTGTCCTGCCGCGGCGATCCGGCTGGTCCGGGCGTGAGGCGGATCGCCGTCGTCGGCGCCTCGGCCGCCGGTCTCTCGGCGGCCGAGACACTGCGCCGCGAGGGATACGACGGCACGATCACCCTCGTCGGCGAGGAGCCCGAACCCCCCTACGACCGACCGCCGTTGTCCAAGCAGATCCTGGCAGCGGGGTGGGAGCGGGACCGGCTCGCCCTGCGCACCCCCGCCGACCTCGCCGCGCTCGACCTCGACCTGCGGCTCGGTGTCGCGGCGACCGGCCTCGAACTCGTCTCCCGCACAGTGGAGTTGGCCGACGGCTCCGAGGTGCCGTACGACGGACTGATCATCGCCACCGGCGTACGGCCGCGCCGCCTGCCCGGTGAGGGCGCGCACGTGCTGCGCACCCTGGACGACGCGCTGAAGCTGCGGGAGCGGCTGGGGACGGGGCAGCGGCTGGTCGTGGTGGGCGCCGGTTTCCTCGGCGCGGAGGCCGCCGCGGTCGCCCGGCGCCTCGGTGCCGAGGTGACCGTCCTCGAACCCGCCGCGGTGCCGCTGGCGCACGCGGTCGGCGCAAAGGTCGGGCGGATGCTGGCCCGGGCCCATGTGGACCGGGGCGTCGACCTGCGCTGCGGGGTCACCGTGACCGAGGTGACCGAGGACGGCGTCCGGCTCGCCGGTGGCGAGGAGATCGAGGCGGACGAGGTGCTCGTGGCCATCGGTTCGCTGCCCAACGCCGAGTGGCTGGAGGGCGGCGGGCTCACGGTGGGCGACGGGCTGGTGTGCGACCAGTACTGCGAGGCCGCGAAGAACGTGTACGCGGCCGGCGACGTCGCCCGCTGGTACAACCCGCTGTTCGGCACCTCGATGCGGATCGAGCACCGCACCAACGCGGCCGAGCAGGGCATGGCGGCCGCCCGCAACCTGCTCGCCGCCGAGGGGGCGCGCAAGCCGTTCGCGCCCGTGCCGTACTTCTGGTCCGACCAGTACGACATGAAGATCCAGGCGTACGGCTTCCTGCGCGAGCACGACGAAGTCGCCGTCGTGGAGGGTGACTTGGCGCAGCGCCGGTTCGTCGCCGGATACCGCACCGGCGACCGCGTCAGCGGTGCTCTCGCGGTGGGCATGCCGCCCAAGGCGATCCGGCGGTGGCGGCAGGCGATCGCGACCGGAGCGGCCTGGCACGAGACCGTACGAACGGGGGTCCCGGCGGCCGAGGTCTGAGTGTTCCGGGGGAGCGCCGGCACCAGGTCGGCTGCCGGCGTTCTCTCTGGTACCCGCGCTCAGCGCCTGCCGTAGATTACTTGAGTTACGCAACAAGATGGTAAACTGGCGAGTATGTCCTCACAGCCGCTCCCCGACGTCCCCGCGTCCCCGGAAGTCATCGAGATCGAGCGGGCGCTCACCCGCATCACCTACCTGAGCACCCGGGCCCGTCAGCACGACCGGCTGATGTCCCTGGCCGAGGTGCCGCTGGACCGTGCCGCCGTGGCGCTGCTGCGGCAGGTCGCCGACACCGAACCGATGCGCCCGGGGGAGCTGGCCAACCGACTGGGGGTGGAGGCCTCCCACGTCACCCGCACCGTCCAGCAGCTGCAGAAGTCGGGTTATGTCACGCGCGTCCCCGACCCCGACGACCGGCGCGCCCAGCGCATCCAGCTCACCGAGACCGGTCAGCAGGCGATCGACCGCATCCGTGACGCGGGCGCCCGCGGTATGCAGCTGGCCCTGGCGGACTGGTCGCCCGAGGAGCTCCGGCAGCTGGCCGGGCTCTTCCACCGCATGGTGGACGACTTCCTCTCCCACGCGATCGACGACGACAGCGAGGAGCCGACACCGGCCGGGACCGCCTGACGCTCACCGCACCGGAAGGCGCGGAGCGGACTGTCGCACCGGTGCGGGCTCGCGAAGCCCCCTCAACAGCAGGCCGCCCAGCGCGGGCAGGACGATCAGCGGCACCAGCGCGGTCCGCAATGACGTGGTGTCGGCCAGCGCCCCGAGCGCCGGGGCGGCCAGCCCGCCGACGCTCACCGTCAGGCCCAGCGTGACCCCGCTCGCGGTACCCACCCGTCCCGGCAGACAGTCCTGGCCGAGGGTGACGTGCAGGGAGAACGGCACGTACAGGCCGGCCGAGGTCAGGGCGACGAACAGATACACCGCGGGGCCCGGGACGAGCACCACCCCGGCGACGGCGAGCACGGTCAGCGCATACGCCCGGCGCACCACGGCGACGCGCCCGTACCGGTCGGCGAGCCGGCCTCCGAGGACCGTGCCCACGGCACCGCCCGCGTAGAGCACGCACAGTGCCGCCGTACCGGCCACGTCCCCGCCGCCGACGCGCTCACGGACGTACAGCGAAACGAAGGCGCTGAGCCCGACGAACACCACCGACCGGCACACCACCGCGCCCGAGAGCCGCAGGAACGACGGCCAGTCGTCGCTTCCGGAGCTCTCGGCCGACCGTCCGGCCGGCGCGCGGACCCGGGAGGCGCGTACCGCTGCCGCGCACAGGGCCGCACCCGCCACGGCCGGCACGGCGAGCAAGGGAGAGGCGTTCAGCCCGCCCGTGGCGATCACGGCGGCGACCAGCAGCGGGGCAAGGGCGAAGCCGGCGTTGCCGCCGAGCGAGAACCACCCCATCCCCGTGTTGCCGCCGGGCGCGACGGCTCGCGCGGCCCTGGCGGCCTCCGGGTGGTAGGCCGCGACCCCGATCCCGGACACGGCGACCGCCGCCAGGGTGAGCGGATAGGAGCCGACGACCCCGCTCAGCGCGACCCCCGAGCCCGCGGTCAGTGCGCTCAGCGGCAGCAGCCACGGCATCGCCCAGCGGTCGGTGAGCGCGCCGAACAGCGGCTGCACGACCGACGACAGCAGGGACGCGGCCAGGACGATGCCCGACGCGGCCGCATACGAATAGGCGCGCTCGGCGACGAAGAAGGGCACCAGGGCGGCGACGGCGCCCTGGTACACGTCCACACAGGCGTGACCGAGCGACATCAGCGTGAGGGAACGATTCTTGGACACCGGACGAGCTTCGCCGCAGCGGTGCCTGGCCCGCTTTCGATAATCTGCCCATTGATGTCGAACATCCGCCACCGGGCGATCCGCCGCCGGGCCATCCGCTACACACCTTCGGCGCCCACCCGTGCCCAGCACCTCGCCGCAGGCGAACGCATCGACGCCCACCGGCACGACGACCACCAGATCGTCTACGCCGGCTCCGGCGTCCTCGCGGTCACCACCGACGCCGGCACCTGGTTCGCGCCCGGTACCCGCGCCATATGGGTCCCCGCGGGCACCGCCCACGCCCACCGCGCCCACGGCCGGCTCGACCTGCACCTGGTCGGCCTCCCCGCCGACGACAACCCACTCGCTCTGGACGCCCCGACCGTCCTCGCCGTCGGCCCGCTGCTGCGCGAGCTGATCCTCGCCTACACCCGCGACCCCGCCGACGACAGCCCCGAACGCCACCGCCTGCTCGCCGTCCTGCGCGACCAGCTGCGCGCCTCGCCCCAGCAGCCCCTGCTGCTGCCCACCCCCACCGATCCCCGCCTGGCCGAGGTCTGCGCGCTCGTCCACGCCGACCCCGCCGATACGCGCACCCTGTCCGCCCTCGGCGCCGCGACCGGGGCCTCGGAACGCACCCTCAGCCGACTGTTCCGCGGCGAGTTCGGCATGACCTTCCCGCAGTGGCGCACCCAGTCGCGGCTCTACCACGCCCTGCGCATGCTGGCCGACGACGTCCCCGTCACGACCGTCGCCCACCGCTGCGGCTGGTCCTCCGCGAGCGCTTTCATCGACGTCTTCCACCGCTCCTTCGGCTACACCCCGGGCACCCACAACCGTCGTTCCCGGTGAGGGCCCAGGCCGCTGCGCGAGGTGTTTGTACCATCCAGTAATGTGCGCGGCAGCCCCCAGGAGGAGGAACCGTGTCACGGTCCCCACGCTCGCCCCTGCTGCTCGCCGGCCTGCTGGCCACCGCGGGCGTCACCCACTTCGCCGCACCACGTCCGTACGACGCCACCATCCCGCGGGCCCTGCCCGGCAGGCCCCGGACCTGGACCTACGCGAGCGGTGCCGTGGAGCTCGCGCTCGCTGCCGGCCTGGTGCTGCCGAAGACCCGGCGGACCGCCGCGCTCGCCACGGCCGCCTTCTTCGTCGGGGTGTTCCCCGCCAACGTCAAGATGGCCGCCGACTGGCGTGACCGTCCCGCACCGCTGAAGGCGGCGGCCCTCGGACGGCTGCCGCTGCAACTGCCGCTCGTGCTGTGGGCACGCAGCATCGCGAAGAACGGGAAGGGCCAGGCATGAGCAAGGCGATCGAGACCGGCGACACCGTCGAGGACTTCGAGCTCCCGGACGAGACCGGCACCAGCCGCAAGCTGTCCGAGCTGCT
The DNA here is from genome assembly GCF_029894425.1 of Streptomyces sp. SAI-127. Lineage (NCBI taxonomy): Bacteria > Bacillati > Actinomycetota > Actinomycetes > Kitasatosporales > Streptomycetaceae > Streptomyces > Streptomyces sp. SAI-127. The sequence continues at coordinate 9,774,386 of NZ_JARXYJ010000001.1, forward strand.
CGCCGACGGCCCGGTCGTCCTCTTCTTCTACCCCGCCGCGCTGACCGCCGGCTGCACCGCGGAGGCCTGCCACTTCCGCGACCTCGCCGCCGAGTTCGCCGCGGCCGGCGCCCGGCCGGTGGGCATCAGCGGCGACACCGTCGAACGCCAGCAGGAGTTCGCCGGACAGCACACCCTCGGCATGCCCCTGCTGTCCGACGTCGACGGCAAGATACGCGAGCTCTTCGGCGTCAAGCGAGGCTTCTCCCTGGCGCCCACCAAACGCGTCACCTTCGTCATCGCCCAGGACCGTACGGTGCTGGAGGTCGTCCGCAGCGAACTGCGCATGAACACCCACGCCGACCGCGCCCTCGAAGCCCTGCGCGCACACCGGCAGTGACGGGCGGGGCCCGGTTGCACCGTTTCGGTTGATGCGGTCCGGCAAAGGGACCATCCTGGACGATATGGAGCACGTCTCCGCTACGGCGACCACCGATGCCTCGGGCATGGTGACGGGGTGGAGCGAGGGTGCCCGGCGGCTGACGGGACGCACGGCCGACGAGGTCGTGGGGCGGGCGGCACGGGAGCTGCTCGCCGAGGACCCGCCGGGACCGGCCGTGGCGGCGCTGAAGGGGACCGTCGTACTGCGGCACCGCGACGGCTCCTCTCTCACGCGCTTCGTGGAGGCGTGCCCCGTCCTGGGCGGGAACGGCACCCCCGCCGGATACGTGATCACCGCCCGGCCGTCCGGCTCCGCCGAGCCGACCCTGGCCGGACAGGCGTTCCAGCAGGCGGTCATGTCGATGTCGATCTTCGACACCCGTCAGCAGTACCTGCGCCTCAACGACGTGGCCTGCCGGGTCATGGGGGTGCCGGAGGAAGCCCTGCTCGGCCGGTTCTTCTCGGACACCGTGGAGGACGCCGAACACAGCCGCGGATTCCTGGCAAGCCTGCGCCAGGTCGCCGAGACCGGCAGAGCGGTCCGCTACGAGAGCTTCACCGGCGCGCCCGCCCTCAACCGGGACCACGCCTGGACCATCGAGATGTGGCCCGTGCGAGAGGAAGGCTCCGAGGAACTCACCGGTGTCGCCCTGGCCGCGTTCGACAACAGCGAGCAGTACTGGGCCCGCCGACGGCTGGCCCTGCTCAACGAGGCCGCGGCAGCCATCGGCACCACCCTGGACGTGGTGCGCACCGCCGAGGAACTCGTCGAACTCCTCGTGCCCCGGTACGCCGACTTCGCGAGCGTGGACCTCCTCGACTGGGTGCTCGGCGCGGACGAGCCGCCGACCGCGCTGGAGGGCGACATCCTCCTGCGCCGCGTCGCCCACCGCTCCGGCCACGAGGGCACCCCCGAGGCCGCCGTCCGCCTCGGCGAGACGGACGTCTACCCTGCCTCCTCGCCGCCCGCGCGGGCCCTGCGGGAGGGGCGGGCGGCCCTCAGCCAGGCCGGCGAGCCCGACTTCATGCGCTGGGTCGCCGAGCGCAACGCCCGCGCCCCGGCCGGCCGCTCGTACCGCAAGGGCGTCCACTCCGTGCTCGCCGTGCCGCTCAAGGCCCGCGGCACCACCCTGGGCGTCGCGGTCGCCGTCCGCATCGCCCACCCCGACGACTTCGGGGACGACGACGCCGTCCTCGGCGAGGAACTCGCCAGCCGGGCCGCCGTATGTGTCGACAACGCCCGCCGTTTCGCCCGCGAACGCACCACCGCACTGGCCCTGCAGAACAGCCTCCTGCCGCGCGGCCTGCCCGGACAGGCCGCGGTCGAGGTCGCCCACCGCTATCTGCCCTCCGGCTCGCTGGCCGGCATCGGCGGCGACTGGTTCGACGTCATTCCGCTCTCCGGCAGCCGCGTCGCCCTGGTCGTCGGCGATGTGGTCGGCCACGGCATCCCCTCCTCGGCGACCATGGGCCGCCTGTGCACGGCCGTGCGCACCCTCGCCGACGTCGACCTGCCGCCCGACGAACTCCTCACCCACCTCGACGACCTCGTCACCCACCTCGCATCCGACGACCGCCCCGACGAGGGGGGCGAGGTCGCCGAACTCGGCGCCACCTGCCTCTACGCCGTCTACGACCCCGTCTCGCGCCGCCTCACCGCGGCCGCCGCCGGTCACCCGCCACCCGCCCTCGTCCTGCCCGACGGCACGGCGCGCCTCGTCCCCCTGAGCACGGGGCCCCCGCTCGGCGTCGGCGGCCTGCCCTTCGAGGCCACGGAGATCGAACTGCCCGAAGGGGCCGTGGTCGCCCTCTACACCGACGGTCTGACCGAGGACCGGGACCGCGACGTCGACCACGCCACCGACGAACTGTGCCGTGCGCTCACCGCGAAGACGGACACCCTCGACGAGCTGTGCGACACCGTCCTGAAGGCCGTACTGCCCGAGGAGCCCGGTGACGACGTGGCCCTGCTGCTGGCCCGCACCCGGGTTCTCGGCGCGGACCGGGTCGCCACCTGGGGCGTCGAGCCCGACCCCGCGCACGTGGCCATCACACGGCAGGCCGCCACCGAGCAACTCGCCGTCTGGGGACTGGAGGAGGCCTCCTTCGTCACCGAACTCGTCGTCAGCGAGCTGGTCACCAACGCCATCCGCTACGGCGAACCGCCCATCCAGCTACGGCTGATCCGTGACCGCACCCTCATCTGCGAGGTCTCCGACGGCAGTTCCACCTCACCGCACCTGCGGCGCGCCCACGCCTTCGACGAGGGCGGCCGCGGGCTGCTGCTGGTCGCTCAGCTCACCCAGCGCTGGGGGAGCCGGCAGACCGGCAGCGGAAAGACGATCTGGGCCGAGCAGTCGCTGGAACCGCCCGACTTCTGATCACTTCGCTCACTCGAAGGAGCAGCCGGGGTTCGGCACGTCCCGCGAGTACGGCGAGCCGTGCGGGAGCACGTACAGCACCTCCAGGACGAGCGGGGTGGACCCTTCGTTGCGGCCGAGGTGGACGTCGCTCGGGCCGCCCGGCTCGCGCACCACGGTGCCCTGCGGATAGACGCCGTCACTGGCGCAGTCGGCGTGGTAGTGGCTGAGGGTGCCCTGCTTGACGTACCCGTAGACGAGGCCGTCGTGGTAGTGCCAGCCGGTCGCCTGGCCCGGCGGGACGGTGATCTCTCTGACGACGTAGTCGGTGTCGCCCACGGTCTTCTGGGCGATCAGCGTGCCGGTCACTCCGGGGCCGGGCGGGGTCGCCTGTGCGGTGCCGCCGGCGAAGACGGTGGCGGTGACGACCGCGCCGGATATGGCGGTACGGAGCGCGATGCGCATACGGAAGGCCTCCTGGCTCGTGTTCTGGGCGACGACGTGTCGCGGTGAACGTCGCTGCGAACATAGAGGCACAGAAGGCCAGTTGGGGCGAAATTCGGTGGATCGTCCGGCTCAGTTCTCCTCGGCGGCAACCTGGCCAGGGTCCGGCCGGTCCGGACCGAGCGTGCCCGGCGCGGATCGGGCGTGCCGTGCCCCGGTGAGTGCAGGGCGCTCGCGTCATGGATCCGCACGACGAACCGCGGCTTCGCACCGGTGGGCCCCTCCCGGCCCTGGGGCCCACCGGTGCGTGCGAAGTCCCGCTTGCCGTGGTAGTCCCGCGGCTCACGCGCCCCGGGTACCGTTCCTGAAGACTGAGCAGGAGCGAGCCCCCATCCAGCCGCACGCCCCGAACGGTCTTGAGCGCTCCCCCACTGCCTTAAAGGCGTGGGAGGTACCCCCAGATCCCCGGCGTACTCGCCCCCGGGGCGGCGACACGCATCCTGTGCGTGGTCCGAGCCCGGGAGGCCAGTTCTCTGAGCGACCTGGCCAGGTGGGCACGGCCAGAGGCGACGGGGAGGCCCTGAACCATCACTCCGGTGGAGCAGGGGCCCCGATCACACGATCGAGCTGACTCGACCTCATGCACACTCCGCGGCCAACAGTTACCAACCCCTCCCGCGGTTCAGAACTCCTCGTGCACCTCCGGGTCCCCGCCGAGGCGCCGTTGCGCACGGTCGGCGATCGCCGCCACCTCGGCCTCGCTCAGCTCGAAGCCGAACACGTCGAGGTTCGTGCGCTGCCGCTCGGGGTCGCCGGACTTCGGGATCGGCAGGGCGCCGAGCTGGATGTGCCAGCGCAGGATCACCTGGCCGGGCGTGACACCGTGCGCCTCGGCGACGCCGGCCACGGCCGGGTCGTCCAGGAGGTCCGAACCCCGGCCCAGCGGACTCCAGCTCTCGGTCACGATGCCCTTGTCGGCGTGGAAGGCGCGCAGCTCGTCCTGCGGGAACAAGGGGTGCAGCTCGATCTGGTTGACGGACGGCAGGACCCCGGTCTCCTTCTCCAGCCGCTCGATGTGCGAGGGCGTGAAGTTGGAGACCCCGATCGACCGTACGAGGCCGTCCTCGCGGAGCTTGATCATGGCCTTCCACGAGTCGACGTACTTGTCGACGCGGGGCAGCGGCCAGTGGATCAGATACAGGTCCACGTACTCCAGGCCGAGACGGGCGCGGGACTCCTCGAAGGAGGCCAGGGTCTCCTCGTGGCCGTGATGTCGGCCGGGCAGCTTCGTCGTCACGAGGATCTCCTCGCGCGGGACGCCGCCGGCGGCCACGCCACGGCCGACACCGGTCTCGTTGCGGTAGTTCGTCGCCGTGTCGAGGAGCCGGTAGCCGCTCTCCAGGGCCGTGGCGACCGCCCGCTCCGCCTCGGCGTCGTCCATCGGCCAGGTGCCCAGACCGAGGGCGGGGATCTTCGTACCGTCGTTGAGCGTGTGCGTCGGGATGCTGATCACGTCCGGACCTTCCCTTGACTGTGTCGTCCCCCCAGCCTCACGGACAGGGCGGGCAATGATCAACCGGACGGGCGCGGACGAGGACAGCGGACGGCGCGGTCGGCGGGATCCGGGTGCCCCACGTCAGGGGCCGGTGTGGGCCGTGCCGCCCTCAGCGGCGAGGGCTGCGGCGATCCGCCGGTGGGCCTCTCGGCGTTCCTCGTCCGGGAGAGCCGGCAGGAGTTCTTCCCAGACCGGAAGGAAGGTCCCCCGCAGCTGCATCAGCCCCGCGGGCCGGGCGAGCAGCCAGAAGTGCAGGTGCGCGGCTCCGTCGCCCCACCGGTTGACATGGACGCGGGCGACGCCGTCGAGGCTGCGCACCGCTCGCTCCGCCCGCTGGAGCAGGGGGCCGAGCTCGGCCGCGCGTTCGGCGGGCAGGTCGGTCAGGTCGTAGTGGCCGCGCGGTCGCAGCATCACCACCGCCGGGAGGCGGGATTCGGTGCCGACCGCGTCGAGCCGCCAGTGGTCGTCGCCCAGAGGGCTTCCGTCACGGGCTTGCGGCAGGTGGGGCACTCCTCGGGGCCGCTCTCGCCGGAGCGGGCGGGCTCGGGGAGGACGGGGGGCTGCAAGGGCCTGACCCGGAGCTCGCCTTCGAAGGGGAAGGTCTCCCAGTCGGCAACCGAGTCGGCGGGCAGGGGCAGCTGTTCACCCGCCTGCAGGCGCCGTACGAAGGCGCTGGGCTCGTGGGGAGTTGAGGGTACGGTCACGCTGGGCAGTCAACCATGGGTGACGTGCCCCGGAGGGTGCGGACTTCGGACACATGACGGCGATCAACGGAGCAGGCATGACGACGGACACGGGCGCTGCGGAGTGGGACTCGGGCATCGAGGTGAACCCGGTGGCCGGGCACATCGGAGCCGAGATCACGGGGGTCGATCTGGGCGGCGATCTCGACGACTCCGTGGTCGCCGCGATCCGGGCGGCGGTGCTGCGCTGGAAGGTGGTGTTCTTCCGCGGACAGAAGCTCGACCACGCCGGCCATGTGGCCTTCGCCCGCAGGTTCGGGGAGCCCGTCGTCCTGGGCAGGCGCGGCAGCGCCTCGCCTGCGGACTTCGGGGAGATCGAGACGACCGCCGACCGCCTGGAACTGGGCGGGAAGTTCGGCATGGAGCACGAGGAGTGGCTGCAGCGTCGGCGGCACACGCTGCTGCGCGGCTGGCACTGCGACCACGGCGCCCGTATCGACCCGCCCGCGGCGACCATCCTGCGCGCCGAGACGGTTCCGCCGTACGGCGGCGACACCACCTGGTCCAACCTCGCGGCCGCCTACGCCGGACTGTCCGCGCCGGTGCGGGAGTTCGTGGACGGCCTGCGTGTGGAGCACCGGCTCGGTGTCGGCTACCAGCCCCGCCCGGGCGATGACGCCTACGTCCGCCACCTGCTGGACCACCAGGTCGCCTCGCTCCACCCGCTGGTGCGCGTGCACCCCGAGTCGGGGGAGCGGATCCTCTACGTCAACGGCTACTACGTCGAGCAGATCGCCGGCCTCTCACGGGCCGAGAGCCGGGCGATCCTCGACATGCTCCTCGAACAGGCGGTCCGGCCCGAGTACACGGTCCGCTTCCGCTGGGAGCCGGGCAGCGTGGCCTTCTGGGACAACCGGGCCACCATCCACCTGGCCCCTGGCGACAACGCCCACCTCGGTTTCCCCCGGACCATGCACCGGGTGATGCTGGTGGGGGATGTGCCGGTGGGGCCGGACGGGAAGCCGTCGGAGGCGATCACCGGGACCGAGGTGGGTCGCTGGTGACGGCACCACAGCGCGGCGCCGGTCGGGTCGACTCGGGGGCACGCCTGTGCTGTTGGTGCCGTGAGCCCTCGCCTCACGGCCCCGCCTGGCCCCTGGCCAGGCCTACGTGCCCGGTCGCCACCCCAGCGTCGGCCCCAGTTTCGTCGCCATGTCGGTGAGGATCTGCACATAGTCCTCGTGCTCGAAGGTGAACGGCAGCGCGAACGCCACCTCGTCGACCTCACGGAACGCGGCGTGCGCGTGCAGCCGTTCGGCGATTTCCTCCGACGTGCCGACGATGTCCGGCGCGAACATCAACCGTGCGGGGCCCTGCGGTGACGTGGTCCGAGGGGTGCGTTTCGCCGCGTACGCCTCGTACTTCGCGCGCTGCTCCTGCGAGGCCGAGTCGGTGGGGATGACGACGAGCCCCTGGGACACCCGGGCGTCCGCGCCGTCCGGGTGGGCGGCGCGGAAGGCACGGATGTGCGAGAGCTGGATCTGAGCGAAGTCGTACGGGCCCTCGGTGCCCTCCGCCTTGACGACGCTGCTGGTCAGGAAGTTCATGCCGTGCTCACCGGCCCAGCGTGCGGAACTCAGGCTGCCGCCGCCGTACCAGAGCCGTCGGCCGAGGCCGGGGGAGTGCGGCTGCACCCGGTCGGAGAACACCTCGAAGCCCTGCACCCCGCTGAAGTCGCTGGCCGGCTTGCCGCGCACGAAGTCCAGCAGCCGCCGCACCCGCTCGTAGGAGAAGTCCTCGGTGTCGGCCGTGTCCGGGTACAGCGCCCCCTTGACCTCGTCGAAGTGCATCGGCGGGCCCACGCTCACGCCCGGGTTGATCCGGCCGCCGGACAGGATGTCCACCGTCGCCAGGTCCTCGGCCAGCCGCAGCGGGTTCTCCCAGCCGAGCGGGATCACGGCCGTGCCGAGCTCGATGCGGCTGGTGCGCTGCGAGGCTGCCGCCATGACGGCCACGGGGGACGAGATGCCGTACTGGAGATGCCGGTGGCGCAGCCATGCGCTGTCGAAGCCGAGACGCTCACCCAGCTCGATGATCTCCAGTGTGGACTCGTGGCCGCGCCGCGGATCCGCCTCGTCGAACAGGCCGATGGTCAGGAAGCCCAGTTTGCGCAGAGGGCGGGGGGACGACGGCACGGGCTCCTCCGGGTTGTTTGATGTATCAAGTAGTACGGCAGTGCCAACCCGCCCGTCCCGCATGATGTTCCCGATCGCCGGGCCCTTCGGGTCAAGATCGGGGCAAGGGAATCGTCACCTCGTCCTCGACCGGCGGGTCGATCTCCTGGGCGAGGTTGCCGGTGGCCGCGAAGCAGCGCAGACGCACCGCCTCCGGGGTGACGTCCAGGCGCAGGAAGCACTTGAAGAACGGCGGGCTGTACGTCGCCGAGCTGGGCGAGAACAGCTGCGTGTAGATCTTGCGCACCGGGAGGCGGAACCGCGAGGTGCGGTCCGGGCGGCCGCCCGCGCCCAGGAGACTGGCGACCAGGCGAGTACGGAATGTCACGCGCGCCGGCTTGCCCGGGAGACGCGTGGGCGGGATGCCGAGCCGCTCGGCGATCACCGCGGTGGCCTCGGCCTCGGTGAGGGTGAAGAAGCGGCGCAGGTGCAGCCGGCGGCCGTAGAGCCTGCTGTAGAAGGCCAGGGAGTCGCCGCGCAGTGGATAGCAGCGGAAGTCCTTCTCGGTGACGTTCGCGATCGAGATGTGCGGGATGGTGTGGGTGGCGTGCATGAACGCGCCGCCGCCGCCCGAGACGACGTACTGGATGGTGCGGCCGTCCACGTCGACCGGGTAGCGCTGGTAGTTGTGGATGTCGCCGCCTATCGCCGCGACGTAGTGGTGCTCCGGGGCGCGCACGATGTCGTCGACCGTGCCGCCGCCCTCGATGGCGCAGGGGTGGTGCTCGCCGTCCACGTACAGGGGTGAGCCCGTGATGAGGATCTTGGGGCGCGGGCCCCGCGAGACCTCGCGCAGCCAGGCGCCCTGTTCGGCGTCGATGGTGCCGAGCAGCCCGGTGTCTATGCCGATGATGCGCAGCGGGCCGGCGTCGACGGCCCAGTACGGACCCGGCTGGACGGTCCGCTGAGCCTGTGCCGCACGCAACCGGCGTGCCTCGTCGAGACGTTGGCCGTCGTCCGTGCGCGGTCGGTGCCACAGCAGGGAGCGCAGCCAGGCGCGGGTCAGGGGGCGAGGCGCGGGCTCGGGATCGAGGGGCGGGGCGTCGTCGCAGAAGACGCGCATGAAGGCGCCGAGGTCCTCGTACCAGTCGTGGTTGCCGGGTATCGCGTAGATCGGCGCCGGATAGTCCTGGTACGGCCGGAAGAACTTGGTGCCGTAGTCGTCCGCGCTGCCCACCGGGTAGATCACGTCACTGGCGACCACCGCGAACCGGGTGCCCTGACTGATCTTCAGAAACCCTGGCACGACGGCGTACTGGGGATCGTCGCCCTCGCCGGTGTCGCCGACGACCATGAACGAGAACCGTTCGGGGTCCTCGCGCCGGATCAGCTTGTCGGCGGGTGCGCCGGCCGCCGCGCGCTGGGCCACCCAGCGGCTTCGGGTACGGCCCGTCGGGTCCCCGAACCAGGAGGCGACCACGCCGTTGCGGGCGGCCCACAGCGTCTTCGGGTTCAGCCACGAGATCTTCTCGACCTTGGACGGCATCAGCCGCTTGTACTCGCCGAGTTGGGCAGAGCCCCAGCCGGCGCCTTCGGCGGTATCGCGTGAGGAGTCAGACACCGGTGCACCGTAACAACGATCTAGATCCGGCCTGGAAGGGGGAGTGCCGTACGGCACTCCCCCTTCCAGGCCATCACCGGATCCGTGGGGACTCCAGGGGGGTGAATCTCACCTCTGCGAACTGTGCGGTGCCGCCCACTGCGGATCCTGCGGTGCGCGGGCGTGGACCACCCTGTCCTCCTCGTTCTCGAAGAGCGAGTCGGGCTGCGGGGTGTTGCTCTCCGTCGAGGCGGACGAGCGGTTCCAGTCACCGTCGCCGAGCACCAGGAGCGGGTCGAACATGACCACCACTCCGGCCAGAAGCAGAAAGATCACCGGTCCCAGGAGCATGGGCAGCAGTAGCGAGGTGGGCGAATCACCCGCCCACGAGCCGCCGGTCCTGCTGTGCACATGGACACTGACCGCGGACATCCCCGTGTAGTGCATCCCCGTCACGGCGACCCCCATGATCAGGCTGGCCCCGAGGCTCGTCATGAAGCCCCGGATGGTGACGGCCGCCCACAGTGCCGCGGTCGCCGCGACGATCGCGATGACCACGGAGAGCGCGACGGCGGTGGCGTCGTACCGGATCGTCCCGTTGAGGTGCAGCGCCGCCATACCGAGGTAGTGCATGGCCGCCACGCCGAGCCCGGTGATGACACCCGCGAAGGACAGGTTCAGGGTGCTGGCGCCGCGATAGCCGACGATGAACACGCCGATGCCCACGACGACGATGGCCACGGCGAGACTGAGGACCGTGAGCCCGGCGTCGTAGCGGATCCGGGTCTCCACGACCTGGAAACCGATCATGGCGATGAAGTGCATCGTCCAGATGCCGCAGCCGATCGAGGCGGCACCGAGCGCCAGCCAGCCGGCCTTCCACGACTGATTACTGAGCAGGGTGCGCACGATGCAGCGCAGCCCCAGAGCCCCTCCCAGGCACGCCATTAAGTAGGCGGCCACCGGGGTCACCGCACCATAGCGGAACCCGTCAACCGTGCCTTCCATAAGCCAACTCCCCCCAGAGTCTTGGCTGGTTGTCGTCGAAGGGTTACGGCAGGGGATCAGGTAAAGCAAGGCATTACCGGTGGTAAGAGGAGAACTCTCGAATAGCGCGGTTGAACTTAAGTCACAATGAGGCGGGTTTCAGCCAAGCGGCCTCCTGGGGGCTGCTGCTGTGCCAGAGTTGAACGGATGTCAGGTCCTCGGCAGGAGCAGGGACGCGTCTGCGGTCGGGAAAAGCGCTTGCTGCGCCGGGGGTCGCTCGTGAACGATCCCGTCCCGTGACAACAGGATTTCTCTCCACCGCCCGCCCTCTCGCTCTGATCACCGGCGTGGGCCGCACGGTCGGTATCGGCGCCGGGATCGCGCAACGGCTGGCCGGCTCGGGTTGGGACATCGCTTTCACCTACTGGAACCCGTACGACGCCCGCATGGCCTCGGGCGGCGAGCCCGGCGCGACCGAGGCGATCGAGGCGAGCCTGTCCGAGCGGGGCGTGGCCACCGCCGCCATCGAGGCGGACCTCGCCGACCCCGACACACCGGCCCGGGTCTTCGACGAGGCTCAGCGGCGGCTGGGGCCCGTCACCGCGCTGGTGATGAGCCACTGCGAGTCGGTCGACTCCGGCCTGCTCGACACCACCGTCGAGAGCTTCGACCGGCACTTCGCCGTCAACACGCGCGCGACCTGGCTGCTCATCCGGGAGTTCGGCCGCCGCTTCACCGCGGAGAAGGGCACCGGCCGGATCGTCAGCCTCACCAGCGACCACACCGTCGGCAACCTGCCCTACGGGGCGAGCAAGGGCGCCATGGACCGCATCACGCTGGCCGCCGCCCACGAACTCGCCCATCTCGGCGTGACCGCCAACGCCATCAACCCCGGCCCCGTCGACACCGGTTGGATGACCGAGGAGGTTCGCGCGCACTGCATCGGCGCCACCCCGCTCGGCCGCCTCGGCACCCCGCAGGACACCGCCCACCTGGTCGACTTCCTGTGCTCACGGGAGGGCCAGTGGATCAACGGGCAGCTGCTGAAGAGCAATGGGGGCTTCGAGTAAGCCCCTTCTGCCGCCTCCCGCCTCCCGCCGCCCCCGGGCCCCTGTCCGGTCCGGTCACGTGAAGAACTCGTCCAGCAGCGGCAGCAGCAGAGATGTCCGCCGCATGAGGGACATGTGCGTGGTGGCCGGCAGGACCGCCAACTGCGCCTCGGGGATCAGGCGTTGCATCTCCGCCGCGTGCTCCACCCGTACGAAGTCGCGGTCACCGACGAGCAGCAGCGTGGGCGCCCGCAGTCCGCGCAGGTCGTCTGCGGCCCATGGCAGCGGGGCGTGCGCCGCCGCCGAGACCTTGGCGAGGAAGTCCTGGAAGTGCTCGGGGTAGGGTGCGACGGCCGCGTACGTGTCGGCCATCTCCTGGAAGTCGGCCTGGCTGGGCAGCCGGGGCGAGCTGTAGTCCGGGACGCGGACCTCCTCGTGGACCCCGTCCTGGGTGTACATGGTGGCGGCGAGCGCGAGCCGTCCGACGCACTCCGGGTGCCTGACGGCGATCTCCAGAGCGGTCAGACCGCCCAGGCTGAACCCGAGGAAGTCGGCCTGCTGGACACCGAGTTCGTCGAGCAGCGCCACCACGTCCGACGCCAGATCCGGCACCGTCAGCTCACGGTCTGTGTCGGCGGTGTGGCCGTGCCCCTGCAGCTCGGGCGCCACGACATACCGGTCGGCGGCCAGGGCGGGCAGTACGGCGGAGAAGGCCAGACCGACCGTCTGCCCGCCGCCGTGCAGCAGCACCAGCGGACGGGTCCCCTCAGGGGCGTCGCCGTGAGTCTCGTAGTACATCTCCAGGCCGTTGACCTTGGCGTGGGCGGAACTGTTCGGCACGGTGATCACATCCGTTCTGCGGGAGCCGTACAGGAGACAGACCTGGCGCGGACGCGATAGTCATCGGTGCTCAGCCGTGCTCGTCAGCTCAGCCGTACCCGTCAGCTCAGTCGTACTCGTCGGGAATCCGCATCGCCGGACCGCCGACCTGGAGCCCGAGCGGGGTCGCGCGGCCCTTCGGCTCCTCCCACGCCTCCTGACGGCCGAGGGCGGTGAGGTCGAGGTAGGGATAGCCGTTGTGGAACTCCTCAATGCCCCGGCCGAAGGTGGAGTACGTGTGGAAGACCTCGTCGCCGACCCGCAGGAAGGCGCTCATCCCCGGCCAGTCGCCGCGCATGCTCGGCGACCAGGGCATCCCGGCGTCGGCGAGCTCGGCCTCGGAGCGGTGGAAGATCTGTACCGGTGCGACCCGTTCGTCGACGGTCGCGTGGAAGTCGTAGTTGAAGTCGCCGCCCGCCGAGGAGTACCAGGGGAACGACCAGCCCATCCGCTCGCGGTACGCGGCGAGTTTCGCGTACGGCGCCCTCGTCACCGCGGCCAGCGAGGTGTTGCGGGCATGGAGTTGCCGCAGGTTGCCGATCTGGTCGGCCGCGGAGGAACAGCTGGGGCAGCCGGTGTCGCGGGGGTGCTCGGTGCCGTCGGCGTCGAGGTCGAAGGTCCACATGAAGTGATGTACGACCAACTGGGCCCGGCCCTCGAAGAGTTCGAGCAGGCTCACGTCGCCGTGCGGACCTTCGAAGACGTACGGCTTCTCGACGCGGACCATCGGCAGCCGCCGCCGGGCGGCGTTGACCCGGTCGCGCGCCCGGGTGACCTCCTTCTCCTCCGCCAGCAGCTCCTTGCGGGCGCGGAGCCACTCCTCGGGTGAGACCACCTCGGGCAGATGCGCCATCGCCGTCATCTCGATCCTCCCAACCGCTCCTGCCACCTGCCGGGCAAGGGGACACGGGCCACCTCTCCAGCTTGCGCCCGACGCGGACACGTGGCGAACGTGCCTGCCTAGAGCGCCACCACCCGCCCGCTGCGACCCTGAAGCCGGACCGAGGCGAGGGCGGCGCAGACCACGGCCACGCCGAGGAGCGTGCCGCAGGCCACCGCCGCGGTGCGGGCGTCGCCCACGAGAGAGGCGCGCAGGCCGTGGGCGGCCCAGTAGCCGGGGGAGACCGGAGCGACGTCTGCCACCCATGCCGGCAGGACGCCGAGCGGGACGAGCGCGCCGCCGACGCTGCTGAGGAGCATGCCGCCGATGTCGTAGGCCGCCGAGAGCTCGCCCATGGTGCGCACGAGCACGCCGAGCAGCGCCCCTAGCGCGAGCAGGGTGCAGCTCCAGCTGAGCAGGACCCCCAGCAGCAGGAACGGGTGCGGGACCCGCAGCCCGAACACGCACACCCCGAAGCCGACGATCAGGAGCTGCTGGGCGAGCAGGGCGGTGAGGACCGGGACGGCCTTGCCGAGGAGCAGCTCCCCCGGACGCAGCGGCGTGCAGCGCAGCCGGTCCCAGGTGCGGCCGAGCCGCTCGGTGAGGATCGCGTTGCCGGAGATGCTGAGCGCGAGCAGCGAGAAGGTGACCAGCGTGCCGACGACAGCTTGTTCCGTACCGGCCGTGCTGCCCTGCGCGGACAGGTAGAGCGGACGCAACAGGGTCATGAAGACCAGCGGCAGGATCATCCGGCTCAGCAGCGGGCCCGGTTCGCGCAACATCAGCAGGGTGTTGTGGCGTACGAGGACGCCGATGCGGGTGGTGGACTCACGCGGCGGCGTCATGGGCCTGCGTCCCCTCGAGCGCTGCGGTCTCCAGGGAGTGGTAGAGGTCGTCCAGGCCGGGGCGGTGTACGTCGACGGAGGCGGGCGTACGGCCGGAGGCGAGCAGGGCGGCCAGGTCGGCGCCGGGATCCGTGGTCGGCATCCGCAGCTCGGGTTCCGCCGGGTCGGCGAAGGTGATCTGGTCCTGAGCTCGCCGGGCAGGTGGCGGGTGAGCTCCTCCTGGGTGCCGCGCGCGATGACCCGGCCCTCCCTCGCGAGCGCCAACGTGGCGTTCAGATCGACGAGTTCGGGGAGGTAGTGGGTCGTGTAGACCACCGCGACACCGGTCTCTGCGCGCGCCCTGACGGCGGCCAGCAGTGCCGAGCGGGTCTCCGGATCGGCCCCGGCGGTCGGCTCGTCCAGCAGCAGAAGGGGCGGAGAGCCGACCATCGCGGTGGCCGCCTGGACCCGGCGGCGCTGCCCGCCGGACAGCACGCCCACCGGCCGGTCCGCGAGCGCCGACAACTGAAGCTCCTCAAGGACCCGCGCGATCCCCGCCTCGCGGCGCCGTCCGCGCAGCCCCGCGAGGCCGGCGAACAGCCGCAGGTTCTGCCGCACCGTGACGCTGCCGTACAGAGCCAGCTCCTGGGGAGCCGTCCCGATGAGCCGTCGCGCGGCCCGCCCTTCGGTCAACGCGTCGTACGGTCCGATGCGGATCCGGCCCGCGTCGGGACGCAGGAGACCGGTGACGATCTCCACGAAGGTCGTCTTGCCTGCACCGTTGTGGCCGATCAGGCCGACGATCTCGCCGGGCCCGACCATCAGATCGAAGCCGTCGAGCGCGCGATGACGGCCATGACACTTCACCAACCCACCCGCTACGAGCATCCTTCCCCTCCATGTCTACGGCGTATACGTCTACACTGTAGACCTATGGGTGGCAGGCGGGAAGAGATCCTGGACGCGGCACTGGACATCGCCGACGAGCGTGGCCTGGAGGCGCTGTCGATGCGCGCGCTGGCCGACCGGGTCGGTGTCACGCCGATGGCGCTGTACCGGCACGTCAAGGACAAGGCGGCGCTGCTGGACGGCATGGTCGGACGCCTGCTGTCCGCGCTGTTGCCGTCGGACGCGGTGGAGAATCAGACCTGGGACGCACGGCTGAACTCCCTCGCGCACGCCTGCCGGAAGGTGACCCAGCGGCATCCCTGGGCCGCGCACCTGCTCTTCTCGCGCCCCGCCGTCACACCGGACGCCGTGCGTGCGGTGGACATCATCTACCTGGCCCTGATCGAGGCCGGGGTCCCGGACTCGGAGGTGCCCCGCCTGGAGCGGCTGATCAGCACCTTCGTCATCGGCTTCGCCACGTCCGAAGCCTCGGGCCGTTTCGCCCCCGGTGCCCTCGACCCACGCAGCCGCCGCGGTCAACTCCCGGACAGCGAACTCCCCGGCCACACCAGGCTCGGGCCCTGGCTGGACCTTCCCGTCGACTTCACCGCGGAGTTCGAGGCCGATCTGTCGGACATCCGGCGACTGGTGGAGGGGGCCGCGCGGGGGAGGGGTGAGGTGGGTGCGGCCGGTGGCAGGAGCGCCACGGAGGCTGTCGACCACTCCGCCCCGCCCGGCTGAGCGGTCTCCCCGTTCTCGCCGTCGCTGCCCTCCGCGACGAGGACGAGGGCAGGCAGAGATGCGAGTGTCGATCCGTTTCTGGCCCCCCTGAAGTTGATCCGCCTTGTGCCGCCGGTCTGCTGAAACAGCCGCCATGTCTGCCGTGACTGCGACGGATGGATGGCCGAGGTCTTCCGCGCCCTCGCCCGCGATCGGGCGGCGGGCCACCGCTCCCGGGACGCCGGCACCGCCCGTTCTGTCGCCGGACGGTTCGCGAGCCGGCGTCGGGGGCAGCTTGTTCGCGCAGGTGGTCAGCGTGGATCTGTCCGAGCAGATGCTGCACGGGCCCTCGGCCGCTCAATCTTGTGACTGCGCGCCGATGCCAGCGCGCTGCCGCCTCTTTCCCACTGAGGCCGCCCCCCCGTGGCCCGGACGGTGTGCTGTTGTGGATCAACCAGCTCGGCGAGGATGGACCGCTACACCTGCCCGCCGACGATGTCGCAGCCGCGCTTCCCGGGCAGTGGCAGCCGGGGGCGTGTGACCGTCTGACGGCGGCTTTTCTCTCCGTTGTTCCGGCCGGTGCGGTGTGCGCAAACGCCTGGGGCGCCACCCCATCGTCTCGGGACGCCCCAGGCGTTTGCGCCGGTCCGGTTGATGGTCAGTGGTAGGCGTGGACGACCGCGTGCCCCTTGCCCCGGCCGATCATCCACTTGTTGACCGGTGTGGTGATCAGGAAGGCGACCGCGAAGCCGCCGAGCAGGGCGGACCAGAACAGTCCGTCGGACAGCTCGGCGTCCATCGCGCCCGGGGTGAAGGCGATGATCGCGTTGTCGACCAGCTCCATGACGGCGATGGAGACGGTGTCGGCCGCGAGCGCGACCTTGATGGCGGTCTTGAGGTCCAGGCCGGCCCGGCGCACCGCGAAGAGCGTGAAGGAGTAGCCGAAGAGGAACGCCAGCGCGATCGCCAGGACCATCGTGGGTACGTTGCCCCACAGCAGGGCGGTGCCGATGGCCATGCCGAGGATTTCGCCGATGGCGCAGCCGGTCAGGCAGTGCAGCGTCGCCTTCACGGCCGTTCCCCAGGATGCCCCCGCGTGCCCGCCGTGCTCGGCGTGGCCCTCGTGAGTGGTGTGGTCGTGAGCGGTGTGGTCCATGACCTCTTCCCCATTCTCATCCAGTGTGGCCCGTGCCCGAGCCCCACACCACGGAACCATATACCCCCCAGGGGTATTTAGCCAGGCGTGCGTCGTTCATGCGCAGACGTGTCAGTGCACGTGCGGGCCCCCGGTCATCTGCGGCTTGCCACGGGGTACGAGTCCCAGTGCCACCGCGGCGCTCACCGCCGCCGCGAGTGCGCAGACGGTGAAGGCGTTCGTGAATCCGTCTATGGAGCCGGACTCGATGCCCGAGGCGGCGACCGTGGAGACGACCGCCACGCCGATCGAGCCGCCCACCTCGTGGAAGGTGTTGACGACGCCGGAGGCGAGGCCCGCCTCGTGGTGTTCGATCATGCCCAGCGCGGTGGTGGTGGCGGTGACGAAGACCGTGCCGAGGCCGAAGGTTGCCACGACGAAGGCGGGCAGCAGGCCCGCGTACACGCTGCTGTCGGCGGTCAGCCGGGTCAGCGGCAGGGATCCGGCGGCGGCGATCGCCATGCCGGTCGCGGCGACGGTTCGGCTGCCGACGCGGCCGAGGAGCCGGGAGGCGAGGTGGGCGCCGAGGCCGGTGGCCACGGCCACCGGCAGGAACAGCAGGCCGGTCTTCAGCGGGCTGAGGCCCTGGACGTGCTGGAGGTAGACCGAGCCGAGGAAGAAGTAGGCGATCAGCAGCGCGGTCGCGATCAGCATCAGGAACGCTCCCGCGAGCACCGGGCGCCGGGTGAACATCCTCAGGTCCATCAGCGGGGCCTGGGCGGCCCGTTCGACCGCGGCGAATCCTGCGTACAGCGCCACCGCGGCGGCCAGCGGCAGCAGTGTGGCTGCGTCGGACCAGCCGGAGTCGCCCGCCTCCACCAGGCCGTAGATGAGCAGGCCGGTGCCCGCGGTGACCAGCAGTGCGCCGGGCAGGTCGAGCCGGGCCGGCTGCGGGGCGCGGGCGGGGACGAGCGCGGGCAGGGCGGCGAGAACAGCGATGCCGATCGGGACGTTGATGAAGAAGACCCACTGCCAGCCGGGACCGTCGGTGAGCGCGCCCCCGATCAGGACGCCGGCCGCCGAGCCGGAGGCGCCGATCGCGGCCCACACGCCCAGTGCCTTGTTGCGCTCGGGGCCGTGGAAAGTGGTGGTGACGATCGAGAGCGCCGCCGGGGAGAGCAGGGCGGCCCCGACGCCCTGGGCGATCCGCCCGCCCAGGAGCACGGCGGCGCCGCCGGCGAGTCCGGTGACCAGCGAGGCGGCGGTGAAGACGGCGAGTCCGGCGAGGAGGGTGCGGCGAGCGCCGAGGGCGTCGGCGAGGCGTCCGCCGAGCAGCATCAGCCCGCCGAAGCACAGGGTGTACGCGGTGACCGTCCAGGTCAGTGTCGCCCGGTCGAGGTGGAGGTCGGAGGCCATGTCGGGCAGCGCGACGTTCACCACGGTGACGTCGAGGATCAGCATGAACTGCGCGACGCAGATGAGGGCCAGCGCCGCCCAGCGGCGTGGGTCGGCCGACGGGTGGTGATCTACCGGTGCGTGGTGTGCGGCGCTCGCGGAATGTGTCATGACGGGTCCTTGTCGCGAGGGGCGGAATGGAGAGGTCGGCATGGTGGTGAAGGCCGGCGCGGCGGCGAACGCCGAGCACGGTGACACCCACCCCATGGCCATGGGCGCGGGCAGAGGCAGTTGCCCGCCCACAACTGAACTGTACGGCTCAGTACATATGAACTCAACTGTTCAGTTCAGTCGGTTGCTACGATCGGCCCATGAATGTGGACAGCGTCAAACAGCCCCCCAGCGGCCCCCGGGCGGAGCAGAAGCGGCAGGCCATCGTCCGGGCAGCGCGCGAACTGTTCCTGCGGGAGGGCTTCGGCGTTGGTATGGACGCCATCGCCGCCGAGGCGAACGTGTCCAAGGTGACCGTCTACAACCACTTCGGCAGCAAGGAAGCGCTGTTCACCGCGGTCATCACGAGCGCGCTCGACGAACCCCTGGGCCACGCCTCCTCGGCCGCGCTCGAAGGGCTGCCCGAGGCGGAGGACCTGCGCTCCGCACTCCTGGACACGGCCCGAACGTGGGTGCACGCCGTCAGGACCAACCAGGACGTCATCGCCCTGCGCAACCTGGTCGCCGCCGAACAGCACCGCTTCCCCGAACTCGGCCGCGCCTGGCAGGGCCGGGGTCCCGAGGGCCACCATCCGGCCGTCGCCGGCGCCCTCCGCGAGCTCGCGGATCAGGGCCGGCTGGTCATCCCCGACCTGGAGACCGCGATCACCCAGCTGTACGCGCTGCTGGTCTTTCCCCACATGGTCTTCAGTACTTACGGCACGCAAGTGGACGAGAGTCTCGCCGACCGCCTCATCGTCAGCGGGGTGGACATGTTCCTCAGCTACTACGGTCCGGGGCGGGGCCGCTGAGCCCCGCCACGGACCGGCAACTGCAGGCTCAGGCCCCGTAGGCCACGACCGCCATCATCCCGGCCTCACCGTGGTAGGCGTTGTGGCAGTGCAGCATCCACTGGCCGGGATTGTCCGCGTCGAAGACGACCGACACCGACTTCCTGGGCAGCACGATGGTGGTGTCCTTGCGCGGACCGGTGCTGCCGAGCTGGTAGGTGTGGCCGTGCAGATGCATCGGATGCCACATGTCGCTCGTGTTGACGAAGTCGAGCCGGACCCGCTCGCCCTCCTCGACGAGCAGCGGGTTCGCGGTCGGATCGGCCATGTCGTACCGCCTGCCGTCGATGGACCAGTCGTACTTCGCCATGCTGCCGGTCAGTTCGATGCGGTGGACCCGGCCCGCCTTCTTCTCGTCCAGCCGTACGTCGTCGGCCGCATGCAGCTGCGCAGCGGTCACGATCACACCGTCCAGCTCGGCCGGTCGCACGGTCGGCTTCGGCGCGCTTCCCGACCCGGTGCGCACCAGGGCCATGCCGCTCGCGTTTTTGCCCTCGGCGAGCGCGACGAGCGGGAAGACGCCGTCGCCGAGGGTGACCAGGACGTCGTACCGCTCGCCCATGCCGATCAGCAGCGAGTCGGCCTGCTGGTGCTCCACGGGAAAGCCGTCGGTGTGGGTGACGGTCAGCTGGTGGCCACCGAGCGCCACCCGGTAGGCGGTGTCGGCGCCCGCGTTGATGATGCGGAGACGGACGCGCCTGCCCGGCTTGCCGGTGTAGACGGCCGGGGCGGCCGGCACCCGCCCGTTGATCAGGTGGTAGGGGTACTCGACGTCCCCGGCGTCGCCGCCGAGCAGTTCACTGGTGGCGCCCATGAGCATGAACCTCATCGACATACCATCCTCGGCGGAGGCGGACGGCGAGGACGTCGTGGCGTCCATGCCGGCGCCGCCCATGTCCATTCCGCCCATGTGTCCCATGTCGTGACCGGACGAGCCGGCCGACGCGGAGGGGGTGGATGCGTCGCCTGAACCGCCCATGTCCATGGCGCCCATGCCCTGCCTGAGTTCGGCGAAGGCTTCGTCGGGGGTGCCGGTCACGCCGTCCAGCCAGTCGTCGAGGACGACGACCCACTCGTCGTCGTACCCCAGCGGCTCCCCGGGGTCCTCGACGATCAGCGGCGCGTACAGGCCGCGGTCGAGCTGGACGCCGACGTGCGGGTGGGAGAAGTACGTGCCGGGCGCGTCGGCGATGAACCGGTACGTGAAGGCGGACCCGGCCCGCACCCCGGTCTGGGTGAGGGGCGGTACACCGTCCATGTCGCTGCGCAGTGCGATGCCGTGCCAGTGGAGGGAGGTCGTGGTCTGGCCGGGCAACTGGTTGGACAGTTCGGCGGCGAGGGTGTCGCCGGCCGAGATCCGGATCTCCTTACCGGGAGCCCGGCCGCTGAAGGCCCAGGACTTGGCCGTGATGCCGGCGCCCAGGTCGAGCGTTGCGGGAGCGGCCGTCAGGTTGAGGCGGTGCACCCTGCCCGTACTGGTCCGCTTCTTCTCGGTGCGGGCGACCTGCGAACCGGACGGGCTGAGCAGGGCGGGGCTGTTGGAGGTGTCGCTGCTGCAGGCGGCGAGCAGGCCGGTACCGGCCGCGCCCAGTCCGGCGAGCAGGACGGAGCGACGGTTGATGCTGTTCACGAATGGATCCTCTTCTCGATGCGCGAAAGGCGTTCGGGGTGGTCCGGACACGGCTCGCCGGCGTCGCCGGGACGCGGGAAGCCGTGGGACGCGGCCTATATGCGCAGCAGAGAAATGAGAGACAGGTCGGGTGGCGCACGACTCACCGACCGTGCGGCGTCCACGCCCGCGTGCACGGCGACGGGAACCGAGAAGGCGGGGGCCGGTGACTCGGGCGGGGCCGTGAGCTGTACGACGTGGACACCGGCAGCGGTGCACAGCTGCATCGCCATGGAAGGACAGGCAGCGCCGTCCGAACCGTGCACGACGGCGCCGGCTGCGGCTGGTGAGCCCGTGTGGGAGTGGGCGGCGGGAAGTGAGGGAGATCCCGGCATGGTGTGTGCCGCGGATGCCGACATCGTGGTGACCGGTGCGTCGGGCAGCTCGTGGTGCAGTAGTACGGCGAGCACCGCGCACAGCGTGACGAGCAGCCCGCGTGTCCAGCGGGCGGCACCGCCGAACCGGGGCAGCGGCTCTCCTACCGTCATCACGAGGCGTCCGTACTCTCTGCAAGCGAGGAAGGCCACCATACCCCGTACGGGTATAAGTGCCGTGTCGGTCTCCATGAGGTCCGCCCTCCGGGGCGCGACGTGCCATGGGTAGGCTGAGATGACCAGGGACAACCATCAGCGCCTGCACCGGGCGTCGGACATGGCGGTAGGGGCGGGCCTGTGAGCGGCGGTATGAAGGCGAGCGGCGTCGCCGCACGTCTTGTCCTGCTGGCCCTGCTGTTGCTCGGCGTCGGCGTGCTGCACACACTGAGCCACGCGGGAGCGCATGGCGGCGTCTCGGCACCCATCGCGGTCACGGACTCTCACGAGGCGTATCCCGTCGGCGCTGACGAAGCCGGTGCTGTGCACTTGCTGGATGTGGCCCACGTGAGCGTGGAGCAGCAGGAGCGAGGGCACCGGGCACATGTCGAAGCGACGGACGTGTCCGACTGCTTCGCGCTGATCCCGGGTGAAGCATGGCTGGCCCCGCCACCCTGCACGGCCGTGTCGAGCGGCGCCACGGATCTCGCTGCGTCCACCGCCGGTGCGGTCCAGGACTTTGGCGGGGGTCCCGCACGGGCGCAGCTGTCGGTACTGCGGATCTAGGCCGACGGTGACCTGACGCACGCACACCAGGAGGTGTCGTGCCGGCGGACCGCGCCTTCCTGGCTCGGCCGCCCATTCACCGTCCACGCTCCGAGGGGCCGATCCGCGTACCCGCGTGCGGCCCGCGCTGAAAGGCGTCCACTTGTCCCAGCACCATCTCGCCCACCGCACCTACGCACCTTCACCGAGTCGGGCCACGCATGCACGCGAACCGTACGACCCAGGGCCCGGGCAGCAGGCCGTCACCGCGCGCGACTCCGGTGGACCCCTGACCGAGCCGGACCGGTCGCCGGGCCGTGCCGAGCGGCGGCGGGGTCGCCGTCGTGCCCCGAAGCGCACGCCCCTGCTCGGCAGCTACCTCGGTTACGCCGCCACGTTCGTCGGCGCCGGACTCATCAGCGGCGCCATCGTGCACCATCCGCTGGATCCCGCCCGCTACACGCTCATTGCCGTCGTCGGCGCGGCGGTATTCCTCTTCGCCACCGTGCTCAACGAGTTCGTCCTCACCAAGCGGCGGCCCGCGGCGACCAGGGTGCTGGGCATCGTCACCGCGTCGCTCGCCCTGTCGTTCGGCATCGGCATGCTCAGCGGCGGACTGCAGCACTTCGAGGACTTTCCCGAACGCGCCGCGATGCTGATCCCCTTCGGACTGGCCCTCTCCTTCGTGGCGTACGTGCTCCGGCACGAGCCCGCCCGCTGGCGCAGCATCCTGGGCCCGGCGGGCATCCTGGTTCTTCTCACCGCCGCCCTCGCCTTCGTCGGCCTGCGCGGCATCGCCGACGGCATGGCCGCCGAGTCGGGCGGCGGCGGGCACAGCCACGGCGACGAGCCCGCCGGAGAGGCACAGACACCGGAGCAGGCGAATCCGGGCCACGACCATGACAGGAACAGCGGGACTCCGGCCTCCGCGGATCCTGAGGGGACCGCAGCTCCTGTCGAGAGTGAGGAGGCGGGGCACGCCGACGACTCACACAGCCACTGAAGCCGGGGGGGTGAGCCTTGGTGGCCGTCCCGGGAGCTTGGTGCCGGCGCGCTTACGGACGGGCAGAGTGACCGCCGTGGCCGGGGTGGTGCCCAGGGTGGTGCTGCGCATGCACCGTGGCGTCGGTGCGTCGGGGACTGTCCGATGAGCCGGCGCCACCCGGCCGCACCCCGGTGAGGGTGAGGGCGACGAGCCGGTGCACCGCGGCCTCGGACGGCAGGTCGCCGGCCGCGGTGAGGGCGTGCAGGCAGTAGCTCGCGAGTTCGCCGGGAGCGATGTCGTCCCGTACGTCGCCGGTCTGTACACCGTCGGCCAGCAGGTCCTCGACCATGCCGTGAAGTCGCTGCTGTGCCTGGTTGACCTGGCGGTCACGGTGCAGGAACGCCGCCACATCGCCGTCATGGTGCTGCCGGGACACGCGGGAGATGAGGGCGAACGCCCGCAGCACCGCCTTCAGACGCGCTCCGGCACCGTCGGTCCGGTCCCGGACTGCGGCCAGGTGGTCGAGGTGGTGGGTGATCTGCTGCTCGTGCCAGGCGAGGAGGATCGACTCGACGTCCGGAAAGTACTTGTACAGCGTCGCGCGCCCGATCCCGGAGTCCTTCGCGATCCGCGACATCGTCACCGACGTCAGCCCGTGCTCGGCGACCAGCGCCGCGGTGGTTTCCAGGACCGCCTTGCGTACGGCGGCGCGGTGCGCGTCGATCGTCTCGTTCCAGAGCTTGGGCACGGCCCCAGCATACGATCCGGCGATGCCGTGACACTGTGGATTGACAGAGACAGTGTGTCTCGATAAAGCTGAGGTCGTCCCGGGAACCCGGACGCTCAGGACAGACGGGAGAGCGCACCATGGCCGGCTCGACCCACCACCCCCACTCCGGTGCCCCGGTCCCGCCCACGCCGGACGACCTCTATGCCACCAGACCGCCCTGGGACATCGGCCGGGCTCAGCCGGCGTTCGCCGCTCTCGCCGACGCCGGTGCCTTGGGAGGCAGGGTCCTGGACGTCGGCTGCGGGACCGGTGAGCACGCGATCATGGCGGCTGGACTCGGCCTGGACGCGACCGGCGTGGACCTGGCGGCGAACGCCCTGCGCACGGCCGAGGACAAGGCCCGGGCCAGTGGTCGTACGGCGAGGTTCCTGCGGCACGATGCCAGGCGGCTGGGCGAACTCGGCGAGCGGTTCGACACGGTGCTCGACTGCGGGCTCTTCCACCTCTTCGACGGGGATGACCGCGCCGCTTACGTTCAGGCCCTGCGGGCCGTCGTACCCCGGGGCGGGCGCTACTTCATGCTCGGCTTCAGCGACCGGCAGCAGGGGGAGTGGGGGCGGGTGCACAGGCTGACGCGGGGCGAGATCGAAGCGGCGTTCGCCGAGGGGTGGCGGGTCGACAGCATCGAGCCGTCCACGATCGACATCACCACCGACCCGGAGGGCATCCGGGCGTGGCTGGCGGCTCTCACCCGTACCTGACCCACCCATCCGCCGGGACCGGCGTCCGATGCGGCGCCGTGCCCACGGACCGATCAGCGCACCAGACGATGCCTGCCTGGCAGGCGCACGGAAAAGGGAACGCCATGCCAACCGCCGAAGCCCGCGTCGAGACCGAACGGCCCGGCCGGTACCTCGTCCAGCTCTGCAAGCACTTCTCCCACAAGGGCCGCCACCTCGGCCGGCGCCTCCACGGCCATTCCGGCGGTGACGGCCAGGCGCCGCATGAGATGCGAGCCGTGGCGGAGCAGGCCCGGGTCGAGTGGTCCGACACCGAGGGGCATGTCGCCCTGCCCTGGGGCCGGATCACCCTGCGGGCCGCCCCCGGTGCGCTGCTCCTGCACGCCGAAGCAGACGCAGCCGACGACCTGAAGCGGCTGCAGGACCTCGTCGCCGGGCACGTGGGGCGGTTCGGCCGACGCGAAAGCCTGCGGGTGAACTGGCAGGCAATCGACACGTCGGCGGATTCTCCCGAGGCCGCCGTCGGCGATGCCCGGCTGTCGTCGGCGGATGCCGGGCCGCGCCGCAGTCACCTCAAGGTGGTGGGCGTCGTGGCCGTCGTCGCGATCGTCCTCGCGGTACACCTCGGGCTCGGCAGTGTCCTGCTGTCGAACTGGCGGTGGACCGGCTGGGCCGCCGGCGGCCTCCTGGCTGCGGTCATGCTGAAGGTGGGGCTTCTGGGCGGCTTCGCCATCCGCCGCGGCCGGGCCTCCAAGGGCCGCTGAACACGCGGCGGCACCGCGCATCGGCGGACGCGGGCCGGCTCAGTGCCCGCCGCTCGTCTCCGCCTCGGGGTGCTCGGTGAAGGAGCTTGCACCATCCCTCGACTCGTGGACTCCGCTCTGCGCGGCGGCCAGAGGACGTGCCCGGCGCTGACGGCGTGAGCGCTTGGGGCCGGCCGCCCGGCACCGTGAGCAGTTTCTTCCCGGTGACCCCGCCGTCGGCACTGCGGTGCAATGCGCCCGTGGTGTCGATGCCGTACAGCGCCTCCTTTCGGTCTGCCGGCGTCGTTGCCGTGCGGGGCGATGCCGGTGGCCCGCCGGAGCCCTGTGGGCGGCTCCGGCGGACCACCGGCCGGACATCGCTGCACCTCGGTTCGGCAGCTCATGCGCTCAGACGCCGACCTGCTCGCCCGGCTCCGCCCGCTCGGTTTCCTGGCGGACGGAGCCCGCGGACTTCTCGGTTCGCATCACCAGGAGGGTGAGGAGTCCGCCGATCGCGGCGTGCGGGCGCCGGCGCCTTGTCGGGGGAGTGTCTTCTCGGGAGCCGTGCTGGGCATGGGGATTTCCCAGGGGCAACATGTGATCCGGGGCCAACCGGCCCCGGAGGGGCTCACGCCGTGCCGACGAGTTCGTAACCCGCCTCGTCGACGGCGGCACGGACGGCCTCCTCGTCGAGCGGGGCGGCGGATGCGACAGTCACCTCACCGGTCTGGGCGACGGCCGTGACCGCGGTGACGCCACCCAGCGCGGATATCTCCTGCGAGACCGCGCCCTCGCAGTGGCCGCAGGTCATGCCGGACACCTTGTAGACGGTGGTGACCCCGCCGCCTTGGGCCTCGGTCGCGGCGCCGGAGTGGCAGGAACCCTCGGTGGAGCAGCAGGAGCCGTTCTTCTGGTCGGTCATGGCTTCTTCCTCCGGTGTCGACGCGCGTGGGTACTTCGTGGGGACTCGGTCTCTCGAGCCCCGACACGGTCAACCATATACCCCCTAGGGGTATCGATGGCATGTGATGCGGCCCACGAACATTCCTCTGCCTCCTGCACAAGGCCGACGCCGCTGGGAGTGTCGAGGAGGGCGTCGTCGCTATACGGCCATCATCAGCAGCATGGCGGACATGGTCCCGCCCATGCCGATGTGGGCGGCGAGGGCCGCCTCCGGTGCCGCGCCGATCCTGCGGCGACGGCCC
Organism: Streptomyces sp. SAI-127; assembly: GCF_029894425.1. NCBI lineage: Bacteria > Bacillati > Actinomycetota > Actinomycetes > Kitasatosporales > Streptomycetaceae > Streptomyces > Streptomyces sp. SAI-127. The sequence continues at coordinate 9,800,588 of NZ_JARXYJ010000001.1, forward strand.
CCATGACGGCCGCCGCCCGTCGTACGGGCCCTGTCCCACACGGAGAGCGCCAGCGACGCCAAGAACACGACGACGGTGTCAGGCATGGTCAGCAGCCAACGGCCCCAGCCGCTGCGCCGAGCACTCTCTCGACCGTCGGCGCGAGAGCTTCGGCCGGCGTCCCGGACACGCACCCGCACCGACGCGGCGATCGACAACAGGAAGTAGACGGCGAGCGCGGCGACGACGAAACGCCAGACGGAAGGCGACGCCGCCTCCGCCCCGGCGGCCAAGCCATGGCCGCTCATGCCCGGCATGGCCTCCACGTGGGCCGAGCCTGCCGTGTCGGCCGCATGCTGCATACCCGCCGCGTGCTCCATCCCCGGCGTCCCGGCCATGCCGTGGTGGCCCAGAGCGAGAACGGGCCCGGACGACGTGTTCGTCATCGCCAGCGTCATGAGCACCATGCCGGCGCTGCCGACGATGAGGTGTACCCAGTGGCGGCCTTCCTTCCAGCCGCGTTCACGCGTGCTCTTGACGGCCAACGCGACGGCGCCGGTCCCGAGGAGGGAGAACGCCGCCGACCACCACAGGCCGTAACCCCCGTACCAGGCCGCCGTCGCGGGCAGGGACATCGCGACCATGCACAGACCCATCAGCAGGTCGCCGCCTGCCGCGAACCGGGCCTCGCCGCTCGTGGTCATCATCCGGACCGCGCTGACGGCGGTGACCAGAGTGGCGACGACTGCGATGGACCAGCTCAGAGTCAGGCTTCCCATCTCGACCCCTCCTCCTGTCTCGCGCTGGATCCCCTCAAGGGGCTTGGCGGATAGGCCCCTTAGTACGGACCGGGACTGCGCACTGCTCACGAGGGCCGGGCTCGCTGGTGCCGGGTGCCGCCGGCCCGGGGTGCTCGCCGAAGCAAATCGGTCATGTGCGTGGCGCGTTGGCGTGCTGATGCCCGGGGGGTGGCGGGGGACGGTCCGCGGGCCGCTACCATCACGGCATGATTACGGCTTGGTCACCTCCGCGCTTGGCGCGGGCCCGTGCGTTTGCGGGTCCGTCGCTGCGCATGCTGGCCATGGCCGTGCTGCTGTTCGGCGTTGTGTTCACGCACGGACTGCACGTCGAGAGCGTCGAAGGGCACCTGGTGTCCAGCGCGGCAGCGCCCGCGCAGGTGCAGTCCGAGGGCGCCTTGGACGTCACGGACACACAGGTCCTTTTCCCACGTGCCGCGATGGCCGAGCGGCATGGCGGTCACGCCCCCGCGCACCGGGGTGAGCACTGCGTATCCGGCCAGCCGCAGCAGGGACCGGTGTTGACACCGCCCTGCTTTGCAGCGTCGGTTAGCGAATCCACCGCCCCCGGGTCTGCCTCGGTCAGGCGCGGCCAAGGCCAGCTCGTGATATCTGGCGCGTCGTCGGCGGCCCTGAGACTGTCCGTGGTCCAGCAGGTCTAGAAGCAGCAGTTCTCCCCTTCCGGCTGTCCGGGCCGCGCCCCTCTGACGGGCGATGAGAACGGTCGCCGACTCGCGCGAGACGACCACCAGTACTCCGCACACCTCGACGAGGATCCGGCGCTGCTGTCGACGCCGACCTGCCTCCCCACCCATGCCTGCCGCTTGCTTCTGCCCTGGCTGCCGCCGGGCCGAAGAGTCCCGGGCGCACGGAGGACCTGTGCCAACCAGCTCCCGCATGCCCACATTCGCCCCACGGGCCGTGGCCGACGGCCGCCGACCGCACCCACTCGCCCGTCTGCTGCGGGCCGCCCTGCTGTTGCTGATCGGCCTGTGCGCCGTCGTACACGGGCCTACCGGTGATCCGCACCAGCCGGCACCTGCCGTCACCGCGGTGTCGACGCCGGTTGCGAGTGACGGGGCGCCCCACGGCCCGCACGGCCACCACGGGGATGCGGAGTGTGCCGACGAAGCCGTCCGTACGACCGACCACGTTGCTCAGCAGCCACCTACCGGGGCCGGAACGGCAGCGCTCGTCGGCCTCTGCGTGGCGCTGGTACGGCCCCGAGCACACAGCCGTCCCTACCGGTTCCGCACTGGACATACGGGCAGGACCGCACTCGCCCGCACCTCGCGCTGGCGCATCTAGACCTCTCGCCCGCAGCCGATCCCGTACCGGCTGCCGCGCAACGGCTCCGCAGCCCCGGACGGTACCGACTGTCCGGCACGCGGCCGTAGCGCGAGATGAACACGCACTGCGCATTCATCGAGCGAGAGCGAACAGATGCAGTCACTGAAGAACACCGCCGCCACACCCGACCGGTCCGCCCTGTCGGCACTGGTGGGCAACACTCCGCTGCTGCGGGTGTCCCAGCCGCTGACACCGGCAGACCGCGGCTTCTGGGCGAAGCTCGAGGGCTTCAATCCCGGCGGCATCAAGGACCGGCCCGGCCTGCACATGGTGGAACGGGCCCGCGCCCGCGGCGACCTGCGCCCCGGCGCCCGGATCATCGAGTCCACCAGCGGCACCCTTGGCCTCGGCCTCGCCCTGGCCGCAATGGTCTACGGCCACCCGGTAACGCTGGTCACCGACCCCGGTCTGGAGACGTCCATGACCCGGCTCCTGACCGCCTACGGCGCCCAGGTCAATGTGGTCTCCGAGCCCCATCCCACCGGCGGCTGGCAGCAGGCCCGTCGCGAGCGCGTTCAGCAACTGATGGCGCAGCACGCCGACTCCTGGTGCCCGGACCAGTACAACAACCCGGACAACACCACCGCCTACACCCCGCTCGCCCTGGAACTGGCAAGCGAACTCGGCCACCTCGACGTCCTGGTGTGCAGCGTGGGCACCGGCGGACACTCCGCCGGCATCTCCCGCGTGCTGAAGCAGCTCTACCCCGACCTGACAGTGGTCGGGGTCGACACCATCGGCTCCACGATCTTCGGCCAGCCGGCCCGGCCGCGGCTCATGCGGGGTCTGGGATCGAGCATCTACCCCCGTAACGTCGCCTACGACGCCTTCTCCGAGGTCCACTGGGTGGCCCCGGCCGAGGCGGTGTGGACCTGCCGCCAACTGGCCACCTCGCACTACGCCACTGGCGGCTGGAGCGTAGGTGCGGTCGCCCTGGTCGCCGGATGGCTGGCCGGCACCCTGCCCGCGGACACCCGGATCGCGGCCATCTTCCCCGACGGACCGCAGCGCTACCTCGGGACGGTCTTCGACGACGACTACTGCGCCGCCCACGGGCTGCTCGCTTCACCGCCCCCGCCCGAGCCCGAGGTGATCGGGCGCATGGACGAGAAAGAAGTCGCTCGTTGGACCCGGTGCCCCAACGTGGTCGACCCGCTCACCCTGACCCAACCGTCAGCGGAAACCGAAGCCGTGGAGGAGAGCCGGTGAAGGGCACCCTCGCTCAGGTACGCAGCTACGAACGCAGCGTCCAGTTGCTGATGGTCAATCAGTTCACCATCAACCTCGGCTTCTACATGCTGATGCCCTACCTGGCCGCCCACCTGTCCGGCACCCTCGGACTGGCCGGCTGGGTCGTCGGACTCGTCCTCGGCGTACGCAACTTCAGCCAGCAGGGCATGTTTCTCGTCGGCGGGACGCTCGCCGACCGGTTCGGTTACAAGCCGTTGATCGTCGCCGGATGCGTGCTGCGCACGCTCGGCTTCGCCACGCTCGGGCTGGTCGATTCCCTGGCCGCGCTGATCGCCGCCTCGGCGGCGACGGGACTCGCCGGGGCCCTGTTCAATCCGGCGGTCCGGGCGTACCTCGCCGCGGATGCGGGGGAGCGCAGGGTTGAGGCGTTCGCGCTGTTCAACGTCTTCTACCAGGCCGGCATCCTGCTGGGCCCGCTCGTCGGCATGGTGCTGACAGGCGTCGACTTCCGCGTCACCTGCCTGGTCTCCGCCGGGATCTTCGCACTGCTGTCCATCGTCCAGATCCGGGCGCTGCCCACTCGCCGTGCCGACGACAGCAAGGCCAAGCAGGACGGCCGGGGCGGCGTACTGGCCCAATGGCGCGGCATTCTCGCCAACCGGCCGTTCCTGCTGTTCTCCGGCGCCATGATCGGCTCGTACGTCCTCACCTTCCAGGTCTATCTCGCGCTGCCACTGGAGGTGCGACGGGTCGGCGGTGACGGCGAGTTCGGCACAGCGGCCGTTGCAGGGCTCTTCGCCGTCTCCGGACTGAGCACGATCCTCTGCCAGACGAGGGTGACCGCGTGGTGCAAAGCCCGGTACGAGCCGGGTCAGGCGCTGACCCGAGGTCTGGCGGCCATGGGCCTGGCCTTCGTGCCTCTGCTGCTGTCCACCGTCCTGCCCGTCCCCGATTCCGGTGTGGGCCTGTGGCTGCTGGCCGCGGTGCCGTCCACGCTCGCCGCGCTGCTCCTGGCGATCGGCACGATGATCGCCTACCCCTTCGAGATGGACACCATCGTCCGCCTCTGCGGTGACCGTCTCGTGGCCACGCACTACGGGCTGTACAACACCGTCTGCGGCATCGGCATCACCCTCGGGAACCTGCTCACCGGCGCGGCCCTCGACGCCGCTCGCGAGGCCGGGGTGCCGGCGCTGCCGTGGATCTCGCTGTGCGCGCTCGGCCTCGCCTGCGCGGCCGCCCTCTACGCCCTGCACCGCACCGGGCGACTGGCGACCCCGACGCACCGACCGCAGCCGGCCGTCGCCTGATCCACAACCGTTCCGGGACCAGGGGCGGGCGCCGCACGGCGCCCGCCCCTGGCGACTCCCACGGTGGTCGGAGACGGCGCGGCCACCCAGCGGAAACTGGACGAACTGCGACACCGTTCGCCTGTCTGCCGGTGATGGTCCATGAGCCGGTGCACCTCGTCGAGGGTGAACACGGTTCCGGACCAGCGCTCGCCGTCGTCCCGCGTGACCCACATGTCCACATTGCAGACCTCGTCGAGCTCCTCGTCCGCACCGGGCACGAAGCAGATCTCGTACCCGTCGCGCCAGACTCGGTAAAAGGGACCCTCCCACATGTTCGCTCCGTAGCGCTCCGCCGCATGCCGCCTTCATGAACCGAGCCGGACGGCCGACCAGTACACACAACTAGCCTGCCGAAAACCGCTGAGCTCCTTGCCGGTGAGAAGTTCGACGCCCTCGGCGGGCACGTCGGGAACTGCCGTCGAAGCACAGCCGTACCGACGCCGGACAACGGCGCTCAGCCGCCGCGACGCACCTGTGCCGCCCTCCGGGCCTCGGCGAGCTTGCGGGCCTCGCCGGATTTCCGGGACTTGCCGCCGGTGCCGCGGGAGGCGTCCTTGCTGGTGCCCAGTCCGCGGAAGGGGGCGTTGGTGTTCTTGGGCCGCGGCACGGCGGGGCCTCGGTCGAGCGGGGTGCCGGAGGGGGCCTTGGCCCCGGTGATCCGGCTCAGCTCCGCCTCGCCCGAGCGCACCTTGGTGACGGTCGGCTCGATGCCGGCCTCGGTCATCACCCGGCTCGTCTCGCGGCGCTGGCCCGACAGCACCAAGGTGACGACCTTTCCGGACTCACCCGCCCGGGCGGTACGCCCCGCGCGGTGCAGATAGTCCTTGGCGTCGGTGGGCGGATCGACGTTGACGACGAGGTCGAGGTCGTCGATGTGCAGGCCGCGGGCCGCGACATTGGTGGCGACCAGGACGGTGACCTGGCCGTCCTTGAACTGCGCGAGGGTACGGGTGCGCTGCGGCTGGGACTTGCCGCTGTGCAGGGCCGCAGCGTGCACTCCGCCGGCCCGCAGGTGCCGGGTGAGCTGGTCGACGGCGTGCTTGGTGTCGAGGAACAGCAGCACGCGGCCGTCACGGGCGGCGATCTCGGTGGTGACGGCGTACCGGTCGGGGCCGTGGACGACCAGCACATGGTGATCGCTCGTCGAGACGGCGCCTGCGGACGGGTCGACCGAGTGCACGACAGGGTCGTTGAGATAGCGGCTGACCAACTGGTCGACGTCACGGTCGAGGGTGGCCGAGAAGAGCATCCGCTGGCCGTCGGGACGCACCTGGTCGAGCACTTCGGTGACCTGCGGCAGGAAGCCCATGTCGCACATCTGGTCGGCCTCGTCGAGGACGGTGATCCGCACGCGTCCCAGGCGGCAGGCCTTGCGCTCGATGAGGTCGTGCAGTCGTCCGGGGGTGGCGACGACGACTTCGGCCCCCTCCCGCAGCGCGGCGGTCTGCCGGCCGATCGACATGCCGCCGACGACCGCGGCCATCCGCAGCCGGAGTGCGTCGGCGTACGGCGCGAGCGCCTCGGTGACCTGCTGGGCCAGCTCCCGGGTGGGCACGAGGATCAGTGCGAGGGGCTGCTTCGCCTCCGCGCGCTGCCCGGCCGTCCGGACGAGCAGCGGCAGGCCGAAGGCGAGCGTCTTGCCCGATCCGGTGCGCCCGCGCCCCAGGACGTCACGTCCCGCGAGGGCGTCGGGCAGGGTGGCCGCCTGGATCGGGAAGGGCTCGCGCACGCCGAGTTCGGTGAGGGTGCGCAGCACCTGGGGCGGTAGTGCCATCTCGGAGAAGGAGGCGGTGCCGTGCGGGTCCGGGTGGTTCATGCAGAGCCTTCCGCAGAGGAGACGTACCGAGGAAGGCCCGGCAGGAAGTCATGAGCGCGCAAACGTTAGACGGTAACACAACGTGATGGTGGGGGTAGTCGGGCCGCGGTTCTATCGAACACGCGTTTCAATCCTGGAGGTGGTGGAAGGAACCACCGCATGGCGCCCACCACCCTCCCCGAACAACTCGTCCGCACCTGCCGCTTCACCCGAGGTGTCCCCGAGCGGTTCACCGTCTCGGCCGACGGAGAAACCGTCCTGTTCCTTCGTGGGCGCACGGGCGACGATCCGGCCGCCTGTCTCTGGGCACTGGACGTCGCCTCGGGGAGGGAGAGGCTGCTGGCGGACCCCGTCCGGCTGCTCGCGAACGGGCGCTCGCCGCGCGCGGCCGGCATCGAGGCGTACGGCACCGACGCGGCGACCGGTGTCGTCGCCTTCGCCCTGGCCGGCGGGCTCTGGAAGCTGGACGTGGGAAACGGGGAGCCTCGCCGACTGCCCGTGGTCGGCCCGGTCACGGACCCCCGGCCCGATCCGGCCGGCTGTCGCATCGCCTACGTGTCGCACGGCGCCCTGCGCGTGGCTGAGTCGAACGGCTCCGGTGATCGCTCGGTGGCCGAACCGGACACCCCCTTCGTGGAGTTCGGAACCGCCGTGCACACGGGAGCCACATCCCTCGACGGCAACCGCGGGCACTGGTGGTCCCCGAACGGCGGCCAACTGCTGTACGCCCGGACCGACTTCACGAATGTCCGACCCTGGCCGACGGCCGAGCCGGCCGGACCGCCGACGACCCGCTCCGCCCTGGCCGGAACCCCCAACCCGGACGTCACCCTGTGGCTCTCCGCGCTCGACGGCCCACCGGTGCCGGTGAGTTGGAACCGGGCGGCCTTCGAGTACGTCGTGGGCGCCGGCTGGGACGCACACGGACCCTGGGCCGTCGTCCAGTCCCGTGACCAGCGCACCGTCCGGTTCCTCGGTATCGGCCCGGGCGACGGACGGACGACCGTCCTGGACGAGCAGCACGACCCGTGCTGGGTGCAGCTCGTGCCCGGGCTGCCCGCGCGTACGGGCTCCGGAACTCTCCTCGCCCACCGGGACCTGCGGGGCACGAGACACCTCACGCTGGACGGAACTCCCGTGACGCCCACGGGACTTCAGCTGCGGGCCGTGCTCGGCACCGACGGCGACGAGATCCTGTTCACGGCCTCCGACGAGCCCGCGGAGACCCACCTGTGGAGCTACGGCCCCAAGTCCGGCCTCCGACAGCTGAGTTCCGGGCCCGGCGTCCACTCCGGCATCTCCCGCGGCGGCACCCTGGTCCGGATCACCCGTGACGCCGAGCGGCCCGGCGGGCGGGCCGAGGTGCTGCGCGCAGGCGGACCGGCGGTCGCCGTGCTGTCGTACGCCGAACGGCCGGTCCTCGACATCCACGCGCAGCGGCTGGTCCTCGGGCCCCGAGCGTTGCCCGCCCGACTCCACTTCCCCTCCTGGTACCGCCGGGGCAGCGGCCCGCTGCCGGTGCTCGTCGACTCGTACGGCGGAGCGGCCCTCCAGCGCGTCACCGCGGAGCTGGACTGGCGGGTCCTGCTGTCGCAGTGGTTCGCCGAGCAGGGATTCGCGGTGCTCACGACCGACGGCCGCGGCACACCGGGCCGGGGACCCGACTGGGAGCGCGAGGTGTACGGCGACCTGTTCGGGCCCGTCCTCGACGACCAGGTCACCGCCCTGCACGAGGCCGCGCGCCTGCACCCCGACCTCGATCTCGGCCGGGTCGCCGTCCGCGGCTGGTCCTTCGGCGGGGCGCTCGCCGCCCTGGCCGTGCTGCGCCGCCCCGACGTCTTCCACGCCGCGGTGGCCGGTGCGGGCGTCGCCGACCAGCGGCTCTACAACGCCCATTGGCGCGAACGGTTCCTCGGGCACCCCGACGCGTTCCCGCAGCGGTACGACGCCTGCAACCTGCTCCTCGACGCGCCCCGCCTGACGCGCCCGCTGCTGCTGATCCACGGCCTGACCGACACCAATGTCCCGGCGGTCAACACACTCCGCCTGTCCGAGGCGTTACGGGCCGCGAGACTCCCGCACGAACTCCTGCTCCTGCCCGGCACCGGCCACCAGCCGATCGGCTCGACGCTCACGGGGCAGCTGCTGGACCGGCAAGTGCGCTTCCTGCGGCGCCATTGCGTGGGTGTTGACGGCTGATCCGTTGTGGGTCGAGACGTTCCCCTTTCTCGGTGTGGGTGGTGGTGGGCAACGCGGGCACATTCCTCAGCGCCCTCGGCGGGTTGGTGTACTACTGGTCACGCCCCATCTCGTTCGCGGGCTACGCCGTCGTCCAACCCCGATTTCTCCGATCTCCACCAGAGTCTGACGGTGGCCACCGTCTGCGGTTCGTGGATCTTCGGTGTGTGCCCCGGCGCGTTCCTGTTCATGTTCTTCGACGTGGACGTGAACAGCCCGCCGTGGGCAGCCATGTTCTTCTCGGGGACGGCCCTCATGATGGCCTGCACAGCGGGCGGGATCGCCGGGACGTTCCCTCCGCCAAGGCGAGCACACGGCTTCGCGAGACGGCCGGACCGCCGGACGGGCCCGACTGGGGAGACAGCGGAGACGTGGACTCGGGCGGCTTCGACGGCGACTGAGCGGCGACGCCGAGCGCGATTACGGATCCCACGGCTGGGGCTCGGGCCCGCGAGCGCGGCGCCCGAATGCGGGAGCGACCGCCGCGAGCACCACCGGGCCGTGGCCGCCGGATACGACAGGCTCGCCGTCCGCTACGAGGCCACCGTGCTGGCCGCCGCCGTCAACGAATGGCTGTGACCAGCACTTTCGAAACCAGCCCTGCCTAGAACGTGCGCTTGAGCAGGTCGAGCAGCGCCGCCCAGTGCCGCTCGTCGCCCTCGCGGTGGTACGAGGCGGTGTCGGACTGGGTGAAACCGTGCGGGGCGCCGGCGTAGACCTCGCAACGGTGGCGGACCCCGGCCTTGGTCAGTGCGGCGGCGAGGCGCTCGATCTGCTCGGGAGGCAGCGACGGGTCCTGGTCGGCGTGGCCGAAGTACAGCTCGGCGGTGATGCGTTCGGCCACCAGGTGTGGGCTGTCCGGCGCTTCGGTCGCCAGGCGCCCGCCGTGGAAACCGGCTGCCGCGGCCACCTGGTCCGGGTAGGTACCGGCGGTGAGCAGGGACAGTCGTGCGCCCATGCAATAGCCGGTGAGGGCGACCGGGCCGTCGGCGACCTCCGGGCGGTCGGCCAGCCAGCGCAGATACGCCCCGGCGTCCCGCATCGCGAGCTCGGGCGTGAGCGCCTGCACCACCGGCGTGATCGTCTCGAAGATCTCCGGCCGCGCGCCGGGGTCGATGAACTCGGGCAGTTCGAAGACCGGCGCGCGCCCGTGACGGTAGAACAGGTTCGGCACGAGAACCGTGTAGCCGGCCTCGGCGAGCCGGTCGGCCATCGACCTCAGCCGGGGGCGCAGCCCGAAGGCGTCCTGGAAGAGCAGGACGGCCGGCCTGGGCACGCCGTCGCCCGGGTGGGCCAGATGGGCGTCGGCGACGCCGTCCTCGGTGGGGATGTCGACGGCGGTTCCCTGTACGGAGGTCATGGGGGGTGCCTCTCTGCGCATGCGACGGCGAGCAGGTCGCGGGCCCGACGAACCGGGCCGGGCACATGGTTGCACGCAGCACCCAACTGGCCGTCGCGGCCCCCTCCCACTTGAGGGCCGCTTTACTCGAACCGGCTGGTGTCACCCGCACCGTGCCGCACGATCTCGGCCTCGCCGCCGGAGAAGTCGATCACCGTGGTCGGTTCGGTGCCGCAGTCCCCGGAGTCGACGACCGCGTCCAGCACATGATCGAGACGGTCCTTGATCTCCCAGCCCTGGGTCATCGGCTCCTCCTCGTCGGGCAGGAGCAGGGTGCTCGACAGCAGCGGCTCCCCGAGCTCGGTGAGCAGCGCCTGGGTGACGACGTGGTCCGGGATGCGTACGCCGACCGTCTTCTTCTTCGGGTGCTGGAGCATGCGCGGCACCTCCTTCGTCGCCGGGAGGATGAAGGTGTAGCTGCCGGGCGTGGACGCCTTGATCGCACGGAACACGTCCTTGTCGACCCGTACGAACTGGCCGAGCTGCGCGAAGTCCTGGCAGACCAGGGTGAAGTGGTGCCGGTCGTCCAGATGCCGGATGGTCCGGATCCGGTCGATGCCGTCACGGCTGCCCAGCCGGCACCCGAGCGCGTAGCAGGAGTCCGTCGGATACGCGATCAGCGCGTCCGACCGGATGCTCTCAGCGATCTGGGAGATGGTGCGGGGCTGCGGGTTGTCGGGGTGCACGTCGAAGTACTTCGCCATCCGCCGAGCTTATGCCGTCGCCGGACGGCGGCGACGCAAGGCACATGGGTGCCGCCCCCGGCCGCCGTATGCGCGCGCGGACGACCGAAGGCCTCGGCACAGGCAGAAGCGGCCGGGTTGAGTCTCCCCCGGAGGGAGACCGCAGGATGAGGCCATGGACGACGGCGGCACCCTTTACTCGATCGGTGAACTGGCCCGGCAGACCGGGCTGACGGTGAAGACGATCCGTTTCTACTCCGACCACGGCATCGTGCCCCCCGCCGACCGCACCCCCGCCGGCTACCGCCGCTACGGCACCGAGGCCGTCGCCCGGCTCGCCTTCGTACGGACGCTGCGCGAACTGGGCCTCGGCCTCGACGCGATCCGGCGGATCCTCGACCGCGAACTGGCCCTGGACGAGGTCGCCGCACAGCACGCCGCGGCGCTGGACGCCCAGATCGCCGTCCTGCGGCTGAGGCGGGCGGTGCTGACCGCCGTGGCACGACGAAGGCCCACGCCCGAGGAGACCCATCGCATGCACGAACTGGCCCGACTCTCCGAAATCGAACGCCGACGCCTGGTCGACGACTTCCTCGACACCGTGTTCGAGGCCCCCGGTAGCGAGGCGATCCGCCGCTCCATGACGCCGGAACTCCCCGACCGGCCCACGGAGGAACAACTGCAGGCCTGGGTCGAGCTGGCCGAACTCACCCTCGATCCGGACTTCCGGGCCGGCCTTCGGCGCACTGCCGAGGCCCACTGCTCCGACGTCGCGGCCACGCCACCTCGCCCGGAGGTCGCGGCACTGGCCTGGGCACACGCGGAACCAGCCCTCGCCGCGGGGATCGCGCCGGAGTCGCCCGAGGCCGATCCCGTCGTCACAGCACTCAGCGCACACTGCGCCCGCATCCTGGACCGCCCCGACGACAACACCCTTCGCCACCACTTGCTGAACCGCCTGGAGACCGCCCATGATCCGCGCAGGGACCGGTACACCGAACTGCTCGCCGTCATCAACGCATGGCCCGCGCCGGGCCCCCTCTCCCCGGCCCTCGCCTGGTCGATGACCGCACTGCGTATCCGGACCGCTCGGTGACACGGGCGCGTCCCCGGCCTTCGCCGAGTCCGGTCCGGTCCGTGCCGGGCCGTGGCTCCGGTCCTTGCCCGGTCCATGACCGCACGGTGCCGGGACCGCTCTCATCGCGCTCTTGCCCGCCGGGCACCTCCGAGCACGCCTGACCGCGCCGGGCCGAGCTCCCGGCCGCCGCACGTGAGGTAACGTCCCGAGCGGTACGCCATGCAGGACGCGAGGACGAGGAGAAGGGTGACGTGGCAGGTCAGGAGGGCGGGCTCGATCGGAGCCGGGCGGCGGACGCCGGAACCCCGACATGGGCGCAGGAACTCCTCGACCATCTGCGGCCGACAGGACGTGACGTCCGCCGGATCGTCTCCTGGCTCGCCGAGACGCTGCACGGCACGGCCTCGCTCCAGGACCACACCGGAACTTTCGTCGCCGGAACACGCATGCCGCTGGACGAGGGCCTGGTCGCCGACATCCTCGCCGGACGCATCGCCTCCGCGGCCTCGGCCGACGAGGAGATCCACCTGCGCCTGGTCAGGATCGAGCAGCCGGACCAGGCGCCCGCCGGAGTGCTCGCGGTGGCCCGCCCGGAACCCTTCGACCGGCGCGCCTCCGACATACTCGCCCACACCGTCCAGGTCCTGGAACTTCTGCTGCGCGCCCGCGAGACGACCGCGGCCGGGCGGCGCCTGAAGCGGGCCACGTCCGATCTGCGCCTGGCCATCCTCCAGCTGCTCATGGTGGAGGACACCGTCTCCGCCCGTCGCGTCGCCGCGGGGCTCTGGCCCGGCCTGCTCGACACCGAGACGGCGTGCGTCTACGTCCTCGAAGGGGACGCCGCGGAACGCGACCGGCTCGTGGAGGAGTGCCTCGGCGTGACCGGAGACCGCGCACTCGTGGTGCGCTGTCCTGCCATGGACGAGCACGTGATCATCGTGACCACCGCAGACGCGGCGGGAGAGGCCCTGCGCTCACTCGTCGACCGGAACCCCGGCACCCTGCTCGGCGGCAGTTCCCCGCAGAGCCTCGCCCGGACCGCCACCGCCTACGGGCAGGCCGTCAGCGCCCTCGCCGTGGCGCGGGTACGGCCGGACAAGGCGGCCGTGTACGCCGAGCGCAACCACCCCGAGCGCCTGATGGACCCGGTCGCGCTGCGCGCGTGGGCCGCCACGCTGCTGCGCCCGCTCGACACCCTGCCGCACCACACCCGCGCCGAACTGCTCGTCACCACCCGGCTCGGGCTGGAGTTCACCGCCGTGAGCGCGGCCAAGGTCCTCGGCGTCAGCCGCAACACCGTCCGCGCCCGTATGGAACGCGTCGAGTCCCTGCTGAGGACCGATTTCACCGACCTCACCGTCCGTGCGACCGTCCACCTGGCCCTGAGCACCCAGGTCAGCCTCACGGACGGCCAGGGCGATCACGGCGCCACCCCGCAGGCCCGCACTCGGCTCGGCGACCTGCTGGCCGGACCCGCGCTGGGGACCTGGGCGCGGGAGCTGCTGGGACGACTGGACGGCGACGCCCGCGACCTGCGCCGCACCCTGCGCAGCTGGATCGCCGCCGGCGGCAACGCGGAGCGGGCCGCGCAGGCACTGGCCGTCCACGCGCAGACCGTGCGCGAACACGTCCGCAGCGCCGAGCCGGTTCTCGAACGCCGACTGATCGCCTCCGGCAGCGACCTCTACGAGGTGGTTCTGGCCCATCTGGCGACCGGCGAACTCGAACACCCCGTCCTGCTCCGGGACAATCCGGGCCATCCGGACGCACCTGTGCACGGGTGAGCCCTGTGCCGCGCACAGCGGGCATCGACGCGATACACAAGGGTGCGCAGGTCACGTAAGTTCGACGCACCGCAGGGGGAACGACCGGAACGGGGGACCGGTCGCGCCCCCTGCGACGTGTTTCCGCGCGACTGCGGCCGGTCCTCGCCCATGCCGGCGACGCCGGTTCGGTTTTCCGGCGCCGATGGGGACTGACCTGCGTACGACGGGTACTCGTCCCCTCCGGAACGACTACCGCTGGAGGAGGCCCGAATGACCAGCAGCACGGAGACCGGCGGCGCGACCGGCACGCCGGACAAGGACTACAACCTCATCTGGTACGTCGAGGCGTGTCTGAGCAACGCGCTGCGTCTGGAGAGCTACATCCAGGACGCGGAACGCGACAAGGACACCGAGGTCGCCGACCTGTTCCGCAAGGCCCAGGCGGACAGCCGCAAGGGCGCCGAGATCGGCAAGGGGCTCCTGCGCGCCCGGCTGAACGGCGGCTGACCCGGTAGGTGCGGAAGGGCCGGACAGACGGGTGTCCGGCCCTTCCCTCGTGCGCGGACATCGCGTTTTGAACAGGCGTAACCGATCTTCCGTACCCCAGGGTGCAGTCGTACACCGACCGGATACGGAGAGGCTCGTGCCGCGACGAGGACGCAACCATCGGACCACCGTGTTACGGCTGGGCACCCTCGTCGGGAGCCTCGCGCTGGTCACGGCCTGCGGCGGAGGCGAGGACGACACCGCCAAGACCCCGCGGCCGTCGAGGAGCTCCGCCGCCCCCGCGGCCGGCATCGTGGCCCCGGCCAGGATCGAGGTGATCGCCGGTCTGGCCGGTTGCAAGGCCGAGATCCGTATCGAGGCCGACGAACTGCGTGAGGGGCTCTGCCACTCGGGGCAGGCCGACTACCGCATCACCACGTTCCCCGCGGAGAAGTACAAGGAGGCGTGGCTCGACGCGGCCAGTGTCTACGGAGGCACGTACCTCGTGGGCCCGCGCTGGGTGGTCGGCGCCAAGGCGGAACACCTGGAACAGGCCAGGAACAAGCTCGGCGGGACCATACGGCAGCTGAAGGGCACGTCGTAGGTTCCACCGGGCGCGCCCCCGGCAGAACCCACACCGTCAGACGACCAGCGCCGAGACCTTGCCGCGAGCCGGTTCCGGCTCGAGGACCCGCTCCGCCAGATAGCCGAAGAGCAGCCCGAATCCCGCCCACAGCACGGCCTGGACGCCGAGCGAGGCCAGTCGGAACTCCCACAGGTCGGTGGCCGGGAAACCCTTCGGGGTGTTGTCCCCGGCGGGCAGGGCGACCATCGCCACCGCCACCGCGGCGACGAAGGCCACGGCGGCCGCGGTCGAGGCGTTCCAGTTGCCCCAGGCCGGGGCCAGTCTGCGGCCCAGCAGGACCGCGCCGACCCCGAGGAGCACGCTCAGCGCGATCATCAGGACGAACAGAGCGGTGCGCTTGTCGATGCTGTCCGGGTCGCCCACCGCGGGCGGGTTCGCCGGATACTTGAGGATCGGCACGAGATACACGGTGAGGAAGCCGCCGAGCGCGGTCAGACCCGCCGTCGCCCGGGCTCCGAACCGGCCGATCCGGCCCAGCGCGAAGCAGAACGCCAGCGCCAGGATGCCGCCGATGGCGACCCCGAAGACGAGGACCCCGGTGGCGAGTCCGGCCGTCGACTGCACGGAACGGCTGACGAGTTCCTCGCCGTGCTCGTGGGAGCCGGCTTCCTCGAAGGCGATGGCCGCGTCCACCGGGCCCTCCCCGACCAGGTAGGCGAAGACGAAGGCCAGGACGCCGGCGCCGAGCCCTGCGAGCATGCCGCGCACCAACAGGGTGCGTACGACTGTGGAGTTCATGGTGGCCCGCCCCGCCTCAGTGGCAGGGGAAGCCGAGCAGGTGGCGTGCGTCGTGCACCCACTCGTGGACGCCTTCGCCGGAGACGAGTGCGGTGGCGCCCTGTTCGGCGCCGACGAAGTACAGCAGGACGAGCATCAGGACGCCGAAGAAGACGGCCCAGGGGACGAGCGCCCGCACCGGCAGCGGGGTGATCGCAGGGGTGGTGGGCGTGGGGGCGGCAGTGGACTGCGCCATGGCGAGACCTCCTCGGGAACAACGCGTCCCGCATCGTGGTGGAGCACTCGACGACGGCGTTGGGTCTGACTCACCACCACCTCGTCGGCCGAGGGGTGGCACACAGTGGCGCGACCGTGCCGGGCTTGCACCGGACTTCCGTGGCGCCGTCGTCCTTGTCGCCCCAGATGCTAGGGGTAATACGGGCTGCGGCCAACATGGCGTACGCCACCTACGATGAACCGCCCCCGGTGACTCGACGAAAGGGCCCCCATGACCGTCCGGCTCACCCTGCTGTGTGCCGCCGCCCGCACGGAACGCGCCGTACGCTTCGCCGACGACCCTCTCGACGAGCGGGCACTGGGCCGGGCGGAGGCCGCCGCCGGAACCCTCCCGCGGGCCGGCACCGTCTACACGGCACCTTCTCGGCGCTGCACCGGGACGGCCGAGGCCCTTGGACGGGAGGCCGTCACGGCACAACCGGCGCTGCGGGACCTCGACATGGGTTCCTGGTACGGCCGCACACTCGACGAGATCGCGGCAACCGATCCCTCAGGACTGGCCAGTTGGCTCACCGATCCGGAGGCGGCGCCGCACGGCGGGGAGAGCGTGGAGCAGGTCTGCGAACGCGTCGCCGCTTGGCTGGACGCGCTGCCGTCCGACGCGGGACGCGTGCTTGCGGTGGTCGAACAGGCCGTGGCACGGGCCGCGGTGGTGCACGCGCTCGGGGCACCGCGCCAGGCGTTCTGGAGGATCGACGTCCTCCCGCTGTCCACCGTCGAACTCACCGGGCGCAACGGCCGCTGGAATCTGCGGACGGCCGAGCTGCCGCTCAGTCCTCGCCCACCACGGTGAGGTCGTCCCCGAGGGCCGCGGCGATCCGCGCGGCCCGGACATGGTCGTCCAGCCGGCGGGTGAGATAGGCGCAGGCGTGCCCGCGCCCCAGCGACCACCAGGCCGCGGACCCGCCGATCCCGCCCTTGGCGATCTTCCCCTTGTCGCGGACGAAGCCCAGCGTCCAGGTGAGCCGGGTCCCGAAGACCTCGTCGAAGTCGGTGACCTGGGCGGCGAGGAGCTCGGCGTGCAGTTCGGGGCCCAGGAGCCCGCGCACCGGTCCGTCCTCGCTGGTCAGACGCGAGAAGAACTTGGCCGTCGAACTCGCCGTCGTCTGGAGGTTGGTGGCCCCGAACACCGACTGCCGCCACGCCCGGGAGTTGGTCCGGGTCGTGTCCAGGACGCCGTCGGGTATCTCCAACCACGGCCTGGCGTGCAGCTGTTCGGGCCAGTCGCTCCGGGCGTACTCGAGGTCGGCGACCCGCTCCAACGAGTCGTCCGGCACGCCGAACCAGGCGTCCAGACCGAGCGCCGGCCGCACCACCTCGTGGAAGAGTTCCCCCAGAGTCGTCCCTGCGGCGGCCCGCAGGACCCCGTCGACCAGATGGCCGTAGGTCAGCGCATGCTCCCCGAGGGATGTGCCGGGGACGTACTCCGGCGCCGCCCGCTCCAGGCTCCGCCGCAGCCCGGCGTCGTCCAGCGGGTCGAGAGCCGCGGCCTCGGCGGGGAAGCGGGGCTGGCCCGCCCGGTGGGTCAGCACCTGGCGCAGAGTGGTCCGCTCCTTGCCGTGGTCTCCGTATGCCTTCCAGTGCGCGGCGATCGGCTCGTCCAGCGCCAGGGCGCCGTCGCGTACGGCCGCCAGCGCCGTGAGCGTGACGAAGGACTTGGACAGGGAGTACGGCATGACGAGGGTGTCGTCGCGCCACGGGCGGCTGCGCCCGGCGTCGGCCCAACCGGCGCTCAGCCGCACCACTTCACGGCCGTCACGCCAGACGGAGACACCCGCCCCGGTCTCCAGACCCTCGTCCACCAACTCCTGTAAGACGCGGCACACTTGGCCGTATCCGTCCTCGGTGAACCCTTCCACGTCCATGCTGTCCCTCCGTCCGTGTCGCCCGTCCCGGACAATACGGGGGAGGGGTATGTGGAGGCAACGGTCACGCTCCTCGAAGAGTGAGCTCCCGGACGGCCTTCGCCACGTCCGCCGGCGCTTCCTCCGCCATGAAGTGGCCGCAGGAGACGGTCGTATGGCGAAGGTCGTCGGCCCAGGCCTCCCACAGGGCGGTGGCCTCGTAGCCGAGTGCGGCTCCCCAGTCCTGCTGGAGCACGGTCACCGGCATGCCCAGCCGGTTCTCCGCGGCACGGTCGGCCTCGTCCTGCTCGACGTCGATGCCCGCGGAGGCGCGGTAGTCGGCGACGATCGACGGCACCGCCTCGCGGCAGGCCCGCAGATACTCCGCACGGACCGGAGCCGGGATCGCGTCGGGGCGGTTCGCCCACACGTCGAGGAAGTGGCCGAAGAACGCGTCCGCGCTCGCGGAGATCATCCGCTCGGCGAGACCGGGCGGCTGGGCCATGAGGTAGAGGTGGAAGGCGACCGCCGCCGACGTGCCGTGCAGGGCGTCCCACATGTCGAGTGTCGGAAGGATGTCCAGACAGGCCAGGTGGGAGACCGCGTCCGGATGGTCGAGGCCCGCCCGGAAGGCGACCAGTGCGCCCCGGTCGTGCCCGGCCAGCGCGAACCGGGGATGCCCCAGCCGGCGTGCCAGGGTGACGACGTCGTTCGCCATGGTCCGCTTGGAGTAGGTGTGGGGGCCGTCCTCGCGCGGCTTGTCGCTGTCGCCGTAACCGCGCAGGTCGGGGCAGATCACTGTGTGGTCGGCCGCCAGGTCCGCCGCGACATGGCGCCACATCAGGTGGGTCTGCGGGAAGCCGTGCAGCAGGACCACGGGTGTGCCGGTCCCTCCCACGGCCACATGGAGGGACACGTCCTCGGCGACGGACACGCGCTGGTACTCGAATCCGGCGATGGTGGGTCTCACAGCGGGGCTCTCTTCGGTCGTACGGCGAGTGGAAGGCATCGGTGTCCGGGCCCCGGACCGCCGATGAACCCAGGGTCCGGGGGGCGAATGAGCAACGAATGAACGCGTGTACGTTGAGGTACGTGCGTGTGGTCGAGTTCGGAGTCCTGGGGTCGGTGGCGGCCTGGGACGAGACCAGGGAGCCGATCGCCCTGAAGGGTCCGAGGCATCGTGCGGTGCTGGCCCGCCTCCTCATCGCCCGCCGTGGGGTCGTGCCCGTTCCCCGCCTGGTGGAGGACCTGTGGCAGGGGGACCCGCCGGCGGATGCCGTGGGTACCGTCCGGACCTTCGTCGCCGGGCTGCGGCGCGCTCTGGAACCCGAGCGGCCGCGCCGGACCCCGTCCCGCCTCCTCGTCACCGAAGGCCCCGGCTACGCGCTGCGCGCCGACCCCGCCCACGTCGACGCCCGGCGGTTCGAGCACGCCGTCGCCGCCGCGGCGGACCTGCCTCCCGCGCAGGCGGTGCCCCGGCTGACCGAGGCTCTGGAGCTGTGGCGCGGACCCGCCTACGCCGACTTCGCCGAGGAGCGCTGGGCGCGCGCGGAACGCTCCCGGCTCGCCGAGCTCCGGCTGACCGCCGTCGAACGCAGGGCCGAGGGCCGGCTCGCCCTCGGCGCCGCGGCCGACGCGGCAGCGGACCTCGACGCCCACGTGGCCGAGCACCCCTGGCGGGAGGACGCCTGGCAGCTGCTCGCCCTCGCCCTGTACCGCTCCGGACGCCAGGCCGACGCCCTGTCCGTCCTGCGGCGCGCCCGACAGTTGCTGCGTGAGCACCTCGGTGTGGAGCCGGGCCCCCGGCTCAGCCGCACCGAGCAGGACATCCTGCGGCACGCCGACCACCTGGACCCGGGCCCCTCGGACCCGGCCGCACAGGTCTGGGAGCAGGCCTCCGCGTCGTACGCGAGCATGGTCCCCCCGCGGGCACGCACCCGCCTGGAATCGACCGCGGGGCTGATGCGCGACCTCGCCGTCACCGGGGGCGGCGGCCTGGAAGCGGCACGGCGGCACCGCGCGGCGGCCGTGGCGGCGGCGGAGCAGCTGGGCGATCCGGAGCTGACGGCACGGGTCATCGGCGTCTACGACGTCCCCGCCGTCTGGACCCGTTCCGACGACCCCGCCCAGGCCGACCGGCTGGTGGGTGCGGCGGAACGCACCCTGCTCCTCCTGCCACCGGGCGCACCCGAGGCGGCAAGGGCACGGCTCCTGGCCACCGTGGCGGTGGAGTCCCGCGGCACCCTCCCCGAGGGGACACGCGCCCTTCAGGCGGCCCACCGGGCCGTCGAGAGCGCACGTCGGCTCAAAGACGCCGACCTGCTCGTCTTCGCCCTCAACGGCCTGTTCATGCAGACCTTCGAACGAGCCGGACTCGCCACCCGGCGGGCGGAGATCGGCGCGGAGATCACCGAAGTGGCCGGCCGGCACGGCCTGTTCACCTACGAGGTCCTCGGCCACCTGATCCGGCTCCAAGCACACTGCGCCACCGCCGACTTCACGGCGGCGGACCGGCACGCGGCCGCCGCCGACGCGCTCGCCGAACGGCACGAGCTGCCTCTCGTCGCCGTCTTCACCACGTGGTACCGCGCCCTGCGCACCGCGACGACAGAGCCTCCGCGGCTCGGCGAGTCCGCGTACCGGGCGGCCGCCAAGTCCCTGGAGGGCGCCGGAATGCCCGGCCTGGAGCAGGGGTTGCTCCCCCTCGCCCTGCTGTGCCTGCGGCTGCACCACGGCCTTCCCGTCACCGCCGACCCGCACACCGACTGGGGCCCCTACGAGCCGTGGGTGCGCCCCCTGTTGCTGCTCGCCGATGGGCGCGACCAGGACGCCGTACGCCTGTTGGCTTCCGTGCCTTCCCCGCCCGGGGACCTCCTGCACGAGGCCCTGTGGAGCCTCCTCGCCCGCGCGGCGATCCAGGTGGACGACCGTCCGCTGATGCGGCGCGCCCAGCGCGCGCTCGAACCCGCCAGGGGCGAACTCGCGGGCGCCGCAAGCGGCTTGCTCACCGCCGGTCCTGTCGCGGACCACCTGGACGCGCTGGCCGCGGCGCTCGCACCGCACGCCTCTTGACCTCGGCCGGAGCAGCGGCTAACGTTCCGGCGTTTGCCAGTGATTGAAACGATTCAATACCTTGGGGCGTCCACATGCATGAAGCCAACCCGCAGCGCGACGGCATATCCCGACGCGTGGTCCTGGCCGCCGGACTGACCGCGGGCGCCGCCGTGGCGCTCGGGGCGGGGGCCCCGTCAGCGGTGGCGGGGACGGGAGCGGCCGCCGAATGGTTCGCGGCCCCCGCCCGCTCGGTACGGCCCCGGTTCCGCTGGTGGTGGCCGGACGGTCTCGTGGACCCGGACGAGATCGCCCGCGAGATCGACCAGATCGCGGACGCGGGCTTCGGCGGTGTGGAGATCGCCGCCGTCCACCACAGCATCAAGGACAAGTCGGTCCTGGACACCGCACACCACGGCTGGGGGAGCAGACCCTGGCGGGACGGCGTCGAGGCCGCGCTGCGCCGCGCGGCGAGACGGGGACTCACCGTCGACCTCACCCTCGGCCCCAGCTGGCCCGTGGCCGTCCCCGGGCTCACGCCCGACGACGACGCCGCCGCCAAGGAACTCGCCCACGGCCGCGCCCCGTTGACCGGCGGCAGCACCTACCAGGGGCCCGTCCCGCCACCCGTCCACGCCGCGGCCGCGGGGGTGACCCGTCAGCAGCTCCTCGCCGTACAGGCCGCCCGGGTCGAGCCCGCCCACTCGACCCGCAAGGAGACCGGCCTCGACCCGGACAGCGTCCAGGACCTCACCGCGACCGTCACCGACGGCACGCTGACCTGGACCGCGCCCGAGGGCGGGGACTGGGTGCTCATCTCCTACTGGGTGCGTGGTTCGGGCCAGCAGCCCGAGTCCGGCCCGCACTCCGCCCCGGCCGCCTACGCCGTCGACCACTTCAGCCCGGCCGGCACCACCGCGGTCACCTCCTACTGGCAGGACCACCTGCTGACCCCCTCCGTGCGGCGCCTGTTGCGAGCCGCAGGGGGTTCTTTCTTCGAGGACTCCGTGGAGCTGGAGACCGACGGCCTGACCTGGACACCCCTGCTGCCCGAGGCCTTCGAGAAGCACACCGGACGGCCGCTGCTGCCGTACCTGCCCGCCCTCGTCCTGGACAACAGCAACCAGGTCTTCGCCTTCGAGGCCCAGTTCACCCGCCAGATCCGGCACGACTTCTGGGAGACCGTCTCCGGCCTCTTCAACCGCAACCACCTGACGGCCCTGCGGGACTGGGCGCACACCCTCGGCATGACCCTGCGCTCGCAGCCCTACGGCCTCCAGACGGACGCCATCGCCTCGGCCGCGATCCTCGACATCCCCGAGGGCGAGTCCCTCGGCTTCAAGAACCTGGACGACTACCGCTGCCTGGCCGGCGGCCGGGACATGGCCGGGCGAAGGATCCTGTCCTGCGAGGCGGGCGCCTACAACGGATCCGCGTACAGCACGACCTGGGACCGCTTCCTGCGCACCATGGGCGGCGCCTACGCGGCCGGCGTCAACCAGACCGTCGTGCACGGCTTCTCCTACGCCACCGCCCCCGGGGTGAACTGGCCGGGATTCGCCGCCTTCAGCCCGTACAACGGCACCGCCGGGTACGGCGAGTCGTGGGGCCCGCGCCAGCCCACCTGGCGGCACGTCCAGGACATCTCCGGATACCTGGGCCGCGTCCACCAGGTGCTGCAGACCGGTACCGCCAGAGCGGACGTCGCCGTGTTCCGGCAGACCGGCTACACCGCCACCGGAATCGGCGCCTCCTGGTTCACGGCGACCGGCGTCCCGCTCGGCTGGACCCACCAGTTCCTCAGCGGACCCCTCCTCGACCTGCCCTCCGCGACCGTCTCGGACGGCCGGCTCGCCCCCGACGGTCCCGCCTACAAGGCCCTGTTCGTCGAGGGCGACTTCTTCTACGGCTCCACCCCCACGCTCGCCGTCGAGGACGCCCGCAAGATCCTCGCCCTGGCCGAGGCGGGACTTCCCGTGGTCCTGTTCGGAGCCTTCGACCAGGCACTGACTCCCGGGGTCCCGGACCAGGGGGAGACGGACCGGCTGCGTGAGATCCTCGCCCGGCTGCTCACGCTGCCCCACGTCGTCCGGATCACCGACAAGGCCGCGGTCGGCGACGCCCTCGCCGGGCTCGGGGTGAGCGCCGACGTACGGCACGCCACCGCGTCCACGCTCCTCAACGCCCACCGTGTCACCGCCGACGCGGACTTCTACTACCTCTGCAACGGCAAGCACGCCGAGACGGTCAAGCCGCCCGTGGCCGCGATCGACCACGACATCACCCTGCGCCGTACCCACGGCGGCAGGACCGTGCCGTATCTGCTCGATCCCTGGACGGGGGAGGCGGTCCGGCTCGCGCGCTACACCGAGGACGGGGCCGACATCACCCTGCGGGTCACGCTCCAGCCGGGGCAGACGACGATCGTCGCCCTGGGACGGCCGGGGCTGTTCGGCGACCTCCATGGCAACAGCGCGCACGCCGAGGCGACCGACGCCGACGCGGTGCTGTTCACCGAGCGAGGGCTGACCCTGCGTGCCCGCACCGCCGGTACCTGGACCACCCGCCTGTCCCGGGGCCGAACCGCCACCACCAGGACCCCCGCAGTGCCCGCGCCGATCACACCGGACCGCTGGGAACTGGAGGTCGAGGACTGGTACCCGGGCTCGGACGCCACCCGGACCGAACACGTCCGGCGCGGCGTCACCCTCGAGACGCTGCGGCCCTGGTCGCAGATCCCCGAACTGGCCGACTCCGCGGGCATCGGTCGGTACCGCACCACGGTCACCCTGCCGGCCGACTGGACGCCTTCCCACGGCGCCGAGTTGGAGCTGGGGCAGGTCAGCGACACCTTCCGGGTGAGCGTCAACGGCAGGCGCCTGCCCGCGGCCGACCGGCTCCACCCCGTCGTCGACCTCGGCCCCTTCCTGCGGCGCGGCGAGAACACGATCGAGATCGAGGTGGCGACCCCGCTCATCAACCGGCTCAGGGTCGCGCAGCCCACGGTGTTCGGCGGGGTCGCCCGCCAGGACCACGGTCTGGTGGGCCCGGTGAGACTCGTGCCGTATGTGCAGGCGGTCGTGCGCTGACCGACGAAGAGCGCGCCCGTCCCGTGCCGGGCGCGCTCTCGTTACGCGGGAAGCCCGCAGTACAGGAACAGCTGCGGTTCCGTGGTGCTTTCGGGATGGTCCGGGGTGAACTCCACGGCCTGCTCGTGCTCCACGGCCAGACCCGCGTCACGCACCACGGCCACCACGTCCTCCGCGGCGAAACTCGTGGCCCGGACAGGCTGGCCCATGAACTCGACCGCCAGGTCCTCCACATCCACGGGAACGGTGGCGAGCACCAGGCTCCCGCCCGGCCGCAGGGCCCGCGCCAGCCGCCCCAGCACCTCCGACTGCTCCGCCCGGGACATCTGCAGCAGCGAGAAGTACACGCACACCGCGTCGAACGACTCCTTCTCCAGCGGCAGTTCACGGATGTCCGCGTGGCGGAACTCGGCCTGCGGCACCTGCCGGCCGGCCAGGTCGACCATGACGGGAGAGACGTCCACTCCCAGCACCTCGTGACCCGCGGCCACCAGCGTCGACGCCGTGGGACGGCCGGTTCCGCTGCCGACGTCCAGGACCCGGCTCCCGGGGCCGAGCCTCCCGAGCAGCCACTCCAGGGACGCCAGGTGAGCCTCGGAACGCGCGAACGCCTTCTCGTACGTCAGCCCCAGCGCGTCGAAGACCGCTGCTGCCCGCTGCCCTTTGTCTGCCACGACCTGCTCCCCCCTCGCGGTGTCCGGGCATCGTAGCCCGGCAGTGCCCGACGCCGGCACGGCTTGCGGACGAAAGCCGAGGCGGGCAGGGTTCGACCGTGGCCACCCTGCTGATCGTGCATCACACGCCCTCGCCCAACTGCCAGGCGATGTTCGAAGCCGTCGTCTCCGGTGCGACGGCGCCGGAGATCGAGGGCGTCCGTGTCGTACGCCGCGCGGCCCTGTCCGCCACGGCCTCGGACGTGCTGGAGGCGGACGGCTACCTGCTCGGCACCCCGGCCAACCTCGGGTACATGTCCGGAGCCCTCAAGCACTTCTTCGACCAGGTCTACTACCCCTGCCTCGACGAGACGCGCGGCCGCCCGTTCGGCGTCTACGTGCACGGGGGCAACGACGTCACCGGAGCCCTGCGCGGCATCGAGTCGATCACGACGGGTCTCGGCTGGCGCAGTGCGGCCGAACCGGTGACCGTCACCGGTGAACCGGCCAAGGCCGACATCGAGGCGTGCTGGGAGCTGGGGGCGACGGTCGCGGCAGGACTGATGACCTAGGTGTCGCGGAGGGCGCCTTCCGTGGTGCCGCCCGGTGTGATCAGGCCGCTCTCGTAGGCGAGGACCACCGCCTGGACACGGTCGCGCAGGTCCAGCTTCGAAAGGATCCGGCCGATGTGTGTCTTCACCGTCGTCGGACTGAGGAACAGCCGCTCCGCGAGTTCGGCGTTGCTGAGCCCCGTCGCCAGCAGCCGCAGCACCTCCAGCTCACGCGGCGTCAGCCCGGACAGGTCCCGGTGCAGGTCGGCCGATGGGGCGGCCTCCTCGCGCCGGGCGAAGCGCTCGATCAGGCGGCGGGTGATCGTGGGCGCCAGCAGGGCGTCGCCGGACCGCACCAGCCGTATCGCGGCCACCAGATGCTCGGGTGTGACGTCCTTGAGGAGGAAGCCACTGGCCCCTGCGGTGAGCGCGGCGTAGACGTAGTGGTCGAGGTCGTACGTGGTCAGGATGATCACCCGGATCTCGCCCGCGGTGTCGTCGGCGAGGATCCGCCGGGTGGCCTCGATGCCGTCCATGCCCGGCATCCGGATGTCCATGAGGACGACGTCGGGGCGGGTACGCCGGACCGCGGCAACCGCCTCCGCCCCGTCCGCCGCCTCCGCCGTCACCTCGATGCCGTCCGCGGTCAGGATCATCCCGAACCCGGTCCGTACGAGGGCCTGGTCGTCGGCGATGACGGCCCGCAGCCTGTCGCCGTTCACACCGTCAGCCAACGCAGCCACTCCCTGCCCCTGCCGTTCGCCGAAGCCACCCCGAACTGTCGTCGCTCACACCGTCCGCCACGGCACCTCAGCTCTGATCCGGAAGCCCCCGGCGAGAGTCGGGCCGGCCGTCAGTGCGCCACCGTAGACCGCGAGGCGCTCCCGCAGACCGATCAGCCCGCGGCCGTTCCCGTCCACGGGCACCCCGTCGCGGACTCCGCCGGTGTCCATGACCTCGATCTCCAACCGGTCACCCGACCAGCCGACGGTGACGACGGCCTCGGCGCCGGGCGCGTGCTTGATGGTGTTGGTCAGCGCCTCCTGGACCACTCGGTACGCCGTGAGGTCCACACCGGGTGGCAGCGGTTCCGGGGGCAGCGAAACCGCGACGCCGACCGGTGTCCCGGCGGCCCGCACACGGTCGATCAGCGAGTCCAACTGCCCGAGGCCCGGCTGCGGTTCGAGGCCGTCGGCGGGGGAGTCCGGGCGGCCGGTGTCCGGCGCGGCCAACAGGCCCATCACATGCCGGAGTTCGGCCATCGCGGCCCGGCCCCCGGCCTCGACCGCGAGCAGTGCCTCCTTGGACCGCTCCGGGGCCGCGTCCATGACCTTGCGCGCGGCGCCCGCCTGAATGACCATCACGCTCACATTGTGGGTCACGACGTCGTGCAACTCGGCGGCGATCCGGGCCCGTTCCTCCTCCACGGCCCTGCGTGTCGTCTCCTCGTGCGCCCGCTCCAGCGCGGCGAACCGGTCCCGGCTGGCCGCGAGGCGCCGCCGCCCGACCCGGACCACGCTGGCCACCACCCCCGCCACCAGCAGCACCACCCCGGGACTCGACCAGCCGGGCAGTACCGGCTGCGTCGACCGGAAGGCCACGCCGGCGAGGACGGCGGCGGCGACGAGGCCGGCCATGGCTCCCGCCCGGTGCCGGCTGTGCATCACCGCGCTGTAGGTGCCGATGACGCAGGTAAGAACGTTGATCCAGGAGGCGTCGTCGCCGATGGCCAGCCCCGCGCAGAGCACCACGGCGAACACGGTCAGCGGAAACCGCCGCCGTGCCGCCAGCGGCAGTGCGGACAGCACGATCAGTCCCCAGGGCGGTGAGGAGACCGGCGGCTCGATCCGCCCGCCCGGAAGAACGGGAGGCCGGGGCGGAACCGGCGCCCCGTACTCCATCTTCGACACCTGCACCGGCCCGTCACCGGGATAACGCGACGCCACCACCAGCGCGACCACCGTCAGCAGCACGGCCAGCAGCACGTCGAAGCACACCGACCGCCGTGACAGCTCAGCGCCCTTCACCTCCGGCCGCAGTGCGACACGCACCTGCCGACGCCATCCCCGCAGGTACTCCGTCTCCATACGGACATTGTCGTGGTCCCCGGGCCCGTGCCGCGTCCGTCCGCATGACCAGCGTCCCCTCCGCCGGGCGTACTCCGCAGGGATGACCCCGCCCGTGCGTCCTCCGCACGGAGGGCCGCATCTCGGTGCTCCGGCCGACGCGCCCGAGACCCTTCGTTCCATACCTTCGCCACGCCGACAAGGACACGACCCGACGACCGACAGGACGGGCACCTCCCATGACCGCAGTGATCGAACTGAAGGGCGTGGCCAAGCGCTACGACAACGCCGGCGCACCCGCGCTCGGACCGCTCGACCTCTCCGTCGCCCAGGGTGAGGCCCTCGCCGTGACCGGCCCCTCCGGCAGCGGCAAGTCCACGCTGCTGAACCTCGTCGCGGGCCTCGACAAGCCGACCGAGGGCACCGTGACCGTCGCCGGGCAGCAGGTCGACCGGCTCGGCGAGCACGCCCTGGCCCGGTTCCGCCGTGAACGGATCGGCATGGTCTTCCAGTTCTTCAACCTCCTCGACGACCTCACCGTCCTGGACAACATCCAGCTTCCCGCCCAGCTCACCGGAAGCTCACGGCGCAAGACGGAGGCCCGGGCGAAGGAGCTCATGGAGGTCCTGGGCATCCAGAAGCACGCCCGCGCCTACCCGGGCCGCCTCTCCGGCGGCGAACGCCAACGCGTCGCCGTCGCCCGGTCGTTGGTGAACCGGCCCGCACTGCTGCTCGCCGACGAACCGACCGGCGCCCTCGACAGCGCCTCGGGCCAGGACGTCCGGGACCTGCTGGTCGACCTGCACCGCGGCGGCCAGACCATCGTGCTCGTCACCCACGACCCGGCCCTGGCCGAGGCCTGCGCGAGCCGCACCGTCCACCTCGTCGACGGCCATGTCGCCCTCGACTCCCGCGCGGAGGCCGTGCGATGACCGGACCACTCCTGCGTGTCGTCCGCTCCGGGGTGGGCCGGCGCCGTGTGCAGACCGTCGTCATCGCCATCGCCACGATGATGGCCGTGGCGGCCGCCGTGGTCGCGGGTTCCCTCATGGTCGTCTCGAACGCGCCCTTCGACCATGCTTTCGCCGAGCAGCGGGGCGCCCACCTCACCACCGAGTTCGACCCGGCCAAGGCGACCGCCGGACAACTCGCGGCCACCGGACAGCTGGACACCGTCACCGCGAGCGCGGGGCCGTACCCCTCCACGGTCGTCGAGGCGGCGGACTCGTCCGGCCGCCGGCCCCCGGCCATGACGCTGGTCGGACGCACCGGTCCGCACGCAGACGTGGACGACCTGGACCTCACGACCGGCCGGTGGGCGAGGAAACCGGGCGAGATCGTACTGAGCTCCTCCTACGAGGGTCCCGCCTTCAGGCTGGGCGACACCCTGACGGCCTCCGACACGACTCTCACGGTCGTCGGCTTCGCCACCTCGGCCAGCAAGACCGCCGACCTGTGGGCAACTCCCTCGCAGGTCAGGGCCCTTGCCTCCAAGGAACACCCCGTCACCAGCCAGATGCTCTACCGCTTCGACTCGGCGGGCTCGAAGGGCGACATCGCCGCCGACCGCAAGAAGCTCCTCGCCGCCGTCCCGGCCGGTGCGCTCCTCGGCACCCAGTCCTACCTCGACACCAAGCGCGCCGCCGACCAGGGCGCCGCCCCGACCATCCCGTTCCTCGTCGCCTTCGGGGTCCTCGGCATCGTCATGTCGGTGATCATCGTCGGCAGCGTCATCAGCGGCGCGGTCGGCACCAGCCTGCGCAGGATCGGCATCCTCAAGGCCATCGGCTTCACCCCGCGCGAAGTCGTCCGCGCCTATGTGGCCCAGGCGATCATCCCGGCAGCCGCGGGTATCGCGCTCGGAGTCGTCCTCGGCAACCTCCTGGCCGTACCGCTCCTCGACGACACCGAGCAGGCGTACGGCACGGCCACCCTGTCCGTGGCCTGGTGGGTGGATGTCGTGGTCCCCGCCGGCGCGCTGCTGGTCGTCGGGATCGCCGCCTTCGTCCCGGCGCTGCGGGCCGGGAGGCTGCGCACGGTCGAGGCCATCGCCGTGGGCCGGGCCCCGCGCACCGGACGCGGACAGTGGGCACACCGCGCGGCGGGACGGCTGCCGCTGCCCAGGGCGGTGACCTACGGTCTCGCCAGCCCCTTCGCGCATCCGGTCCGCACGCTCGCGATGCTGCTCGCCGTGGCGTTCGGCACGATCGCGGCGACCTTCGCCGTCGGCCTCACCTCCTCGCTGAACGAGGTCAGTTCGATACAGGACCCCGAGAACCGTTCCGCGGTCACCGTCTTCACCGGCGGGCCGAGCGTCGCGGGCGGCGAGCACGTCCCCGCACCCGGCACCACGGAGCCCGAGCCGGCCGACCCGGCACAGGTCAGCGCCGCCATCAAGGCACAGTCGGGCACCGCCTCGTACTACGGCATGGGCCAGCAGGACGCCACCGTGGCCGGGGTCTCCGGAGCCGTCCGGGCGACCCTCTACCAGGGCGACTCCAGTAGGGGCGGCTACGCCATGGTCTCCGGGCACTGGCTCGACGGCGCGGGCCAGGTCGTCGTGCCCGGCCAGTTCCTGGAGACCACCGGTACCGAGATCGGCGACACCGTACGCGTGACCGTCGGGAAGGAGACGGCCGTCCTGCGGATAGTCGGCGAGGCCTTCGGCAGCTCGGACGACGTGCTGGAGATCCAGGTGAACTCCGCGGACTTCCCCGCGACCAGGCCCCAGGTGTTCCTCGTCGACGTGAAACCGGGCGTCTCCGCCGTCGCGTACGCCGAGAAGCTCGCCGCGCGGATCGAGCCCCTCGGCGCCGACGCCCGGGCCAACACGCCGTCCGAGCAGGACAACTTCGTGCTCATCCTGAACACGATGGCCGCGCTCCTCACCCTGATGCTCGTGTCCGTCGCAGGCCTCGGCGTCCTCAACTCCGTCGTTCTGGACACCCGGGAGCGCGTCCACGACCTGGGCGTGTGCAAGGCGCTCGGCATGTCACCCCGGCAGACCGTGAGCCTCGTCCTCGCCTCGGTGGCCGGCATCGGCGTGCTCGGCGGTCTGGTCGGCGTCCCCGCCGGATACGCCCTGCACGGATTCGTGCTCCCGGTGATGGGACACGCGGCCGGCACCGGCCTGCCCAGGTCCGTCCTCGATGTCTACGACACCCCGCAACTGCTCCTGCTGGGCCTGGCCGGTCTCGTCATCGCCCTGCTGGGCGCGATGCTCCCGGCGGGCTGGGCGGCGAAGTCCCGCACGGCGACGGCCCTGCGCACGGAGTAGCTCTCACCCCTCTCGGCGCAGGCCGAGAACCAGGTCGCGGGGCAGGCCGTGGGTGTCGTGGAGGTACTCGTAGTCCTCCTTGCTCAGCGGCCCCCGGTACCGCGGCCCGGACAGCAGACGCAGGCCGCGCTCCAGCAGCCTGTCGAACCGGCGTTCCTCCTCCAGCAGCACGTCACGGACCAGCCCTGTCCCGCAGCTCGTACGGAAGTGGTCCAGCGTGTGCTGGAGGAGCTCCACCGGCAGGTCGGAGAGGGTGCGGGACGGGTCCTCGCGCCGCAGGGTGGTGAGCAGGCGGCGGACCACGCGCCGCAGGACGTAACCGCGGCCGGTGTTGGACGGCCGTACCCCGTCGCCGATCACGACGACACCGGAGCGCAGATGGTCGCTGACCAGACGCAGCGACGGCTCGTCGAGTTCCCACAGGGGAGGCAGCAGCCGCATCCATGGCTCGAACAGGTCGGTGTCGTAGACCGAGTCATGGCCCTGCAG
Organism: Streptomyces sp. SAI-127; assembly: GCF_029894425.1. Classification (NCBI taxonomy): domain Bacteria; kingdom Bacillati; phylum Actinomycetota; class Actinomycetes; order Kitasatosporales; family Streptomycetaceae; genus Streptomyces; species Streptomyces sp. SAI-127. The sequence goes on from NZ_JARXYJ010000001.1 coordinate 9,831,403, forward strand.
GATGGTGACCAGGCGCTCCAGCCCCATGCCGGTGTCGACGCTCGGACGATCGAGGGGCTGGAGAGAGCCGTCCTCGAGGCGGCGGTACCGCATGACGACGTGGTTCCAGATCTCCACCCACCGCGGGTCCGTGGTGGGGGTGCCCTGAGGCGGGGTGACGCCGGTCCACACGAAGATCTCCGAGTCGGGGCCGCACGGGCCGACGGGCCCGTTGGACCACCAGTTGTCCTCCCGGGTGAGTTCCACGGGAACTCCCGACTCCTGCCAGGTGCGCAGCGATTCGAGATCGGGGCCCACCTGCTCGTCACCGCCGAAGACCGTGACGTGGAGCCTCTCCCGGGGGATGCCGAAACCGTCACGGAGCAGCTCGTAGCCCCAGCGCAGGCTCTGGGAGTGGCCGTAGTCGCCCAGCGACCACGAGCCGAGCATCTCGAACACCGTCAGATGGGTGGAGTCGCCGATCTCGTCGAGATCGGTGGTGCGCAGACAGCGCTGCACATTGACGAGGCGGCCACCCCGGGGGTGGGGGCGGCCCTCCAGATAGGGGGTGAGCGGGTGCATGCCCGAGGTGGTGAACAGCACCGGGTCCCCGGGCGGTGGCAGCAGTGTGCTGCCCGTGATCAGGTGGTGTCCGCGCTCGCGGTAGAAGTCGGTGAAGACGCGTACGGTCCGGTCCGTGTCCATGGCAGTGGTCCTTCGGTCTCGTGGGACCGGAAACGACCGCGGGAACAGACGGCGACCAGAGGTCCTGCACCGGCGATCCGTTTCCGGCCGCCGGGGAGTGGGGGAGGTCAGGCGTCGGCAGCCGGCGAGCTGGTCGCTCGCGCGGCTGCGGTGTGGGTACGGCTGCTGATCTCCATGCGGTCAACGGTACGCACAGGTGTCCCGGCCCGTCACTCGGATTTCCCGGAGGGGGCCCTGCCGTAGCCCTTGCACCGCTGTTCCTGCCGTATCAGCGACCGGCCTCCGTGCGCCGCGTGCGCCTCGGCCAGCGCGATGCGCAGTGCCGGGCGGATCTCCGCCGGCAGGCTGCCGAGGTCGGGCCAGCGCACGACGTGCTGGGCGACGTCCCGCAGCTTGGTGTTGGTGCGCTGGGACACCGTCTTGAGGACCTCCCACCCCTGGTCGGGACGGAGACCGCTGAGGGCGAGGACGACACCGATCGCCTGGTCGACGACGGCGTGAGAGACAAGGGCCTGCCGGAGCTGGGCGATTTCCTCCTGGAGTTCTTCGATCTTCACAACCAGCTCTTCGTGTTGCGTCATGCAGTCCTGTCGCCCTCTCCCTCTGGTGCACGGCGACTCCCGCGGCCGCCGCCCGTCCAGCCTGGACGCAAGGGTCCGTCCGTGACGAGCCACCGGACGCACACCTTGTGACCAGGCAGGACAGAAAACGAAACGCGGTCGCGAAGCATCGCGGCATTCGCGGGTATGTGCGAAAGACGAGCCGAGCAGAGAGCGGGAGGACCTGGCTGCGATGGAGACGCTGACGTTCGACAGCGACGACCTGGACCGTACTGAGGACTTCCTCAGTCATGCCTACGCGAAGATGCGGATCGGCAGCGGTACGTCGGACAGCAGCCGTGCCCGGATCCACCGCACCGCCATCGACTCGGTGAGCGTCGACGAACTCGACCTGGACTTCGACATGAGCTACGCCGTCACCCCGCTGGGCCGGATCTGCCTGTGCGTGGTCCACGAGGGCACCATCGAGGACCACGTCTACCAAGGTGTCTCGGACTCTTTCGGCCCCGGCGACGTGGTGTCCTTCGCCCCTCCGGAACTGTCCTACGCGGGCCGTATCCAGGCGGCCCGCTACAACATCACGATGCTGGACCCGGAGCTGCTCACCCAGGTCGCGGGGGTCACGGGCGGACGGCACCCGGAACCGGTCCGGCTGACCGGACACCGGCCGCACACCCCCGCCGCCGGCGACCGGCTGCGGTCGACCATCCGCTATGTGCAGGACCACGTGCTGTCGGATCCCGCGGTCGCCGACCAGCCCCTCGTCGCCTCCACCGCCGCCCAGCACCTTGCGGCGACCGTCCTGGCCACGTTCCCCCACACGGCCGCCACCGACCCCACCGGCTCCGAGCGCCAGGACGCCCACCCCGCCGCCCTGCGCCGCGCCCTCGCCTACATCGACGACCACGCCGACCGGCCCCTCACCGTCGCCCAGATCGCGGAAGCGGCCCACGTCAGCGTCCGCGCGCTGCAGTACGCCTTCCGCCGGCACCTGGACAGCACCCCGCTCGCGTACGTCCGGCAGGCCCGCCTGTCCCACGCGCATGACGAGCTGACGGCCGCCGACCCCGAGGACGGAGCCACCGTCACCGACATCGCCGCCCGCTGGGGCTTCTACCACCCGGGCCGTTTCGCCACCCTCTACCGGCACTCCTACGACCGCTCACCGCGCCGTACCCTGCACGACGGCTGACGTCCTGTCTGCGGCTGGTGACAAAGCGCCCACGGGGCCCTGCGTTCTTGTGAGCAACCGCCGAGAGGCGTGCCCGCGCAGCCCTACGGTCCCAGCATGAACACGAGTCGCAGCAGAGGAAGAACCCCTGAAACGCTACGTGTCGCGGCGCTGGCGGTGCTGCTGACCACCGGGGCGTTCACCCCGTCGGCGTCCGCGGACAGCGCGAGAACCGAGACACCCGTCGGGACGAGCGGGGGTGTGACCGAGACCGTCGTACGCGTGAAGGCACCCCTTCCGGCGTCCTTCGGGGCCCGTCCGGCGGCGTGCGACTGGCTGTCGTATCTGCGCTACCGGTCCTCGTCGGGGCCCGCGTCATCGGCCGACGCCGACCGGGTCCTGGTCGCTCAACCGGGCATCCTGGAGGGCGCCGGAGCCTTCGACAGCGTCGCCCGCAACACCGTGGCGCGCGCCGCCGAGCAGGGCCGTCACATCGAGTTCTGGGCCCTGGACCGGCGCTCCAACTGCCTTGAGGACCGCACCGGAATCACCTCCGGCGACCAGCACACCGCCGTCGACTACTACTACCGCGGCAAACAGGTCCAGGGCCGCACCTTCGCCGGGTTCGTCGGCAACGACAAGCTCGGATGGATGGCGAAGCTCGGCATCGAGCAGACCGTGCGCGACGAGTACGACCTGCTCGCCGCCGAGTTGCCCGACCAGGGCGTCCGCAAGGACAAGGTGCTGTGCGGCGGCCACTCGCTCGGCGGTGTCATCACCGGGTACTTCGCCGCCGCCGACTTCGACGGCGACCCCGCCACCACCGCCGACGCCGGACACAACCAGTGCGCCGGCTACTTCGCCCTCGACACCACCGTCTCCACATCCCTCGCCGACCTGAGCGGCAGCATCCCGGACGACACCAACCTGCCGGACGTGGGCCTCGGTTACGGCGTCGTCCAGGCCGGACTCGACAGCGGACTGCTCCCACGCTCGCTGTCGGCGCCCGTCCTGCTCAACCCCGAGACCATGACCCTGCTCGCCATCGCGGGCGTGGGCGCCCTGCAGGATCCGGGCGGCGAGGCCGATCTGCCGAGTTATCTGCCCGCCAACACCAACATCGAGGCCACCAACCGCTTCCTGTTCTCCAAGGACACGGCCACCTTCCTCACCGGCTCACCCGCGGTGAAGGACTTCCGGCTCACCAACGAGGCGATCCTCGGTTCGCTGATGGACGACCAGTCCGTGCCGCTCGCGTTCCTTCAGAGCAGCGTGGGCTTCTTCGACGGCGGGCCCATCACCGACAAGAACTTCCCCGCGGCCAACGGGAGTTCGTCGCAGCCGGGCCTCTTCGGCACCGAGTACAAGGCCATTCCCGCACAGCCGCACGGTCCGCTCTACACCTGGCGCAACTACGACCGGGTCGGCGACCCGGACGACCCCGGGTACCGGTCGTCGGACGGAACCCCGTTCACCGCGGCGGGCAAGGAGGTCACCGACATCCGGGAGCTGGCGCGCAGCATGGCCGCTCAGCCGCTGGACTTCACCGAGCAGTACTTCCCGACCAAGCTGGTCACCGACATCCAGCTGGCCACATCCCCGCAGGTGAAGCGGCTCGTCGTGCACCCCGACGGGCTCACCGCCAACCCGACGCTCACGGTCCTCGCGGGTGACGGACTGCTCGCCGGCCGGGTCCCCGCCGACCTGCACCCCGTGGTAGCGGACGGCTACCAGCACCTCGACGTGCTGACCGCGGCGCCGGTACAGAACAATGGCCGGCCGGAGCCGGTGTCCACCGCGCTCACGGAGTTCGCGCGTACACCTCGATAGACGGACGGTATGCGAAGGGCCCGGGAGGAAGCCTCCTCCCGGGCTCTTCTGTGCGCTGTCGCTCAGACCTTGCGGGTGACGGACTGCTCGTCGGCGGTGTCCAAACAACGGCCGGACCGAACTGGTGTCCAGACATGTGGAAGGGCCCGGGAGGGAAACTCCTCCCGGGCCCTTCCGTCCGCGCTCGCTCAGACCTTGCCCGCGGCGAAGGTCGCGGCCGCGTCGGCGTTCGCCGTGTAGCCGAGGTGCGCGAGTGTGTCGTTGCCGCCCGCTTCGCAGACCGGGTCACCCTTGGCGCAGAAGTCGATGGTGCGGCTCTGGTACGTGCCGGTGACGCTCTTGCCGATCGCCCGGATCGGGTTGCCGAACAGCAGCACCGCGGCCACCCGTGACTCCAGCGCGGCGGGAATGGTGGCCACGATGGGACTGCCGACCACGGCACCGGCGCTGCTGATGCCGATGGAGTTGTCGACGACATTCGCGCCCTGCGAATAGCCGACCAGAATGAAACGCTGATTCGGACAGGCGGCCGCCTGGCTGTTCACGTGGTTCACCAGATCCCTGTTGCCCTGCGCGGCCGAGGTGAGGGAAAGGTCCGCGGGGTAGTTCACCTTGTAGCTGCTCACATTCCGGCCCGTGAGTTTCCTCTGGAGCGCGGAGTACACCGGGTCACCGACGATCAGGCCGAGGTTGCCCGGCTCGAACGTGCCGCGAGCGGCGACGACGTCGATGTCCGAGCAGGCCGCGGCGGATGCCGGTGGCGCCGAGACGGTGGCCACACCGGCTCCGCCGACCAGCGAGAGCGCGGCGAGGTACAAGCGAATACGCATGGGGATCCTTTGAGGGTGGGGCGTGTGATACGCCTGTGGAAAGGACGTCCCGAAACTTATTCGCTTGACCATGAGAGGTGTTATGGACGGGAATTCAGAAATTCCTCGCTCTTTTGTGCCGTGGTGAGTGCCAGAATGAGATCCAGACGGGCGCCTGGATCGTGCAGGGCGTCACCGAAGACTTTCTCCAGCTGACGCAGCCGATAACGCACCGTCTGCGGATGGACATGGAGACGGGCGGCGACGTCGGGCACATTGCTGCCGCTGAGCAGCCACGCCAGCAGCGTCTCGGCGAGCCGCTCGCGCTGCCCCTCCGACACCGCCTCGAGCGGTGCGAGGGCCCGCCCCCGCAGTTGGTCGAGCATCGGCTCGTCGCTGTGCAGCAGCAGGGTCGACAGGTGGTCCGCGCAGCGCACCACCCCCTGCCGGGGGAGGATCCCGCGCCCCATCAACCCCAGCGCCCGGACGGCCCAGCGCAACGACTGGGCCGCGTCGGCGAGCGGCACCGTCGGCCCGATCGCGGCCGGCCGCCCCCGCAGCGCGAGGCTGAACGCCCGGCCCCCGAAGCGCCCGGAGCCGTCCGGGTCGGGGATCAGCATCCGCGGCGGCCGCGACTCCATGTCCACCAGAGCCCCCGCGGCGGCCAGCGGCCACTCCTCCTCCCGCTGGTCCGGCGTGGCCGCGAGCGCGACGACCGCGACCTGCCTGGGCACCGACCACCGGGCACCGTGCGCCAGGTCCTGCACCGCCGCGGGTGCGACCGGACCCTCGCCGAGCAGCAGGTCCAGCAGGCGTCTGCGACGCCGCTCGAGCTCGTCGGTGTTGTGCGCGCGCGCCTCGGAGTACCCGGCAGCGGCCGCCTCCGCGACCTCGTGCACGGTGCGGAAGGCGAGCTCGCCCAGCGCCGTGACCACCGCGGAGTCGAGGCCGAGTTGCTCGGCCGTCCGGCCCATCAGGCGCCAGGCGTGCAGCCCGCCGACCCGCAGCGCGGACTGCAAGGCGTCCAGGCTGCGCCCCTCCAGGGCCTCACCGCGCCCGAGTTCGTAGTACGTCGCCGCGATCGCGTCCCCGCGGCCGCGCGGGTCGGCGATGTGGTCGACGAACAGGGTCAGCGCCTGCACCACACCGGCTCTGAGGTTCTCGCGGTACGTTCCGTCGGCCGGGCGCGCGTACTCGGGCACCTGCCGGCGGACCTCCTCCTCGACCTCGTCGGCGACGTCCTCCAGCTGGGCGCGCAGCAGTTCGGCCAGGTCGGGCGGGACCGCGGCGGCGCCGCGGCCCTCCGGGACGCCGTGCGGGGCGGGGGTGGCCAAGGGGGGCCCTCCTTTCACCCGGAAGCGGCTCACCCGCGGGCCGTTGCCCGTGGGGCGAGGGGTAAGTCCTGTGTTGGACGGACGACCCCTGCGTTGCGTTCCGTGCCCCGACGGTACCGACATCACTGCGGCACCCCCAGACCTCGGGCGAGCAACGGCCACGACGCGGTGAACTCCTGCTTCCAGTAAGCCCAGCTGTGCCCTCCTCCTGCGTAGAAGTGTGTGGTGACCGGGATGCGCTGCAGCGCGAGCGTGTCGGTGAAGGCATGGGCGGAGGGCCACAGGGCGCTCTCCAGGGCCTCGGGCAGCCAGTCACCCGTGCCTCCCGCCAGCCCGCTGCCGCTGGAGACGTACAGGGCGGTGCCGCGCAGTCCCGCGGCCCGGTTCCGCGGGTTGAAGTCGCGCCAGGTGAGCAGGTTCAGGAACGGATTGCCCCACAGCGACGTGGGCACCAGGTTCTCGCGGGCCACGATGGCGTCCATCAGGGTGGGGACACCGGGCGCCATGGTGTCGAGGATCCCGCTGTAGGAGGCCGCCGCGGTGAACATGCCCGGGTGCCGTGCCGCGTGCGCCATCGCGCCGTAGCCGCCGGTGGACACCCCCGCGACGACCCGTACACCGGAGGCCCGGTAGTCGCGGGCGAGCAGCGCCGGAACCTCCTTCAGCTGGAAGGTCTCGTAGTCGGGCCCGCCGCGCCAGGCGGTGGGGATCCCGGTGGGCCCCGCGTCGGGCATCGCCACGATCAGGTCCCGGCCCTCGGTGAAGGCCTCGATGTCCGTCTCCCGCGTCCAGGACGTGTAGTCGTCGTGGGCCCCGTGCAGCAGGTACAGCACGGGGTAGGTGCGGGTGGGCTGCGAGCCGAAGCCCGACGGCAGGATCAGCCGCACCGGCGCACTGCGGCCGAGCGCGGCGGAGGACACGGACACGTCGACGGTGCGTGACCCCACCGCGGCGGCGGTCCGGGCGCCGAACAGGACGGCCAGACCGGCACCGGCCGCGGCCTTGGTGACGGTACGTCGGGACACTCCGGTGGTGCGACGGTGCATGGCGGCTCTCCTCGGATCACGTTCAGCGGGTCCCTTCGGCGAGCTCGCGCCCCAGACGGGCGGCGATCTCGTCGACGTGCGGCGGGTCGAGCAGCGACAGGTGGTGTCCCGCGACCGGTACGACGGTCAGGCGCGGGCACACCTCGTCCCAGCCCAGCGTCTGGTCGTCGCGTTCGTAGGCGGGGTCGCGCACGGTGTGCGGAGCGGGCTCCGTGGCCCGGTACAGGACCACCCGCCCGTCGTGAAGGCCCGGCCGGTGGGCCTCGCCGATCCTCAGGTCCAGGTAGGAGGAGCGCTGGTGCTCCAGGGCGGCGGGCGGCACATCGGCGGACGCGCGCAGGATCCCCAGCACGGTGTCGATGCGTTCTCCGTCGTCGTCCATCGCGACGAGGTCGTCGTACGGCAGCTCGAGCCGGACCCCGTAGGCGTCGCTGACGTGCCGGGCGAACCCCTCGAAGTGGGCGCGGAGCCGTTCGGCCGGTGTCCGGTCCGGCTGGGGGAGGGGGCGTACGGAGTCGATGAGGACCACGAGCTCCACGTCCCGCCCCGCCGCGGTCAGTTGCCGCGCGGTCTCCTGGGCGACGAAGCCGCCGAAGGACCAGCCGCCCAGCAGACAGGGCCCGTCGGGGTGGACGGCCGTGACGGCTTCGGCGTAGCGGCGCGCCTTCTCGGTCACCGTGGGGGCGTCTTCGAGGCGTTCGAGACCGTACACCGACAGCTTGTCTCCCAGCCGTTCGGCCAGTGCCCGGTAGACGTCGGTCGTTCCGCCGGCGGCGTGCACGAGGAAGAGCGGGGGACGGCCGGCGGTGACGTGCAGCGGGCGTACCGGCCCCGGCCGGACACGGTCGGCCAGCTCTTGCACGGTGGTGGCGCCGAGCAGGTCGCGCAGCGGCAGCTCGGTGCCGAACTCGCGCTCGACGGCGGTGCGGACACGGACCGCCATCAGCGAGTCGAGCCCGAGGCCGGCCAGGGCGGTGGCGGGAGTGACCCGGCCCGCGGGGTGGCCGGTGACCGTGGCGATGTGGTGGCACAGGCGGGCGGCGACGGTGGTGTCCTCGGGCACCTCGGCCCCGGTTTTCGCGGACGCCGCTGCCGGAAGGTCGGCAGGCACCTCGGGCCGCGTCTTCGTAGGTGCCGACCCCCGCCCGTCCGTCCACCAGTGCCGCACGTGCTTCCAGCGCGGCGCGGGCAGGTCGACGACCCGCCCCGGCGGCAGCGGCAGCCGTCCGCCCGCGCAGTACAAGGTCCCCACCTGCGTGAGGAAGTCGGCGCATCCGTCGGCCTCCCGCCGGAGCGTGCCGATCGTGAGGGCACCGGGCACGTTGTCCGTGATGGCCCGGCCCAGGACCGGGTGGGGCGAGATCTCGACGAAGGCGGTGTGGCCGTCGGCGGCGGCCGCGGCGACGGCCCGGTCCAGCCGCACGGGCCGCCGCAGGTTCGCGGCCCAGTGAGCGGCGTCGAAGACACAGTCGCCGCGCGGATCGTCCAGGACGGTGGAGTAGACCGGCACGAGGGGCGCTCTGCCTCCGACGTCGGCCAGGGACTCGGTCAACTCCGCGAGCAGCGGCTCGACCTGGGGCGAGTGCCCGGCGCCGACGACCCGCATGGAACGAGCCGCCCGCCCTTCCCGCTCCAGCCACCGCACCAGCCGTGCCACCGCCGGTTCCTCACCGGTGACGACCTTCTGCCCGGGCGAGGAGTGAACGGCGACGTGCACACCGGGGAAGTCCCGGGCCAGCGCGTCGAGTTCGCCGTCGTCGAGGTCGACGACCGCCATGGCACCGCCCTGCAATCTGCTGAGCAGCCTTGCCCGTACGGCGACGATCCGGGCGCCCTCCGACACGTCCAGCGCACCCGCGCACACCGCGGCGGCCACCTCGCCCAGGGAGTGGCCGATGACGGCGGCGGGCTCGACGCCGTAGGAACGCCACAACTCGGCCAGCGCCACCTGGAGTCCGAACAGAACGGGCTGGGCCACCTCCAGCCGGTCGAGTTCGCTCCCGGACGCGAGACGGTCGTACAGGGACAGCCCGCACTCCGCGTCGAGCTTCTCCACGGCGGCGGCGAAGGCGGGCTCCTCGGTGAGCAACAGGCGTCCCATTCCTGCCCATTGGCTGCCGTACCCGGAGAAGACCCACACCGGGCCCGGCCCTACGAGATCACGCTCACAGGTCACGACCTGCCTGTGCGGGCACCCCTGCGCCAACGCGCCCAGCCCGTCCGTGAGTTCGTCATGGTCCCGGGCGACCACGGCCGCCCGCACCCCTCCGCGGCCGGTCCGTCCGGCCAGCGTGCGCGCCACGTCGGCGGGATGCGCGGCCGCCGTCCGGAGCCAGTCGGCGAGCCGGGCCGCGGTGTCCCGCAGCCGCTCCTCGTCCACGTCGGACAGGAGATGGAGCCGGGCCCCGGGCTCCTCGCCCGGTCGCGCGGGCAGCACGCCGGGTCGCCATTCCTCCAGCACCGCGTGGGCGTTGGTGCCGCCGAACCCGAACCCGGAGACCCCGGCCGTGGCGGTGCCGCCGTAGCGCGGCCACGGCTCGTCCTCGGACACCACCCGCAGCCGTACGTCGTCCAGGGCGCTGCCCTCGGAGCAGTGCAGGGAGGGCGGGATGACGTCGTGGTGCAGGGCGAGCACGGTCTTCACCAGCCCGGCGATGCCCGCGGCGGACTCCAGGTGCCCCAGGTTCGACTTCACCGAGCCGAGGAGCAGCGGCTGGTCGGGGTCGCGGCCCGCACCGAGGACGGCGCCGAGCGCGCCCGCCTCGATCGGATCGCCGAGCGGGGTGCCGGTGCCGTGCGCCTCGACGTAGTCGACGTGGGCGGGGGTGAGCCCGGCCCGGGCGTACGCGGTGGTCAACAGCGCCTGCTGGGCGGCCGGGTTGGGGGCGAGGAGGCCGTTGGAGCGGCCGTCGGAGTTGACGGCCGTGGCGCGGATGACGGCGAGCACACGGTCGCCGTCCCGCTCGGCGTCGGACAGCCGCTTCAGGAGCACGGCCGCACAGCCCTCCCCGCGGCCGATGCCGTCGGCGTCCGGTGAGAACGGCTTGCACCGGCCGTCCGGCGCGAGGGCGCCCGCCCGCCGGAACGCCACGGTGACGGTGGGGGAGAGCAGCAGGTTGACGCCCGCGGCGATCGCCGTGTCGCTCTCGCCCGTCCGCAGGCTCACGCAGGCGTGGTGCACCGCGACGAGCGAGGAGGAGCAGGCGGTGTCCACGGCCATGCTCGGCCCACGGGTGTCCAGCACATACGCCAGCCGGCCCGCGGCCACGCTCAGCGCACCGCCCGCCGGCGCCCAGGGATCCACGGCCGCCGGGTCGGCGCCGGTCAGCGCACCGTACTCCGGGGCGGAGACCCCGACGAAGACACCGGTAGCGGTGCCCGCGAGGGACGCGGCCGGGACGGCGGCATGGGCCAGGGCCTCGTGGACGACCTCCAGGAGGATCCGCTGCTGCGGGTCCATCACTCCGGCCTCACGCGGGGTGATCCGGAAGAAGTCCGCGTCGAACCCGGCGATGTCGTCGAGGTAGCCGCCGTACGGGAGCGCGTCCTCGGGCGGGAAGGGGGTGAAGTCGCGCCAACGGTCCTCCGGGACCCGTCTGATCGCGTCGATGCCATCGGTCAGTAGCCGCCAGTAGTCGGCCGGGCCGTGTACACCGCCGGGGAGGCGGCAGCCGAGCCCGATGACGGCGATCGGCTCCGAGGTGGGCGGAGCCACCGCGGCGGGCGTCGGCGGCGGGGGCTGCGACGGCGTACGGCACAAGTGCGCCACCAGAGCCTCCCCGGTGGGCGCCTCCCACAGCAACGTCGCCGGCAGCTCGCGTCCCGTCAGCCGGGAGAGTTCCCCGGCCAGCACGACCGCTTCCCGCGAGGACATGCCGAGATCCGCCAGCGGCCGGTCCATCGCGACCTCCGCGACGGCCGTACCGGTCCACGCGGCGACCCGCTCGGCGATCAGACGGCGTATCGCGCCCGCGTCCACGGCCCTCACTCGGCGCCGTCCGTCGCGTAGGCACCCGCCAGATACCGCTCACGTGTCAGCGCCCGCGACACCTTGCCGCTCGACGTCCGCGGCACCGTGCCCGGCGGGACGAGCAGGACGTCGGCGAGGCGCACCCCGTGCCGTCCGGACACAGCCGCACGCACGGCCCGTACCAGAGCCGGTACGTCGATCCCGGCGAGGTGCGTGGTCCGCGTGTGCTCGGCGACTACGACTACCCGCTCACCGGAGCCGCCCGCGACCCCGAACGCGGCGAGCCGGTCGCGCCGGATGGCCGGATGCGTGTCCTGGACGGTGGCCTCCAGGTCCTGCGGATAGTGATTGCGTCCGTCGACGACGATCAGGTCCTTCAGCCGACCGGTGACGATCAACTGCCCCTCCAGGACCGTTCCCAGGTCACCGGTGCGCAGCCGGCCGTCGGTTCCGAAGACGCGCCGGGTCTGCTCTTGCTGGTTCCAGTAGCCGCGGCCCACGTTGGGGCCCCGCACCTGGATCTCACCGACCTCGCCCTCGGACAGACGGTCGCCGGAGACGGGATCGACGATAAGGACCTGCTGTCCCGCCGGAGTGCCGCAGCCCGCCAGCAGCACGGCCCTCGGATCGTCCGGCCGTGCGGGCAGCGCCTTGCCCTCGGCGAGCGCGTCCCGGTCGAGGGCGAACCGGCGCAACGGTTCCCCGGGCCGGGCGGCGCTGACGAAGACGGTCGCCTCGGCGAGCCCGTACGAGGGACAGTGGGTCTCCGCGACGAGCCCCTGACCGGCGAAGGCCGCCTGGAACCTGTCGGCCGTGCCGGGGCGGACCGGCTCACTGCCGTTGATCAGCGCGGCGACCCCGTCCAGCCGCAGCTCCGCCTTCTGCGCGTCGGTCACCGCGGAGGCGCAGTAGTCGTAGGCGAAGTTGGGCGCCGCGCTCAGGGCGCGCGGATGCGCGGCCAACAGCCGCAGCCAGCGCGCGGGTTCGTGCAGGAAGGCGACCGGATCCATGAGTACCGACAGCAGCCCCCGCACCACCGGGGCGGCGATGCTCAGGACGAGCCCCATGTCGTGGTACAGCGGCAGCCAGCCCACGCACGTCGCCGGATGGGCATCCGCGCCGTAGGCGCTCAGCGCCTGCCGGGCGTTGGCGACGACATTGGCGTGACTGATCTCCACGCCCGCCGGGGTACGGGTCGAACCGGAGGTGTACTGGAGGTAGGCGACCTCCGCGTCGGCCGGCTCCAGGTCTCGCGCGGCGGCGTCCGGGACCTGGTCCACGGCGACGACCCGGTCGCACAACTCCTGTACCTCACCCAGGTGCCGGCTCGTCGTCACGACGACCGAAGGACGCGCGTCGGCCAGGACCGCTGTCAGCCGGTCCCCCTGGCCCGGCAGACCGGGCGGATACAGCGGTACGGCGATGAGGCCGGCGGCGAGCGTCGCCAGGAACCCGGTGACGTACTCCAGCCCCTGGGGGCACAGCAGCGCGACCCGCGCCCCGGGCTCGGCCTCCTCGGCGATCCGGGCGGCCACCGCCCGTACGCGCACGTCGAGCCGGCGCCAGGTCAGCGTGCGATGGACGCCACGCGAATCCGGGGCGGGATGGTCGACGAAGGTGAACGCCCGGCGTTCGGGGGCGGTTCGGGCCCAGTGGTGTACGTACTCCGGCAGACTCCGGAACGCGGGGGCGAACGGGGGACGGCGGTTGTCCATCGGGCAGGTCTCCTCGCGGGGCAGGTCAGAGCGGGATGTTGCCGTGCCGGCGCTCCGGCATCGGGGAGCGCTTGCCGCGCAGCGCGCGCAGGGCACGGCAGATGTGGTCACGGGTGTCGCGCGGGGCGATCACGGCGTCGACGTAGCCGCGCTCGGCGGCGAGATAGGGCGTCCCGTGCGTGCTCTCGTACGCGTCCACGAGCTGGGCCCGCAGCGCCTCGGGATCCTCGGCGGCGGCGAGTTCACGCCGGTGCAGGACGCCCACCGCGCCCTCGGCGCCCATCACCGCGATCCGTGCGGTGGGCCAGGCGAGGTTGATGTCGGCGCCCAGGTGCTTGGAGCCCATCACCGCGTACCCGCCGCCGTACGCCTTGCGCACCACCACCGTCACCTTCGGCACGGTCGCCTCGGCGTAGGCGTACAGCAGTTTGGCGCCGCGCCGGATGATCCCGGCCTGCTCCTGCCGGACCCCGGAGAGGTAGCCCGGCACATCGGCGAAGGTCAGCAGCGGAATGCCGAACGCGTCACAGAACCGTACGAAACGCGCCGCCTTCTCGGAGGCGTCGATGTCCAGCACGCCCGCCGCGTGCGACGGCTGGTTGGCGACGACGCCGACGGGAGCCCCGTCGACGAGGGCCAGCGCACAGATGATGTTCGGCGCGAACAGCTCCTGGACCTCCAGGAGTTCACCGTCGTCGACGACCGCCCGCAGGATGTCCCGCATGTCGTACGCCTGCCCGAGCCGGTCCGGCACGATCTCGTCGAGCGGCACGTCGGCGGGCGGTGGCAAGGGAGCGTACTGCGGCGGCCGCTCCAGGTTGTTGGCGGGCAGGTACGACAGCAGTTCCCGTACGGTGTCCAGGGCCTCCGCCTCGTCGGCGGCGAGGAAGTGGGCGTTGCCGTTGAGGGAGTTGCTGGTGCGGGCGCCGCCCAGCTCCTCGGCGCTGGTGCGCTCCCCGGTGACCGCCTCGATGACGTCGGGACCGGTGACGAACATGTGCGAGGCGCCGTCCACCATCACGGTGAAGTCGGTGATGGCGGGGGAGTAGGCGGCCCCGCCGGCACACGGGCCCAGGACGACGGAGATCTGCGGGATCACCCCGGACGCCTGGACGTTGCGGCGCACCAGCTCGGCGTAGAGGGCGAGCGAGACGACGCCCTCCTGGATGCGGGCGCCGCCACCGTCGTTGAGCCCGATGACCGGGCATCCCGTCCGGAGGGCGAGATCCATGAGGGCCACGGTCTTCTCGCCGAAGGCCTCGCCCATGCTGCCGCCGAAGACCGTGGAGTCCTGGGCGAACACGCAGACGGGACGGCCGTCGATCGTGCCGCACCCGGTGATCACCCCGTCCCCGTAGGGACGACGGGCACCGTCCCCGGTGGGCCGGGACCGTACGAACAGACCGGTCTCGGTGAACGAGCCGGGGTCCAGCAGCAGGTCGATCCGCTCCCGGGCACCGAACTTGCCGCGCCTTCTCGGCCCGTTCCCCGCCACGGCCTGCGCCCGGCGGGCCTCGAGCGCGAGGACGCGGTCGGCGGTGCGGTCCGGCAGACGTGTCGTCGTCACCTCTAGTGTCACAGCCACCTCCGAAGTGGCCTTCGAATATGGCAGCGCCTCCGCGGCGGGCCGAGCCCAACGTCGTTCTGTTTGCGCGAGGTGAGTCCCGCGGGGCCGGCCTTAGTCCGTGAGTGACAAGGGCCTGTGCGCGATGTGGAGCGCCCCTGTGCACTGCATTTGAGACAACCTGGCCGGAGGGAAGGTGCAGACCTATTCCGGAGGTCGGCCTTTTCGCAGGCTGTGGGACGGCGAGTGCGAGTACCGAAGCACGTGAATGAGTCAGTTCTCCGATTCGGTTCGACCGGCCGGTTGATAGTTCAACGGGGGCGCTGCAACAATCCCGGTCCTGGCCTCGTCGCCACCCCCGACTCCCCGGCCGACCGCCCTACCGGGCTTGTCGTCAAGCGCGAATTCGAATGACGTGAATTCCAGATTCACGAACCCCCCACAAGTCCGCACGAGCTTGACTCCGGCGTGCCTTTGATGCCACGACCGGCGCGGAGTAAAGAAGGTGCATGTGTCACGGCACTCCACGGGGCTCGGCGGGCCGCCGCCCCCCTACGAAACGGGCCCCGAACCGGCGGACCGCCAATCGGTGTCCCGCGAGCCCGCGTATCAGGCGCTGCGCCGCGGCCACCGCCGCTTCGGTGTCCGGGCCACGGCCGTCGCCGTCGGCGGCTTCCTGCTCTACGTCCTGCTGTCCAGCTTCGTGCCCGGTCTGATGAACACCTCCGTGAGCGGCCATCTCACGGTCGGACTGGCGCTGGGTCTCGGGCAGTTCGTGCTGATGGGCGTGATCGTGTGGCGCTACCTCGTCCACATGCGCACCCGGGTCACCCCGGTGGTCCGCGGTCTGCGCGGGCTGGTCCGCCACCAAGAGACAGCGGAACGCGAACGCGCCGCCTTCGAGGCACGCACGGCCCCCCGCGGTGAGGAGTACCGCCCATGGTGAGGCTCGGCGCCGCCGTCGTGGACCGCCTCAGTCTGCAGCTGACGCTCGTGCTCTTCCTGTCCGTGGTCGTGGTGACCCTGTTCACCGCGTTGCTCACCGCACCCCAACGCGACGAGATCGGCGAGTTCTACCTCGGCAACCGCGCCATGTCCCCGCTGCGCAACGGACTGGCGATGTGCGGCGACTACCTGTCGGCCGCGACCCTCCTGGGCAGCACCGGCCTGGTCGCCCTGACCGGCTACGACGGACTGCTCTACCTGTGCGGCACCGCGGTCGCCTGGATGATGGTCCTGCTGCTGATCGCCGAACCCCTGCGCAACACCGGCAAGTTCACCCTCGGTGACACCCTGGCCGTACGGCTGACGCGAATGCAGCGGCCGGTCCGCCTCGCCCTGGCCCTGTGCACGCTGGCCGTCACCACCCTCTACCTCGTCGCTCAACTCGTCGGCAGTGTCGCGCTGTTGACCCAGTTCACCGGCGAACCCAGCGCCGCCACCCGCACCCTGTGCGTCATCGTCATCGGCACCGTGGTCATCGTCTACGCCGCCATCGGAGGCATGCCCGGCGCCACCTTCATCCAGGTCGTCAAGGCGGTCATGCTCATCTGCGGCGTCACCGTGGCCGGCGTGATGGTGCTCCACCGCTTCGACTGGAACTTCGAGAACCTGCTCGCCGCCGCCGCGGACAACAGCGGGCAGGGCGCGCGGTTCCTGGAGCCCGGGCTGCGTTACGGAGCCAGCGCCACCAGCAAACTCGACTTCTTCAGCCTGCAGTTGGCCATTGTGCTCGGGCTCGCCGCTCTCCCGCACGTGATGATGCGCCTGCTCGCCCCGAAGTCGGTCGACGTCCTGCGCACCTCGGTGGTGTGGGCCATGGGCCTGGTCAGCCTCGTCTGCCTGGCGGCCGGCATCCTCGGCCTCGGCGCCACCGCGGTCCTGGGCAGCGACACCATCGCGGAGAACGACCGCACGGGGAACGCGGCCGTGCTGCTGCTGGCGCACGAACTGGGCGGCGCCATCCTGACGGCCCTGCTGTCCTGTCTCGCCTTCGTCACCCTCCTCGCGGTCGCCGCGGGGCTCACCCTGGCCGCCGCCTCCTCGCTCGCCCACGACCTCTACGGTGAGGTGATCCGCAAGGGCAGGGCGACGGAGACGGAAGAGCTGGCCGTGGCCCGGCTCGCTGCGGCCGTCATCGGCATCCTCGGCATGTCGCTCGCCCTGATCTCCTGGGGCGCCAACTCCGCGACCCTCGCCTTCCTCGCTTTCGCGATCGCCGCCTCCGCCATCCTCCCGACCCTCGTGTACAGCCTCTTCTGGCGGCGGTTCACCGCTCAGGGCGCCCTCCTCAGCCTCTGCGGGGGCCTGCTCTCCTCGGTCCTCCTCGTCGTCTTCTCCCCGGTCGTCTCCTCCGCCCCCGCCTCGCTCTACCCGGACGCCGATTTCGCCTGGTTTCCCTTGCAGAATCCCGGAATCGTCTCCATTCCGGCCGGCTTTCTCCTCGGCTGGCTGGGCTCGATACTCAGCCCTCCGGAGACGAAGGAGACATATGAGGACTTCGAAGTGCGCAGCCTCGTAGGGGTCGACTAGCCGATTTCCTGCCGCCTTCCGGGAATCGTGTGACGAATGCGTGGATATTTCGTCGACGGCAGATCATGGCTTGCGGCAACAACTCCCGTGCAGTAATTAGGTGATGCATGAACTTGTTCAACCGTGGCACCCCGTTCCGTCGCGCGGACCGCACGGAACGCGCCGCCGGCGCCCAGCCCCCCACCGGGTCGTCGGCCACTGCCACAGCCGTCCTTCCTGATCCTGGACTGGCGGCCCTGACCGGGGAATGGGCCATCGACCCCGCACACAGCAGGATCGGCTTCTCCGTACGCCACGCCATGGTGACCACCGTGCGCGGGGCGTTCCTGGAGTACCAGAGCCGCCTCTACTTCGACGGCCGCGACCCGTCCCGCTCGAAGGCGGAGATCGTCATCTCCACCGGGAGCGTCGACACCGGCGTGGAACAGCGCGACGGCCACCTCGTGGGCCGCGACTTCCTGGACGCCGCGACCTATCCGCGCATGCGGTTCGTGAGCACCGGCGTGGAAGCCGTCGGCCCCGACGTGTACCGGATGAGCGGTGACCTCACCATCAAGGCGACCACCCGCCCCGTCGTCCTGGAACTCACCTACATAGGCCATGTCACCGACCCGTTCGGCTACCAACGGGCCGGCTTCGACGGCACCACCACCATCAACCGCTCCGAATGGGGCCTGACCTACAGCACCAGGCTCGCCGAGGGCGGCGCCATGGTCAGCGAGAAAGTACGCCTTCAGTTCGACATCGCCGCGATCCGCACGCCTCCGGCCGGCTGATCGGTCCCTACCGCGAGGAGCGGGCCACGAACTCGTCCGAGTTCGTGGCCCGCTCCGGTGTTCCAGGGGCCGATCAGCGCCCGCGCACCAGCCCCGCGAGGTAGCGCCACAGCGACGAACGCGGCCGTACGGCGTCGTCGGCCGGAGCCGATCCGACCGGCGCGGGAAGGGCAGGGGGAGGGGGCACCGGCAGGGCCGGCGCGTCCGAGAGGGTGTAACGCACCGGGAGTGACCGCAGACCACGCATGAACGGCGAGGACCGCCAGGGCAGTTGGTCGACGGGCAGGGACAACTCCAGCCCGGACAGCCGCTCGAAGAGCCTGCTCACCCCGATCGCCGCCGCGCCACCGGCCAGTTCCCGGGCCGGACACTGCCGTGGGCCCGCGCCCCAGGACAGATGTGCCCGCGTGCTGATGGTCGACTCGGGGCAGACCTTGCCCGCGAAGGCCGGGTCCGCGTGCGCGGCACCGACCGACACCCACACCGGATCGCCCGCCGCGATGGTGTACTCGCCGAGCCGCATGTCGGTCAGCGGGAACCGCGGCACGAAGTTGATCAGCGGGGGCTTCTGCATCACCACCCGGTTCATGGTCTCCCTGATCAGCCCGGCCGACAGACTGGCGCTCGCGGGGAGGCTCCCGGTGATGACCTCGACGACCGTGTTGGAGATCAGGATGCCGACATGGTCCGAGGTCATCCCGAGCAGCATCATCAGCTCGCGCGACAACTCCTCGACGCTCAGCCCGGGATGGGAGGCGAGCAGATAGGAGGGGAAGTCGTCGCCGGGTTCCTTCATCTTCGACGCGCCCAGCTCCGACAGGGTCGCCAGCAGCCGCTCCAGCGCGGGTCCCGCGTCCGGCCCGGCGTCCAGCACCCGCCACATGTCCATCAGCGCGTCGTCGTGCTGCGAGCCGGGGAAGCCGAGCAGGTGACTCGCCACCATCAACGGCAACGGCCGCGCGAACTGTGCCGACAGATCGGCCCACCCCGTGCGCCCGCCCTGCGAGAACAGCGTGATCAGCTCGTCGGCGTCACGGGTGATCTTCGCCTTGAGCCGCTTGGCCACCGGATGCCGGGGATCCTGGAAGGGCCGGAGCGCGGTGTCCCAGGCCACCCGAAGGCCACGGTAGCCCTCACCGCCCTGGATCAGCACGTGGTTGACGTCCAGCGACGGCGCGAGCGGCCAGTCCGCGGGCAGCCGCCCTTCCCGCCGTGCCCGCCAGTTCTCCAGCCCCTTCGGCCAGTCGTGGTCGTCACGGAGAACCTGGAAGGCCTCCTCGTAGCCCAGCACGAGCCAGACGGGCACCCCCAGCAGGTCGACCGGCGCGACCGGGCCGTGCGCCCGGCGCAGACGCTCGTACACGATCGCCGGATCCCGTTCGTAGTCGCGGGTCATGAGCGGTTCGAGACTCATCGACTCCAGCGACCCGTGACCGGCTGCCGATCCGCTGTTCAGTTGGACCCCCATGGCTTCCTTCCCTCGGTCAGGCGCTACGCCAGAGTAATGTGACCCGCTGCGCTGCCCTCATGGCGGGGGGTGATTATCGCCCCGGCGCACCGGGGAGCCGGAGGAACGACGAACGGCACCGCCCGGCGGCGGTGCCGTTCCTGGTCCAAGTCGTCCCCTACGGGGTCCACTTGATGTTCGGGTTCACATTGCCGGTCCAGTTGAAGACCGCCATGTTGTCCCAGCCGTTGCCGCTGTTGTTGATGTCGGCCGGGTCCCAGCCGTTGCCCTTCACCGCGTACCAGGTGGGCTCCCAGTAGAAGACCCCGATGGCGCCGTTGCTGCGGGCGGCGTTCTGCACGGCGGTGAAGTTGTCCGCCTGCCCCTGCCAGCTGAGCGGATAGCCCGAGCAGCCGGTCGTTATGGAGTTGGCGGTGCTGTCGGCGTTGGCCGAGGTGAACGGGTACGCCGTCTCGGCGATGATGACGTTCTTGCCGTAGCGCGACTTCATGTCGGCCACGACGCTGCCCATGTTGGCGATCGTGCCGTGCCACGGGCAGTAGTAGGACAGCCCGGTGATGTCCCAGTTGACGCCCTTGGCCTTGATGCCGTCGTAGAACCAGCGGGCGTTCGCGTCACTGTCGGCGTCGGCCGTGTGGATGATCACCTGGGTGCCGCTGTTGCACGCCTTGGTCGCGTTGTAGCCCGACTTGAGCAGCAGACTGAGGTTGGTGAAGTCGTTGTTGACGACCTTGCCCTCGTTCCACAGCATGCCGACGTTGATCTCGTTGCCGATCTGCACGCTGTCCGGGGTGGTGCCCTGCGACTTGAGGCTGTTGCAGACGTCGTACGTGTAGTTGTAGACGTCGGTCTGCAGCTGGCTGATGTTGTGGCCGGCCCACGCCGCGGGCTTGTTCTGGTTGCCCGGGTCCGCCCAGGTGTCCGAGTAGTGGAAGTCGACCAGCAGCTTGAGCCCCTTGGCCTTCACCTGCTTCGCGTACGACAGCACCTTGGCCTTGTTGTTGTAGCCGCTCGCGGGGTTGTTCCAGACCCGCAGGCGGACGTAGTTGACGCCGAGGCCCTTGAGGATGTCCAGCGGGTCCTTGGCGGTGCCGCTCGCGTCGTAGTACTTGGCACCGAGGTCGAGGGCGCGCTGGGCGGTCGACACATCGGCACCGAGCATGGTGAGCGAACCGGCGGCAGAGGCGCTGGGCGTGGTGAGCAGGGATGCGGGCAGGGCGAGGGCCACCAGGAGCATGGCGGCTCTCACGAGGCGGCGCGGACCTTTGACGGTCATCCCGACCTCCTTGTCTGACATGACCATGTGGATGAGTTCTGTGAGCGTTCACAGTAGGAGGTGCTGATGGCGCTGTAAATACATGTGTCGGCAGCATTTCTACGAGGTTAGAGCAGTGCTGGACGTGAGGGTGGATTGTGTACGTACACAGTTTCTTGTGGTCGGGTGCAGACGGAACTGGCCGCCGCTCTGGCGTGAGCCAGGCGCAGGTGAGCCGCCGTCAGTCCGGAACCGCCGCCTGGAGCCTGGCCGACGGCGACGCGGTAGCCACGGACTACGGCATCGGTCCGCTGGACCTCCTGGCCGGGCCCACCCGGGCCACGCCCGCTGGGGACGGGGGAGTGGTTGGACGGGCGGTGACGTCTGTTCCGGGCAAACTCCCAACACCGCAGCCAAAAGGCGTCCGCCGGTGCGGACGCCCCTGGAGAAGGTCGCGGTCTGACGCCGCGCGCTGCATGTCAGCCGAGTATCTCGGCCGCCTTGGTCATCGGCCCTCCTGCGTCACCGGTATTGACCGTTCCCGCCGGTTCGAACAACAGGATGGCGGTCTCCTCGTCTGCCCGGGGGCAGTGTTCGACTCCGCGGGGAACCACGAACAACTCGCCGGGTTCCAGCACCACGTCGCCATCCCTGAGCTGGATGGTGAGCCGCCCGCTGATGACCAGGAACAGTTCATCGGTGTCCTCGTGGGTGTGCCAGACGAACTCCCCCTTTAGTTTGGCCAGCTTGACCTCGTAGTCGTTGAGCACAGCCACTTGCTTCTGCGACCACAGCTCGCTGAACTGCGCCAGCTTGTCGGCGAGGTTGACGGGAACAGCGGACTCGGACATCGGGAATCCCTCCTCAAGGGCCGGTCGACCAACCGGTGTCACCAGCCTGTCGCGCCCGGGCTCCGCCAGTCTTGTACGTTCCTGACGTCAGTGCCTGGAGACCGCCGGTCCATGCGCGATCATGGCCGGATGGACGCTCGTTTCCTTGGCATCGCTCAGCTGGTCGACACGCCGTCCGTGGCGGTCGTGGTCGACGTCATGCGTGCTTTCACGGTGGCTGCCTGGGCCTTTGGCCAGGGGGCGGAGAAGATCGTTCTTGCCGAGTCGCTGGACGAGGCCCTGGCACTCAAGGGCCGCCACCCGGACTGGGTGGCGCTCAAGGACGGTCCGCCCGCGCCCGGGTTCGACACCGTCAACTCGCCGGGCCTGCTGCGTTCCCTCGACTTCGGCGGACGGACCGTCGTGCAGAAGACCACGGCCGGGACGGTCGGCGCCCTCGCGGTCAAGGAGGCGTCGCTGGTGCTGTGTGCTGGCTTCGTCGTGGCGGGGGCGACGGCTCGACTCCTGCGGACCCGCAAGTGCGCCGATGTCACGTTCGTGGTGACCGGCGAGGATGGGCACGCCGACGAGGACCTGGCCTGTGCTCAGTACATCGCTCGGAGGGCCACCGGGGCCGGCACGGACGCAGCCGAGTTCCTCCGCCGTGCCGGCGAGTCGCGTGCCGCCGCCGAGCTGGCGGAGGGTGTGCGGCAAGGAGTCCATCCTGATGACGTCGCGCTCTGTCTTGAACTCGACCGGTTCCCTTTTGCCATGGTGGCGACCTTGGAGGACTCGCTCATGGTGCTGCGTCGATGCGCAGTGCCTTCGCCGACCGCCGAGGCTTCGATCTGACGGTGCGGTGGTGTGCATCATGCAGGTGCGGTGCACGGGGCCGGATTGGGCGGCTGTCGGCAGACCCGGGTCGGGTGTGACCGTGCCCGGCCCGCCTCCGTCTACTCCCTCCAGCCCGCTGTCTCCGCGGCGCGTTCCTGCCACTGCCTCACCCCTGGACCGTGCGGATCCCCTCGGTGGCAGAACTGCTCCAGGTCGGCGCACCTGGCCAGCATGGCGGCCTGGCGAACCGGCCACGCGGGCACGGCCCCGCCGTAGGCGTTGAAGAAGTGGTCGAGTTCCTGGTGGTGCTCGGCGTGGTGCATCCGCACGATCCACTCGCACCAGGCCAGATCCTCGACCGCGTCACCGAGGTGGGCGAACTCCCAGTCGACCACGGCAGTGACCTGGAAGGACTCCGGGTCCAGGAGCAGGTTGTTGGGCCCGAAGTCCCCGTGGACGAGCACCTTGCCGGCATCGTGCGCGCCCGCCCCGAGGACGCTCGGCGCGGTCTCATGGATGCGACGCAGGAGCACCCCGCAGGCTTCCAGGACCTGTGCCGCGTGACCCGCCTCCACCAGTTCCTGGCCCGGCGCACCGGCCACGAACCCGAGCGTGAGGACCCCGTCGTCCACGCCACGCACCGGAGGTACCGGCAGCTTCCCCTGCAGCCGGGTCAACAACGCGTACTCCCGCGCACGCCTGATCCCCGCATCGGGCCCTTCGTAGGTCTTCTCCACCACCGATCCGTCGCCGACGGTGCGGTTGGTGTAGCCGTGCTTCAACGGGCGCATCCACCGATCATCGTCCACGGCACCGCACTGCGCTTGCACCAACCCCGACCTCATTCTCCGCGTGAGCCGTGTTGATCTCGGACGCGCGAGCAGGGTCTGGTGCGCGGGGATCGAGCAGGAAGCCATAGGCGCCTCAACGGCGTTACCAACAGGTCGACTTGATTGCAAAAGTTCGAGGGGGCGAGTCTGGAACCCACTCCTTCATGGGCAGGATGATCACCATGGTCAACGCCCCGAGCCCGTTCCACCACCACCTCGTCGAGCAACCGCGCCTGACCGACCTGGCCCTCACTCCCGACGGCACCCGCCTGATCGCGTCCGTCCAGACCCTCGACGACGAGGGCACGCGGTACGTGTCGGAGTTGTGGGAGGTGGATCCGGCGGGCGAGCGCGAGGCCCGTCTCGTGGCCGGATCCGTCCCGGGCGACTCCGCCCCCGCCTTCACTGCCGACGGCAGCCTGTTGTTCCTCTCCGAACGTGACCCGCACGAGCCGCCGGGAGCCGCGCTGTGGGCGCTGTCCGAGAACGGAGAGGCCGAGCGGATCGTCCACCACCCGGGCGGTGTGACCGCGTTCACCGCCGCCCCCGGTGCGCCCACGCTCGCCTGGACAGCCGCTCTTCTGCCGGGTGCTGCGGATGCCGACACCCACGCCGCCCTGCTCCACGAGCGGCATCGGGCACGCGTCACCGCGGTCCTGTACGAGGCGACCCCCACCCGAGCCGGCGGTGTGGACCTCGGCCCCGCCGAACCGCACACCTTCGTCCGTCGTGGCGAGGCCCCGCCGGTCGACGCGGGCGGTCAAGGCCTCGCGGGCGCCGGCGACATGGCCCTCTCCCCGGACGGGTCGGTGGTCGCCTACACACGGGCCCCGACGAGCGCCGCCCCGGACACGAACGTGGTGGTGATCGCCGACGCGGCAACCGGCATGGAGCGTCGTACCTTCTCTCTGCCGGGCCACCAGTACCACCGCCCGGTCTTCACCGCCGACGGCACGCGCCTGATCTGCCAACGCCAGCGGGAGGAGACGTACGACATGGAGTGGCGCGTCACCCTCGTCGCCCTCGACCCCGTATCAGGCGAAGAGACGGACCTCCTGCCGGACTTCGACAACTGGCCCTGGCCCGGACGGGCGATACCCTCTCCGGTCGCCGGGGACGCCACGCTGTGGTTCACCGGCGACGAGCGGGGCCACTGCCCGGTCTTCCGCCGTGACCCGGACGGCACAGTCACCCGCCTCACCGCTTCCGGCGCGTACTCCTCCCTCTGCGTGACGCCTGACGGGTCCCTCCTCTACGCCCTGCGCGGCGCGCTCGACAGTTCGCCCCAGGTAACCCGCCTGGACGCCACCGAGCCAGACCAGCAGCCCACCGTCCTCAAGGCACCGGGCGACCTCGGCCCCCTCCCCGGTTCACTGACCGAGGTGCACACGACCGCGGACGACGGCTTCGCACTCCGCGCCTGGCTGATCCTGCCCGAGGGCGCGGGGCCCGACCACCCGTCACCGCTCCTCGTCGAGGCGCACGGCGGACCCCAGTCGTCCTGGAGCGGCTGGCCCGGGCAGTGGAACCCGTGGCCCTTCGTGGCCCGTGGCTACGCCGTACTCCTGCCCGATCCGGCCCTGTCCACCGGATACGGGCAGCAGATGCAGGCACGCGGACGCGGCCAGTACGGCGGCCGGCCCTACCGCGATGTCATCGCCCTGACCGACGCCGCGCTGGCCCGCGCCGACCTCGACGCGGGCCGAACAGCCCTTGCCGGCTGGTCCTTCGGCGGCTATCTCGCGGGCCGCGCCGCGACCCTGACCGACCGCTTCAGAGCAGTCGTCACACACGCCGGGATGTGGAACATGGAGGTCTTCCAGAGCGACACCGACATGCACACGTACTTCCGCAAAATCTACGGCGACCCGCGCACCCGGCGCGAACGCTACGAGGCCGACTCGCCCCACCTCGACGTGGAGAACCTGACGACACCGATGCTGATCGTGCACGGCGGCAAGGACTACCGGGTCCCGGTGGGCCAGTCCCTGGCACTCCACCACGACCTCCAACGCCAGGGTGTACCCGCCAAGTTCCTGTACTTCCCGGACGAGAGCCACGGCATCGGAGCCCCGAACCACCTGCGCCTCGTGTACGAGACCGCCCTGAACTTCCTCGACCACCATGTCCTCGGCGAGGAGTGGAAGCGGCCGGGGCTCGTGTGACGCCGGTCGATCACGAGGCCGGCTCGGGCGTCAGTGGGTGGGGATGCCCAGATCCGTGGCGACCGAGTCCGCGCGGACGAAGACGGACACCGGGAACTGCTCGTCGCAGTACTTGTTGCCGGACGACACGATTCCCACCACCTTGGCGCCGCTGATCAATGGCCCGCCGGAGTCTCCGGGGCAGATGCTGTCGGTGGTGCCGGGGCGGGGCATGCCACACAGCATCGCGGCGGGGTCGGTCTCGGGCTCGGTGTACGGCTGGCAGTCGGCGACGGGGGAGAGGACGAGCGTGGTCTGCTTGAGCCGGGTTCCGCCGATGCCGGGCCCGGTGCGGCCCCAGCCGAGCGCGGTGGCCTTGCGGCCCTCGGTCACCAGCTTGCCGTCCTTGGGGCCGGCCACCGGGATCGTCCGGTACGGCATCGGCCGGTCCAGGGTGAGGACCGCGGCGTCGTAGGCGTAACCGGGCCCGCCGTAACGCGAGTCCATCCGGGCCGAGGTGACCTCCCGCACCGTGCCGTCGGTGCCGTCCACCCGGGTGCGGCCGCCGATGACCCGCAGCGTGGACACATCACCGGCGCTCTCCACGCAGTGGCCGGCCGTGAGCACCTTCGTGGGCGCGACGAGCGTGCCACCGCAGAACTGCCTGCCGTTGAACTCGATCAACATGGCGTACGGCCGGGCCTTCGTGGTGGCCGGACCGCCGCCCTTGATCGCGGAGGCGGGAGCGGCGGTGGACCAGAGCGCGGCCGCGGCGAGCACGGCGGTGGTGACGACGGCGGTCGTGCGCGTTCCGGGACGGGTGGATCTGGCGGCGCGGATCGGCATTGCGGTTTCCCCCTGAACTGCTTGGCGCGGGACATGGATCGGCCCCGCGTGGTGTGGTCGGTGGGGAGGACGAGCGTCAGGGGCGAATCGGTTTCGGGGAACGCGGTGCCTGGCTTCGGCGCACGCATCAGGGTGACCGGCTTCGTAACCGCCACGAGCAGCCGTCGAGCCCTGTGCGCCGGCTTCACTCGAAGAGGATGTGCCGCAGCAGCCGCGTGAGATATGCGGTGAGTTGTTCCGGCGGCATCGAGGCGAGCGGGTCGGTTCGCGCGATGTACCGGCTGAAGGCGGTCCCGATCATCAGGGAACCCACGAGCGCCACCCGGGCGTCCAGATCGTCGTCCCGAGCCGCCGTCCCGTCGGGGAGGAGCACGGACCGGTAGACGGCGGCACTGCGCTCCTGCATCGCGGACAGCAGGTCGGCGGCGGCGCGTTCGTCCGATGCTGCACCCCGTACGAGGGCGACGAGCGGATCGCCCACGGCGTCGGTCTCCATCCGACGTACGAAGGCGTCGGCGATCCGGTCGGGCAGTGTCGCCGGGTCCCCGGCCGCCACCTGCTCCAGATCACGATTGCCCGGAACCGCCGCCAGGAAGAGCCGTTCCTTCGAGGCGAAGTGACGTGTGATCAGACCGTGGGTGACACCGGCCCGGCCGGCGATGTCCCTGAGGGTGGTGCGGGCGTAACCGCGCTCGGCGAAGGCGTGGCGTGCCGCGTCCAGAATGGCCGCCCGGTGCCCCTCGGGGTCACGCCGGCGCCTGCGCGGCGGACTCCCCGTCTCGTCCCGGCCTTTCGCGGCGCCCTCTTCCATGTGATCACTGTACTTCCGGCCCGAGCCACGTGGGCCGGCCCGGCTATGGTTAATATCCAAGTGGATATTAAGAGTTGGGTGCGCCCAACCGGCAGCTGAAGGACGGTCACCGTATGACCAGCACACTCGTGGTAGGCGGCAGCGGCGGACTGGGCGCAGTGATCGCCCGGCACTTCGCCGACCGCGGCGATGACGTCGTCGTCACCAGCAGGGACAAGGCGCGGTCGCAGGCCACCGCCGCCCGGATCGGCCCCGGCACACGAGGGCTGGCCCTCGACCTCGGCCAACCGGAGACGATCGGTGCCGCGTTGGCGGACGTGACCGAGGTCGACCACGTGGTCATCACCGCGGTCGGCCAGGCGGCGAACTCCCTGGCGCAGTTCAACGTCACCGATGCCGTGGCGGCCGTGACCATGAAGCTCGTCGGCTACGCCGAGACCGTCCGTGTGCTGCGCGACCGCTTCAACCCCGGCGCCTCCGTCGTTCTCTTCGGCGGGCTCGCCAAGGAACGCCCGTACCCCGGCTCGACCATCGTCAGTACCTTCAACGCCGGTATCACCGGCCTGGTGCGGACCCTCGCCGTGGAGATCGCCCCGCACCGCGTGAACGCCCTGCACCCCGGCCTGATCGGCGACAGCCCGAAGTGGCGTGACGTCCCCGACCCGCCGCACTCGGCCCAGACGCCGATCGGACGGCTGGTGACCATGGCCGAGATCGCCGACGCCACCGAGTTCCTGCTCCGCAACACCGGCGTCAACGCCCACGACCTGCACATGGACGGTGGCCTCCTCGCCACCTGACCCGTGCTCACGGGAGCCTCAGCCGCCCGATGCGGGCCGCAGCCGCAGCGTCAGGATCTGGAACGGCCGCAGCGACAACCGGACACCGTCCGCCAGCTGTTGGTGGCTCGACGGGTCGTCCAAGGGTCGTTCCAGCAGGTCGGTCACCAGGGAAGAGGCCAGCGGGAAACCGGTGGTGAGTGTGGCCGCCGCCCGGGTACCGCGGGACTCGTAGAGCCGTACGACGACGTCTCCGCTGCGGTCGTCGGCGAGCTTGACCGCCTCCACGATCACGCCCTCGTGGTCCACCGACACCAGCGGGGCGACCGTCGCACTGCCCGGCACCGCACGCTCGGGCAGGTTGAAGCGGTACCCCTCGCGCCTCGCGTCTGCGACATCGGCGCCGATGACCAGCGCGTAGCCGAGCCGGTGGGTGCCCTGGTCCTGGTCCGGGTCGGGGAAGCGAGCGGCGCGCAGCAGGGAGAGGCGGACCGTGGTGGTCGTACCGCCGTCGGGGCGCACGTCACGGGTGACGTCGTGGCCGTAGGAGGAGTCGTTGACCAGGGCGGCTCCCCAGTCGGGCTCGCCGACGTGCAGGAACCGGTGGGCGCACGTCTCGAACTTCGCTGCGTCCCAGCTGGTGTTGGTGTGCGTGGGCCGCTCGACGTGTCCGAAGGGGATCTCGGCGGTGGAGTGGGCGGCCCGGACGTCCAGTGGGAAGGCCGCCTTGAGGAACTTCTCCCGCTCGTGCCAGTCGGCAACCGTGTCGATCACCAGCCCGCGCGACCCGGCCGGCAACGTCAGAGTCTGCTCGATCCTCGACGCGCCGAAGACCCGGACCACCCGGACACCGTCGGCGGTCGCCGTCACGGACTCGGCATCGGTGAGGTCGCGCACGGTGTTGCGGTAGAAGACGTCGACGTCCCAGGCGTCCCACTGGTTGGGGAAGTCCTGGTGCAACTGGAGCAGGTTGCCGACCGCCCCGGGAGCCAGCGCCTCCCGTCCGGCGGTGTGGTCGTAGGCGGAGGTGATCAGACCGCGGGCGTCCACCACGACCCGCACCAGACCGTTGTCGAGGACGAACCCGTCCCCGTCCGGCACCGGTGGCACCGGCACGTCGACGGCTTCGGGGCGCGGACCCGCGCCGAACGCCGCGACACCGCCCCGGGCGTGCGGCGCGGAGTTGAAGACGACCGTGCCTCCAGCCACCGTGCCTCCAGCCACCGACCCTCCAGGATCCCCGGCCAACACCCCCTGAGCGGCGCCGATCAGCTCCTCCAGTTCCCGGGCCACGGCCGCGTACGTCTCCTCCGCCTCCCGGTGCACCCAGGCGATCGACGTCCCGGGCAGGATGTCGTGGAACTGATGCAGGAGCACCGTCTTCCACAGCCGGTCCAGGGCGTCGTACGGATACGGCTGCCCGTGCCGTACGGCCGCGGTCGCTGCCCACAACTCCGTCTCGCGCAGCAGGTGTTCGCTGCGCCGGTTGCCCTGCTTGGTGGCGAGCTGGCTGGTCAGCGTGCCGCGATGGAACTCCAGGTAGAGCTCCCCGGACCACACCGGTGCGCCGCCGTTGGCCTCGTACTCGTCGTGCGCGCGCCGGAAGAAGTCGACCGGCCCCTCCATCTCGACGCGCGCCGAGCCCTCCAGGTCCCTGAGCCGGTCGGCGCGCGCCAGCATCTCGCGCGTGGGGCCGCCACCGCCGTCGCCGTAGCCGAAGGGAATGAGGGAGTGGTTGGCTCCGGCCTTGTCCTGGAAGTTCCGCACGCTGTGGGCGACGTCGGCGCCGGACAGGTCGCCGTTGTAGCTGTCGACGGGCGGGAAGTGGCTGAAGATCCGGGTGCCGTCGATGCCCTCCCACCAGAACGTGTGGTGCGGGAACTTGTTGGTGGTGTTCCAGGACATCTTCTGGGTCAGGAACCACTTCACCCCGGCCAGCTTCATCAGCTGCGGCAGGGCCGCGTTGTAGCCGAAGGTGTCCGGCAGCCACATCTCCTCGGTCTCGACGCCGAACTCCTCCAGGAAGAACCGCTTTCCGTGGACGAACTGGCGCACCAGGGCCTCGCCGCCGCTGATGTTGGTGTCGGGCTCCACCCACAGGCTGCCGGCCGGCAGGAACTGCCCGGTCTTCGCCTTCTCCTGCGCCCGTGCGTACACCTCGGGGCGGTGCTCCTTCAGCCAGGCGAGTTGCTGCGCCTGGGACATCACGAACTTGAACTCCGGGTGGTCGTCCATGAGGTGGGTGACGTTGGAGACCGTCCGGGCCACCTTGCGCACGGTCTCGCGCAGCGGCCACAGCCAGGCGGTGTCGATGTGGGCGTGCCCCACCGCCGAGATGCGGTGCGCGCTCGCGTGCGCGGGCGATGCGAGCACGGGGGCGAGGACTGCCCGCGCGGCGGCCGCGCCACCGCTGATGTCCTGCAGGTCGAGTTCGTCCAGCGCGCGTTCGACGGCCCGGAGGACCTGCCACCGGCGCGGGGCGTCCGGGGACAGCTCGGGCATCAGCTGGTCCAACACCTCCAGATCCTGCACGAGTTCGTGGACCTCCCGGTCGAACACGGCGAGGTCCAGACGCCGTAGCCGGTAAAGGGGCTCGCCGGGGTCCGCGGCCGGGTCTCCCAACCACGGCGCCCGGCCGCCCACCGACGTGGGGCCGAAGGTGAGCTCGCCGGGAGCGGTGTGCATGACGACCGGGTTGGCGGCGGCCTCGATGCAGGCGACGAACTCCTCACCGCCTGCGGCTCGTTCGGTCACCGGCAGCCAGGTGTTGCGCGGGTTGAGCGCCTTCACCGCGGTGCCGTCCGGCCGGTAGACCAGCCCCTCGGCGGAGAAGCCCGCGGAGTGGGTGGCGAATCCGAGGTCCAGTACGGCCTCGACCGTCTCGCCGGCCCAGTCCGCCGGGATCGTCCCGCTGACCTTGAACCAGCTCGTGGACCAGGCAGGACCCCACCACTCGCCGACCCGGGCCGGCCGGTAGGGAGCCGCCAGGCCCTCGGGGACCGGGACCGGCTCGCCGGGGGCGTTCCAGATCTCCACGTGGAGAGGGACGGACCGGGCATGGACGGCGGGCCGTATCCGCTCGTTGAGCACGCGGGCCAGCCGCTGTTCGGTGACTTCACGGTCGTTGTGCATCAGGTGTCCGTCTCCGTGCGAAGTACTACGAGGTGGGGGGAACGAGTCCGGGTCAGCCCTTGAGCGCGCCGCCGAGCGCGAAGCCGCCGCCGAGTTTGCGGGCCAGCAGCAGGTAGAGCATCACCACGGGCAGCGAGTAGAGGAGCGAGAACGCCGACAACTGCCCGTACTGCGTCTGGTCGTGGGCGGAGAGGAAGGTGAACACGCTGACGGATGCGGGGAGTTTCTCCGGGGACAGCAGCAGGATGAAGGGGACGAAGAAGTTCCCCCACATGCCGATGAACGTGAAGATGGTGACGACGACGACACCCGGCCGCATCAGCGGCAGCACCACCCGCCACAGCACCTGCATGGTGTTCGCGCCGTCGATACGGGCGGCCTCCTCCAGCACGATCGGGACACCGTCCATGAAGTTCTTCATCAGCCAGATCCCGAACGGCAGCGCGGACGCGGCCAGGAACAGGGTCGTGCCCGGCATCGAGTCGATCAGGTTCACCTGCACGAACATGCTGTACACGGGGATCATCACGGCGGTGATGGGCAGCCCGGTGGAGAACAGGATCGTGTACAGGAACGGTCGGCGCACCCGGGACCGGTAGCGCGAGAGCGGGTAGGCACACAGGACCGACGCCACCACGGTCACCGCCGTGCCGAAGCCGCACAGCAGCAGGCTGTTGAGCATCGGCCGGTAGGTCGTGTCGACGTTGAGTACCGCGTCGAAGTTGTCGAGCGTCAGCGCCGAGGGCCACGTCAGCCGGAAGGAGTTGGTGTCGCTCACCGAGGCGAGCACCATCCACAGCAGCGGCAGGACGTACACGACCGACACGGCGATCAGGACGAGGTTGATCGCGAGGCGACCGGGACGCATGCGGCGCGGAGGCCGGGCAGCGGGTGCCGGGACCGTCTTCTTCGAGACGGGTGGGGCGGGGGGAGTGGCGACGGCGGCCATCAGTCGTCCTCCAGTTTCAGCAGCCGGATGTACACGACGGAGAAGAGGGCGCCGACGACCAGCAGGACGAGGGCGATGGCGGTTCCGTAACCGATCAGGCTGTTCTGGAAGGCCTGTTGGTACATGAAGATCGGCAGTGTCTCGCTCTTGTTGCCGGGGCCGCCGCGGGTCATGGTGTAGATCAGCCCGAAGACGGAGAGCGTCTGGAGCGTGATCAGCATCAGGTTGGTCAGGATCGAGGGCCTGATGACCGGCAGCACGACCCGCCACAGCCGCTGCCAGGGGCCCGCTCCGTCCATCTCGGCGGCCTCCACCAACTCCTGCGGTACGTCGTTGATGGCGGCGGTGAAGACCATCAGCGAGAAGGCGGTGCCGCGCCACACGTTGGCCAGGCACACCGCGAGGATGGGCATCGTGTAGAGCCAGTTCTGGTCCGGCAGATGCACCGCGTCCAGAAGCGAGTTGAGTGAGCCCTGGTCGTAGAAGAAGGCGTACATCAGATAGCCGGCGACCACCTCGGGCAGCACCCACGCGGCGATGACCACGCCGTTGACGAGTGCCCGTACCGGCTGGGTGGCCTTCTGCGTCAGGACCGCGAGCGCGAGCCCGAGGGTGTTCTGGCCGACGACCGCGGAGCCGACCACGAACAGCAGGGTCAGCCACATCGCGTTGAGGAAGTCGGTGTCCTCGAACGCCCTGGTGAAGTTGTCGAAGCCGACGAAGTCGGTCCCGGCGGCACCGGTGAGCTGCATGTCGGTGAACGCGTAGTACACGCAGTACGCGATCGGGCCGGCCAGGAAGACGGCCAGCAGGACCACGGCCGGGATCGTGGGCAGGCCGCGCAGCAGCGAGCGGGCGGGCGCCCCGCGGGACCGGCGGTGGTGACCGCCGGTCCCGTGAGGCGCCGGGGCGAGGGCGGTCACGAAGTGCCCTCCGCGGTCTTGTCGTCGCCCACCGCCGCCTTGACATCGTTATCGAAGGTCGAGGCGGCCTTGTCGACGGAGGCCTGACCGGTCGTCACGGACTCCATCGCCTTCTGGATCGCGGTTGAGACCTGGTTGTACTCGGGCAGCCCGGGCCGGTAGTGGGTGTCGGCGACCAGCTCCGTGAAGAACTTGTTGGTCGGTACCGAGTTCAGGTACGTCGGGTCCGACGCGACGTCCGTGCGCACCGCGATGTTGGCGTTGGTCGCGTTCCACTTGGCGGCGTTGGTCTTCGTCTGGAGTGTGGTCGACAGGAACTTCCAGGCCAGGTCGGGGTTCTTGGCCTTTGCCGGGATCGACCAGGCCCAGCCGCCCGACATGCTCGTACGGCCGGGCGCCTGACCGTTCTGGGTCGGCATGGCCGCGGTCCCCATCACCGACTGCCACTCGTTCCACGGCTTGGCCGCCGACGAACTCCAGTTGTTGGGCATCCAGGAGCCGTCGATGTCGATCGCCAGCTTGCCCTCGGGGATGAGCTCGGTGCCCACGGCGGTCCCGAAGTTGGCGCCCAGCGCCTGCTCCTTGGCCGGGCCGAGCCCCTGGCCGTACACGGTGTGGACGAAGTCCAGTGCGTCCTTGAAGCCCTGGCTGCCCACCACCCACTTCTTCTGCGAGGCGTCGTAGAGCGACTTGTCGCCGGCAGGAGTGCCGTACAGGAGCATCTCGAAGCCCTGCATGGAGGAGGCCTCGCCGCCCGCCTGGCCGGTGTAGAGGTTCAGCGGGGTGACGTCGGGCAGCTTCGCCTTGATCTTTCTGGCGGCGGCGATCACGTCGGCCCAGGTCTTCGGCTGCCAGGGCACGGAGATCCCGGCCTTCTGGAGAAGCTGCTTGTTGTACCAGATCCCGCGGGTGTCGGTGTCGTCCGGTACGGCGTAGGTCTTGCCGTCGGAGGCTCCGGTCACCGCGCCCTTGGCGGCCTTGGCGTACTGCGACCAGTCGGCCCACTTGGCGGTGTAGGTGTCCAGCGGCTTGAGGTAGCCGCCCGCGATGTCGGAGTTGATGAGCGCGGTGTCCTCGTAGACCAGGTCGGGCGCGGTCGCGGGGGAGCGCATCATGAGCTGGAGTTTGGTGTAGTAGTCGTTCTCGGAGGCGGTCACCGGCACGAGGGTCACCTTGGTGCCCGGGTTGGCCTTGGTGAACTCCTTCACCCTCGAGGCGAGGAAGTTGGCCTGGAGCTTGTTGGTGCTGTCCAGGTTCTGCCAGTAGACGACCTTGATGGACTTGGCCGAGCTGCCTGACGAGCCCGAACCGCAGCCGGTGGCGGCCAGGGCGGTGGCGGCGGTGAAGGCCGCGGCGGTGACGATTCTCGAGCGCACAGTGGTTCCTCCGGGACGCGAAACCTGAGGGAAAGCCGCGAGTTTTTCGGCCTGGACGCCAGCCCGGACGACGCCCCACGCTCTGCGCCACCCTGCGCTGATCGGCCTGGATGGCCGGAATTTGATGGGCGTCAGCTAAATCCATTTGATGGATGAAGTCAATGCTTCGAGTATGTAAACTTTCGCCACGGGAGTGCCGGGGTGGCGGATGTGAGGGGATCAGGTGACCGACAGGTGACGATGCTCAGCGGGACGAACCTGCCGCGGGTCGGCGGCTACAACCAGGCCGTCGTCCTGGACGCCATCCGCACCACGGGACAGGTGAGCCGGGTCGAGCTGGCCGCCCTCACCGGCCTGACCAACCAGACCGTCTCCAACGTCGTCCGCAAGCTCCTCGACGCGGGCCTCGTGGCCGAATCCGGCCAGGCCCCCTCCAGCGGCGGCAAGCGCCGCACCCTGCTGACCATCCGGGCCGACGGGGCGTGCGCGGTCGGCGTCCACCTCGACCCCGAGGCCGCGGTCATCGTGGTGGTCGACCTGGCCGGCGAGGTGATCGGCAGCCGACGGCTGCGGCTCACCGACCCGGGCGACCCGGCCGACGTCGTGGACCGCATCGCGCGCACCACCGGGCGCCTCCTCGACCGCAGCGCCGTGGACCGCACCCGCCTGCTCGGCCTCGGCATCGCCGCGCCCGGGCCCCTCGACGGCAGCACCGGCGCCGTGGTGTCCCCGCCGAACTTCCCCGGCTGGGGCCGCGTGCCCCTCGCGGACATGTTCGCCGCCGCCACCGGCCTGCCCGTCGCCCTCGACAACGACGCCACCGCCGCAGC
This sequence comes from Streptomyces sp. SAI-127, assembly GCF_029894425.1. NCBI lineage: Bacteria > Bacillati > Actinomycetota > Actinomycetes > Kitasatosporales > Streptomycetaceae > Streptomyces > Streptomyces sp. SAI-127. Next base: position 9,866,401 of record NZ_JARXYJ010000001.1, read on the forward strand.
CATCGGCGAGCGCTGGATCGGCGGCGCGGACCGGGCGGGCAGCTTCCTGTTCATCTACCTCGGCACGGGCGTCGGCGCCGGTATCGTCCTCAACAACACGGTCCTGCACGGCGATTCGGGCAACGCCGGCGAGTTCGGCCACATGGCCGTGGAGCCCGGTGACCGTGTCTGCCACTGCGGTGCGATGGACTGCCTCGGCCCGTATGTCAGCCCGGCCGCGATCATCGACGACCTGCTGCGCCTGCACGGCCGGACCGCCGCCGACCGCATCGGCCTCACCGGTACGCCCGACTCCGTGCACCACGACTGGAAGGCCCTGCGCCGAGCGGCCCGCGCGGACGACCCCGACGCCTGCGATGTCGTACGGCGTGCCGCGCGCCGTATCGGCGAGGCCGCGCGCGGCGCTGCCAGCCTCCTCGACGTCAGCCGGGTGGTCCTCGGCGGCGAGGCGCTGCGCGGCATCGAGCCGATCATCCGCGAGGAGGTCGAGGCCGCCGTCAACCGCACGTCCGTCGCCCGTACGATCCGCGCGGTCGCCGTCGAGCAGAGTGTGATCGGCGAGACGGTGGGCGCGGTGGGGGCGGCGTCGCTGGTGCTGCACGGGAACTATGCGCCGGGGTGGCGGATGCTGACGGATGTGCCGGGCTGAAGTGGGGGCGGGGCGCGTCGAGTTGGGGCTGGGCTGATGTCCTGTGTCCGAAGTCCGGGTCAGTTCCGGGGTTCCGGGTCCGGGGCTTCGTAAGGCCAGACATCGTCCGGGAAGACTCGCGCGAACCAATGGGGCTGGACGTCCCGAAGCCGCAGTGTGCGCCAGCGGCGTGGGTCGGCAGGTTCCGGGACGGCGACCTCGACGTCCGGGCCGTAGGCGAAGAGGCGCTCCTGGCAGACACCACAGGGTGCCAGGATCCAGTACCCGCGATCCTTGTCGGCGGCGGTCACGCACACGGACGCCACCACGCGCCGCCCCAGTTTGAAGGCCTCACAGATGGCGCCCGTCTCGTGGCAGAGGCCCACCGCGCTGTTCGGCGCGTCCGGGGCAGTGCTCGTGAGGATCGCTCCGTCGTCGAGGCGCAGCGCGGCGGCCCCGGACCAGTCCTGTCCGGGGAAGCGGTGGCGGGCCAGCCCGATGGCGGCGTCCACGAGTTCCTGATCAACGGCCATGGAGGAAACGTACCTCCGGCGGACCCGTCCACGCCCAAGTCGGACTGGTGCGTAGGCACTAGGACACGGGAGTGGGTGGTCCGGGTGCACCAGGGGAGGACGGCGGCGGAGGACGATGCCCGGCGGGGCGCCGGAAGGAAGGGTTGGAGGCGTGCGAATCCCGCGCATTCCCCCTGCCTCGCGGCGTCTGGAGTGATCAACAGGTGGCTACTTTTCTTTACCGGATCGGACGGTGGGCCTTCCGGCGGCGCCGTCTCGTGGGCGGTCTGTGGCTGAGCGCCTTGCTGCTGGCCGTCGCTGCCGCCGCCATGGCGCCGGCCGGGGAGGAAGAGGACCTCTCCATGCCCGGCACTGAGTCGCAGAAGGCGTTCGACCTGCTGGACGAGCGCTTCCCGCAGAGCAACTCCCAGGGAGCCGAGGCCCGCTTGGTGTTCCGGGCCCCGGACGGGCAGCGGGTGACGGCCGGCGAGAACAAGGCGGCCGTCGAGGACGCGCTCGGCTCGCTGGACGGAGGCGGTCAGGTCGCGTCGACCACCGACCCCTATACGACCGGCGCGGTCAGCGAGGACGGCACCATCGCCTACTCCACGATCACCTACACCGCGGACGCCGTCGACCTGACCGGGTCGACGAAGAGCGCCCTCGAGGACGCGGCGAGCCAGGCCCGGGACGCGGGGCTGACCGTGGAGATCGGCGGTTCGGCCCTGGACGCGGAAGAGGAACTGGGCGGTACGACGGAACTCATCGGCGTGGCGGTGGCGGCGGTGGTGCTGGTCCTCGCCCTCGGCTCGCTGGTCGCGGCCGGACTGTCACTGCTGACCGCGTTCACGGGCGTGGCCATCGCCTTCGGTCTGGTCTCCGCACTGGCCGTTCCACTGGGTCTGACATCCACCGTCGCCATCCTGGCCCTGATGCTGGGCCTGGCGGTCGGCATCGACTACGCACTGTTCATCACCTCCCGCTTCCGGGACGAGCGCGCCCAGGGCAGCGAGCCCGAGGAGGCCGCCGGCCGGGCGGTGGGCACGGCCGGATCCGCGGTCGTCTTCGCCGGCGCGACCGTCATCATCGCCCTGGCCGGGCTGGGAGTCGTCGGAATCCCCGAACTCACCAAGATGGGCATGGGCGGCGCGGGTGCCGTGGCCCTGGCCGTACTCGTCGCCCTGACCCTGGTCCCCGCGCTGTTCGGCTTCTTCGGGCGACGGGTGCTGTCCCGCCGTATCCGCAAGGCCACCAGCCCGGGAAGCGAGCGCCCGCAACGGGTGCCCGCCGCGGCCGACCGGCCCGGGCTCGGCACCCGCTGGGCGCGGTTCGTGCTGCGCCGGCCGGTGGCCGTGCTGATGATCTCAGGACTCGGTCTCGGCGCCGTCGCCCTACCGGCGCTGAGCCTCGAACTCGGGCTGCCCGGCGACGAGTCCAAGTCGGTGGAGACAACCCAGCGCCGTGCCTACGATCTGCTGTCGGAAGGCTTCGGCCCCGGCTTCAACGGCCCGTTGACCGTGGTCGTGGACATGTCGGCGTCCGAGGACACCCGGGCCACCACGGACCTGGTCGTCAAGACCGTCGGGGGAGTGGACGGGGTCGCATCGGTCGGTGATCCGGTGCTCAGCCGGACCAAGGACACGGCCGTCATCACCGCCGTCCCGCGGACCGCGCCGAACAGCGGCGAGACCAAGGACCTGGTGCACGCGATCCGGGACGCGGTCCCGGGCGTCGAGGCCGACACGGGCGCCGCCGTCCTGGTGACCGGCACCACCGCGATGAACATCGACATCTCCGAAGCCATGTCCGACGCCCTCGTCCCGTATCTGACCGTGGTCATCGGCCTGGCGGTGCTCCTGCTGACGGTGGTCTTCCGCTCGCTGCTGGTCCCGGTCAAGGCCGCGCTCGGCTTCCTGCTGTCGGTGGGTGCCGCGTTCGGCGTCCTCGTCGCCGTCTTCCAGTGGGGCTGGGCGGCGGACCTGCTCGGCATCGAACAGACCGGACCGGTCATGTCGCTGATGCCGATTCTCATCATCGGCATAGTGTTCGGCCTCGCCATGGACTACGAGGTCTTCCTCCTCACCCGGATGCGGGAGGCCTACGTCCACGGCGCGTCTCCCGGCGAGGCGATCGTCAGCGGATTCCGGCACAGCGGACGTGTGGTGGCCGCGGCGGCGATCATCATGATCAGCGTGTTCGCCGGTTTCGTCGGGATGACCAGCCCGACCATCCAGACGATGGGCGTCGGCCTGGCCGCCGCCGTCGCCTTCGACGCCTTCGTGGTCCGGATGGCGATCGCCCCCGCTGTCCTGGCACTGCTCGGCCACCGGGCCTGGTGGCTGCCTCGTATCCTGAACCGTGTGCTGCCGAATGTGGATATCGAGGGTGAGGCACTGAGCAGGCATGTCCCGGCCGCTACGGCCGAGCCGGACGCGGCGGTGCGGCGGCTCCCCGTCGGGCGGGACTGAGCCGGCCATGACGAACACAGGGGGCGGTGGCCCGCGACCACGCGGCACGTGGTGGCGGGAGGGAGCGATCACGGCGACGGCGTTCGCGCTCTGTCTGCTCGGCGGCGTGGTGAAGGACGACGGCAGCACGCTGTCACCGCCGTCCGCCGTCGCCTACTTCATCGCCGTGGTGTCCTGTGCCGTGCTGCCGGTGCGGCACCGGGCGCCCCTGGCCGCCATGGCGGTCACGACCGCGAGCGGCGTGCTGGCGCCGTTCCTGGGCCTCCTGCTGAGTCCGCTCATCGCGGCTCCCGCCGTGATCACCGCTTACTCCTATGCGCTCACCGCGCGCACCGAACGGCGCGCGGTGAGCGCGGTGGCGCTCATCTCCGTGGCGCTGCTGGTCGCCTCGACCCCCCTGTTCGGGGCCCTGTCCTGGAAGGACGCGAGCAGGGTCGGAGCGGTGGCGGCGTTCCCACTGGTGGCGGGCGTACTCGGGCACTCGGTGCGGAACCGGCGGGCCTACCTGGCGGCCATGGAGGAGCGTGCGCTGCGGGCCGAGCAGAGCCGGGACAGCGAGGCGCGCCGCAGAGTGGCCGAGGAACGGGTGCGCATCGCCCGCGAACTGCACGACCTCGTGGCCCATCAGATCACCCTGGCCAACGCGCAGGCCACGGTCGCCGCCCACCTCTTCGACACTCGCCCGGAGCAGACCCGCAAGAGCCTCAAGGAGCTCGTCGAGACCACCAGCGACGCGCTCGACGAACTGCGGGCCACAGTGGGCCTGTTGCGTCAGTCCGGGGAGGCGGCCGTGCCCGCCGAACCGGCGCCCGGCCTGTCCCGGCTTCCCACGCTCCTCGAATCCTTCCGCCGCGCGGGACTTGAGGTGTCGGCGCACCAGGAGGGCACGGCCAGGCCGCTGCCGCCGGGAGTCGACCTCACCGCCTACCGCATCGTCCAGGAGGCCCTGACCAACGTGACCAAGCACGCCGGTACCCGTAGCGCCCGGGTGCGCCTCGTCTGGAATCGCGACCGTGTGACCATCACGGTCGCCGACGACGGAGGGGGCGCCCGAATGGCATCGGCCGCCGCCGCGGGGCCGCGTGCGGCCACGGCGGGGGACCGTCCGCCCGGTTACGGACTGATCGGGATGCGTGAGCGTGCCACCGCGGTCGGGGGGCACCTCTCCGCGGGCAGGCGCCCGGAGGGCGGTTTTCTCGTCTCCGCCCAACTCCCCCTCCCGCCCGCCAAGGACGCGACGCACGGAACGGACCGAGCAACAGCCGTCGAGAGCCGGATGGCCGACGCAGCGACAGGCGACGGACGGACAGGCGACGGACGGGCGGCCGACGCAGAGGCCGGGGATGCGCTGTGACGCTCCGCGTGCTGCTTGCCGACGATCAGGCCCTGCTGCGGGGCGCCTTCCGGTTGCTTCTCGACTCCGCCGACGACATCACCGTGGTCGGTGAGGCAGCCGACGGCAGGGAGGCGGTGAGACTCACCCGGGAACTGCGCCCGGACGTGGTGGTCATGGACATCCGGATGCCCGAGGTGGACGGCCTCACCGCCACGTCGGAGATCTGCGCGGACCCGGAACTGCGCGCCAGCCGCATCCTGATCCTCACCACGTACGAGACCGACGAATACGTCGCCCAGGCGCTGCGCGCGGGTGCGGGCGGCTTCATCGGCAAGGGCATCGGCGCCGAGGACCTGCTGGACGCCGTGCGGACGATCGCCGACGGCGACACACTTCTGTCCCCCGCCGCGACCCGTTCCCTGGTCGCCCGTTTCCTGGCCACACCGGACGAAGTCCCGTCGCACCGCCCCGAACAGCTCGCCGTGCTCACCCCGCGTGAACGCGAGATGGTGGCTCTGGTCGCGACCGGCCTGTCCAACCAGGAGATCGCCGAGCGGATGTTCCTCAGCCCCTTCACCGTCCGCGCCCACGTGCAGCGCGCCATGACGAAGCTGGACGCCCGCGACCGGGCGCAACTCTCGTCGTCATCGCCTACCGGACGGGCCTGGCCCAGGCTGCCCCCGACCACCTGTCGTAGCACCCGCACTCGCTCGCCGCGCGCATCGGGCGGCGTGCTCCGGTGCGCCACGAGAGCGCGGCGCACACATCAAGCAGGTCCATCCCTTGCGCGGAGGTTTCTCAGGTCAGGTTCAGGCCGCCGTCGAGCACGATGACCTCGCCGGTCAGATAGCCGCTGCCGATCACCGACGCCACGAGGTCGGCCACGTCGGAGGGGAGGGCCGGGCGGTGCATCGGTGCGCGGTCCCGCCACAGTTCGTGCGCCTGCACCCAGTTCTTCGTCATCGGCGTGTCCACGAGACCCGGCGCCACCGCGTTGACCCGCACGTCGGGCCCGAGCGCGGCCGCGAGCAGCCGGGTGACGTGGTTCAGCGCGGCCTTGCTCGCCGCGTACGGCACCGAGGAACCCTTGGGCCGTACGCCGGCGTGGCTGGTGATGTTGACGATGCTGCCGCCGCCGGGGGGACTGCCGTAGCGCCGGAAGGGCCGCGGTGCACAGCACCCAGGGTGCGATGAGGTTGACCTCCAGCAGGCGCCGCCAGTCCGCCGGGGTCGCGGCGGCAAGGTCCGCGTGCGGGATCGGCCAGCTGATGCCCGCGTTGTTCACCAGAACGTCCAGCCGCCCGAAGTGACCCAGTGCCGTCTCGACCAGCCCCCGGGCTTCCTCCTCCACTTCGAGATCGGCCTGTACGTAGGCGCCGCCGAGTTCCGCCGCCAGCGCTCGCCCGGCCTCCGTGCTGCGCCGCGAGTGCACGACGACCCGCGTCCCGTCCGCCGCGAGGCGCCGTGCGACGGCCTCGCCGATCCCCGACGTGGACCCGGTGACCAGGGCGACGGGCCCGCCGCCTTGTTGGATGCTCATGACAGTGGATCTTGTCACGGCCTCCGCGGGGCCCGGTCACCGGTTTCTAGCGTTTCTAGCCCGCCCTCTCCTCCGTCCCCTGAGCCGTCGGCCGCCCGCGCCCCCATGCGGCCAGCGGCCGGAGCGCGTCGTTGAGGCGCTCGCCGTCCTCGGTCAGTGAGTACTCGACGCGCGGCGGCACCTCGTCGTAGGACACACGGCGCACCACCCCGTCCGTCTCCATCTCGCGCAGGTGGGAGGCGAGCACCTTCTCGGTGACCCCCGGAAGCAGTCGGCGCAGCTCGCCGAAGCGGCGGCAGGGGTGCTCGTGGAGCGCCCACAGGATCAGCACCTTCCACTTGCCGCCGATCACCTCCATCGCGGCGTCGATCCCGCAGACGTGTCCGTCCGGCGTGCCCGGCCGGTTCAGCGTTGTCATGCCCCACCCCTCCGACGTGCTCGCTCACCTCGGGGTAACCACCCACTCCGAAGTGCGTACTTGATCAGCCGCGGGCCTGTGACCAGCCTAATCGGTATGACACAGAACACCGTTGAGAAGGACTCCGTCACGCTGCTGGGCCTCGGTGCGATGGGCACCGCGCTGGCCCGTACCTGGCTTGCCGCCGGCCACCCGCTCACCGTCTGGAACCGCACCCCGGCCCGAGCCGCCTCGCTCGCCGCGGAGGGCGCGAAGGCCGCCGACAGCGCTGCCGCCGCGGTCGCCGCGAACTCCCTGGTCGTCGTCTGCCTGTTGGACGACGCCTCGGTCGAGGACGCGTTGGCCGGCACCGACCTGGTCGGCAGAGACCTGGTCAACCTGACCACCAGTACCCCTGCCCAGGCCCGTGCCCGCGCCGAGTGGGCCCGCGAGCGCGGTGCCCACTATCTGGACGGCGGGATCATGGCCGTCCCGCCGATGATCGGTGTCCCGGAGTCCGGCGGCTACGTCTTCTACAGCGGCTCGCGGGAGTTGTTCGAGCGGCACCGGGAGACGCTGGTCGTTCCGGCCGGCACCGTCTACGTCGGCCACGACGCGGGGTTCGCGGCGCTGTACGACATGGCCCTGCTCAGCGCCATGTATGTTCGCCGGGGCCGCCCACGCCTTCGCCCTGATCCGCAAGGAGGACATCGACCCCGCGTCGCTCGCCCCGCTGCTCGCCGACTGGCTCGCCGCGATGGCCCCGGCCGTGCACCGGACCGCCGACCAGCTGCGCAGCGGCGACTACACCCAAGGTGTCGTCTCCAACCTCGCCATGCAGGTGGCCGGCACACCGGCCTTCCTGAGCACCGCCGAACAGCAGGGCGTGAGCACCGAACTGCTCAGCCCGTACTTCGCGTTGATGCGCCGCCGTCTGGCCGAGGGCAGCGGGGAGGAGGACCTGACGGGCGTCGTCGACCTGCTGGTCCGCTGACGGGCCGTTCACCGTACGGGCCGCCGTGCGGGCACCGCTTCCCGGACGGCCGACGCCGTGGTCACGGCTTGATGCCCACCCCGGCCCACGCGCTGACCTCGGCGTCGGTGAGCTCCGGGCCGGAGCCCTGAGGATCGTCCGGGCGCCACCGGTGGGTCAGGGAGATGCCGGGCTCGAGCAGGTCGAGGCCCTTGAAGAAGCGGGCGACCTCCTGCTGGCTGCGGACCTGGGCCCGGGTGCCGGCGGCGGCGTAGATGCCGACGAGCTTCTCCCACAGCTCCGGGGCGAAGTCGCCCGTGCAGTGGCTCACGGCCAGCGCGCTGCCCGAGGGCAGGGCGTCCAGGAGTCGGGAGACGATGCCGTACGGGTCCCAGTCGTCCGGGACGAAGTGCAGGATGGCGTTGAGGGACAGGGCCACGGGCCGGTTCAGGTCCAGTGTCCTGGCCAGCTCGGGGGAGCTGAGTATCGCCTCGGGGTCGGTGAAGTCGCCCTGGACGTAAGCCGTGCGGCCCTCGGGGGTGTTGCGCATCAGGCGCTCGGCGTACTTGAGGACCAGGGGGTCGTTGTCGGCGTAGACCACGCGAGCCTCGGGAGCCACGGACTGCGCGACCTGGTGCAGGTTCGGCTCGGTGGGGATGCCGGTGCCGATGTCCAGCCACTGGCGCACGCCGTACTCCCGCGCGAGGACACGGGTGGCGCGGTGCATGAAGGAGCGGATCTCGCGGGCGCACGTGAAGATGCCGGGGTAGGTGGCCGCGACGGTCTCGGCCGCCTGCTTGTCGACGTCGAAGTGGTCCTTGCCGCCGAGGTAGTAGTCGTACATCCGGGCGGAGTGGGGCCGACTGGTGTCGATCTCCCGCGCGGCGTGGGAGTTGGTCATCCTGTCCCTTTCAGGTGGTGTGCGTGGGGGTGTCGGGCAGGTCGCTGCCGGGGCAGGTCCGGCTCGGGTCGTGGTTCAGCCGACCGTGAGATGGTCGGCGAGGCCTCGCTTGACGCCCGCGACGAACGCGGCGATCTCCTGCGGGGTGTAGATCAGCGCGGGTCCGGCCGGATCGGTCGACTGCCGCAGCGCCACCCGGCCGTCGGCCAGCAGCTTCGTCTGGACGCACTGGCCGCCGTTGGGCCCGCTCCACGGGGACTCCCAGCCCTGCTCGCCCAGGTCGGTGGCCGGCATCCCGTTGTAGACGTGACAGTCGGTGCTGGTCATGAGTACTCCTTGCGCATGCGGTTCAGCAGCGCCTTGCTGTCCGCGTCCGAGGTCAGCAGCGACATGCGGTTGTGCGCCTCCAGATGCGCCGACACGTCCGAGCGCTGGTCCAGGTACATCGCGCCGGAGAGGACCTCGGTGTACACGATGTCCGGCAGCTCCGGCTCCTCGAAGCGGAAGTAGGTGAACGGCGCGCACGCGCCCACGTGGGCGCCGGCGGTGAACGGCACCACGTCGACGCTGACGTGCTCCAGCTCCGAGACCTCCAGGAGCCGTTCGATCTGCTCCCGCATGACCTCGGGGCCGCCGACCACCCGGTGCAGCACGGCCTCTTCCAACACCACCCACAGCGTGGGCGCGTCGGGTCTCTCCAGCAGACTCTGGCGGCGCAGCCGCAGGTCCACGCGCCGCCCGAGGTCGTCGTCTGCCTCGCCCGGGAACCCGCCGCGCAGGACGCCGCGCGCGTAGGCGTGGGTCTGCAGCAGCCCCGTGACGTAGTGGGGCTCGTAGGCGCGCAATGTCCTGGCCCCGGCCTCCAGGCTGACGTAGGCGCTGAACCAGTTCGGCAGGACGTCCCGGTAGGTGTGCCACCAGCCGGGCTCGTTGGCCCGCTCGGCCAGGACGACGAACTCCTCGATCTCCTGCTGGCCGGCCCCGTAGGTCTCCAGCAGCTTCTCCACGTAGAGGGGCTTGAGGGCGACCTCGGCCTTCTCCAGGCGGCGGATCGTCAGGGATGTCACCCTCAGGGCCCTGGCCGCGTCCTCCAGCGAGGCCCCCGCGCCCTGGCGCCGCTCCTGCAGACGGCGGCCCAGGATCATGCGCAGCACGGTGGGAGCACTGGTGCCACCGGTGCTCGTACGGCCTTCGCTCACGTCCTGACCTCCTGAGGGGCTGTCACCGGCTCGAGTCTGACAGTGACTTGATGACTCCACCAGACGGATATCGGCTTTCTGAAATTATCAGGGGGCTGGTTGCAGGTTGAACTTGGGTGCGAGCATAGTGACTTGTGTGAACCGTGCCGCCGAACGCGAGCACGGTGACGTCAACCGTCCCCACCCTGTGGCGTGTTGGCATCCCCCGTCCTCGATGCTGCTCGCCCGGCCGCGCCGCCGCCCCCACGGAAGGCCAACACCGTGTCCCCCCACACGACGACCTCGTCCCCGCAGCTGTTAGACGCCGTGGACCAGGAACGAACCCACTGGATCGAACTTCCGGCCCACCGCTCCAGCGTCGGTGTCGCCCGGCGCTCCGTCGGCACCCGGCTCAAGGCCTGGAGCCTGCCGGGCGAACTGTGCTCGGACGCGGTGCTGCTCCTGTCCGAACTGGCCACCAACGCCGTGTGCCACACCCTCAGCGCGCGCATCCTGTGCGGCATCGGCGTGGTCACCGACGGGATCCTCCGGCTGGAGGTGCACGACCACGACCACTCGGGCCCCACGCTGCGCCGGTGCCGGGCGGGGCTCGACGACGAGGGCGGGCGAGGGCTGTTCCTGGTGGAGCAGCTCGCGGACACCTGGGGGGTGGACCGCTCGAGACTCACCGGCGGCAACGCGGTATGGGCGAACCTGTCGGCCTGAACTAGCCCTTGGTGGGTGTTAGTTCGGCGAGGAGCAGGGTGCGGTCGTCCGCGCCGGCCGGATCGGAGGGGGCATTGAGCAGCCGTCGGCACAGGGAGGGGAGCGGGTCGTGGTCGACGGCGGCCGCGTCGAGCGCCTGGGCGAGGCGGGCGATCTGGTGGTCTATGTCGGAGTCCCGCGACTCGACCAGACCGTCGCTGTAGAGCACGAGCAGTGCGGGCTCGTCGATGCTCAGCACGGTCGGCTCGTAGGCGCCCGCACCGAGACCGAGCGGCAGGCCCGCGCCGACCAGTGTGACCGGAGCGGTCCGGCCGTCCGGCCGGCGCAGCAGCGGCGGAGGGTGACCGGCACCCACGAGGGTGCAGGTGCCGCGCCGGGCGTCCCACTCGGCGTAGATGCAGGTCGCGAAGGACGCGCCCGGGGTGTCGCTGGCGAGCGCGTCGAGTCGTCGTATGAGGTCGACGGCGGGGATGTCGAGACCGGCCAGCGTGCGTACGGCGGTGCGCAGCTGGATCATCGCCACGGCCGACTCCGGGCCGTGCCCCATGGCGTCCCCGACGATCAGGCTGACCCGGTCGCCCGGCCGTCTCAGCACGTCGAACCAGTCACCGCCGATGATCGAGCCCTGTCCGGCGGGCAGGGAGCCGTGGGCGATGCGGCAGCCCTCGACCTCCTGGATCGTGCCCGGCAGCAGGCTGCCCCGGATGGCCAGGGCGGTGCGGCGCTCGTGCTCGTAGCGGCGCGCGTTGTCCAGGGCGACCGAGGCCCGCGCGGCCAGCGACTCCACGGCCGCGATCTCCGCGGTCAGGAACGGCCCGCGGTCCGGTCCGCGGGAGCAGGCGACGAAGCCGATCGCCCCGCCCCGCAGCCGCAGCGGCACCACGAGGAAGGAGCGCGTCTTGAGGAGTTCGCCGATGCGCGCGTCCTCATCGGCGGAGGCGGCGAGCCGTTCGGCCGTGTGGTCGTCGACCGAGTCGAGCAACTGTGCGTGTCCGTCGACCAGGGCGCGGGCGTACGGGGTCTCGCGGGGAAAGACGAGCACCTCGCCGACCGGCAGGGTGCGCTCCCAGGACTCGGGCGCGTCCGTGCCCACCCGCAGGGCCAGCCTGCGGGCCTCGATCTGGGCGGGGTCCGCGCCGGCGTACGTGGTCTCCTCGCGCCGCCACCGCTCCAGCAGATAGAGGGACGCCGCGTCGCAGAAACCGGGCGTCAGCGCGTGCACGACATGGCTGCCGGTCAGCCCCAGGTCGAGTTCCGAGCCGATGACGTCGGCCGCGGGGGAGAAGGCCGACCGGCGGGGCGGGGGCACGGCGGCGGGGGTGTCGTCGGAGCGGCTGTGCGGTTCGTTCCGCAGGGTCGTGGTGCCTTTCCGGGTGGGGGTCCGGGCGCCCGGCGCGGGACAACTGATCGCCAGACGTAGACAGCAACTATATGATGAGTCGTCAAGTACCTTGGTGGGAAAGGACGTTCTGGTGACCGACACGGATGCTCTGCCGCCAGGGACCGATCCGGACAAGGCGAGCGTAGCCCGGATGTACGACGCGATGCTGGGCGGGGAGCACAACTTCGCCATCGACCGGGAAGCGGTGGCGGCCGTCACGGCCATCGACCCCCAGGTGCGCACGCTGGCCCGCGCCAACCGGGCCTTCCTCGGGCGGGCGGTGCGCTTCCTGGCCCGGTCCGGTGTCCGGCAGTTCATCGACCTCGGCTCGGGGATACCGACGCAGGGCAACGTCCACGAGGTGGCCCAGGCGGCGAGCCCGCGGGCCCGGGTGGTCTACGTCGACAAGGATCCGGTGGCCGTCGCCCACAGCATCACCCTGCTTGCCGACAACCCGTACGCCGACATCGTCGACGCCGACATCCGGCGGCCGGCCGACGTCCTGGCCTCGCCGCAGGTGCGCGAGCTGATCGACTTCGACCAGCCGGTCGCCGTGCTCATGGTCGCGATCCTGCACTTCGTCGCGCCCGAGGAGAACCCGGCCGGAATCGTCGCCGCCTTCCGGGACGCACTGCCCGACGGCAGCTGGCTGGCCCTGTCCCACGCCACCAACCAGGATCGCCCCGACACGGCCGCCGCGGTCACCCAGCTGTACCGCTCCCGGGCCACCTCACCGGTCACCGTCCGCTCCCACCAGGAGATCCAGGACCTCTTCACCGGCTTCGAGCTGACCGAACCGGGCCTGGTCCACGTACCCCTGTGGCGTCCGGACGAGAACGAGGGCATCCCGGAGAACCCGTCGGAGTACTGGGTGTACGCGGGGGTCGGGCGCAAGAGCGCGTGACCCCCGCGACGGTCCCGCCCCGAGGGGGCACACGGGTTGTGCTTGACGGGGGCTCTCACCCCGCGATGGAGTCCAGCTGTTCCGCCGCCGGGCGCAGCGCCCACAGGTCGCCGCCCGGTGGCGCCTCCAGCAGCGGAACAGCCCTGCGCGCCCGCGCGTCGCCCGCGTCGGCGGCCGCGTGCACGACGTCGGTCGCCGCGTACCGGAGGAACTCCAGCTCCGGATGGGGCCATGCGGCGACTCCGGTCGCGGCGGGCAACAGATAGTCCACCGCCTTGAACAGGCTCTGCCCGTCCGGGCCTCGGTACGCCCACAGATCGACCCCGACATGCCGGCCGATGGCCGCGAGCCGGGTGTAGGCGACCAGGTCGAAGGTCGAGTAGTGCCAGCTCCGGGTGCGGGTCAGCTCCTGCGGCTGGCTGCCGTCGGCCGCGATCTGCGGCGCGATGCGCTTGCCGCGGGCGTCCAGAACCGTGCGGCGGGCCAGGGCCCTGTCGCCGGTCGCACAGGCGAGGCCGGCGAGCAGCATGTCGTAGAAGGTGCCGTGGTTGTTGGTGGCGGCCGCCTCCTGCTTGCCGAAGTCACTGTCCTTGAGCCAGCCGAGGAAGGCGGTGTTCCACTCCCTCATGCCGGTGCGGTCCTTCCCGCTCCAGCCCGGAGCGCCGGTGTCCAGCAGGGCGAGCGCGTCGAGGACGCTGGTGTACGACTGCGAGAAGTCGATGATGCCGATGGCCCGCCCGTCGTACTTGCAGGGGATGAACTGGGCGTGGTCCAGGTGGGGGTTCATCCTCGTGGCCGGGTCGAGGAACCAGGTGCGCAGCACCTGCCCGGCCTTGCGTGCGTGCCGCCTTTCGCCGGTGTAGTACCAGGCGAGGGAGAGGTCGTACGCGGAGTCGAAGACCTTCTCGACATCCTGACGGTCGGTGCCGGAGTCGACCTCGGGATTGCGCTCGCCGTCACGCTGGACGTACGGGCAGCCCCATGGGTTGTCGGCGGTCGGGGTCCGGGAGGGCCACCAGTACGGGGCCTGGCTGAGGTAGTCGTGGACGTCGCCGCCGGGGGCGGGCCTGGGCTTGTCGACGACGGTCCAGGGGCCCTGGTCCAGCCACTTGTCGGCGCGGAACGTCAACGCCCGCACCGCGCGCCGTAGTTGCGGATCACCACGATCGAGCCGCGCTTTCGTCTGCTGCAGCCGGGCGCCGTCCAGGACCGCGGTGTGCGGTGGGGGCGCGGTCCGTGCCGCCACCGGTGCGCAGAGCCCTGTGGTGAGCGCGGCCAGGGCTGTCGCGAGGACGACCCACCGGCGGGCCCGCGCGCTCATCGGACCACACCGTTCAGCCGGCGCTGGGCCTCGTACAGGTTCCGTGGCCGCACCGATTCCGCACTGCCGTACAGCTCAAGGCGTGTGTGCAGATGACCCGTGAAGTCGGGGACGTCGATCTGGTCGAACTCCCTGACCTCGTCGATGCCGACGGTCGCGGAGTACGGCGCCAGACCGTCGATCTTCACCAGCCCGGCGCGGCCGTTGGTGACGCGGATGTTCCAGTGGGTGAACCGGGCGCCGAAGAGGGGACCCGCGCTGGCGTCACCGCCGTGGCGGCCGTTGTTGTTCAGGGTGATGTCGGTGCGGACATTGGCGAAGGGCAGGCCGCGATGGCTGTCGAAGGTGCCCATCCGCATGTCGCCGCGCGACCAGACGTTGTATGACGACAGCCCCTCGACGTTGATGCCGTGCAGCTGGGTGCCCGCGGGCGCGGGGCTGGTGCGCTCCTCGATCGTGAAGTCCTCGATGAGGTTGTCGTGCGACCCCTCGCGGCAGAAGTAGGGGTGATGGGAGCCGCGGCCGGCCACGCGCGTGCGGCGCAGAGTACAGGCGGAGGCGGCCACCAGGCCGAAGCCGTTGTCGACATGACGGACTGTCACGTCGTCCACCCGGCAGTCGTACGCGCACTGCAGCACGACGCCGTTGTGCCCCTTGTCCAGCAGGTGTGGCTGCTGCGGGGTCTCGGGCGCCTCCAGGGTCAGGCCCTCGACGCCCGATCCGCTCAACTCCGCCACATGGGTGGTCAGTTGCGGGGCCCACTCGGGGCGCAGGTCGAGCGGGAGCGGTCGTTCGAGGGTGACCTTCCGGCCGTGGACGCGGGCGATGCGGACGGGCCACTCGTAGGGCACGTACGACGTCAGCTTCGTCTTGTCGTCCCAGAAGTACGCCTCGGGGCCGGGCCCGCCGCCGCACATGTGCTCCAGGAGGGTGTGGTCCGCGTCGTCCGCGAGCCGGAGGAGGACCAGGGCCCCGGGCCGCAGTGAGCGGGTGTCGGCGGCCGTCACCGTCCAGGAGCCCTGTCGTGCCGGGGCGAGGTCGGTGAGCGTCCGCCACTCGTCGCGCCGGTTGCCGGTCCAGCCCTCGAAGGGCCACGCCTTGGCCCTGATCGCGGCGACGAGCGACACCCAACGGGCCCGGGGCGCCAGCCAGATCAGCCCGCCCGCCCATGACCAGGACGACTTGTCGCCTCCGTAGCGGGAGCCGTAGGTCCCGATCAGCTCGGTGAGGTTCTTCGTCGCGTACAACGTCGTACGACCGCTGCCGGCGCCCTTGAGCACCACGTTCGAGCGGTCCACGCGGATCACGTCGTCGATGCGGAACGTGCCCGGCGGGATGGTGACCGTGCCACCGCCGGCCCTTCCGGCAGCGGCGATGGCACGGTTGATCGCGGGGGCGGAGTCGGTCGTCCCGTCCGCCACGGCGCCGAAGTCGCGGACGTCGGCGACGACTCGGTGGCGCGGGAAGCGTGTCGCCCCGCCGTGGCATCCTGCGCGGCCGACGTACGGGATCTGCGGATGGGTGAGAGGAGTGCGGCTGAACTCCCGCCACAGTGACGGGACTTCGGCCGCTTGTGCGGCCGGCGTGGTGACCGCGCCGGCCGCCACGGCGACCGCGCTTCCCAGCAGGGTTCGTCTGGTCATGCCCATGACATTCAGAGGTTCCATGGGGCCCGTGTGCGCATTGCTCATGTCCGTTCGCCCTTCCCATGTGCTTTTCATGGATGTGAACGACGTTCATAATTGCGTTGGGCGGTGAGCATGCCACGAGGTTCCTCCGTGCGAAAGAGGTTGCGCAGCGGTTAATGGGCCATGTCCGTGAACAGATGCCAATGCCGAGCCCCGCCGACGTGGTGTCTGTCGGCGGGGCTCGGCGCGGTGGCGGGACCGGGTTCTTACCGGCGGCTCCAGCCCACGGCGATGATGCCGGTGATCTTCGATCCGGTGACGTTGTCGTAGACGACCTCACCACCGGACTTCTTCCAGATCCTGAGGTGGAAGGTGTCCGGGGCATCGGTGGCGGTGATCCGGAAGCCGTATCCGCTCTTGCCGTCGACCGTGCCCGACCCCTGGTGGACGGCCCGGGAGCCGGTGACCACGAGCCAGTCGGAGCCGGTCGAACGGAACTTCAGCCTGGCCGGGCCGAAGTCGAAGGAGGCCTCGCCGACGGGCGCCGAGGCTCCTGGCAGGTAGGCCGCGGCGAAGGAGAAGGCGGCCTTGCCCGTCAGGCTCGGCTTGGCGGGGTAGGCACCGGCCGGGGAGCCCAGGACGCCGGTGCCGAGCGCGGGACCGGCAGAGCGGTCGTAGACGATCAGCTCGGGAAGCGTCCTGCTGTCCGAGGCGCCGTCGTCGTCGGTGACGGTGATCACCGGACGGCGGATTCCCGCCTTGGTGTAAGGGTGCTCGGCGCGGCAGCCGGACGCGCTGACCGTGCCGGACTGCGGCGCGCTCCCGTCCTTCCAGTCGACCACGCACGTGTGGGTGTCACTCGTGCCCGGGTCGGTGAAGTCGGCCGTGACGACTGTGCGCTTGCCGACCGGCACGGGGGACTGCGGACCTGTGGCGGAGACAACCGCGGGCGCCGCGTTGGCCACCTCGACCGTCGCCGTGTCCTTGCTGCGCCCGCCCGTGAGGGTGACCGTGTAGGTGCCGTTGTCGGTGCAGGTGAGCGTCGTCGCGGCCGAGCCGGGGTCGGCGAAGGAGCAGGGCGCCCCCTCCTCGACGGTCCACTTCGGGGTGCCCGCACCGGAGATCGTGCCGTGCAGCGCGATCGCGTCGCCCTCCTTCCCGCCGACGTCCTCGCCGGCGTGCACGATGCTCACCGGGTCGATGCTCGTCAGGGTGGGCACGACCTTCTTGATCAGGCCGTCGGAGTCGAACTCCAGCTTGTCGACGGTCGTTTCGCGGTGCATGCCGTCACCGCCGGGAATCGCGAACCGGTGATAGGCGATGTACCAGTCGTCGGTGCCCGGCACCTGGACGACCGAATGGTGACCGGGGCCCTTGATGCCGAGCGAGAGGTCCTTCTCCAGGATCACGCCCCGCTTCGTCCACGGGCCGGTGGGGGAGGGGCCGGTGGCGTAGGCGACACGGTAGTTCTCGTCACGGGTGTCGTTCTCCGACCACGTGAGGTAGTAGGTGCCCTTGCGCTTGATGACGAAGGAGCCCTCGTTGTAGCCGCTGGGCGTGATGTCCTTCATCTTCGTGAGGTCGACGGACGTCATGTCGTCGTTGAGCGGCGCCACGTAGGCGTGCCCGTTGCCCCAGTAGAGGTACGACTGACCGTCGTCGTCGGTGAACACGGCCGGGTCGATCATCTGGCCGCTGAACTGGCCCGCCTTGAGCAGCGGTCGGCCCAGTGCGTCCTTGAAGGGGCCGGTCGGCGAGTCGGACACCGCGACACCGATGTTGGCGTCGGCGCAGAAGTAGAAGTAGTACTTCCCGTCCTTCTCGGCGATCGTCGGCGCCCAGGCCCTGCTGTCCGCCCACGAGATGTCCGGACCGAGGTCGAGGATGACGCCGTGGTCCTTCCAGTGGACCAGGTCGGTGGAGGAGTACGCCTTGAACTGCGTGCCGCTCCAGCCCTCGAAGCCGTCGGTCGTCGGATAGATGTAGAAGGTGTCGCCGAACCGCACGATGTTCGGGTCGGCGTTGAGCCCCGGCAGGACCGGGCTCCTCATGACGAGCGCCGAGACCGTCCAGGTGCGCTTCTTGCCGTCGGACCCGGTCACCTCGTACGTCACCGGCTTGCTGAAGTCCTGCACGCTGCCGGAGGCGGGGCTGATCGCCGCTCCGTGCGCGAGGGTGAACTCCGGTGCCAGCGCGGTGAGATCGGTGCCCTCCCGCATCGGCAGCGTGACCTTGCCGCCCGCGTTGTCGACGATGGCGTCGACCTTCAGCGCCGGGTGCGTGGCCTTGGCGATGCCCGCGGTGTTACCGCTGAGCTCCATGACCTCCGCGGCCGAAAGGGCCCGGTCGTAGATGCGGAAGTCGTCGACCTCGCCGCCGAAGTACGGGTCGGCCGCGTACAGGGACTTGCCGATGTAGCCGCTGTAGCCCTTGTTCGCGTCGTACAGCTCGGACGGCTTGACGGTGGTCGTCGTACGGGCCGCCTCGACGCCGTCGACGTAGAGGACCATCGTGCCGCTCGCCCCGTCGAGGGTGACTGTGACGTGCCGCCACTCACCGGGCGTGAGCTGGGAGCCCGCCGTCAGTTTCGACTCCGCCGACCAACTCGCCTTGGTGATCGCCGAGTAGAGACTGTTGCCGCCGTTGGAGGGGGTGGCGAAGAGGTACTTGTCGCTGTCCGGACCGAGCCCGAACAGCCACTGGAAGCTGTTGCCCCCCTTCCACTTGGCGTACGTCGACACGGTCACGCTGTCGGCGTTCTTCAGCACACCGCTCGGGATCTTGACGTACGGCGAACCCGTCGCGTCTCCCGACATCTTGAAGGAGCCGCCCCGCACCCCCGTGCCGAAGCCGGGGGTGCCGACATAGGTGCCGTGGTAGCCGTGTCCGCTGGAGTCGACCGCGATGTTGCCGCCGGTCTCGTCGAAGCCGTAGTGCACCAGCAGGTCGGCCGGGACGTCGGGTCCTTCGTCGGACACGGTGACCTCGGCCTGGACGGGTATCGCGGCGCCGTCGGGCAGGCTGCCGGTGACCGTGAAGGTGCCGGCCTGCGCGTACTTCGACACCGGGACGTCCGCCCAGGTGACGGCGACGGGCCGGTCGACGCCGTCCGCGTACTTCGCGATCACGGTGGCCGGCAGGACCGGCGCCTGGCCGGTCCGTGTCTTCACCTTCACGGACTCGACGCTCTCGACGAGCTGGTCCGGCTGGTAGGCACGCAGCAGCCGGTCGTACTCCGCCTGGGTGACGGGCAGGACGGTGCCGTGGCGCGGCTTGGCCGGAAGGTCGTAGTCGGCGACCGGTGTCCAGTTGCCGGAGTCGAGGTCGGTCGTCTCGAAGGGGATGTAGCCGCGTCCGCCGAACTCGTCGAGGAACGCGTACCACTTCTCCTCGGTGTTCGACTTGAACACCAGGGGACCCTCGGCGGCGTTCATCGCGCCCTTTCCGATGCCCTCCGCGACCGCGGTCCAGGACGGGTTCAGGATCGAGTCGCTCTTCTCCTCGAAGATGAACTTGCTGTTGGGCGTGGAGGAGCTGTTGTTCCGCTCGTCCTTCGACAGACGGTAGTAGGTGCCGTTGTTCTGGATCATCGTGGAGTCGATGACCGAGTAGCCGCGGTCGATCCAGACCTTGGGTTCGCTGAAGGTGTAGAAGTCGCGCGTGGTCGCGTACATCATGCGGTTGTACGTGTCGCCGGAGTGCGCCTCGTTGTCGTACAGCTTCGACGCCCAGAAGACCACGTACTCGCCGAGCTTCGCGTCGTAGAACGCCTCCGGCGCCCAGGTGTTGCCCGCGCTGTCCGGAGAGATCTTGATGAGCCGCTGGTTCGTCCAGTGGACCAGGTCGGTGGACTCCCAGATCATGATGGACTTGCTGCCGGAGCGCTGGGCCGCGTCCCAGTCGCCGTTGCCGTAGATCCTGAGGTCGGTGGCGATCTGGTAGAACTTGTCGCCCTCGGGGGAGCGGATGATGAACGGGTCGCGCAGGCCCTTCTCGCCGAGCGTGGAGGTCAGTACCGGCTTGCCGTCGTTCAACTCCCGCCACTTCATGGGGTCGTTGCCCTTGCTCAGCGCCGAGTAGAGCTGCTCGCCGTCCGAGGTGCCCTCACCCGTGAAGTAGCTGAACATGTAGCCCTTGAGGGCTTCGTTCGCGGGGAGTTCGGGAACCTTCGCGGTGAAGGTGCGGGTCGCCTTCGCCTCGCCCTTGGTGACGGTGGCGGTCAGTTCGACGGTGGTGGAGCCGTCGCCGTGCGCGGGGCGGTGGACCACACCGTCGTCCTCGATGACCTTCTCGTCGGCGGAGGACCAGGAGACGGTGGTGCCGTAGTCGCCCGCTGCCGGGAGGGTCAGGTTTCCGCGTACGTCGTCGAGGTTGTGCACGGTGAGCGACTGGGCGGCCCGCTCGGTGGCCGTGGCGTCGTCGAAATCGGGCAGGACCGTGACGTCGAAGCTCTTGGTGTCGGTCACGGTGCCCTTCTTCAGGGTCGCCGTGAGGGTGGCGTGGCCGTCCGGTTCACCGGCGGCGGGACGGGTCACCTTGCCGGAGCCGCTCACCACATCCGTGTTGTCGCTGGCCCAGGTGATGGTGGACCCGCCGGCCGTGCCGGTCTTCGGCAGGTTCAGGTCGGCCGTGACCCCGCTCGTGTCGCCCAGGCTCAGCGCGGCCTTGTCGTCGGAGACACCCTGGACGGCGACGGGCAGGGAGAGCTGCTCGACCTCGGAGGCCGCGAGGGCCCGGTCGTACACCCGGAAGTCACGGATCCGGCCCTTGAAGAGCTTGTCGCCGGAGTAGACCGACTTGCCGATGTAGTTGGCGGTGGTGGTTCCCGATCCGATGGCGCCGGGCGTGATGGTGACCGCCGTGTTGCGGCCGACCTCGACGCCGTCCTCGTACAGGACACCGGTGTTGCCGGTCTGGGTGTAGGTGAGCTGCTTCCACACCGCGCGGGTGAGGTTGTGCGAGTCGGAGGGCTTCGTGGTCTGCTCGGTCGACCAGTTCCCGGTCGCGATCGAGGTGCGCAGGGAGTTGCCGGTGGCGAACAGGTACCCGTTGCCGTTGCCGCCGCTGGAGTTGCCGAAGCCGTAGACGAAGTACGGCGTGGTCTGTGCGGAGTCGATCAGCACGTCCGTGGAGACGGTGATCGAGTCCATGCCTTTCATGACGTCGTCCGGCACCTTGATGGAGGTGTCGGAGCCGTTGAAGGCGAGCCCCTGCGCGGGGTCCGACCAGTCGGCGGTCCCGTTCACCGTGCCGTCGCGGCCGTTGCCGGAGGCGTCGGTGACGGTGGTGCCCGAGGCGCCGTCCAGCTTGTACCAGAGGGCCAGTCCCTCCGTGACGTCCGCGGTGTCCGCCGCCTGGGCGGGGACCATGGGGGCGGCGAGGCCCAGGAGCAGTGACGCGGCGGTCAGACCCGCGAGGCGGTCCGTCCAGCGTCTCGCGCGGGTGCGCGGACGTGCGAAGTACGTCATGTGGGGTTCCCCTGCTGAGGCGTGGCGGGGCCTCGGCGGGGGCACCCTGCCGTTTCGGCTGTGTGACGTCGTGTTGCGAGAGTGTCAATCGCGTGGGACGGGGACGTCAAGAGGTTCCGAACAATGTCCGACTGGTCGAACGTTACGTTTTCCCCACATGTACCGGGGAGTTGGGGGCATGCGGGTTGTACCCAGCGTGACTACCTCAGACAATCGAAGGGACGGGCACCATGCTCGCCATCATCTCCGCGGTCCTGTTCTTCATCTCCTTTCTGATCAACGCTGCGGACATCTCGACCAACGACACCTTCAGCTCGACGAACATCATGCTGCTCGGTCTCATGGTGCTCGCCCTGCACGTGGCGGGCATCGGAAGCGGCTGGTCCGTGAGCGGCCGGGGCCGCAGGCGGTGAGACCCGTCAGATGCGGGGCAGCCCCCAGCGGGGCGCGTCCTCGTTCGGGCGCACGGGCGCGACCGTCAGGTCGGGACGGTCGCCCTTGGCCGTGATGAGCACCGACTCCCCCTTGCGCAGGGCCACTTGAAGGGCACCGTCGCCGACCTCGGTGTGCCGGAGGGGGCGCCCCCGTCCGTCGCGTACGTCGACGGGACCCGCGATCCCGTGCCGTACGACGCAGGGCGCACCCGCCTCGCTCACCAGCCGCACCCAGCGCGTGGCGCCGTCCTCACGCCGGGCGCCGAGCAGGAAGGCGCCCTGCGTACGGAAGTCGTGCACGACCAGGTCCGCCCAGGCGCCGGGCAGGGCGGGAAACACCCTGATGACCCCGCCCCACGACTGACACACCATGTCGTGCAGTGACTGTGCCGCCGACAGCGGTGTCTCGATGACCGGCCCGGACTCCTGGTACATCGTGTTGGGCTTGATGAAACGGCTCATCAGCTCGC
This sequence comes from Streptomyces sp. SAI-127, assembly GCF_029894425.1. NCBI lineage: Bacteria > Bacillati > Actinomycetota > Actinomycetes > Kitasatosporales > Streptomycetaceae > Streptomyces > Streptomyces sp. SAI-127. The sequence goes on from NZ_JARXYJ010000001.1 coordinate 9,888,666, forward strand.
CGAGGTACCCCAGGGCGTCCTCGCCCTTGCCGAGCAGCGCGGACATGGAGGCGGCGCCGGTGAAGGTGTAGCCCTGCAGGGCACCTTCGAAGCCCACCCAGTGTGCCAACGACCTCTCGATCAGGGCACGTTCGTCGGGCGTGCGGCCGGTGACCTCGTACAGCGGGTAGACCGCGAGCAGGTGGGAGTAGTGGCGGTGCGACTTCGCGAAGGGGATGTCCGCGCCGATCATGAAGCCGTTCGCGTCCGTCGGATACGGCACCCGTCTCGCCAGCACCTCGCGCCAGCGGGGCGCCAACGGGTCGTCGATGCCGAGGAGTTCGGCGGAGTCGAGCAGGGTTCGGCAGCCCCAGGTCAGGAGCATCAGGTCGTAGTTGCAGTCGCGCGAGTCGCCGCCGTACTCCGGGGAGAAGGTGGCGGGCAGGTGCAGCTTGCCGTCCGGGCCGGGCTCGAGGAAGTGCAGGTAGTAGTTGATCGCCTTGCGCAGCAGGGGGAACAGCACGTCCTGGAGGATCGACCTGTCCATCGTGTGCCGGTAGCTGAGCCAGACGTTGTGCAGCGCCCAGGTCAGATTGCCGACTTCGGGGGTGGGAGGGTCCTGGCCGGGGACGCCGACGCCGTATCCCATGAGGGTGCTGGCCGCGCCGTTGACCAGTTGCGGGTCGGTGGTGCGCGGGATGCCCAGCGAGTCGGCGCGGTACGGCGTCGGCGTCTCACGGGCGAGGTTGTCCCGGGACTCGCTCAACGCCCGGGTGATGGCGTCCAGTTCGAGGTGGTTGGAGCCGTGGATGAGCCAGTACTCCAGTTGGGCGTTCAGGTTCCACCAGGTGTTGGGCCAGGGTGTGGGCTCCAGCCAGGGCCCGCTCGTCGCCATCACGGGGGCGTCACGGCGGGCGGCGGAGGCGGTCTTGTACAGCTGGATCCAGTAGAAGCGCTGGATACGGGCGTCGGGGAGGGACAGGAAGCTCTTGCGGTAGTAGGCGTGCCACCAGGCGCGGTGGTCCACCGCCAGGGCGGAGTAGGGGAGTTGTTCCGTCCGGCGGACCGCTGTGAGGGCCCGGCCCAGAGCCGTGGTCCCGGGGTAGGAGTGCGCGACGTGCGCGTACAGCGTCCGGGTCCGGCCCCCGGCCCGCTCCCGCCACGCGGTGACGTGCTGCCCGCCTGCCAGCAGCGGCTGCACGGCGGCGGTGATCCCGTCGTGGTCGGCGACCTGGGCGGGCGGATTGCCCTGGTAGCCGTCCGGCAGCGGCTTGAAGGCGGCCCGCGGGCTGATCGCGTCCGCTGGATGGAACACCCACCGGAAGCCGCGCTCGCCTTCGCTCGCGGTCACTTCCACGGCCAGGACCGAGCGGTCGTTGTGGATCAGGGCGCGCAGGGCCAAGGTGCCCTTGTCGGTGGTGAGCGTGCCGGTCAACTCGGCGTCGCGCAGCGACAGCCGCCAGTCGAGCCCGGTGATCGCGCCCACCGGCTCCAGTGTGAAGTACCCGATCGGCAGCCGGGCGAGACCGAAGAGGGAGCCGAACTCGGGACGGTGGTCCTGCACTTCGGAGTGCTGGATGTTGAAGCGCACCGCCGTCGAGGCGGCTCCCGGCTCAGCGTAGATCCCGGAGCCGAGGAAGCCGTTCCCGAGGAACGGGCCTTCGTACCAGGCCGTCGGCATCCGCTGCCAGACGAGGTCGGCGTCGTCGAGAACGGTGCGCCAGGGGTCGCCGGCCGGCGGGGCGGCCTCGGTACGGTCGGCTGCCGTCGCCTGCGTGAGAGGCAGACCCGACGCCAGGAGTGTGCCGCCGAGAGCGGATCCGGTGGCGAGCACGGCGCGTCTGGACGGATCGGGCGCGGAGGGGCTGGACACGGTGCCTCCAAGCGGGCTCAGCAAGGGCGAATCATCGGAGCTATCCCGCGTTGCAACATAGAGATGGGGTTGCTGCGCGTCAATGGAATGCGATAGATCCGATGTCCTTCATCGTCCTTGCATCCAGGCCCGGGTGCCGAACGAGGCACACGCCCGTGCGGCCACCACCGCCGCGGCGCGCAGGGCTGCGCCGAAGCCGTACGGGGTCAAGTCCCCCTGAGTGGCGAGGTGATGGGTGAGCGCCCCGTGGAGGACGTCACCGGCGCCCAGCGTGTCCGCGACCCGGACGGCGGGTACGTCCACGGTGCCCCCGACTTCGGGGCCCGCCCACTCGATGGGCCGCGCTCCGCGACTCACCGCCGACCAGACAACCCCGTGTTCCCTCAGGAACCGCAGGACGTCCGCCGGGGTGTGCGTGCCGGGAGGCCGGAAGTCGTCCGAGCAGACGGCCACGTCGATCGACGGGAGCAGCTCCTCCGTACCGGCCTTCCAGCTGCCCCCGTCCAGAACGGTCCTCCGGCCGGCGGCACGCGCGGCGCGGGCGATCGCCGTCGCAAGCTCCATGTGGTGGCCGTCGAACTCGACGATGTCGCAGGCGGCCACCAGCGCGTCGAGATCGTCGGGCGGCGTGAGACGGTATCCGGTCGCGTTGGTCGACGCCACGGCGCGGTCCCCGCTCGACTCGGTGACCAGAATGGACGACACGGCGGGCGGCTCGACAGAATCGGCGGCCAGGTCCGACACGCTCACCCCCAGCTTCCGCAGATCCGCCGCCACCGCGACTCCCAGCGGATGGGAACCGATCCCGGTGAGCAGCCTGGCCCCGCCACCCAGATGGCTGAAGGTCACGGCCGCGTTCGCGGCGGGACCGCCCGCGGCCACCACCTGCTCACGAGCCGTCAGCTTCTCGTCGGAGCCCGGCACATGGTCCACGAGCTGAATGACATCCACCGTGCACAGGCCGACGAACAGCCCTTGAGATCGTCGGCTGGTCGTCGGCTCCACCTTGTGCACCTCTGCCTGCTCGCAGCCCCGGGCCTCAGCCCGCCGCCCTCTTCACGAGCTCCCCGATCCGCGCCTCGTCGGCCGCGGTCAGCTGCGTGAGCGCGAAGGCGGTCGGCCACATCGTGCCCTCGTCGAGGTTCGCCTTGTCGTTGAAGCCGAAGGTCGCGTACCGCGCGTTGAACTTCTGCGCGCTCTGGAAGAAACAGACGACCTTGCCGTCCTTGGCGTACGCGGGCATGCCGTACCAGAGCTTCGGCGCCAGGCCGGGTGCGCTCGCCTTGACGACGGCGTGGATCCGTTCGGCCATGGCCCGGTCCGCGTCCTCCATCTCGGCGATCTTCGCGACCACGGCGGCCTCGTCCTCCGCCGCCTTGTCGGCACGCGAGCCGCGGCGCGCCGACGCCTTCACCTCCTGGGCGCGCTCCTTCATCGCGGCGCGCTCCTCGGCGGTGAACGTCTCGGTCTTCCTGGTCGTCTTCCGTGTGCCGGCCGCCATGACGGTTCCTCCTGGTCTACGAGTGGTCGGGGACATCTTCATGCCGGACTGCCGCGCCGTTCACCCCCACGCGCCGGCGATCTGCCGGGTCGTGGCGTTGAGCCGGTTGAACAGGTTAGTCACACTGATCATCAGGACGATCGCGGCGAGCTGCTTCTCGTCGAAGTAGGTGGCGGCCGTGTCCCAGACCTCGTCGCTCACCGCGTCGGGGCGGTCGGCGAGCCGCGTCGCCGCCTCGGCCAGCGCGAGCGCCGCCCGCTCCTCCTCGGTGAAGTAGGGGGCCTCGCGCCATGCGGCGACCGTGGCCAGCCGATCGTCGCTCACTCCCGCCTTACGGGCCGTCTTGGCGCCGCCGTCGACACAGGCGCTGCAGCCGTTGATCTGACTGACCCGCAGATGCACCAGCTCCAGCGTCTGCCCGTCCACCCCACCGGAGTGCACGGCCTTGAAGAGCTGCTGGATGGGCTGCATCGCGTCGGACAGGACGACGGCGGGGTTCTGCATACGGGACTGCATCAGGAATCTCTCCTCTGTCGGGCTGTGCCCCGTCCGTCGGGGCGTGATTCCATCTCAGCCGAGAGGGCTTGTCAGGACGACGGCCGTGGGACACCGTGGGACAGCCGAAACGGCCTTGAACAGGCACGATCCAGCCTGGAAGAGTTGGGCCGGGGCGGGACAGGGGGACGGGGAGCAGTGGTGGAGCACGACAGGACGATGGTCGGAGACCCGCAGGAGGAGCTGGCTGCCCGGCTCCGCCTGCTCCAGGAGCTGTCGAAGCGGGGCGTACGGGCCCTCGCACGGGACGCCGGTCTCAGCTCGTCGTCGCTGTCCCGCTACCTCGGCGGCCAGACCGTTCCGCCGTGGCCTGCCGTGATCGCCCTGTGCCGCCTCGTCCAGCGCGACCCCCGCCCGCTGCGCCCGCTGTGGGAGCGGGCCTCCAACCCCCTTCCGGCACCGCCGAAGACCACTCGCCAGGTTCACCCCCCGTCGCCGCCCGCCGGTGCCCCGCGCCCGCCCCGCAACGACCTCCCCCGCGACGTACCCGACTTCACCGGACGCGAGGCCCAGATCACGGCCGTGCTCGACGGGCTGGGCGACAGCCGGGTGATCGCCGTCGACGGCATGGCCGGCGTCGGCAAGACCTGCCTGGCCGTGCACGCCGCGCACCGGCTCACCGCCGACTACGCCGACGCCCAGCTCTACCTGGACCTGCACGGCTTCACCGAGGGCCGCAAGCCGCTCGACCCCGACCGCGCCCTGCGCACCCTCCTCGCCGCCCTCGATGTGCCCTCCGAGAAGGTCCCGCAGGAAGGCGGTGTGGAGGAGCTGGCCGCCTGCTGGCGATCCGAACTGGCTCACCGGCGAGCCGTCGTGGTCCTCGACAACGCCGCCGACGCCGAACAGGTCCGCCCGCTGCTGCCCGGCGCCGGCCCTTCCGTCGCCCTCATCACCAGCCGCAACCGGCTGCTCGGCCTGGACGAGGTCCCTCCGGTGTCGCTGGACGTGCTGACCGAGCAGGAGAGCGCCGAACTGCTGGCCCGCGCCAGCGGTGAGGCCGACGGCCGCGAGGGGCGCCTGGCCCGTGACCCCGAGTCCACGGCCGAGGTCCTGCGCCTGTGCGGCCGGCTGCCGCTGGCCCTGAGGCTGGCCGCGGCCCGGCTGCGGCACCGGCCGGGCTGGACCGTCGGCATCCTCGTCGAGAGGATGGCGGAGGGAGCGAGCGAGTTCGACACCGCGTTCGCCATGTCCGTACGGCAGTTGGACCGCGCCAAGGCCCGGCTGTTCCGTCTGCTGGGCCTGCTGCCGGGGTCCTCGTTCGACGAACACGTGGCAGCCGCCCTGGCCGACGTGCCGCTGCGCAGCGCCCGCGAGATGCTGGAGGACCTGCTGGACGCGCACCTCGTCCAGCAGCCGGCGGCCGGCCGCTACCGCCTGCACGACCTGGTCCACCAGCACGCCCGCCGCGCCACCATGGAGCAGGACTCCCCGGCGGAACGGGACCGGGCGCTGACCCGGGTGCTCGACTACTACGTGCATGCGGCGGCCGCAGCGGATGCCGCGATGCCGTTCCTGTCCCTGAGCCGCGAGGCCACCGTGGACGGCCCACCGGCCGAGCTGCCCCACTTCGACGACAAGATCGCGGCCCTCATCTGGTTCGGCACCGAGTACCTCAACCTGCTGGCCGCCTTCGAGGCGGCGGAGGGCGCCGGGGCCGACCGGCACCTGTGCGAACTACCGCGCTTCATGCGGGCGTACTTCGCCCGGCGCTGCGGCACCACGATGCTCAACGGCCTCTTCGAGAGGTCCCTGGCCGCCGCCCGACGCCTCGGTGACCCCCTGCAACTGGCCGAGGTACACAGCGACTTGGGATTCGCCCGCTACAACGCGGGCCGCATGGCGGAGGCGAGTGCCGCGTACGAGGCGGCGGCATCGCTGGTGTCGCGGGCGGGGGACATCCGCGCGGAGGCCGAACTGGCCATGAGACGTGGCTACTTGGCGTGGGACGAGGGATACGTCGAGGAGCCGCTGGCCTTGTTCCGGTTGGCGGGGAAGCTGTACGCGGACGCCGACTGCCCGATGGGCACGGCCCACGCGACCGCGTACGAGGCCTGGGCGCTGCTGCAACTGGGACACCGGGAGGAGGCGGCGCAGTTGGCCCGAACGGCGCTGGAGGCCCCACACGCCGACGGAGCATGGCCGCCCACCCTGACGGCCCTGATCACGCTGGGCGTGGCCATCGCCCACGAGGACCCCGACGAGGCCGTCGGCCACCTCCACCAGGCGCTCGCGCTGGCCCGCGAGGACGGACACCAGCACAACGAGGCATGGTGCCTGAACTGCCTCGGCGTCGCCCTGCGCCGAATGGGCCGCTACGAGGAGGCCCTGACACGTCACGAGCAGGCCTTCGCTCTGCTGGACGAACTGTTCGAGGACCACTGGAAGATCCACTTCCTCAGCGCCTACGGCGAGACCTGCCGCCTCGCAGGCCTGCCCGACCAGGCCCTGCGCCTGCACCATCAGGCCCTGGAACTGGCCCCGAAACTGGGCCACCGCCATGCCGAGGCCCTGGCCCGCGAGGGCATCGCGGCCATCCTCGACGAGAGCGACCCGGTAGCGGCGGCGGAACACCGGGCAGCGGGGCGGGCCGTACTGCCGGACCCACCCTCCACTGCCGATGACCGTGCTCGGTGAGTACGCCTGCCGAGACTTCGGCAGCGTCGAGGGCGAAGAGCCCGTTCGCGGCCCAGCACCGTGACGGCCGGCAGCGCGAGTACGGTGGCCGTGGCGCAGCCGAAGAGGATCAGGACGTCGACCAGGCCACCGCGACGACGACCGTCACCGTCACCTGAGAGATCCGCGTACGCGGATCGGGATCACACCGGATGCAGCTCGTCGGCCACCGAGCCGTGGCTGTGCCGCCAACCGGCCCTGCCCCACGTGGCATTGGTGAGGTGGGGGTGGCCGTCGTGGAGGTCGGTGTGCTCGTGCTCGACGGACACTGGCTTCCGCCACAGGCGTACGGCCAGCAGGGAGGCGGCCAGCGCGATCCCGCCCAGCGCGAGCACGGCCGCCTGGAGTCCGGCCTCCGCGCCGAGCCAGCCGGCGAGCGGGTACGTCAGCAGCCAGCAGCCGTGCGAGAGGGAGAACTGGGCGGCGAAAGCGGCCGTACGCTCCTCGGCCGGCGCCGAGCGGCGGACGAGCCGTCCGGTCGGGGTGAGCACCATCGAGCAGGCGGCACCGAAGAGGGCCCACACCGCGAGGAGGACTGGCCAGCGCCAACTTCCGCTCTGCGCGGCCGTGATGGCGCCGAGCGCGGCGAAGACGAAGCCGAGCAGCACGGCGCCGGGCAGCATCACCGACCGGTCCGGAACCCGATCCAGCACACGAGGCAGGGCGAGCGCCACGACCATCGACCCGGCCCCGTAGGCACCGAGTGCGAGGGGCACGGCATCTGTCGACAGCCCGAGGAAGTCACGGACGTAGACGACGGAGTTGACGGTCACCATCGCGCTCGCGGCGGCGACCGCGAGGTTGAGCGCGAGCAGGGCGCGCAGCTCCGGGACGGTGAAGAAGGGCCGGGTGCCGGCGGTGGCCCTGGCGCGCGGGCGGGAGTTCAGCGCGGCCCTGGTTTTCGGGAGGAGGACCGAGACCACCAGGACGGCCGAGGCGAGGAAGCCGAGCACGGTGCCGGTGAACAGCCAGTTGTAGGTGATCAGGGAGAGCAGCGCGGCCGCCAGTGCGGGGGAGAACAGGCTCTCCAGGTCGTACGCGAGCCGTGACATGGACAGAGCGCGTGTGTAGTCCCGCTCCTCGGGCAGCACGTCCGGGATGACGGCCTGGAAGGTCGGGGTGAACGCGGCCGAGGCGGACTGGAGCAGGAAGACCAGGGCGTAGACCTGCCAGACCTGGTCGACGAAGGGCAGCAGCAGCGCGACCCCGGCGCGTATCAGGTCCGCCGAGACCATCAGCGTCCGGCGCGGCATCCGGTCGGCGACCGCTCCGACGGCCGGGGCGATCGCGACGTACGCCACCATCTTGATCGCGAGCGCGGTGCCGAGCACGGACCCGGCCCGGGCGCCCGCGATGTCGTAGGCCAGCAGGCCGAGCGCGACCGTGGCCAGCCCGGTGCCGACCAGGGCGATGACCTGGGCGGCGAACAGGTGGCGGTAGGCGCGGTTGCGCAGGACGGTGAGCATGCGGGCGGCTCCCGGGCATGGCGGTCCGGTGGTCGGTCCGGCCAGTGTAGCCATCATGTGCGCACCTGCGCACATGATGGCTGGAAGTCGATGGCGTCCCGTGCCGTACCGGTGGCTCTAGGCTGGCCCCATGCCAGAAAGCCACTCCGTCTCACCTGCGGCCGATGCGCATCTACGGGCCCTGGACAGTGCGCGACTCGCCGAGGCGACCGGCGTGTTCGCGATGCTCTCCGACGCCACCCGGCTGCATCTGCTGTGGCTGCTCGCGCAGGAGGAGTCGGACGTCGGCTCGCTCACCGAGCGCATCGACGCCTCGCGCACGGCGGTCAGTCAGCACTTGGCGAAGCTGCGGCTGGCCGGGCTCGTGGACACCCGTCGTGAGGGGCGGCACATCTACTACCGGCTCAGCGACGGGCATCTGCGGCGGCTGGTCGTGGAGGCGCTCAGCCACGCCGACCACCGGGTGAGCGGGAAGGCCCCGCACGACTGAGGAGACGTCGTGCGGGGCCCACGCTCCCTCTTACTGGGTCTCGCTGGGTCTTACTGGGCGGCACCTCGGCGCCGTACGAAGAACGCCACGGCCGCGGCCGCGACGAGGATCGCCGCGATGATGCCGGTCCAGGCGCCCGCCGACAGTCCGCCGTCGTCGTCCTTCTCGGTGTCCGCCGCCTGCGGGGTCGCCGAGGCGGTCGTCTCCTCGGGGGTCGGGGTCGGGGACGGGCTCTCGGAGGCGGTGGGGGAGGGGCTGATCGGGGTCGCGCCGGGTGCGGCGGCCTTCAACTGGAGCACAGGGGCGGGGTTCTCCCCGTTCTCGTCGAGCTCGATCCAGCGGTCGGTACGGCCGTCGCTGTAGGACTGGAGGGTCTTGAAGGCCAGTTCCTTCGCGTCGGGCAGCTGCTTGACCACGACGGAGTACTCGGCGTTGACACCGGCGTTCACGGCGGGGCCCTTGACGGTGTACCCGTCGTCGTTCGCCGTGAACTTCCAGCCCTTGGGACCCTCTCCGTACGCCACGTCGGCCGGGGCGATGCCCTCGGGCAGGACGACCCGGATCTCTGTGATGCCGGCGGTGGCGGACTCCGACTCGGCATCGAAGGCGATCTCGACGTTCTGGGCGAGGGCCTGGGCCTTGTCGGACTCCACCTCCACGTGGGCGGCGGCCGGGACGGCGGTGAGCAGTACGAGGGCGGTGGTCGCGGCCGACGCGAGGGCCAGGCGCGACAGGGTGGTACGGGACATGGGTGTCTCCAGGCATGGGGGTGCGCGGGGCGGCGTCCTGTGGAGCGTTCGCCTCGACGTGACTAGTCGGTGAGAGCGAGCCCTGCCCGGGGAGGGCCCCTCCGCACCACCACGTCCACGAGGAGCGCCTGCTTGAGAGGCGGCTGATCCAGCCATGCCGGGGCGAGCGCCGATGGTGCGAGGCCGGTCCGGATCGGGCGGCCGTCGAGCAGTGCCCGGACCACGGAGATGCGAGCCCGGGCCGCCTCGACCGCAGACGTCAGCCCGCGTGCCAGCGACCAGCAGACGGTGTCGGCGCGGTGCAGCAGCACGGCCACGAGTACGGCCGCCACGGCGTGTACGGCCGTCATGGCCACCGAGTTGTGCATGTGCTCGTGCCAGGCCTGGTCGGCACCGGTGGCGTGACGCATGTGGCCGGACATGACCATGGACGCCGACGAGTCGTCCGCGTGCTCGGTCATCAGCCACAGATGCAGTCCGGCCTGCCCGGCCCCGCACGTCGCCACGACCGTGGCCAGCGAGCGAGGACGCCTCGTACCGATGAGACCGACGCCGAAGAGCACCAGTGCCGCGAACAGGCTCTGCGGCCACGGCGCGGGGCCCTCGGCGACCAGATGGTGCGCGCTCACCCCGAGTACCGTCCCGACGACCGCGAACACGGCAGCCCGCAGGGCGGGAAGCGGCGCGTGGTGCGGCGGCGTACTGGGCGTGCTGAGCATGGTCATGTCTCGCCCATCATCGGTCATCGATCACCTCGGCCGGAGGCCGGATCCGCAAAGAGGCGGCTCGTCCGGATTTCCGTCATTCGTTCGCGATGGCCGTGCGCGCGCCCTTCGGCTCGGACCCTCGTAACCCGAGGACCGGACCGCGGGGATGGCCCCCTGCGGAGGGAGCGCCATGATCGACTGGGGTGAGATGGGGTACGGAGCCGCGTTGGCGGCGATCGCCGCCGCGGTGCTGCCGGCCGCTGCCACCCGCGTCCGTCGCCCCGCGGTGATCGTGGCCGGCCCCGTGGCCTGGAACGCCATTCTGAGGGTGGTCCACGGCGGCCGGTTCTTCACGGACGCGCCCTCACCGTCTTCCCGGTGAGCCGGCAGGACACAGGGTCCGGCGTCTTGGCTCTCGCCGTCGCGGCACTGCTCTACGGACTGGGCCCGCTTCGGGCCGAACCCGCGCGCCGGCGCTGCGAACTGTGCGTTGAAGGAAGGGTCTCGGCGAGGCAGTCCTCATCAGTGATCATCACGCATCCACGGTCACAGCCGTCCGCGACAACCCTCTGTCACCTTTTCCTGGTGAGCCGGGTCACAGCCTGGCGCCTGGGGGTGCCGACGTCCCTCGGCTGCGGCTCGCGCGCGTGTGCCGAGCGCGGCCGGCCCCAGGCGACCGCGCCCAGCCGGGGAGCGTCAGCGCGGCAGACGCAGACCCGCAATGAGGATCCCGACCAGCCGCCGCGGGTCGTAGTCGGGATCGCTGTCCGCGCCGATGCAGAGGTTGCCGACCCCGCGCATCAACTCGTACGCCCTGACGCCGGAGCGGATCTCACCGGTCGTGGCCGCGGCGTCGAGCAGCTGGGTGCACACGGGCACGAGGCGGTCGAGGAAGTAGGCGTGCAGTGTCTCGAAGCCGGAGTTGTCGGACTGCAGGACGCCCGCGAGCCCGTGCTTGGTGACCAGGAAGTCGACGAAGAGGCTGATCCACTGCTCCAGCGCGGCATGCGCCGTCTCGCTGCTCGCCAGCAGGGCGGGACCGGCCTCGGCGCAGGCGTCGACCTGGTGCCGGTAGACGGCGATGATCAGGTCCGACCGGGTGGGGAAGTGCCGGTAGATCGTGCCGAGGCCGACACCGGCCTCGGCGGCGATGTCACGCACCGGTGCCTCCACGCCCTTGCTGACGAACACCGCGGCGGCCGCGTCGAGCAGGGTCTCCTTGTTGCGCCGGGCGTCCTTCCGGCGTGGGGCCGCGCGCTCCGAGTCGTCGTTCACCGTGCCGCTTCCTCCGTCTCCTTGCAAAAACGGAACAGTGTTCCGCTATCGTTTCCGGAACGAGGTTCCGTTTGCTCATGATGGCAGAGCGGAGCCCCGGCGACCAAGCCGTGCCATGCCGCACGGCCGCACCCGTCACGGAGGAACCTTCATGCAGTACCGCACCTTGGGCCGCACCGGTGTCCAGGTCAGCACCCTCGCGCTCGGCGCGATGAACTTCGGCAGGATCGGCCGCACCACCCAGGACGAGGCCACCGCGATCGTCGACGCCGCTCTCGAGGCCGGCATCAACGTCATCGACACCGCCGACATGTACGGCGACGGCGAGTCGGAGGAGATGGTCGGCAAGGCCGTCGCCGGGCGCCGCGACGACATCGTGCTGGCCACCAAGGCCGGCATGCCCATCGGCGACGAGCGCAACCACCAGGGCAGTTCACGCCGCTGGCTGGTCACCGAACTGGACGCCAGCCTGCGCCGCCTCGGCGTCGACCACGTCGACCTGTACCAGATCCACCGCTGGGACCCGAACACCGGCGACGAGGAGACCCTGTCCGCCCTCACCGACCTGCAACGCGCCGGAAAGATCCGCTACTTCGGCTCCTCCACCTTCCCCGCCCACCGCATCGTGCAGGCCCAGTGGGCCGCCCACGAGCACCGCCTGAGCCGTTACGTCACCGAACAGCCCAGCTACTCCATCCTCCAGCGCGGCATAGAGACCCACGTCCTGCCCGTCACCCAGGAGTACGGCCTCGGCGTGCTGGTGTGGAGCCCGCTGGCCTCGGGCTGGCTGTCGGGCGCCATCCGCGCGGGCCGGGACATCACCACCCACCGCTCGGCGTTCCTGCCCGCGCGATTCGACACCGCGATCCCCGCCAACCGGACCAGGCTCGACGCCGTCGAGCGGCTGGCCGCGGTCGCCGAAGAGGCCGGCCTCACGCTCATCCAGCTCGCCCTCGGCTTCGTGACCGCGCACCCCGGCGTGACCAGTGCCCTCGTCGGCCCCCGCACGGTCGACCACCTGCGCGCCCAACTCGCCGCCGCGGACACCGTCCTCACCGACGACGTGCTCGACGCGATCGACGAGATCGTCGCCCCCGGCACCGACCTGGCCCCGGACGAGAAGTTCGACACCCCGCCCGCGCTCCTCGATCCGTCACTGCGCCGCCGCTGACCGCCGGGGGAGACCCCAGGACGAAAGGGACCCACCGTCCATGCCGCACCGACCCCCGCCCAGCTTCGGGATCATGACCGCCCCCATGCAGGTCGACTACCACGACATCCTGCGGGTCTGGCGCGAGGCGGACACCATCCCCGCCATCGAGCACGCCTGGCTCTTCGACCACCTCATGCCGATCGGAGGCGATCCCGACGGCCCGGCCCACGAAGGCTGGACCCTCCTCGCGGCCCTGGCCGCCCGGACCCGACGCCTACGGCTCGGCGTCATGGTGACCAGCAACCGCTTCCGGCCACCCGCGATGCTGGCCAAGATCGCCACAACCGTCGACGTGGTCTCAGGCGGCCGCCTCGACTTCGGCATCGGCGTCGGCTCCCGACCCGACCACCCCCTGGCCCGGCGCGAGTACGAAGCCCACGGCCTGCCCTTCCACGACTCCGCGCAAGCGGTGAGCAGCCTCGCGGAAGCCTGCACGCTGATCAAGCGCCTGTGGACCGAGGAGAAACCCTTCGACCACCACGGCACCCACCACCACCTCACCGGAGCCTTCGGCAACCCCAAACCGGTCCAGCGACCCCACCCCCCGATCCTCATCGGCGGCCGCTCGGCCGCGACCCTGCGCATCGCGGCCGAACACGCCGACCTGTGGAACATCCCCGGCGGTGACATCGAGGACGTCATCCGCCGCAGCGCCCTGCTGGACCGCTACTGCGGGGAGATCGGCCGCGACCCGGCCGAGATCACCCGCTCGATCCACCTGCCGGTCTCCTACGACCGTCCGGGCTCCACCCGCGACGCGATCACCGAAGCGATCGACGCGGGCTTCACCCACCTGGTCCTCGGCCTGCCGCCGCCCTATCCCGCCCACGTCGCCCGGTGGGTCACCGACGAACTCGTCAACCCGTCTGTCCTACCTGTCACTTCCAGCCGTACGCATACGCCGCGACCCACGTGATGTCGAGCTGCGCGCTGCTTCCCGGTGCCGCCCCCGGGCCCTCCAGAGCGCTTTCGTTCTGGAGTACCCAGGACAGGGGACGGTCCGGCACGTCACGGGTGTCATGACCCGTCTGCCGGCCGTCGACGAAGAACCGGACGTGGCCCGGAGTCCACTCGGTGGACACGGTGTGCCACCGCGTCCAGTCGTCGCTTCCCGGGAAGTAGCCCTGCTCACCTCCACCGCAGGGATGGTGGAAGGCGCTGAGCGAGCCGGTCCACTCGCCTTCGGGGTGGTCCATCTCGCAGCCTCCGCCGTAGTGCAGCCACGCGGACTTGTAGCCGGGCGCGAGTTTCGTGACCTTGATGCGCGCGCTGTACTTGCCGTACTTCATCTGCATCACCGCGCGCGGCACCAGCGCCGCGGCATGCACGGGGCCACCGTCGGCGGGGCGCCACATCCGGACGGACATCCTTCCGTCGCCGTTCGCCGCGGGACCGACGCTCACGGTGTCCTCCGGGTGGTAGACCCCCACCACCTCCCGCCCCCTGCTGATTGCCGTGTCGGGCCAACCGGTGGGATACGCCCACCAGTTGTCGCGGTACTTCCCCTTCAGGCCTCCGCAGTAGGCCGCGGAGGTGTCGACGTCGTGCTCGCAGTCGCTGAAGGAACCCAGTGGCACGCGGTCGCCGTTGAAGTCCTCGGCGAGGACCTGCCAGAAGGGCCCGCAGTCACCGCGGGGCAAGTGCGCGGCGGTGGTACGGCAGGCGTCGGCCGGAGCGGGTGCCCCGTCGGCCCGGGGAAGGCCCAGAAGGCCGCCTCCCACGAGCAGGAGGCTCGAGACCATCACCAGGATTCGCTTGTGGTGGTGCGGCGCTGCGTGTGAACCCATCCCGAGGCTCCTTCAGGCGGCCGACGCCGTCCGCCCTTTGCCGCGCGGGGCACCGAAGGACCGTGAACCGCGGTGGGCGGACCGCACTTGCGCGAAGGAACATCCTCGCCCGAAGGACTCGGCGGCGCCATCCCCCGTACCAGCCGCGAACCGGACGGCCGCCTCGGCGCCTGCCTCAGAACTCGCTGTCGATGCCGGTCACGACCGCCGCGCCCAACGGCGATTCCTCCTCGGCCAGGCCGCTGTCACGCAGGGCCCGGGAAACCAGCCGTACCGCTTCGGCTTCGGCCTGCGTCCGGTCCGAGGCCTCGACCTCGACCCGGGCGGCGAACATGCCGTCCTCCTCCACGGTCAGCACACTCAGCTCCTCGCTCTCCCCGAGATCCGTGTTCCTGGGATCCTGGGGCCGGAGCCTTCGCCCGATGTCGGAGCGGACGCTGTCGGGGATCCCTCGCAGGAACGTGCCGGGGACGGTGATCACGTAGGTGGTCACGGCGACTCCTTTCTGACGACCTACCCGGTTCCCCGTCAGGCCGATCGGAACCGGAGGCCCGGAGAAGGGCCGCAGATGTGGAGAAGGTGTGTCGCGGAAGGTCGTTTTCTGGACCCGTCCCTGCATGGTGACGCCCATCGGGGGTAACCGCGGCAGAACGACTGCAATCTCGGGATGGGCGGACGATGACGACGGCGATGAGGGCTGACACGGGCAGGGCACTGCCACACGGCGGAGGACCCCGCGCGGTGCAGCGATGGGCCCTGTTGCCTTCTCCATGACATGTGAAGATCGGATCGTCGCTCTGACTACGCTCCCATCGTTGTGCTGGGCAACGTCTGGAGGCAAACGACACGTATGGGAGGTCGGGACCGCAGTGATCCCGGGGACTGGGGCTGCCGAGTTGGTGTCGGCGACGGCAGCAGGCGCCGAGACGGGGTGGGAGCACCGGGAGCCGTCGGTTCTCCTCGTGGAGGACGATCCCGGCGACGCGCTGCTCGTGGAGGAACTGGTCGCCGACGGCGCCGTGAAGATGCGGCTGCGCTGGGTGCGGTCGATGACCGAGGCCGCCGAGGTGCTCGCCACCGAGAGGCCCGACTGTGTCCTGCTCGACCTGCACCTGCCGGACGCGCATGGACTTGAGGCGGTCTCCCTGGTCCAGGGGCTGGCCGAGCAGGTCGCCATCGTGGTCCTCACCGGGCTCGCCGAGGAGCAGACCGGTCTCGCCGCGGTCGCGGCCGGCGCACAGGACTACCTGGTCAAGGGCCGGGTGGAGCCCGAGCTGTTCGGGCGGGCGGTGCGCTACGCGATCCAGCGCAAGCAGACCGAGCAGGCGGCGGTGGCCCTGCAGGCCGGCGCGCTCCAGGCACAGGAGAACGCCCGCCTGGAACGGGGACTGCTGCCCCGCCCCCTCCTGCGCGCCGAGGGCGTCCGCGTCGTGGCCCGCTACCGGCCCGGACGCGCGCAGACCCTTTTGGGCGGCGATTTCTACGACATCGTCCAGAGCGCCGACGGCACCCTCCACGCCCTCATCGGGGACGTCTCCGGGCACGGCCCGGACGAAGCGGCCCTGGGCGTCGCCCTGCGGATCGCCTGGCGCACCCTCGTCCTCAGCGGCATCACCGGCGCGCAGCAGATGGCCCGGCTCGAGGAGCTGCTGATGGCCGAACGGGCCCGTGACGAGGTCTTCGCGACCCTCGTGACGCTGGCCGCCGTCCCGGGAGAGCAGCAGGCCCACGTCGTACGAGCCGGTCATCACGGCCTGCTCCAGCGCACCGGAACGGATGTGGAGTGGGTGGAGGTGCCCGGCGGACCGGCCCTGGGCATGGTCCCCGGCGGCGCGAGATGGCCGACGGCACAACTGCCGGTTCCGGCGGGAACGTCGGTGGTGCTCTTCACCGACGGCCTGTTCGAGGGGCATGTGAGCCGTGGCACGGAACGCCTCGGCGAGGAAGGGCTGCTGGCCCTCGCCCGCGAAGGCGCCGCCCTGGACGCGGAGGCCTTCGTGGACCGGCTGATCGAGAAGGCCGAGAGCCTCGCCGAGGCGCGGGGCGGCCTGGCCGACGATGTGGCCGTCGTCCATCTGAACTGGAACTGAGTGAGCGGGAGCGTGGTGTCGGAGCACATGGTGAGGCGAGGAATGGGCGCGGTGCGGATCGGACGCCGGCTGACCGTGCAGGGCTGGTTCTACCTGGCTCTGGCTGTCATGACGCTGCTGGTGCTGGTCGGCAGCGTGATCGGCGCCCACCTGCTCGGCCGGACGGCGGAGGTCAGCGACCAACTGCTGCGCCGCATCCAGCCCGCCCAGACCGAGGCGTACCGGCTGCAAGCGGCGCAGGTCAACCAGGAGACGGGCATCCGCGGCTACGCGATCGCCGCCGACCGGCAGTTCCTCGCCCCGTACACCCAGGGCAAACAGAACGAGGCGAGCTCGGCCGCCCGGCTGCACCGGCTCATAGACGACCGGCCCCAACTGCTGGCTGACCTCAAGGCGATCGAAAGCCAGGCGGCCGACTGGCGCCGCACCTACGCCGAGCCCCTCGCGGTCTCCGTCACCCCCGGCCGGCCGAAGCCGCTGGACCAGCAGAAGGCCGATCAGGGCAGGAAGGAGTTCGACCGGCTGCGCACCCTGTGGAAGAAGCAGAACACCGACCTCGCGAAGGCGGTGGAGGACGGCCGCTCCCACCTCGCCCATGAACGGAACGTGCGCGACTCGGTCCTGGCCGGCATGGTCGCGGCCTTCCTGCTGGCCGGTGTCGCCTGTGCCGTCCTGGTCCGGGTCCTGGTGACACGCCCCCTGGAGGCGCTGGGCACGGCGTCGAGGCGGGTGGCGGGTGGAGACTTCGCCTACGTCATCACCGGCGGCGGCCCGGCCGATCTGACCGCGGTGGCCAACGCCGTCGAGGGCATGCGCTGGCACGTCGTGGCCGAACTCGAGGCCTCCCGTGAACAGGAGCAGGAGCTGACCAGGCAGGCCGCCGACCTGGACGCCCAGGCCGAGGAACTGCGCCGCTCCAACGCCGAACTGGAACAGTTCGCCTACGTAGCCTCCCACGATCTGCAGGAGCCCCTGCGCAAGGTCGCCTCCTTCTGCCAGTTGCTGGAGAAGCGTTACGGCGACACGCTGGACGACCGCGGCCGGCAGTACGTCGACTTCGCGGTCGACGGGGCCCGGCGCATGCAGGTCCTCATCAACGACCTGCTCACGTTCTCCAGGGTCGGACGCGTCAACGACGCCCGGCTGCCGGTCGGTCTCGACCAGGCACTGGACAAGGCGCTGGCCAACCTCGGGACGGCCGTCGAGGAGTCCGGCGCCCGCGTCGACCGCCCGGAACACCTGCCCGAGGTCGTCGGGGACCCCACCCTGCTGACCATGCTCTGGCAGAACCTGGTCGGCAACGCCCTCAAGTTCCGCGACCCCGACCGCAGTCCGCACGTGTCCATCACCTGTGGAACCGACCCCGACGACCCCGACAGCCTGCTGATGACCGTCACCGACAACGGCATCGGCATCCCGGAGCAGTTCACGGAGAAGGTCTTCATCATCTTCCAGCGGCTGCACGGGCGGGACGCCTACGGTGGCACCGGAATCGGTCTGGCACTGTGCAAGAAGATCGTGGAACAACACGGAGGCAGGATCTGGATCGACACCGTCCACACGGACGGCACCCGCTTCTGCTTCACACTCCCGTCCGTCACGGAAAACCCGGAGACATCCGGTATCGGCACCGAGGAAAAGGCCCTGACATGACCACCCCCGCCGCCAGCCCCATCGACGTGCTCCTCGTCGAGGACGATCCCGGCGACGAGCTGATGACTCGTGAGGCCTTCGAGGACAACAAGATCGGCAACACGCTCCATGTGGTCCGGGACGGCGAGGAAGCACTGGACTTCCTCTACCGACGCGGCGACCACACGGACGCGCCCCGGCCCGACCTGATCCTCCTCGACCTCAACCTCCCCAAGTACGACGGCCGACAGGTCCTGGAGAAGATCAAGTCCGACCCGGACCTGGCCCACATCCCCGTCGTCGTCCTCACCACCTCCGCGGCCGAGGAGGACATCCTGCGCAGCTACAAGCTCCACGCGAACGCCTATGTCACCAAGCCGGTGGACCTGGACCAGTTCATCGCCGCCGTCCGTCAGATCGACGACTTCTTCGTCCAGGTCGTCCGACTGCCACGGCACTTCTGAGGCCACCGCCAGACCCGAGGCGGGACGGCCGGCGGCCGAGGTCTCATCCGCGTTCGCGGAGGTACGCCTCCAGCTCCGCCGCCCCGGTCAGCATCGCTCGTCCGCGGGCGGACAGCCGGCCGTGCCAGTCGCGCAGCGCGGCCTCCAGCGGCTCCAGGCCTCCGGCCTCCCGCACCTGCGCGATCAACGGTGCGATCTGCTCCAGCCGATAGCCGCCCCGCCTGAGCTGGTGGGTCAGCCGGGCGTCCCGTACGTCGGCCTCGTCGTAGACGCGATAACCGGTCAGCGCGTCGCGGCGCGGGCGCACCAGCCCCGCGCCCTCCCATTTGCGCAGCGTCGCGGGCCGGATCCCGAGCTTGGCCGCCAGCGGTCCGATGAAGGTGCCGCCGGGCCCGGCCACCGCTGCGGGCTCGGACGCCGTGCCGGCCTCCAGGTCGCGCAGGGCCCGCTCCACGGCCTCGAGGGTCCGCCGGTCGTCGAGGAGCTGGACATGGCTCTCGTCGATGAGACGGAACGCCTCCTCGGCGGCGCCCTCGTTCACCGCCCGCATGATCGACGTCGCCGTCCGGTGGCCGTGGCCGGGTACCAGGGCGAGGAAGGCGCGCAGGGCACCCGCGTGCACAGAGGTGTAGGTCCGGTAGCCGTGCGGCGTGCGACCGGCGGCCGGGAGGATGCCGGCCTCCTCGTAGTTCCTGATCGCCTGGGTGGACAGACCGTGCCCGCGCGCCAGATCGACCGGCCTGAGCCGACCCTCGTTTTGAAGCTTTCGTCCCACGTCAGCGACGATATCGCGAAAAAGTTTCAACCGAGGGTTCAACGATAGCGTTGAAGGCATGGCGACTGACATCAAGGACACCGCCCAGGCCGTCGACGCTGCCGCCCTCATGGGACTGCTCCCGGCCCGGCCCCGGCTGCTCGCCCTGGGCGAGCCCACCCATGGCGAGGACACCTTGCTCGCACTGCGAAACGAGCTCTTCCGTCAGCTCGTCGAGCAGGAGGGCTACCGGACGATCGCGATCGAGAGCGACTGCTTGAGGGGCCTGGCGGTGGACGACTACGTCAGCTCGGGCACCGGCACCCTCGACGAGGTGATGGAGCGCGGATTCAGCCACGGCTGGGGCGCCTGTTCGGCCAACCGCGAACTCGTGCGCTGGATGCGCGCCCACAACGACGGCAGGCCCGCGTCCGAGCGGCTCCGCTTCGCCGGCTTCGACGGCCCGCTGGAGGTCACCGGCGCCGCGAGCCCCCGGCAGGCCCTCACCGCACTCCACGGCTACCTGGCGGCCCGGGTGGACGCGGATCTGCTCCCCTGCACCGCGGAAACGCTCGACCACCTGCTGGGCACCGACGGCCGGTGGACCGATCCCGCCGTGATGAGGGACCCGTCCCGGTCCGTCGGGCAGTCGGCCGCAGCGGGCCGACTGCGTCTGCTCGCCGACGATCTGGTGACGCTGCTCGACGTCCAGACACCCCACCTGGTCACGGCGACTTCCCGGGACGACTGGGAGCGGGCGCGCCTGTACGGCCGTACCGCGACCGGCCTGCTGCGCTACCACCACTCGATGGCCGACACCTCACCGACCCGCATGGCGCGCCTGTGCGCACTGCGGGATTCGATGATGGCCGACAACCTCCTCGCCGTCGCCGCGCGGGGCCCGGCACTCGTCCACGCCCACAACTCCCATCTCCAGCGGGAGAAGAGCGCGATGCAGATGTGGGAGGGCCGGGTGGAGTGGTGGAGCGCAGGTGCGCTCGTGAGCGCCCGACTCGGCGCGGAGTACGCCTTCGTGGCCACGGCCCTCGGCACGATCCGGCACCAGGGAGTGGACACACCGACGCCGGACACCGTCGAAGGACTCCTGTACGCCCTCCCGCAGGACCCCTGCCTCATCGACGCCCGGCGACTGGCCACCGCTCTCGGCGACACACCGCCCGCGCCCCGTGAGTCCCCCTGGTTCGGCTACGCCCCGCTCGATCCGGCCCACTTGGCCACCGGTGACGGCCTCGTGTTCGTCAAGGACGCCCTGCGGAGCTAGCCCCCGTCTTCGACCGGCCGGTCGAACTCAAGTCTCACTGAACATCATTCGTTCGAACCTACGAAGTTCCCGCGCAGTGGGTTACTGATCGCGCCCCGCACTGGTAGGAAACATTCCTAACAATCAGGTCTGGACCAACTCTCCACCCCCCACCTCCACTTGGAGTCCCCGTGGAACCTGACACAGTGCCACCGGCCGCCCACACCTCCCGCCGCACCCTGCTCGCTCTGATGGGAGCGGCGACCTGCGCCGCCATGTTCAGCCCTCCGCGCGCCGCGGCGGCGCCCGCGGCCGCAGCGGGCCTCGACGACCCCGCGAAGAAGGAGATCGCCATGAAGCTGGTGTCGAGCGCGGAGAACTCCTCGCTCGACTGGAAGGCGCAGTACAAGTACATCGAGGACATAGGCGACGGCCGCGGCTACACCGCCGGCATCATCGGCTTCTGCTCCGGCACCGGAGACATGCTCGACCTCGTCGAGCTGTACGCCGACCGCAAGCCCGGCAACGTCCTCGCCAGGTATCTGCCGGCACTGCGCCGCGTCGACGGCAGCGACTCGCACGACGGCCTGGACCCGAACTTCCCCGACGACTGGCGCAAGGCCGCCCGGGACACGGCGTTCCAGCAGGCACAGAACGACGAACGCGACCGCGTCTACTTCAACCCCGCCGTCAGGCAGGGCAAGGCGGACGGCTTGCGTGTGCTCGGTCAGTTCGCCTACTACGACGCCATCGTCATGCACGGCGACGGCGGCGACTCGACCAGCTTCAGCAGCATCCGCCGCCGGGCCCTGCGCCAGGCCAGGCCCCCGGCGCAGGGCGGCGACGAAACGACGTACCTGAACGCCTTCCTCGACGCACGGGTGTGGGCGATGAAGCAGGAGGAGGCGCACAGCGACACCAGCCGGGTCGACACCGCCCAACGCGTCTTCCTGCGCCAGGGCAATCTCGACCTGAACCCGCCACTGGACTGGAAGGTCTACGGGGACAGCTTCCACATCGGCTGAGACAGATGAAAGGTGACGGCCCGGTGCGTCACCGCATCGGGCCGTTTCGACGGAGCGTGTTTGCCGTTGAAGCGAGCGGTAACGCGTTGTCCATGAGTGAATCGAACGAGCAGACGAACCAAGATTCCGGGACCAAGCAGGCCGCGGCGGCGAAGGCCCGCCGTACCACGGCGAAGGCCACCGCCCCGGCGACCAAGGTGGCGAACAAGGCGGCCGCGAAGACGGATGACGCTGCGTCAGCGGGCAAGGCGGCGACGGAGCGGACGGCCAGGACGGCGAGTGGTGCCGCGCAGACCGCGGCCAAGAGCGTCGAGTCGGGCCGTCAGACCGTCATCGCCGCCTCGGGGCAGGCCGCGGCCGTCGCCAAGACGGCCTGGACGGTGATAGCCCAGCGAAAGCTCATCGCCGCAGGCGTGGGTGTCGGCGTGACCGCGCTGACCGCGACGTCGTACGCGGCCGGCCGACGCGCCGGTCGTCACGTGCACGGTCCGATCACCCGCTTGACCGGCGGGCGGATCTGACGGGGGAGAGGCAGACGCGGAGACGTGACTTCGCGGCAGGGGCGTACCGGCCGCTGCTCACCGTCCCTGCGACAGCAGGTCGTTGAGCCGCGTCCCCGCCGCCCACTGCCGCAGAGCGGACCCGTCGAGCAGGCGGATCGTCTCCTCCCGCCGCGCCCACCGGATGTCCCGGGCGGAGAAGACACCGCGATGGACGACCAGGCGCAGGGGTGATTCCTGGTCCCCGCGGTGCGGGTGAGGATGCGGCGCGTCCTCGTCGGGGAGGGGTTCCGCCACCGGCCGGAAGGCCACATCGATCCGACGGCCGGCCGTGTCCCGGGCGCACAGACGCGGCCGGTCCGGCGCGGGCATCAACCGCACCCGCCACCCGTCCCGTCGCAGCATCCGCGCCACCGCCAACGCGAGTCCCTGGGTGTCGAGTTCGAGCAGTTCGTCCGCGGTGTAGTAGCCGAGACGTCTCCGAGCGCCAGGGCGTGCGTGCCGTATCGCGGCCGTGACGACCAGGGCCAGGAACGCGACACCGGCGACAGGGACGACGATCCCGGCAGCGCGGTATCCCGCGGCGAGCACGGCTGCCACCGCGCACACGGCTGCCACGACACCGGCGAAGGCGGGCAGTACGTCACGGAACCTGGGCCCGTAGAGCCCCCGGGCCCGCAGCGCGCGCACCACATGACGCTTGCGTGATCGGCGTGACGGGATGGGGCCGGACGTCCACGATAGGCGTGCCACAGCCCAGCCCTCCCCATGCCGCCTGTCTCCACCCGTGACTTGACGGATACCCAGTGCGCGGCCAAGTGCCTTGAAAGCAGGGGGGATTCGGCCACACGTACCCGGCGCACGGAAGCGTCAGGGGGCGCGAAGGCGTCGCGACTCTCCTGCAGACGGCACGGCCGGCCTGCCGACCGGGTTGCGAGGTCTCGCTCACAGGCGAGGCTGGATACATGGGTGTCGGGGCAGACGGGAAGGGCAGTACCCCCGAACGAGAATGCCGCCGACGGGCGAGGGACGGCGGGCCGACCAGCGAGGAGAGGGAGACATGACAGCGGCGGAGGACGCGGGTACCCCCGGGAAACGACCCCCGGCCACACCCGCCGCGGGGCTCACCGGAGCCCTGGAGGCCATCGGGACCGCGGCGTACGTCGTGGACGAGGAGGGCCGCGTCGTCGCCGTCAACGCCCATGCCGAACAGCTGCTGGCCCGGCCCGCCGCGGACTTCCTGGGCCGCGACGCGCACGACCTGCTGCACCGGGACGCCCACGGCCACCCTTTGCCGAGGAGCCGGTGCGACATGCGGCAGGCCTTCCACGCCGGGCGCACCGCCCAGGCCGAGGGGGACCACTTCGAGTGCGGGGACGGCTCCTTGCTGCCCGTGTCGTGGCTGATCACGCCGTACGTCGTGGACGGTCGGGAAGCCGCCACGCTCGTGCTCGTCCACGCCCAGCGCCCGCCGGAGGCCGCCAGACGACCGGAGACGGCGGCCAACCCGCTGCCGGAACTCGAGCGGCTCGCCCTGCTGGCCGAGACCACCACCCGGCTGACGTCCACTCTCGACGCCGAGGAGACGCTGCGCCGGCTGCTGGCCCTGGTGGTGCCCCGGCTGGCGGACTGGGCCGTCGTCGATCTGATCACCGAGCGCGACGAGGTGTGGCGCACCGCCGTCGTCCACGCGGAGAACGACACCCTGGTGCACCACGAGGACCTCCAGGGACCGATGCCGCCGGTCCCGGAGGAATCGCCGATGCCCCTGTCCAGAGCCCTGCGCGGGGTCGCCTCCACTCTGGCCGGACCGGAGACCTACCAGCAGGAACCGGATTCCGGCATCGCGGTGGAACAGCACCGCCTGTTCGAGGCCACCGGTATCCGCTCCGCCGCCATCGCCCCCATCCGCAGCACACGCGCGGTCCTGGGCGCACTGACCCTGGGCCGCGCCAAGGATCCGGCGGACTTCACCAACGCCGATCTCCCCCTCATAGAGGACATCGCCCGCCGCGCCGGCCTGGCCCTGGACAACGCGCGTCTGTACCAGCGTCAGCGCAAGGTCGCCGAGACCATGCAGAACCACCTGCTGCCCCAGATGCCACGGGTGCCCGGACTGCAGATGACGGCCCGCTATCTGCCCGCACCCGATGCCTCACAGGTCGGCGGCGACTGGTACGACGCCTTCTCCCTCTCCGACGGCGCCACCGCACTGGCGGTCGGAGACGTCGTCGGCCACGACCTGGAGGCCGCGGCCGGCATGGCACAACTGCGCAACATGCTCCGCGCCTACGCCTGGGCCCACCAGGAACCCCCGAGCCGGATCGTCGCCCGGCTCGACGAGGCGGTCATGCACATCACCGACGTCACCATGGCCACCACGATCTTCGCCCGGGTCGAGGAGCGGGAGGGCGGCAACTGGGCACTGTCCTGGACCAATGCCGGCCACCCGCCACCCCTCCTGATCAGCCACGACGGCCTGGCCCGCTATCTGACCGACGGCCACGGCATCCTCCTGGGCACCGGAGTCCGTACACCCCGTACCGACGCTGCCGCCCCGCTGCCGCCCGGCTCCACGCTGCTGCTGTACACGGACGGCCTGATCGAGGCGCCCGGCCAAACCCTCGACGAGGGCCTGCAGCGCCTGCGCAGACACGCCGCCGCCCTCGCCCACCGCCCGCTGGCCTCCTTCACCGACCAGGTGCTGCGCCGGGTCCGGCACGTCACCAACGACGACGACGTCGCCCTCCTCGCCGTACGAGCACCGGCCCGAACATGATCCGGGCAGCCGGTCCGACACCCGCCAGGGCGCCCGGGCCGGCACCCCGCGCCACCTCGGCGACGCACGACCGTGATAGACAACGCCCGTGACCCCACGGGCCGTTTGCGCCCGCCACCCGGGTGAACCCCGAAAACAGGACTTGGTGCCAGTGATTCTGAAGACCTTTCGCTGGGCGTTCGCGGTCACCGCGCTCGGCCTGGCCGCAGGAGTGCTGTACGACGGCTGGGCCGCGTTCGGCATCGTGGCGATCCTGGCCGTGCTGGAGATCTCGCTGTCGTTCGACAACGCGGTGGTCAACGCCGGAATCCTGAAGAAGATGAACGCCTTCTGGCAGAAGATCTTCCTCACGATCGGTGTCCTGATCGCCGTGTTCGGCATGCGGCTGGTTTTCCCGGTCGTGATCGTCGCCATCACCGCGAAGCTCAATCCGTACGACGCGGTCCAGCTGGCCGTGACCGACAAGGACCGTTACCAGCAGCTGGTGACCGACGCGCACCCGGCGATCGCCGCGTTCGGTGGCATGTTCTTGCTGATGATCTTCCTGGACTTCATCTTCGAGGACCGGGACATCAAGTGGCTGGCCTGGCTGGAGCGGCCGCTGGCCAAGCTCGGCAAGGTCGACATGCTGTCGGTCTGCATCGCGCTGGTCGTCCTGCTGGTCACCGCGTTCACCTTCGCGACCCACGCCCACCAGCACGGCGGCGCGCACGCCGACAAGGCGCAGACCGTCCTGATCTCCGGTATCGCGGGTCTGATCACCTACATGGTCGTCGGCGGCCTCTCCGGCTACTTCGAGAACAAACTCGAAGAGGAGGAGGAACGCGAGGAAGAAGCCGAACGCTCCGGCGGGAACGGATCGCCGGTCAAGCTGGCAGGCCAGGCGGCGTTCTTCATGTTCCTCTATCTTGAGGTTCTCGACGCCTCGTTCTCCTTCGACGGCGTGATCGGCGCGTTCGCCATCACCAACGACATCGTCCTGATGGCGCTGGGCCTGGGCATCGGCGCGATGTACGTCCGGTCCCTGACCGTGTACCTGGTCCGCCAGGGCACCCTCGACGACTACGTCTACCTGGAGCACGGCGCCCACTACGCGATCGGCGCCCTCGCGGTGATCCTCATGGTCACCATCCAGTACGAGATCAACGAGCTCATCACCGGTCTCGTCGGTGTCGTCCTGATCGGCTGGTCCTTCTGGTCCTCCGTGCGCCGCAACAAGGCGCTCGCGGCGGCCGAGGGGGAGACGGAGACCGACTCGGTCCCGGTGCCGTAGGCCCGGACGGTTCTGCCCCGCCGTCCGCCGCCCTTGCCATGGCTATGGCGAACCGGGGCATCCGAGGCTGTATGAAGGCGATGCCGACACGGCGCCTGACGCGCCTGATGGTGGTGCTGGCGCTGCTGCCTCTCGCCGGGGCGTGCAGCGACGACGACGGAGGGGGTTCCGGTGGCCCGCAGGCGGCGGGAGCGTTCCGCGCGGCTGGCTCCGGGGAACACGTGGTGATCGCCACCGACAACGGCCTGCGGCTGCGCCCGGCCGACGGCCGCGGCGTCGCCGTCGACGACCGCGTCGACGAGCACTGGTCCCACCGCGGGAAGGTGTGGACGCTCGACCTGTCGTGCACCGACCAGGCCACGGGCGGCGAGGGCTGCCCTCGGATGCCGTACGTGGAAATCCCCGACGGGGTGAGCGTCACGGCCACCGCCCGCAACGCCGGCGTCGACGTGGCGGGCGTCGCCGCCGCGCTGGACATCACGACCGTCAACGGCGATGTGACGGTGACCCGTTCGGGACGCGACGACGCCGACGTACGGCTGTCCACCCGCAACGGCTCGGTGCGCGCGACGAGCGTGGCAGCCGAGCGGGTGCACGCCGCAACCACGAACGGCGACGTGGTGGTGGGATGTGCCGCAGTCCCGTCGGGCGTCAGCGCCGCGACCGTCAACGGCTCGGTCGACGTCACCGTGCCCCACGACAGCCCGGCCTACCGGGTCACCGCCTCCACCGACAACGGCCGCGCCACGGTGGCCGTCCCGGCACAGCGCGCCGACCGCGACCACACCCTGACGCTGACCACGGTCAACGGCGACGTCTACGCCCGCCGGGACTGACGCGGGCACGAGAGCACAGGGAAGAGCGTCCAGCCCGCTCGGCCCGTGGGTCGGCGCTCGCCCCGGACGGGCAAACCCCGGCCAGCGGCATCGGCGCAGCGTACGGCTGTGGATCCCCGACGTGCCAGCCGTTACGCCCGACGTCCGCCGAGCGGCACGCCCACCGGGCGGCCCGCGCCGGGAACAGCTGAGGCGGATCCGCAGGCGGACTCGCACTGAGAAAAAGAGCTGAACGGGAGCCTGGTTTGGGCCGAGGCGGCCCGGGCAGACGGGCGGCAGGTGCTTGGGATCACAGGCCCACCGCGGAAGCGGCCGAATGCGGCTCTCCTTGGTGTGTCCGCCGAGGCCTCTCCCGCGACAGTCCGAGTGACGCGGCGGATGCGACCGCCCTCACTCCCCTGCGCAGATGGAGGAGAGCGAATCATGCTCATGGCCCACCCCGCCCTTCTGACCGACCTGCTCGAGCGCTACGAGGCGCTGCATGTTCTGCACGCGGAAGAGGGCAGCGCCGGGGCGCGGCAGCGCCTCGAGGACGTGTCCTACACCTTGTGCATCGCGACGGGCACCCGTGACATCGACTCCGCCCTGGCAGCCGCCCGCCGTCAGCTGTCCGGCGTCCGCCCCGACGACGACGCACTGATGGCGGACGCGTGACGTGAGTGGCACGAGCCGATCGGGTACTCGGGGGATCCGCCGAACACCGGCCGGCGGCTGCCCGCTGTGCCGAGGGCTGTCACCTGCCGAGAACCTAAGGAGCCCCAGATCATGACGGATGTGTCCGGTACCGGTCCCGCTCCGGCGGACGACCGCAAGGTGCTCACCAACCGCCAGGGCCACCCGGTCCACGACAACCAGAACCAGCGCACCGTCGGCGCCCGCGGGCCCGCCACGCTGGAGAACTACCAGTTCCTGGAGAAGATCAGCCATTTCGACCGGGAACGCATCCCCGAGCGCGTCGTACACGCTCGCGGTGTGACCGCCTTCGGCTACTTCGAGTCCTACGGCGCCTGGGGCGAGGAGCCGATCAGCCGGTACACCCGGGCCAAACTGTTCCAGGACCGCGGCAGGCGCACCGACCTGGCCGTTCGCTTCTCCACCGTCATCGGCGGGCGCGACTCCTCCGAGGCCGCCCGTGACCCCCGTGGTTTCGCCGTGAAGTTCTACACCGAGGACGGCAACTGGGACCTGGTGGGCAACAACCTGGGCGTCTTCTTCATCCGGGACGCGATCAAGTTCCCGGACGTCATCCACGCCCTCAAACCCGACCCGGTCACCTTCGAGCAGCAGCCGCGCCGCATCTTCGACTTCATGTCGCAGACACCGGAGTCGATGCACATGCTGGTCAACCTGTTCAGCCCGCGTGGGATCCCCGCGGACTACCGCCACATGCAGGGCTTCGGCGTCAACACCTACAAGTGGGTCAGCGCCGACGGCGAGACCAAGCTGGTCAAGTACCACTGGATGCCCAAGCCGGGCGTCCGCTCGATGACCGAGGAGGACGCCGCCAACGTGCAGGCCGACTCGCTCGGCCACGCCACCAAGGATCTGTACGAGGCGGTCGCCCGCGGGGAGTACCCCGAGTGGGAGCTGCTGGTCCAGATGATGGACGACCACGACCATCCCGAGCTGGACTTCGACCCGCTCGACGACACCAAGACCTGGCCCGAGCAGGACTTCCCGCCGAAGCCGGTGGGCCGGATGGTGCTCGACCGGATGCCGGACAACTTCTTCGCCGAGAACGAGCAGATCTCCTTCGGCACCGGCGTCCTCGTCGACGGACTGGACTTCTCCGACGACAAGATGCTCGTGGGCCGGACCTTCTCCTACAGCGACACCCAGCGCCACCGGGTCGGCCCGAACTACCTCCAGCTCCCGGTCAACCAGGCCAAGAACGCCGACGTGCGCACCAACCAGCGCGACGGCCAGATGACCTACCACGTGGACGGCGCGGGCGAGAACCCGCACGTCAACTACGAGCCGTCCATCACCGGGGGCATGCGTGAGGCGCAGTACCCGACGCACGACGAACAGGGCCCGGAGATCCACGGCCGGCTCACGCGCAAGCGCATCCCCCGTACCAACGACTACCTGCAGGCGGGCCAGCGGTACCTGCTCCTGGAGGAGTGGGAGCGCGACGATCTGGTGAAGAACTTCACCGACCTGATCTCCCAGTGCGACCGTCCCGTGCAGGAGCGCATGGTGTGGCACTTCCTGCTGGTCGAGAACGACCTGGGCCTGCGGGTCGGCGAGGGGCTCGGCATCAGTCCGGAGGACGTCGCCGGGCTCGAGCCGCTGGTGGGCCAGGATCTCACCGACGAGGACCGCAAGCGGTTGTCGAACCTCGGCAAGAACCCTCCGCGCGACGTCGAGGGACTGACCATGACCCACTGTGTCCCCGACGAGCGGCATGTCGTGACCCGCTGAACCGCAGTGGACCGGGGCGGCCCCCGGCAGCGAGAGCAACAACATGAGATCGTTGGGTCACCGATCCGTGAGAGGCGACCCGGACGATGAACGAGGTGGAGCCGGACGGCTCCGGTACCGCGGCGCGGACGCTGGCCCGGCTGGCTCTGCTCTGCCTGGCAGGCGTGGTCGCGGCGGTCGTGGCCGCGGGCCAGTGGCTGCTCCCGCTGCTGGGGCTGGTGGGCCTGGCCCTGGCCGGCGCGGGCATCTGGTGGGCTCTGGCACATCGGGGCGTCGCGCGTCTGTGCGGCGCCCTGCTGGCAGTCGCCGCGCCCGTCGCCGTCCTGGTCATGTACGCGGTGTCCGGCCTGTGGCCGTTCGCGGCGGCGGCGCTGGGCCTGTGGGCGACGGCACTGGCCTGCGCGAGAAGCGCACTGCGTCGGCTGCGGACACCCCGTGGCATGCACTCGCATCCCGTCCGGCCGCCCCGCAGACCGGTGCTGATCATGAATCCGCTGTCGGGCGGCGGAAAGGTCGCCGAGCACGGACTGGTGGAGCGGGCCGAGGCGTTGGGTGCCCGGGTGATCCTGCTCGACGTGGACAACAGCCCCGACCCTGCGGCGCTCGCTCGCCAGGCCGTCGCGGAGGGCGCGGATCTGCTCGGCGTGGCCGGCGGTGACGGCACCCAGGCCCTGGTGGCTGCGGTGGCCGCCGAACACGACGTGCCGTTCGTGGTCCTGGCCGCCGGGACCCGCAACCACTTCGCGATGGACCTGGGCCTGGACCGCGACGACCCGGCCACCGGTCTGAAGGCTCTCTCGCACGGCGTGGAGATCCGTGTCGATCTGGGCGACGTGGCGGGCCTGCCCTTCGTCAACACGGTGTCGTTCGGGATGTACGCGGAGATCGTGCAGAGCCCCGAATACCGCGAGGCCAAGGCGTCCACCACCCTCGACCTGCTGCCGGACCTGCTGGTCGGCGAGGCCGGAGCCCAGCTGACCGCCACGGCGGACGACCAGCGGATCGAAGCCCCGCACGCGCTGCTGGTGAGCAACAATCCCTACGTGCAGGCCGGCCCCATGGGCGGCGGACGAAGATCCCACCTCGACGGAGGCCGACTCGGTGTGATCAGTCTGCGGATCGAAGGCGCGGCACAGGCCGCCGAACTCGCGCTGCGCGGCGAACGCGCCAGCGGGATCACCTCCTCGACCGCGCGCCGGGTGGTCGTCGAGGCCGACGCGGAGACCGTCCCGGTGGCCGTGGACGGAGAGGCGCTGCTGCTGCCCCAGCCGGTCGTGTGCACCGTACGACCCAGGGCCCTGCGCGTGCGGGTACCGAGAAACCGTCCCGGCGCGCCGTACACTGCCCCGTCCGTCGACTGGCGCCGTGTCGTCCGACTGGCCCTCGAACGGACTCCCTTCCCGGCCGTCAAGAACCAGGAGCAGAGCGATGCTTGACCGACCGCAGCGCCAACAGCGCACCTCCCGCGAGCTGTTGCGGGATCTCGCGGCCCTCGACCAGGCGCTGTACGAGGCCGTGACGGTCACCAGAACACCGGCCCTGGACTACGCCCTGCGCCGGCTGTCGGCCGCGGCGGACCACTCCAAGATCTCGTTCACGATCGCCGGACTGCTCGCCCTGTGCCCCGGGCGGCCCCGGCGTGCCGCCGCCCTCGGCGTCGCGGCCATCGGTGTCGCCTCGGCGAGCGCGAACATGCTCGGCAAGCGCCTGGTACGCCGACCGCGTCCGCACCGGGCCGAGGACTCGCCGTTTCCGGGGCGGCACGTGCCGATGCCGGCATCCGCGTCCTTTCCCTCGGGGCACACGGCGTCCGCGGTCGCCTTCGCGGCGGCGGTGGGGCCCGCGCTTCCCGTCGTCACGGTGCCGCTGGGCCTGTTGGCGTGCGCGGTGGGCTACTCACGGATCCACACCGGGGTGCACTATCCGGGCGACGTGGTCGCCGGTGCCGTACTGGGCACCGGAGCGGCGGCCGCGGTCCTCGCGGCCGCCGGATGGCAGGGACGGGGCGGGGGCGGTTTCCGTCCCTCACGGCCGGCCCGCTGAACGATCCTCGGCGCGGTGTTCGTCAGTCCGCTTGCCGGGAGTTGTCCTCGGTGTGCGCGGCAGGTTCGCTCGCGTCGGGTGAGGTGTAGAAGACCGAGGCCCCCTGCTTGGTGCGCTGGGCCTGGTTCCTGGCCACGAGTCCCTCGAGTGTGGTGCGCACGACGGTGGCCTTGATCGCGCGCTCGGGGTACTGCCGGCCCAGCGCGGTGGAGATCTCGGCCGCTGAGCGGGGCTCCCTCTGGTCGGCCAGATGCCCTCGGACAAGGTCGACGAGGGAGGGCCCCGACCGGGTGGTCGAAGCCTTGGCGGCTGTCTTCGTCTTCTTTCCGGTCTGCTTTCCGGCCGGTGCGGTGGATTTCCGGGTGCCTGCCCGCTTGTCCGGGGCGGCGGCCTTCTTACGGGGAGCGGGGACCGTTGCGCCGGGTGGGGTGGCGGTCAAGCCCAATGGCGTTGGGATGCCCAGGACCTGCTGGATGTTCAGCAGGACTGCGTGGTCGTGCTGCAGAGCTGCCAACTGACCCTGGAGCGCTTCGATTTCCCCGCTGAGGCGCTCTTGTTCCTTGAGGTTGCGCTCGAGGTCACCGGCCACCTGGGTGCCGTACTGGGAGGTCAACTCGGTGATGCCGGGGGCGGTTTCGGACATGGGTCGCACCTCTTCCTGGGGCCGTGGCCCGCAGTGCGCGCGCCTGCGGCCTCCGCGAAAATCCAATGGGCGTGCTGTCTCGCCTGCATCCGCTGCTGCGGTGTCGGTTTCTGCCGCACGCCGCTGTCTTAGTGATAGTACGCAGGACACGTGTCTTGTTATGTGCTTGTGCCGGACCCGCAGGCCGTCTTGTGCGGCCCACGACAGCAGAGGGCCGCGTATAGCGGGCTGTTGGTGGGGCATCCGGTGGTGCACAGCACCTTTCCCACCACAAAGTGATGAAGGGATGTCAGGCGTGATGAAACCGTCCTTACGTACTTCTCGCTTAGCCGCTCTGGGCGCCGGCGGCGTCGTGTCGGTCGCCTTGCTGACGGGATGCGGCGACGACGGGGCAGGCGGGGCCGGCAGCGCGGATCGGTCCGCCTCACCGGGACAGCCGCAGTCCTCGCCGGCTCAGGTAGTCCAGGCGACCAACAAGAAGACCACGCAGGCGAAGACGGCCCGCATCAAGCTGGCGACCACCGTCGCCGCGGGCGCCAACAGCGAGACGATCACCGGGTCCGGCGTGCTGGACCTGCAAGACGGGACGAGCCGTATGCGGTTGGGCCAGGGCGGCCAGCAGCTCGAACAGCGGATCGTGGACCAGGTCCTCTACCAGAAGCCTCCTGCGGCAAGCGGCCAACTGCCCGAGGGCAAGAGCTGGATGAAGGTGGACCTGCAGCGACTGAATCGCTCGCAGGGCGACGGTGGCCCCGCGATGAGCGACCCGGCGAACTCCTTCGCCTACACCAAGTCCCTGTCCGAGAAGGACGTGCGGAAGGTGGGGGAGGAGACCGTGAACGGCGTGTCCACCACGCACTACCGGGTCGACCTCGACCTGTCGAAGCTGGCCGAGGGCGACTCGGCCCAAGAACGCCAGCTGCGCGCGCAGTTGGGCGACGACGTGCCCGTCGATCTCTGGATCGACGAGGACGGACTCACCCGCCGTCAGCAGATCCGGATGACCGTCAAGGACACGGCGCAGACCGCCGGGGCCGGCACATCCGCCCGGCAGGCCCAGGCGAAGGTCGTCATGGACTTCAGCGGCTTCGGCACCGAAGTCGACGTTGCCGCGCCTCCGTCCGCCGACACCGTCGACGTGACCGACAAGGTGTCCCGGCAGAGCGGAACGAGCTCGCAGACGAACTGACCCCGATCGGGGTACACGGAGCGGCATGACACACACCGACGACACCACGGCGGCCAGGGCCGCAAGGCAACTGCGTCGCATCCGGGCCTTCTACGCGGCCGGCGTCGTCCTGTGGACGGCATCGTCGGCCTGGACGATGGGGGATTCCCCCGGCAGCCGGCCCATGTGGACCTCCTTGCTGCTCCTGGCCGTGTTCACGGGCCTGCTGGCCATGGCCTGCCGCTGGCTGCGGCTCCTCGGGCCGACCGCTTCGGCCCGGCCTTCCCGCCACGTCCCACTTTCCGGGAGGGCCGGGCGCCACGCGGTGTCCAAACCCTGATCACCTGACTGCCCATAGCGTGCGACGACGTCGTCTGGGCCTGTCCGCGGCCGTCCCCGCGGCGCGCCCGGCCGACGGTGCTGCGGGGAGCACGGACGAGAAGAGCGAGACGGGAGCAGCGGGGAACCGGATCGGTACCAGAACGAATCAGGGCGGGATCCGCCCATGGCCACACCTACTGACAACCGCATCAGACGACGGGCACGGGCGTTCCTCCGGCGCACGGGCCGCTACGCGGGCACGCACGACCGGCCCCTGCGCGGCTATCTCGCGACCATGGCGGCGTTCGGCGTGTACACGTCGGGCTGGGCGGCAGCGGTACGGCTCCGCGGACGCCCACTGCCCGACCGGCCGGAACCCTGGGACGTGCTCCTGACCTCGGTGGCCACGTTCCGGCTCAGCCGGCTGCTCAGCAAGGCGCCGGTGACGAGCCCGCTGCGCGCCCCCTTCACGACGTACGTCGGTCCGCAGGGCCCCGCCGAACTGCACGAAGAGGCGCAGCCCGAGACCGGCAAGGAAACCGTGGCCGAGCTGGTGACCTGCCTCCTGTGGCCTCGCGCGACGCGCACCGCGATGGGCACGCCGGCC
Organism: Streptomyces sp. SAI-127; assembly: GCF_029894425.1. Taxonomy (NCBI): domain Bacteria; kingdom Bacillati; phylum Actinomycetota; class Actinomycetes; order Kitasatosporales; family Streptomycetaceae; genus Streptomyces; species Streptomyces sp. SAI-127. Next base: position 9,922,757 of record NZ_JARXYJ010000001.1, read on the forward strand.
GCGCCGGCCGGAGCGGACGCGCTGCAGCCGGCGTACGGCGCGCTGGTCGACAGGACCACCGACAGCTGACCCAGAGCACTGCTCATCTGTGGATGATCTGCTTCAAACGCGCATTTCTACGCGTATCAGTCGATGTCCTGGGCACTTGGGGGTCACCCTGAGACAGGCGGGACTTTCGGCGATCTCAAGGAGCGACTGTGGACATGCGCATCGGAGTCGAGGAGGAATTCCACATCCTGGCAGTGGAAAGCGGACTGCTCGTGCCGCGTGCCGACGCGGTCCTGCGCCGGCTTCCCCGGCGCACCTTCACCAAGGAACTGCACCAGTCCACCGTGGAGTCGAACAGCGGGGTGCACGCGACCCTGGCCGGCCTGTACGCCGACCTCACCAGAACCAGGCGGCGGCTCGACGCGGCCGCCTCCTCGCTGGGGCTCGCGGTCGTGGCCGCGGGCACGGCACCGCTTGCCCCGGCCGTCTCCGGACACCCCACCGCCGGCGCGCGCTATCGCCACATGGTCGAGGAGTACCGTCAGGTGGCCGACGAACAGCTCATCTGCGGCGCCCAGGTCCACGTGGACATACCCGACCACGACACGGCCGTAGGGGTGATGTGCGCGGTCTCTCCCTGGCTGCCCGTGCTGTTGGCGCTGTCCGCCAGTTCGCCGTTCTGGCAGGGGATCGACACCGGCTATGCCAGCTGGCGCACGCTGCTCTGGCAGCGCTGGCCCACCGCGGGTCCCGTCGGCTGCTTCCCGAGCGCGGCCGACTACGACGCCGCGGTACGCGACCTCGTCCGGTCCGGGGTCATCAGCGACCCGGGGATGATCTACTACGACGTCCGTCCCTCCGCGCACCTGCGGACGCTGGAACTCCGTATCTGCGACGCCTGCCCGCGGGCGGAGACCGTCGTGCTCGTGGCCGGCCTGTTCCGTGCCCTGGTGACCGAGGCCATCGAGCTGCACGCGTCCGGCGCGGCGGTGTGCGACGGCCGCCACGAATGGCTGCGCGGCGCGTCCTGGCGGGCTGCCCGGTCCGGCCTGGAGGGTGCGCTGGTCGATCCGAGGACCCACCGGGAGGCGCCTGCCGCCGACGTCGTACGCGGGCTGCTGGCCAGGTTGCGTCCCGCGCTGGAGGCCCAAGGCGACTGGCAGACCGTGCGGGATCTGACCGAGGCGGCCCTGGCCGACGGCAGCGCCGCCGAGCGCATGCGCCGCAAGGCACGGGAAGAGGACCTCCTGGCCTGTACCGACCTGCTGATCGCGGACACCCGCGGTCAGCGGCGACACCGCGGATCGGCCCTCCTCACCCGCAGGAGAGTCGCGCGCTCAGCCGCGGGTCCGGCAGGTTCCGGGGCACCGGAGGTCCTGGGCAGCTGACCCGGTTGCGCGCGATGCGTCCCACTGCCCCGCCCGTCCGCCCTTCACCCGACAAAAGCCGAGGAGAGGTTTCGTTCATGTCCAGCAATACCGCCCGGGTCGCGACCGGCAGGCGCGACCCGGGCTTTCCGTCCAGGCTCACGTCCGCCGGCTCCTGGGAAGGGGGCGGAGCGTCATGTGCGGTCTGAGCGGCGAGATCCGCTTCGACGGCAGGCGACCCGACCTCGCGGCCGTCGAGCGCATGTCCGACCGGCTCGCGGCCCGCGGGCCCGACGGCCGAGGCGTCTGGACACAGGGGGCGGTGGCACTGGGGCACCGACGACTGAAGATCATCGACCTGTCCGACCTCGGCGCCCAGCCGATGACCGACGCCGACGGCGAGATCACCGGCGTCTTCAACGGCTGCGTCTACAACTACCGGGAGCTGCGCGAAGAGCTCGGGCGCCTCGGGCACCGCTTCGAGTCGACGTCCGACACGGAGGTCGTGCTCCACGCCTACCGGCAGTGGGGAACCGCCTGCGTGGAGCGCTTCTACGGCATGTTCGCCTTCGCGCTCGTCGAGCACCGCACCGGCCGTGTCGTGCTCGGCCGTGACCGGCTGGGGATCAAACCGCTGTATCTGGCGCCGACGCCGGACCGGTTGCGGTTCGCCTCCTCCCTGCCCGCTCTCCTGGCTGCCGGAGACGTGGACACCTCCGTCGATCCGGTGGCCGTCCACCAGTACCTGAGCTGGCACGCCACGGTCGCCGCGCCGCGCACCGTCCTCAACGGCGTGCGCAAACTGCCGCCGGCCACGGTACGGGTGGTGGAACCGGACGGCAGCCACCGCGACCACCGCTACTGGCAGCCGTCCTACACGCGTCGCGCCGAGTACGCGGACATGGGGCCCGACGAGTGGCGTGACGCCGTGCTGGAGGCCCTGCGCACGGCCGTACGCCGCCGGATGGTCTCCGACGTGCCGGTCGGCGTGCTGCTCTCCGGCGGCCTGGACTCCAGCCTCATCGTCGCACTGCTCGCCGACGAGGGTCAGCGAGGCCTGAAGACGTTCAGCGTGGGATTCGAGGCCGAAGGCGGGGAGAAGGGCGACGAGTTCCGCTACTCGGACCTGGTCGCCCGGGAGTTCGGCACGGACCACCGTCGGCTGATGGTGCCCTCGGAGCGGGTCTCGACCGGTCTGTACGACGCCGTCGCCGCGATGAGCGAGCCGATGATCAGCCACGACGTGGTCGCCTTCCACCTGCTGTCCGAGCAGGTCTCCAAGGAGGTGAAGGTCGTACAGAGCGGGCAGGGCGCCGACGAGGTGTTCGCCGGATACCACTGGTACCCGGAGCTGGCCGCGGTCGCGCGCGAGGAGGAGCCGCAGAGGTACGCCGAGACGTACTTCGACCGTCCCCACGCCGACCTGGCGCGGATCCTCCAGCCGCACATGCTGCCCCCGGACGACGTGTCGGGCCGCTTCGTCAGGGAACACATGGCCCTTCCCGGCGCGCAGACCGCCCTGGACGCGGCGCTGCGACTGGACACACACGTCATGCTCGTCGACGACCCGGTGAAGCGGGTCGACAACATGACCATGGCCTGGGGACTGGAGGCCCGCGTGCCCTTCCTCGACCACGAGCTGGTGGAGCTGGCCGCGGCCTGCCCGCCGGAGCTCAAACTCGCCGACGGAGGCAAGGGCGTACTGAAGGAAGCCGGACGCAAGCTCCTGCCGCGGGAGATCGTCGACCGGCCCAAGGGCTACTTCCCCGTCCCGGCCATCCGGCACATGGCGGGCCCCGTCCTGGACCGGGTGCGCGAGACCCTCTCGGCACCCGAGGCGAAGAAGCGGGGGATCTTCCAGGAGTCGTACGTGACCGAGCTCCTGGCGGCGCCCGACGAGCACCGGACCAAACGAGGCGCCAACGCCCTGTGGCAGGTCGCACTGCTGGAGACATGGCTGCAGACGCACGGAATCACGTGACCGGGCGACACGGCACCCGGTCCCCGCACGAGGCGGCGCCTGCATCGCCGCCGGGGCTGCCTGCCCGTGGTGCGGAGCCCACGTCGGTGCAGGAGCCGGTCCGCGCCGCAGGCGGCCCCGCACTGGCGCACGGACCGGCCAGTGCCACGGCGCCCCCACCGGCACAGGAGCACGCCCGCGCCGCAGCTCCGGCCCCGGCGCAGGGGCCCGCCCACGCCGCGGCGCCCGCCTCGATGCCGTTGCCCGAGGCCGAAGGCCCGCGGGACGCCGTGACCCGGCTGCACGCGCACGGCTGCTGGTATCCCTCCGCCGCTCCCGACGGCACCGAGGTGGCCTTCATCTGCGACCGGGGCGGTGTCCCCCAGCTGTGGGCCGGGCCCGTGGACGGGGAGGGGATCCGGCTGCTCGACTCCTCCCCGGATCCCGTGAAGGAGGTGTCCTGGTCACCCGACGGCCGCTGGATCGCGTACACCGCCGCGCCGGGCGGCGGTGAGCACTCACGCGTGCTGTGCGTGCGCCCCGACGGCACCGGCCGCCGCCTGCTGGCCGGTGCCGACCCCGAGAGTTCCGCCTATCTCGGCTGCTGGGCCCACGACGGCTCGGCCGTCGCCGTCACCCTCGCCGCACCACCCACCGCCCGCGCCCAGGCGGTGTGGCAGTCGACGGACGCCGTCCCGGCCCACTGGACGGCCAGGGACGGCCCAGCGACCCTCCTCGGCCCCACCGCGTACGCCGTGGGGCCGGGCGGGACACCGGCGACCCGGCCGGGCGGAGGACTGTCCGCCTACCTGATCGATCCCGACGCTCTGGCCTCACCCGTACTGCTCGCCACGGAACCTGACGCCCCCACGCTCCGAGTGTGCGACCTCAGCCGCGACGGCCGGCTCGCACTGCTGCGCCGGGGGCCGCGCGGGCGGCGGGAGGCGGTCGTCCGGCGCACCTCGGACGCGGCGACCACCTTCAAACTGCGGGTCGCCGACGGTGACCCATGGATCGGGCGGTTCTCGCCCGACGGGCGGACGCTGTGGCTGCGCAGCGACGCCGACCGGGAGTACGCGGCCCTGTCCGCCGTCGCTCTCGGCCCGGACGGCACGCCGCGTGGCAGGACCGTCGTGGCGGAACGCGAGGACAGCGGACTCGAACTGCTGGCGATGGCACACGACGGGCGGACGGCCGTGCTGGCCTGGAACGTGCGGGGCGCCAGTGAACTCGAGGTCGTCGAGACCTCCCCGGCGCACGGAGCCCCGGACGCCGCCGGACCGGCGCGGCCGGTACCGCTGCCCCACGAGGTCGTCACGCGGGTCGCGGCGGCCGGGACGGGACGGCTGCTGCTGGCACTGTCCGGTTCACAACGCCGTCCCGGCGTGTGGTGGGCCCACGAAGGCGTGTCCCTGCTGCGCACCCCGTGGTCCTCCCGGGACGAGGACGCCGTCCCGCCGGGCCGCCCGCCCGTACGACCTGTCCTCTCGCGCCTCGCCGCCAGGGACGGCCTGCCCCTCAGCGGCTGGTACTACCGGGCTCCGGGACGCGCCCCGAGCGAGCCGGCGCCCTGCGTGATCCACCTGCACGGCGGCCCCGAGGACCAGGAACGCCCGACGTTCGACCCGCTCTACCACGAGCTGCTCGGGCGCGGCCTGGACGTCTTCGCCCCCGACGTCCGAGGCTCCGGCGGACACGGCCGGTCCTTCGTCGACGCCGACCTGGGCACCGGCCGCTACGCCGCGCTCGACGACGTCGCGGACTGCGCGGCGCACGCGGTCACGGCGGGCCCCGCGGACCCGACCCGGCTGGCGGTGATGGGGCGCTCGTACGGCGGCTACCTGACCTTCGCCTCCCTCGTGTGGCACCCGGACCTCTTCCGCACCGGCGTCGCCGTCTGCGGCATGTCCGACCTGCTGACCTTCTTCGCCGGCACCGAGCCCTGGATCGCGGAATCGGCGGCGCACAAGTACGGCCACCCGGAGCGCGACCGCGAGCTGCTGCGCGCCCTGTCACCGATGAGCCGTGTCGACGCGCTGCGGGCCCCGCTGCTCGCCGTCCACGGCGAGCACGACACCAACGTGCCGCCGGGGGAGTCGGAACAGTTCGTACGGGCCGCCCGGGAGCGGGGTGTCCCCGCCGAGCTCCTCGTCCTGCGTGACGAGGGGCACGACTTCCTGCGCGCGGACAACCGGCGCCTGTTCCGCCGGACCGCGGCGGACTGGATGGAGCGGCACCTCCACTCCTTCTGAGCCCCCGGGGGGACCGGGACGGCTGCGCCGAGCGTTTCGGCGGGCGCAGGCGGTCAACACGGTGTTCAGACCAGCGGGACGGCTTGGGAGGAACCATGGATCACTCGCGGGTGCCCGTGCTGGAGGCGCTGGAGGAGTTCCGGCGTCGCGGAGACACGGTCTTCGGTCCGCCCGGGCACAAGCAGGGCCGCGGCGTGGACCCGCGGGTGGCGGAGATCGTCGGGCTCGACGTGTTCCGTTCGGACGTCCTGTCCCTCAACGGGCTGGACGACCGCCGTCAGTCCCAGGGCGTGCTCAGCCGGGCACAGGAACTGATGGCCGACGCGGTCGGGGCCGAGCAGGCGTTCTTCTCCACGTGCGGCAGCTCCCTGTCCGTCAAGACGGCCATGCTGGCCGCGGCAGGCCCCGGGGAGAAGCTGCTGCTGTCGCGCAACGCGCACAAGTCCGTGATCTCCGGCGTGGTCGTCAACGGCGTCGAACCGATCTGGGTCCATCCCAAGTTCGACCGTGACCGGCACCTCGCCCATCCGCCGGAGCCCGACGACGTACGCCGCCGTCTCGAGGAGCACCCGGACGCCAAGGCCATGCTGCTGATCACCCCCACCGACTGGGGTACCTGCGCCGACGTCCGGGGCGTGGCCCGGGTGTGCCACGAGTTCGACATCCCCCTCATCCTCGACGAGGCCTGGGGCGCCCACCTGCCGTTCCATCCCGGGCTGCCCGCCTGGGGCATGGACGCCGAGGCGGACCTGGTGGTCACCAGCGTCCACAAGATGGGCGGCGCGATCGAACAGAGCTCCGTTTTCCACCTCCAGTACGACCGGGTCTCGCCGGAAGCGCTCAAGCAGCGGGAGGACCTGCTCGGCACCACCAGTGCCTCGTCCCTGGTGTACCTGACCCTGGACGGCTGGCGCCGCCAGATGGTCGAGCAGGGCCACGACCTCCTGGACGCCGCGCTGCACCGCGCGGAACGGATCCGGCTGGCGGCCGGAGACCTGCCGGGACTGCGGCCCATGGGGCAGGAGGTGGTGGAGGAGGGGCTCGCCGCCGAGTTCGACCCCCTGAAGGTCGTGATCGACGTACGCGAGCTCGGGATCAGCGGCATGCAGGCCTCCGAGTGGCTGCGGGCCGAACAGCACGTGGACATCGGCGGCTCCGACACCTGCCGGATCAGCGCGTCGATCACGTACGCCGACGACGACGAGACGGAGAAGACGCTGCTGGACGCCCTGCGCGCCCTCACGGAGGGCGCCGAATCCATCGAACGCAGGCCGCCGGTACGTCTGCCCGAGCCCTCGGCCCTGGAACTGGAGCAGGCCATGCTGCCGCGCGAGGCCTTCTTCGCCGAGGTCGACCACGTCCCCGCCGACCGTGCCGCCGGGCGCATCGCCGCGGAGATGATCAGCCCGTACCCTCCGGGTGTGCCGGTGATCGCTCCCGGTGAGGTCATCACCGACGAGGTCCTCGACTATCTGCGCAGCGGCGTCGACCACGGCGTCCTGATCCCGGACGCCGCCGACCCCTCGGTCAAGACGTTGCGGGTGGTGGCGCGGCACTGAGCGGGTCCGCCGTGAGGAGGCCCTTGCCGGTGATCGCCGCCAGGGACAGCGTGCGGTATCCCATGGACTCGAACAGCACGGTGATCCGGTCGCCCTCCTCACTCATCACCGTCCCCTGTCCCCACTCGGTGTGCCGCACCCGTGTGCCCGCCGGATAGGCGACGGCAGCCGCCTGCGAGTCGGACTCGTCGCTCGTGTCGCCCACCCCCTCGACGACGGTGTCCCCGGACGAGGGGGACGCGCACACGTCGCAGGCCCCGCACGGGGCGTCGTACGGCTCACCGAAGTAACCGAGCAGGAAGCGGCGGCGGCAGCCCGTGGTCTCGGCGTACCCCAGCATCATGGCCAGCCTCGACTGCTCGAGTCTGCTGCGTGACCGTGCCTCCTCCTCCGCACGTGCGGCCGCGTCCTCGGGGGTCGTCCCGGGAACGGCGCGTACCCGCCCGTCGTCCTCGGTGTGCACGGCACCCGCCTGCTCCAGGAGATTGACCGCCGCTGTCACGCGTCTGCGCGAGAGGTCCGTCTCCTTCCGGATGTCGTCCGGCTCGGTCGGAGTGTCGCGCGCATGGATGCGCTCCGCGACCGTGCCCAGGGTTTCCTCGTCGGGCGCGCGCGTCGCGAAGAGGCGCTGGAGGCCGCTGTCCTGCGGCCGGTAGTGGAGGACGGCGAGTGCGGGCCCGCCGTCGCGTCCCGCACGGCCGATCTCCTGGTAGTAGGCGTCGAGCGAGCCGGGTACGGAGGCGTGCAGCACGAACCGTACGTCCTCCTTGTCGATGCCCATGCCGAAGGCCGAGGTGGCGACCACGACGTCGGTCTCGCCGGCCAGGAAGGCATCGTGCACCCGGGAGCGCTCACCGGCTGTCAGCCCGGCGTGGTAGGCGGCGGCCGACAGCCCCAGCGCGGCCAGGTCGTCCGCGTACGCCTCGGCGTCCCGGCGGGTGGCGGTGTAGACGATGCCCGGCTTGGGCTCCGCCGCGGCGCGCTCCACGACCTCCCGACGCTTGTCCGTGTCGCCCAGGAAGCGGCGCACCTCCAACGCGATGTTCGGCCGGTCGAAACCGGCCACGACCAACGCCGGATCTTCCATGCCGAGCCGCTCCACGATCTCCTCGCGTACCGGTGGGGCGGCCGTGGCGGTCAGAGCGAGGACCGGGGGCCTGCCCACGCGCTGGGCCGCCTGGGCCAGGCGGAGGTAGTCGGGGCGGAAGTCGTGGCCCCAGGCGGCGACGCACTGGGCCTCGTCGACGACGAACAACGACGGTGCGGCCCGGGCCAGGCGCTCGACCACCTCGTCCTTGGCGAGCTGCTCGGGGGAGAGGAACAGGAACTCCGCGTCACCGTGCCGGACCGCGTCCCAGGCGGCGTCCGCCTCTCCGGCCGCCTGCGCGGAGTTGACCGCGACGGCGTCCGGGGCGTCGTCGTGACGGAGCAGGCCGGCGATCTGGTCCCGCTGGAGGGCGATGAGCGGGGAGACCACCACTGTGGGCCCGGGCAGCAGCAGGCCGGGCACCTGGTACACGGCCGACTTCCCGGCGCCGGTGGGCATGACGGCCAGAGTGTCCCGGCCCCGCATGACCGCTTCCATCGCGGTCAGCTGCCCCGGCCGCAGGTCACTCCAGCCGAACACGTCGTCGGCGGTCCGCGCCAACCGGTCCGAGACGCTGGGACTCCTCTTGTGGGGCATGCCCATTCCCTTCACGGTCTGGGGGTGGTGCGGTGCCACCTCGGGCGGGTGTCGCCCCCACGACGTCCTGCCCTGAGGGAAAGGCCGCAGACCGTCTGGTTCGTGCCCGGCTCCCAGGCGTGGACTTCTCCGGCGGGCAGCCGACGGCGGCCCTCCTCTTCGTCCGTCCACCGACCGGACGCAGCGACGGCGTACTCCTTGACTCGTGGCATGACGTCTCCCCGATCGTTCGGGACAACGCGTTCCCCACCTGCCCGGACACAAGCCTCCAGCTCATTTACCGGGGTTGACCGTGCCTCAGGCCACGCGGATTCCCACGATGCAGGTGTCGTCGTCCGTGTCGGACCTGCTGTGGGTGAGCAGACGGTCCAACTGCTGGTCCAGTGTGGGCGGGACCGCACGCGCCACCGCCAGGAACTGCGCCAGCGACTCCTCCACGGACCGGTCCCGGCGTTCGATCAGACCGTCCGTGTACATCAGCAGCGTGTCGTCGACGGCGAGCTGGACCTCGTGCTCCTCGTACGTGGCCTCCGGTACGGCACCCAGCAGCAGCCCTTTGACCAGCGGCAGCGGTGCCGCATCCGAGCCGCGTACGAGGACCGGCGGCAGATGCCCGGCCCGCGCCCAGCGCAGGGTGTTGTTCTCGGGGTCGTACAGGCCGCAGACCGCCGTGGCGGTGACGGCACCTGTCAGATGGTGGGCCACCATGTTGAGCCAGGACAGCAGCTGGCCGGGCCCGGCGCCGGTCACGGCGAGCCCGCGCAGCGCGTTGCGCAGGACGACCATGCTGGTGGCCGCCTCGATGCCGTGCCCGGCGACGTCGCCCACGCACAGCAGCACCAGCCGGGACGGCAGCACGACCGCGTCGTACCAGTCACCGCCGACCAGATGCTGGGTCTCCGCGGGCCGGTAGCGCACCGCCACGTCCAGCCCCGGAACCTCCAGCGGCGCCCGCGTCGGGGGCATGATGGCGTGCTGAAGCTGAAGAGTCAGCCGGTTGCGTTCGCTGGCCTGCTGCTCGCTGTGGGCGAGCTGGTCCCGGGTGGCGGCGAGGGCGACCTCGGTCCAGTGGTGGGCGGAGATGTCCTGGTAGGCGCCGCGCACGACATACAGCTGACCGGCGGAGTCGAGCACAGGTTCCGCCACGACCCGGATGTGCCGGGTGACCCCGTCGGGGCGTTGCAGACGGAACGCGGTGGACGCGGGACGGCGCTGGTGGAGCAGGGTGCGCAGAAACCGGCCGATGGCGACGGCGTCGTCGGGGTGGGCGTGGGCGGGCAGCTCCTCCAGCGGCACGGCGGCGTCGGAGACCTGCTTGCCGTAGAGGTGGTAGAGCTGACCGTTCCAGGTGATCTCGCCCGTCAGCAGGTTCTCCTCGAAACCGCCGATGCGGCCCAGGCGTTGGGCGTGCTGGAGCAGGCTCGCCAGGCGGGCCGTCTCGTCCTCGATGCGCCAGATGAGCAGGACACTGCCGCCGTGCCGGCTGATGTTGATGTCGGCGACGGCCGCGAGCGGGACGTCGTCCACCAGGGCGGTGAGCCGCATGCGGTGGGCGCGGAAGGGCTCGCCGGTGGCGTAGACGCGCTCCATTCGTTCGAACAGCTCGCTGTGACCGGCGGCCATCGGGTACGCCTCCAGCAGCAATGCGCCGCTCACGACGCCCCGCGGCCGGCCCGCCGGATCGAGGAAACGGCTGTTGACGTGGTGGATGCGGAAGTCGACGAGGTGCCCGTCGGCGTCCAGGTGCGGCACCAGCACCAGCGCCGGGTCGTGAAGGCCGTCGGCCAGGTCCATCAGCTCGGAGACGTCCGGCAGGACGTGCGGGAGCGGGGCGCCGTCGGGATGGTGGAGCGCGTACGTCTCCAGGGTGTGCGCGCACAGCTCGGCCAGCGCCTCGATCTGACGGACGATCTGCGGCGGAGGGGGCTCCAGCGGCGCGGCCCAGGCGATCTCCAATACGCCGTGTATGCGCCCGCCGGTCTCCGCCGGTACGGCGACCCGGCCGCCGTCGCAGTGGTGGTGCTGGCCGATGGACGGCAGCCCGGTGTCGGACAGACTGCGGATCCACTGCCCGGTGCGCTCGGCGAGCCCGCGGCGCGCCACGGTCGTCACGCCCGGCGGCACATGCCGCCAGCGTCCGGCCTCGGCCGTGGAGAACCCGGCGCTGCCCGCCAGGGCGAGGGACCCGTCGGCACCCAGGGCCCAGATGGCCACCGCCTCCGCGCCCAGTGGGGTCAGCGCGTGTTCCAGCAGGGAGTCGGCGACGGCCTGGGTGTCCTGGGCGGCGAGCACACCGCTCTCGGCGGTGCGCAGCCGTACGGCGGAGGAGTGCCTGCCGGGAGGGTCGGCGGTGGCGGCGAGGAAGGCGCTGGTCACCTCCGACACCCGGTCGCGCGAGGCCTGGTTGATCACCTCGACCGCGAACTCCAACGGCGTCACGCCCGCCTGTGCCGTGAGCTCGGCGAGCTGCCGCGAGGCCTGCGCCGGACCGCAGCCCAGCCGCTCGACCAGGATGCCCTTGGCCAGTTCGATCAGGGCCCGCCCGTCCGCCTCGGCCTGCGCCGCCCGCACCTCGCGGCGCAGCCGCTCCACGGTCGCCGCCAGCCTGCCGACGGGAGAGGACTGCCCGTCACTGTCGCTGCCGTGGAGGGCGGGCTGGTCGTCCACGGCAGGACTCTGGGACTCGGGCGGCTGGCGGAGATCACTCACGGTGGGCCTGTTCCTCGGCTGGGACGTCACGCGGTCGGCTGGTGGTCTCGGCGTGCGTTCACGCGGGCAGCCACCGTCGGACCCGGGCGATGAGGTCGCCGGTGTCGACGGGTTTGGTGACGTAGTCGTTGGCACCCGACGCGAGGCTCTTCTCCTGGTCGCCGGGCATGGCCTTCGCGGTGACCGCGATGATCGGCAGCTCCGCGTACTGCGGCATCGAACGGATCTCCGCGGTGGCGGCGTAACCGTCCATCTCCGGCATCATCACGTCCATCAGGACCAGCGAGATGTCCGGGTGGGCGAGCAGCATCTCGATGCCCTTGCGGCCGTTGTCCGCGTGCAGGACCTGGAAGCCGTGCAGTTCCAGCACCCCGCTGAGCGCGAAGAGGTTGCGCGCGTCGTCGTCGACCACGAGGACCGTCCGGCCGACAAAGGAGTCGTCCACCGCCTGGGCGGCGGGGCGCTGCGGCTCCTCGGGGCGCACCAGCGACAGCACGTCGCCCGGCTGCTCGGCGGACAGGTGCAGGGTGATGCGCTCGCGCAGATCGTCCAGGCTGGCCAGGAAGTCCATTGGCCGGTCGCCCGCCAGGGCCCGCAGCCCCTGCTCCTGGCCGAGGTTTACACGGTGTCCGGTATGGATCAGGACCGGCACGCTGGCCAGCGCCGAGTCGCCGCGCATGGCCTCCAGGAAGTTGGCGCCCTCGTCGTGCCGCATGCCGAGTTCGAGGACGACGCAGTGGCAGGGGTCGGCCGCCAGTGTGCTCGCCGCTTCCTGCGCTCCTACGGCGGTGATGATGTCGATCCCCCCGTGCGGATCGTCGGAGTCGTACGCGAGGTCCGCGACGGCCCGCTCGGCGACGAGCGTGAGCAGACCGCGCGGGCGCTCCTCGATGACCAGCAGACGGCGTCTGCGCTGCTCGGGGGAGGGCGCCGGAGCAGCGAGCTGCCGGGGCTCGGCCGCCTCCTCGGAGGCGGAGGTGTCGTACGGCTGTTCCGCCGGACGTCCGCCTGTCTCCATCAGTTCCTCGAAGTCGGCGCGCGCGACGGGCAGGTACAGGGTGAAGGTGCTGCCCTGGCCGGGGATGCTGTCGACCGTGACCGCGCCGCCCAGCAGATGGGCGATCTCCCGGGTGATGGACAGCCCGAGTCCTGTGCCGCCGTACTTGCGGCTGGTCGTCCCGTCGGCCTGCTGGAACGCGCCGAAGATCGTCTCCAGTTGCTGCTGTGGGATGCCGATACCGGTGTCCTTGACCCGGAACGCCACGACCGGGCCGCCCCGGTGCACGCCCGGCGGCACCTCCCGGTCGGCGGCGGGCTCGATCCGCAGCTCCACACCGCCCTGTTCGGTGAACTTCACCGCGTTCGACAGCAGGTTGCGCAGGATCTGGCGCAGCCGGGAGTCGTCGGTGAGCAGGTCGGCAGGGGTGCCGGGCGCGGTGTCCACCGTGAAGTCCAGGCTCTTCTGCGTCGTCATGGGGCGGAACGTCGCCTCGACGTACTCCAGGAGCTTGCGCAGCGGGACCCGCTCGGGGGCGACGTCCATCTTGCCCGCCTCGACCTTGGACAGGTCGAGGATGTCGTTGATCAGCTGGAGCAGGTCCGAGCCCGCCGAGTGGATGATGCCCGCGTACTCGACCTGCTTCGGGGTGAGGTTGCGCGAGGGGTTCTGCGCCAGCAACTGGGCCAGGATCAGCAGGCTGTTGAGCGGGGTGCGCAGCTCGTGGCTCATGTTGGCCAGGAACTCCGACTTGTACTTGGAGGCCAGCGACAACTGCTGCGCGCGGGTCTCCAGTTCCTGCCGGGCCTGCTCGATCTGGAGGTTCTTGGCCTCGATGTCGCGGTTCTGCGAGGCCAGCAGGGAGGCCTTCTCCTCCAGCTCGGCGTTGGAGCGCTGGAGTTCGTCCTGCTGGACCTGCAACTCCTCGGAGCGGGCCTGGAGTTCGGCGGTCAGCCGCTGGGACTCGTCCAGCAGCTCGTCGGTGCGGACGTTGGCGACGATGGTGTTGAGGTTGACGCCGATGGTCGGCATCAGCTGCGTCAGGAAGTCCTGGTGGATCTGGGTGAAGCGGGTGACGGACGCCAGCTCGATCACGCCGAGGACCTGCTCCTCGACCACGATGGGCAGCACCACCAGAGCGGTGGGCACGGCGTGCCCGAGGCCCGAGGAGATGGTGACGTACCCGGCGGGCAGCTCTTCCACGGTGACGGTACGGCGGTTGCGCGCTGCCTGCCCGACCAGCGAGCGCCCGACCGGGATACGGGTGGGCCGCTCGTCGTCGTCCGGATAGCCGTACGAGCCCACCAGCCGCAGCTCGGGCCCCCGCGCGGTGTCCTCCGCCAGGTAGAAGGCGCCGTACTGGGCCGAGACCAACGGCGTGAGCTCGTCCATGATCAGCTCGGCGACCACCGGCAGATCGCGGTGGCCCTGCATCAGGCTGGAGATCCGGGTCAGGTTGGTCTTGAGCCAGTCCTGTTCCTGGTTGGCCCGGGTGGTCTCGCGCAGGGACTCCACCATGGAGTTGATGTTGTCCTTGAGGTCGGCGACCTCGCCGGAGGCCTCCACCGTGATCGAGCGGGTCAGGTCGCCCTCGGCGACGGCGCTGGTGACCTCGGCGATCGCGCGGACCTGCCGGGTGAGGTTCCCGGCCAGTTCGTTGACGTTCTCCGTCAGCCGCTTCCAGGTGCCCTCGACGCCCTCCACCTCGGCCTGTCCGCCGAGCCGGCCCTCGCTGCCGACCTCGCGGGCGACACGGGTGACCTCGGCGGCGAACGACGACAGCTGGTCGACCATGGTGTTGATGGTGGTCTTCAGCTCCAGGATCTCGCCCCGGGCGTCGACGTCGATCTTCTTCGACAGATCGCCGTTGGCCACCGCCGTCGTCACCAGGGCGATGTTGCGCACCTGCCCGGTGAGGTTGTTGGCCATCGAGTTGACGTTGTCCGTGAGGTCCTTCCAGGTGCCGGCCACGTTCGGCACGTGCGCCTGACCGCCCAGGCGGCCCTCGGTGCCGACCTCGCGGGCCACGCGGGTGACCTCGTCGGCGAACGCGGAGAGCGTGTCGACCATGGTGTTGATGACGTCCGCCAGAGCGGCGACCTCGCCCTTGGCCTCCACGGTGATCTTCTGGGAGAGGTCGCCGCGTGCGACGGCGGTGGCCACCTGGGCGATCGAGCGGACCTGCCCGGTCAGGTTCGAGGCCATCACGTTGACGTTGTCCGTCAGGTCCTTCCAGGTCCCCGACACGCCCCGCACGATCGCCTGCCCGCCGAGGTTGCCCTCGGTGCCGACTTCTCGGGCGACGCGGGTGACTTCGTCGGCGAAGGCGGAGAGCTGGTCGACCATCGTGTTGATGGTGTTCTTGAGTTCGAGGATCTCGCCGCGGGCGTCGACGGTGATCTTCTGGGAGAGGTCGCCCTGTGCCACCGCCGTGGCCACCTGGGCGACGTTGCGGACCTGAGCGGTGAGGTTGCCGCCCATGAAGTTCACGGAGTCCGTGAGATCGCGCCAGGTGCCCTTGACGCCCTTGACGTCGGCCTGCCCGCCGAGCCGGCCCTCGGTGCCGACTTCTCGGGCGACGCGGGTGACTTCGTCGGCGAAGGCGGAGAGCTGGTCGACCATCGTGTTGATGGTGTTCTTGAGTTCGAGGATCTCGCCGCGGGCGTCGACGGTGATCTTCTGGGAGAGGTCGCCCTGTGCCACCGCCGTCGTCACCTGGGCGACGTTGCGGACCTGGGAGGTGAGGTTTCCCGCCATGAAGTTGACCGAATCGGTCAGGTCCCGCCACACACCGCCCACGCCGGGCACCTGGGCCTGTCCGCCGAGGCGGCCCTCGCTGCCCACCTCGCGGGCGACGCGGGTGACTTCGTCGGCGAAGGCGGAGAGCTGGTCGACCATCGTGTTGACGGTCTCCTTCAGCTGAAGGATCTCCCCGCGCGCGGGCACGTCGATCTTCTGCGACAGGTCGCCCTTGGCCACCGCCGTCGCCACCTGGGCGATGTCCCGGACCTGGGTGGTCAGGTTGCCCGCCATCGCGTTGACCGAGTCGGTCAGATCCGCCCAGGTGCCGGAGACTCCCGGCACCTCGGCCTGGCCGCCCAGCGTGCCCTCGGTGCCCACCTCGCGGGCCACCCGGGTGACTTCCGACGTGAACACGGAGAGCTGGTCGACCATGCCGTTGAAGACCGTGGCGATGTCACTCAGCAGGCCCTGTCCGTCGGACGGCAGCCGGGTACCGAAGTCCCCGTCGCGCACGGCGGTCAGCCCGGCCAGCAACTGCCGTAGCTCCTGCTCGCCCGGAGCCTTGTCCCGGGCCTGAGTCGACGTGCTGCTCATGCGCACCCTCGTTCCGCTCCCCAAGAGTCCTCGCACCGAGGACTCGGAACCGTGACGGGCTCGTCAAGGGCCCGCTCACCAGCGGCAATTCCGCACCCCACGGAACTGCCAGATGAGAAATCCGTCGAAGATTAACCCAGGTGCGGAGCGGCGACAAAAGCCTGGTGGGAGCGGTGTGCCAGGCAGAAAAAAGACGCGTGAAGCCGGCATGGGGGGTTTGATCCCGGGTACTCGGGCCGATTTTTCACGCGTCCGGCCGCGTCGTCGCGAGGGCACCCTCCAGGGTCGGGTGACAGGGGACGACGGCGTCGAGTCCCACGAGCTGCAAGGTGCGCAGTACGGCGCCCCGCGCCACCACGAGCCGTAGCCATCCCTGCGCGGCCAGAGCGGACTGGTAGGCGGCGATCAGAGCGTTGACACCGCTGGAGTCCATGAAAGTGACTTGGGTCAGATCGATGACCACCCGGTGCCCCTCAGGGGCGTCGGCCACAGACAGGGCCCGCGTCAGGCCGCCCACGCTCTGGTGGTCGATCTCTCCGTCGAGGCCGAGCACGGTGATGCCGTCGGAATCGGTCCGGACCACGGACAGTCTGCCGTGTCCCACTGCTTCCCGGTTGTCTGTCACTTGCGTCCTCTGCGCACTCGATGGGGGCTGTCACGTCCTTGGTGCCACCGTTGCCCAGGAAGCCCGGGCACGATGCATGAGACGGCCCTCTGGTTCGTGGGCGGCACAAGAACAGCGCGGCACAGGAGTAAGGCGGGAATGACGGGGTATCCGCGCGCCCATGAACGGGGTATTGGAGATGGTCGGCAGGCTGCGGATCCTGCCTGAGGAGTGTGCGTGGATGCCGGAAGCCGCACCTGCCGAGGTGACCGTGGCACTGGACGGAGCGGACGGCTGTATCGCCGACGCCCGGGCCCAGACGTCGAAGTTCCTGACGCGGGTGCAGGGCGAGTACGGGCTGCCGGTGTCGGCCCGCGCCATGGACCTGGGGCAGCTGGTGGTCAGCGAGTTGGTCACCAACGCGCTGAAATACGCGCCCGGGCCGGTGCTGCTGCAGCTGCGCATCACCGACGCCATGCTGGAGATCGAGGTGTGGGACACCGATCCGACGCTTCCGCTTGCCCGCGCCGCCGACGCCGGTCGGGTGGGCCAGCACGGTCTGGAGATCGTGATGGCGGTGGTACAGGGAATCGAGGTACGCCGCGAGGCCGTCGGTAAGCGCATCAAGGCCCGCCTCGCGTTGTTCGACGACCCGCAGCAGGACTTCTCCGGCTGAACGGGTCTCGCGGCCGACGACCGTGGACACCGGAAGATCGTGTCCCGGCCCGCGTTCCCGTCCCGGAGGCCCGGAGGCCCGGAGGCCCGGAGGCCCGGAGGCCGGGAGGCGCAGCCGGTCGCCGCCGGTCTCCGAGGGCGCCCTTCGGCTGCCCGCGGAAGCATCAGCCAGGAACGATCGCCTTCTCGGCGGCCGTCTTGATCCGGCTGCCGAAGGCAGGGGCGTCCTTGCGGGCCGCTGCCAGCGCCAGACCGACCAGCAGCTTGCCCAGACCGTGGCCCTCCAGGAGGTTGAAGATACGGACGCGAGTCCTGCCGTCGGCCAGGGACTCCAGGTCGTAGCCACCTTCGCGCACCGTCACGCTGTTCTTGGACACCTCGGCCCAGCGGAGCTTCACCGGCGGTTCGAGTTCGGTGATGCGGAACTCCCGGGCGGTCTTCATGCCCGCGTCCTTGACGGTGCTCCGGAACACCGTGCCCACAGCGGTCGGGGTGTCCGGGATCCTCTCGATCTTGAGGACCCGGGGGCTGAACTGAGGATCGTTGCGCCCGTCGGCGAGGTAGGCGAACACCTCCGCCGCAGGTCGATCGACCTCCACCACCGCTTCGAACTGTCCAGACATGGGCACTCCTCATCTCCGCGGCTCGGTCGACGTGCGACCGGGGCCGTAGGGCCCCTCTGCCATTGGCGGCACCGTGACCCTACGGGAGGACCGGACATCACGCGAGACGAACGGTGACCCCGGCGGCGTACTGACCGAGCGCTCCGCCGGAAGTGCCGGAACCGACAGCGTGTGTCCCTCATCCGCTCGCGGCTCTCGACGGCTCTATGTCGCCGCTGCGTCGGCGACGTCCGCCGACCGGTCCCGACCGTACGGCTCACACGTCGTCGCAGGTTCGGCCGGTCCGGGACTGCGTCCGACGGGTGGTCAGGGTCCAGGCGGTGGCGGCGAGTGCGGTCACCGTGAGCACGGCCAGCAGCAAGGCGCTGTCGGCCGCCCGGGCGACGGGGTTGGGCAGGCCTGGCCGGTTGTCCGCCGTGAGGGTCACTCGGCCGCTGCGTGCTGCGCTCACAGTGCCGGAACAGGGAGGAGCAAGGACACCTTCGGGCCCGCTTCCCGGGTCGGCGTCGGCTCCATGGCCCGCGCCGTCGTACGGGTCCGGCTGGTGGCGAAGACGAACAGGCGCAGTACCAGGAAACGCCCGATACCGGCGAGCCCGGCGGCGCCGAGGTAAGCAACCTGCTCGTAGAGCGCTCCGGCCGACGGCTGCACCAGGTGCAGGACGAGAACCGCGGCGGAGGTCACCGCGAACGCTGCCGCGGCCGATCCCGCCGACTGCCAGTGCTGGCGCCACCCGGCGTGCCCTGTCCCGAAGGTGAAGCGTGCGTGGAGCTCCGTGCCGAGGGCCGTGGAGGCGACGGTGATCAGCGCGTTCGCCGCAGCCCAGGGCATCAGTCCCGCGAGCCCCGCCACGGCGGCGCTGGAAGCGACCCCGACACCGCCGCCGAAGAGGACGAACCGGGCGAAGGAGGCGAGAGGGCCGGGGGCGCCCGGGGTGTGTCGCTCCGCGGCCGTATCGATCTCCATACGCACCACGCGCCGCGCCTCGTCGACCCTCCGCGGCTTCGGCTTCGGCGAGACCAGCGACTTCATGGGATGCCTCTTTCGGGCCGGCGGGTTCGCAGGACGCTGCACCTGGCGCTCCTGAACCTTTAAATTACGACCATACGACAATAAGCAAGGAGTCCGCTCGCGGGCAAGGGTCTGATCCGATTTGAATTATGACCGTACTCACATGGGGGGGGCGGGGCCGTCGAGCCTCGCTGCACCGCACCCCACGCTTCCAGGATTGCCGGACGCGACCACTTGCCATCGACGGGCGACCACTCTATGGTCGTACGAACGTAAGACATACGGACGTAATTCAAATCTGGGAGCTCGTGATGGCGACAACTCGACCGGTGGCGCTCGTGACAGGTGCCTCTTCGGGGATCGGCAAGGAGACGGCCCGCGCTTTCGCCGCGGCGGGTTTCGAGGTGATCGGAACCGGCCGCAGGACCTCCGGGCTCACCCCGCCCGCCGGGGTGACGTACCTCGACCTCGACGTGGGCAGTGACGAGTCGGCCACCGCCGCGGTCGCTGAGGTGGTCGACCGGTTCGGACGCATCGACGTGCTGGTCAACAACGCCGGCATCGGCGCGTCCGGCGCCGTCGAGGAGAACTCACTCGCCCAGGCCGAGAACGTCCTGAACATCAACATCCTGGGTGTCATCCGCATGACGAAGGCCGTCCTGCCGCACATGCGCGCCCAGGGCAGCGGACGCGTCATCAACATCTCGTCCGTCCTGGGCGTCGCCCCCCAGCCCTTCATGGCCCTCTACGTCGCATCGAAGCACGCCATCGAGGGCTACTCCGAGTCGCTGGACCACGAGGTCCGCGAGCACGGCGTGCGGGTCCTGCTCGTCCAGCCCGCCTACACCAGGACCAGCTTCGACGCCAACGCCGCGCAGCCCGACACTCCGTTGCCGTTGTACGCGGAGCGCCGACGCGCCTTCGACGAGATGGTCGCGGAGGCGATGGAGAAGGGCGACGACCCCGCCGTCGTCGCCAAGGTGATCGTCACCGCGGCCACCGACAAGAAGCCGAAGCTGCGCTACACCGCCGGCCCGCTGGCCTCACGCGTCACCACCGCGCGCCGCCTCGTCCCCGCCGGAACGTTCGACAAGCAGATCCGCAAGAACAATCGCCTGCCCGCCTGACACCCCGGATCGACGGCTTCGGCACGCCTGAACGGGATTGACGACTTGGTCCCGGACCGCCTTCCGTAGCGACGAGGTCTCGCCCCAGGCCCTTGTCCCGGCCGAGCGGGTGTGTCCGGTGCCTGGGGCGAAACTGCCGGATGCCTCACCGCGTGGCGGTGCCGGCTGCGGTCCTGGTCAGGAGCGCCGTGTGCGGCGGGTGCCGTAGAGAGCGGCCGCCCCGAGGGCGATCACCGCGGCCGCGCCGCCTGCTATGAGGCCGACCGGTGCGCTCGAACCGGTCTCGGCCAGGGGCGGGGTGCTGTCGCTGGGCGAGGGCGCCGGGGAGGTGGGGGGCGTCGACTCCAGCGGAGGGACGTCCGGGGTGGTGGGCGGTGTGGAGGAGGAGGGTGGCGGGGTCGTCGACGTGGCGGGCGGAGTCGTCTCGTCCGCGGGCGGCTGGCTGGCGGGCGGGCTGCTCGGGCTGTCCGGTGTGGACGGGGAGGCCGGGGGCGTGGGGGAGTTCGGCTCCTCGGGGGTGCACGACTTGTCGCCGCCGTTCCACGCCGCGATCAGGTGGTAGGGCGTGACGACGTTGTCGGGCTGGTAGGGCGCGGGCCCATGACCGTCGCCCGACTCGCCGTCGTAGATGACGTCGTCGCCGTACAGGTCGATCTGCCCGTAGCAGTCCGGCGTCTTCACCGTGAGCTTCTGCCAGGTCCGCTTGGCGTCGTCGGCGCCGGGGAGGTCCTCGGTGCCGAGATAGACCGTGGCGTGGTCGACGAGGGTCTGGAGACCGGAGGTGTACCAGTTGGGACCCTCGGTGGTGTATTCGGCCAGTGAGACCGGGTACTTGCAGCCCTCGCCGACCGTCTGCCCCGGAGCCAGCCGCACCTCGACGGTGCCGGGAGCGGTGGACCACTGGTGGAAGCCGCCCTGTGAGGTCCAGTCGGCACCCACCGGCTTCCCGGCGGCGTCGACGAGGCGGTACTGAACCGTGGCCGTCTGGCAGCCGCCCGCGGGTGTGGCGCTGGCGGCAGTGGCCCCGAACAGGGGAGTGGCAGTGGCGATGAAGGCGGTTGCGGCAACGGCGGCCGACATTCTGGAGCGTGAAAGGCGCGTCAAGTTATGTCCTGGCGGATTCGTGAGTGTGGGAGGTGGCAGGACGCGAGCAGCCGCGGCAGGCGAAGAGTGGGAATTCAACCCGTGGCTGAGCCACTCGCGTCACTTCGCTCGCTTCAGTGACAGTGAGCGAGCCGCATTCTTGTCGCTCTTCACAACTCCCGTCAATCTTTCACGAGTTCGGCACACGGTGGCGTCCTGGCTTGCGAGTTCTGCCCTGGTATCCACGGGCGGCCACGACAGGATGCGGGTGCTTTCAGGAAGCGTCCGAGGCGAGTGGCGGCGGCCAACCGATGTCGCCCTCGATCATGCGGCGGGCGAAGTTCTGGGCCTCGGCGATGAACTCGGCGTGCCGGGCCGCACGTTCGGTGCGGAAGTCGTACTCGGCGCGTTCGTCGTCCGAACCGTCGGTGTCGGTGTCGTCCCCGTCGTCGTCGAGTTGCTCCATGTCGAGGTGCGTGAGGAACGCGGCCAGTTCGGGCCGGGTTGTGGAGGCCGACGCGAGCTCCTGCCGCCTGAGGGAGGGGAATCCGCTGGAGTACCGCGCGCCGTGGTACTCGTCGACGATGCCGAGGAAGATCGCGTCGAGGCTGGGGAACGTCGCACGGTCGAGCATCAGCGCCGGCAACTGTGTGCCGTTCCCGCGCGCGTGGGCGTTCCAGCAGTCCTGTTCCAGGTCGAGTTCGAGGAGGCGTTGGGCCGCTCCGGAGGAGGCCAGTGCGGTCAGTGCGTCGTCTGTCAGGACGTTGTCGTGCAGGTTCAGTTCCCACAGCTGCGGCAGGGCGGCCCACGAGGCGAGTGCTCTCGCGCCGCGTGAGCCGATGCTGTTGTAGGCCAGGGAAACGCTGTGGAGACAGGGAGCCGAGACGGTGGTTGCGAGGGCTTCGATGTCGTCCTCACCGAGTCCGCAGTCGGCGGCGTCGACCGTGCGCAGTGTGCGCCAGACAGGGGCGTCGCGCAGGGGTGCGGGCCAGCTGCCGACCGGATTGCCCGCCAGGCCGAGGCCGCCCAGCTTGTGCAGCCGTTCGGACGTCATCAACGCCGTGAGCCCGTTCACGGTGAGTCCGGTGGCCGCCATGTTCAGGTAGGTGAGCGTGCCGGCGTTGGGGGACGAAGCCCAGGCCGCGGCGCCCGCGTCACCGACCGGTTGGACCTCCGGCCGCCCGTAGTACGGCGAGCCGCTTTCCCGGCCGCTCAGGTCGAGGTGCTCCAGTACGGGCATCCGGACGTCGGCGGCCAGCTGCCGGGCACCCTTGGCGCCGAGGTGATTACGGCTCACATCGAGGTGGCGCAGGCGTGGAAAGGCGCCGGCGGCTGCGAAGGCCGCGGCCGTGACGTCCGTGGCGACGAGATCGGCGAGTTTCAGCTTCTCGATGCGGTCGCGGTCGAGGCTTTCGAGGACACGCGAGATGGTCGCGTCGCCGACGGGTAGCAGTTCGAGGGTCAGCTCGGTCAGCTGTCGCAGTACGCCGCTGCCGACGAGGGCATCGATGCCGAGGGCACCGAGCCCCTCCCGGCCGAGTCCCATCGCCGTGCCCCGCACCGTCAGACTGTGCAGGCTCGCCAGGTCGGCGCACGCGAAGAACTCCTCGCACGCCTCGTCGTCCTGATCGATGACGTTGCCGAAGTACGGCTTCCACAGCGGCTGGCGTCCGTTCTTCCCACAACGGAATCCGATCGACAGCTGCTCCAGCCGGGCGAGTTCCGCACAGTCGGCGAGCTCCCTCGCCTCACTGAGGTCGCACACGAGCACGTCGGCGGAGCGCAGGTCCGGCACCAGCCCCGTGCGCATCAAGTGGACCAGGTCGGGTGCCCGTAGCCCCGCGTGCCGCAGCCGCCACGCCGGGCCACCGGGCGGTCGGAACGGCGGCTTGTCGAAGTGCCACATATCTTCGCGAACGCTCACCAGGTCCAGCGACTCGAGCCTCGCGAGAGCGGCGCGGCCGGCGAGTCTTGTGAGCAACGCGCTGTCCATGCCGGTGAGGCCGCCGACCTGGATCGACCGCAGATCCTCCCAGTGCTCCACGGTCTCGGCCAAGGACGCGAGTTGGTCACTCGCGTACCACCCCAGGTCGAGATGGGTGACCCCGCGCACTTCGGACCGGGACCGGGGATCCGGCAGGGCGGCATCGAGGATGCCGTCCCGCGCCGACTGGAGCCCCAGGGACCGTACGAGCCCCCATGTCGGCTTCGTGTGACCGGCCTCCAGGGCAGCGAGCCAGGACCAGGGTGCCTCGCGCATCCGGTCGGGCCACGAAGCCAGCCGCTCGTGGCACAGGGAGACGAGGCCCGCGGGACTGCCCGCACGGACGAGAGCAGCGCACAGAGCACGGAACGCGAGCTTGCTCGGCGGTCCGCCCAGTATCCGTTCGATCTCGGCGTCGTAGTCGATCACGGTCGTAACGTATTACAGCGCGACGGGACCACCCGTCGAAGGCCCTCGGAGCCGGCGGTTGCCGGGGCTCGGCCGGGTACGACATGGGTGGGACAAGCCGTCTTCGGAGGAGATGAACGGATGAGAATCGTCGTGACGGGTGCGTCCGGGTTCCTCGGACGGCTGCTGGTCGGCGCGTTGTCGAGGGCGGGGGCCTTCGGCGGTGAGCCGATCAGCCGTCTGGTGCTGGTCGACCGCGTGGCCTGGCCCGACGACTCGCAAGATGCCGGGGTGCCGGTCCAGGTGGTGCACGGGGAGCTGCGCGAGCACCTGGACACGGTCTTCGCCGAGCCGGTGGACGTGCTGTTCCATCTCGCCGCCGCGGTGTCGGCCGAGTGCGAGGCCGACTTCGATCTCGGGATGCGCGCCAACGTGGACGCCACGCGCGCGCTGCTGGAGGCGGCGCGGGCGCAGTCCCGGGAGGGCGGGCCGGTGGTGCGGATGCTGTTCGCCAGCAGTATCGCCGTCTACGGCTCCCACCCGGCCCTGCCTCTGCCACCGGCGGTCAGCGAGACGACGGTGCCGGTACCGCGGTCGAGTTACGGCACCCAGAAGCTGATGTGCGAACAGCTGATCGCGGACTGCACCCGCCGCGGTTTCATCGACGGGCGTGTCGTGCGGCTGATGACGGTGGCGGTACGTCCGGGCAGGCCCAACGCGGCCGCCTCGGGCTTCCTGTCCGGCATCGTCCGTGAGCCGCTCGCCGGCCTGCCCGCCGTCTGCCCGGTGGATCCCGGCCTGAAGGTGGCCCTGTCCTCCCCTCGGCGCACCGTGGCGGGAATCCTCCGCGTCGCCGAGGCGGAACGCGGCACCGGACCGGGGCGCCTTGAGGGCCCGCTGCCGGTCAACCTGCCCGCCCTGACCGTCTCGGTCGCCGACATGCTCGCGACCCTGCGCCAGGTGGCGGGTGACACGGTCGCCGACCGGGTCACCCTCGCCCGTGACCCGGCGGTCGAAGCGATCGTCGGCTCATGGCCGGCGGTCTTCGACCACCAACGCGCCGCCGCACTGGGCCTCGGCCCCGACCCGAGCTTCCTGTCGGTGCTCCAGGACTACCTCACCGATCACCCCGACGCGGTCGCCACCTCGTTGGACTGACCTGCGGCAGACGGTGCCAGGATCTCGATGTACCCGTCGCTTCCGTGCACGCGGATCCGCTGTCCGTCCCGGATCCGGCGGGTGGCCTGTGCCACGCCCACGACGGCCGGCAAGCCGTACTCCCGGGCGATCACCGCGCCATGGGTCATCAGACCGCCCACCTCCGTCACCAGGCCCGCGATGCCCACGAACAGCGGCGACCAGCTGGGGTCCGTGAAGGTCGTGACCAGGATGTCGCCCTCTTCCAGATCGGCCTCCGCGATGTCGAGGATGACGCGGGCCCTCCCCTCGATGGTCCCGGTGGAGACCGGGAGGCCGACCAGGGCGCCGGCCGGCACGTCGTCGCGCCGGTACGCCCCGCTGAGAGCCTCGCCGTCCGAGGTGAGGACCCGGGGAGGTGTGAGCGCCTGGTACGAGCGGAACGCGTCCTTGCGCTGCCGGACGAGCTGGTCGTCCACCTGCTTCGAGCGCACGACGTCGTTGAACTCCTGGAAGGTGAGGTAGAAGACGTCTTCCTTGTCGGCGAGCACGCCCGCGTGAACGAGGCGCTCGGCCTCCGCCAGCAGGGCCTGCTTGTAGACGAAGTAGCGGCTGATGATGCCGTACTTCGGGTACTCCCGGTACCCGATGAAGGTGCGGACCCGCTCGATCATGCCCTTGGTCTCGACGGCCTTCCGTTCCCCGTCCGGCAGGGTCCGCAGGCGTGACAGCACGTCCTGTTCCTTCTGCTGCGCCTTCTGGCGCCCTTGCTCGAAACGCCGCTGGGCCGCGCCCTGTTCGAAGTTCCTGACGTTGTCGAGGATCACGGGAACGAGGGTGCTTGGGCGCTCGCGCCAACGCGGCCTGGTGATGTCGATCTCGCCGACGCAGCGCATGCCGTACCGGTCGAGGTAGGCCTCGATGGCATCGCGCGCTTCGGTCCCGCCCGGGAGCTTCGCCAGCTCGTCGAGGAACCCGTCGTCCTCGACGCCCTCCAGGAACCCGACCACCTCCGGATGCGGGCGGATCGCGTCCGCGACGTCGAGCAGCGCGAGTCCCATCTCCGACGTGATGTTGCCGGGGGCGGACAGCGTCAGCGTGTCAGCCGCGTTCTTCTCGCCGAGCCACTCCTCCAGCTTGTCGTTGAGCCACCAGGTGGCCTCCATGCCCGCCATGATCACCTGAAGGTTCAGCGGATCACCGAGGACTCGTTTGTGCTCCTCGAAGGCCTCCAGCAGGAAGTCGAACAGCGCCGGTCCGGTCTTTGTCCGGGCGTCGCGGCTGAGGGCGGCGACGGACGCCTGGCTGCGCTCGATCAGCCCGGTGACGATGGCCGGGTCGGTCTCGATCGGGGCAGGCGGGCTGCCGGCCGACGGCCTGCCCGGAGGCGCGTCCGGAAGCGACGGGACGAAATCCTCGCGGTCGAGGACGGTCTCCAGCGCGTCCCGGACCAACGGATCGCCCTTCCCCATGAGGTCCAGCAGGCCGGCGCGGCTCGCGGGCGAGGCCAGACGCCGGGTGACGTCGACGAACAGCCTCCCGCCGGCCTCGTGCATCGGCACCATGGCCGTCAGCCGCCACATGGAGAGCCCCAAGGGCTTCATGGGGTCGGTCATCATCTGCTGATGACCGACGGAGACATAGACGTGGTTCTCCTGGTCACCGCTCTCGGGGACGGGGAACAGCGTGGTGATCGGCCGGCTCTGCACGATGTGGAAATCGTCGTCGACCAGGCACCATTCGATGTCCTGCGGGCGGCCGAGGTGCGCTTCGATCCGCCGCCCGAGCCGCACGAGCCGGACCGCCTGCGCGTCCGTCAGCGCCGGCTGCTCCTGCCGCCGCGAGTCGATCCCCACTTCCTGTGTGCCGCCGGACGGCAGGGCGTGCACGGCACGCTGTTTGGCGGAGATCGTCTTGGCCACGACTTCGCCGTGCCGCACCTTGAAGACGTCCGGGTTCACCAGACCGGAGACCAGGGCCTCGCCGAGGCCGAAGCCGGCGTCCACGGTGGCGACCGTCCGGTCGCCCGTGACGGGGTCCGCCGTGAACAGGATCCCGGCCGCGTGCGGGAAGACCATCTGCTGCACCACCACGGCCATGTGGACCGTACGGTGGTCGATGCCGTTGCGTCGGCGGTAGATCACGGCCCGTTCGGTGAACAGTGAGGCCCAGCACCGGCTGATGTGCTGCAGGATCGCTGTCGGTCCCACGACGTTCAAGTACGTGTCCTGCTGGCCGGCGAAGGAGGCCGTCGGCAGGTCCTCCGCCGTGGCGCTGGACCGCACGGCATAGGCGGCCTGCTCGCCGGACCGGGCGAGCGCTTGAGTGATCGCCGCCGCGAGATCGCCCGGGATGGCGGTCTCTTCGATGGCCCGGCGGATCTCCGCGCTGAGTGTGCGGATCGCCTCCTGGTCGTCCGGGTCCACGCGCGACAGCTGATCGAGCCGCTCGTCGATCGACGGCGTCCGCGCCACGACCCGCCGGAAGGCGTCCGTCGTCACGCAGAAGCCCGCCGGCACGCGGATGCCGTCGATCCGGGACAGGGCGCCCAGGTGCGCGCCCTTGCCGCCTACGACAGCGATCTGACTCCCGTCAATCTCTTGAAGATCCAGCACGCACCGCTCGGTCATCGCGATACCGTCCCCGGTTGTGTTCCCCGTCGACGAGTTGGTCGACAACAAGTCGTTCCCCATTTCCGCAGGTTGTGGCCTCGGCCGACGATTGTGCGCGACGACCCGGGTCTTGCGACAAGCCCCCCTGCGCGCTATAACTTAAGAGTGGCAAGGAGAGTTCTCTCCTTGCCTTTGCTATTCGCCGTCCGCTGGGACTCACGAGATCTCGCGAAGCGTCCAGGCCGAGCCGCCTGATGTGTTCGCCGCGAGTGGCGCTTGCCCGACGACTCATCGGGTACCGCGTTTGAATGAGGGCGGTATCCGCACAGCAGGGCGATTACTGAAAGCGATGGGTGTGTGACTCGTCTCAGTGGCTCGGGGGACGACCGGTCGAGCGGACCGGGTGACGACCCGCTCTCCGTCGCGCTGGACATCGCCGATGCCGTGGACGGTCTCGCGAACGTGTGGTCGGTGGCCGCCCAGGGCGCGAGTCTGAGGCTGTCGCCGCACCAGCTGAGAGCTCTTCGGATCCTGGAGTCGGAGCCGGGGCTCAATCTCACCACTCTGGCGGAGAGCATGGACATAGGTCCGCCCACTGCCAGTCGGTTGTGCGATCGGCTGGAGGCGGCGGGCCTGCTGGAGCGGCTGCTGCATCCGCACAGGCGACGTGAGGTGCAGCTCGTCCTCACGGGGCGCGGCCGGCAGATCCTTGACGAAGTGGCCGCGCGCAGATCTCAGGCACTTGCCGTGGTCCTCGCGGCCATGGAACCCGGTGAGCGGGCGGCACTGGGCGGCGGTCTGCGGGCTTTCCTGACGGCTCAGGGCGACACCGGCAGGGACATCGACGGCCCCGAACGCTGACCGGGTGGCGGAGCGCCTACCCGTTCGGCTGTGGTTCGGAGGCCTTCACGGCGTCACGGTGTGGCACAGCAACAGGCAGACGTCGTCGTCCCGTTCGGAGTCGTGCAGGAGGGGCTTGAGCAGGGCGTCGGCCGCGGCGTCCAGGTCCTTTTCCAGTTCCGGTGTGTTGAGCGCCGCGAGGGCGTGGCTCAGACGGTCGATGCCGGGGTCGATGCCCTGCCCCCGGCGTTCGACCAGGCCGTCGGTGTACAGCACCAGGGAGGAACCGGCGGGCAGGTCGGCCCGGTGATCCGTGTAGACGTAGGGCAGCGGGATGCCCAGCATCACGCCGGGTTTGGCGTCCAGGATCCGTACCGTGCCGTCGGCGGCGCGGGCGACGGCGGGCGGGTGACCGGCCGACGACCACACCACTTCCGGTTCGCCCGGCCGGAAGCGGGCGATCAGCGCGGTGGCGTACAGGTCCGGTTGCAGGTGGCCGAGCATGCGGTGCAGGCGCGTGAGGATCTCGCCGGGGGTGGCGTTCTCGACGGCGTAGGCGCGCAGGGCGGTGCGCAACTGGCCCATGACGACCGCGGCGTGCAGTCCGTGGCCGGTGACGTCCCCTATGACGGCCAGCAGGCTGCCGTCGGGCTGGAGGAAGGCGTCGTACCAGTCGCCGCCGATGTTCATGCCCCAAGTGGCGGGCAGGTAGCGCGCGGCGAGCAACAGGCCTGGCGGGGTGGGCAATTCGGTGAGCTGGGCGCGCTGCAGGGCTTCGGCGGTGTTGCGGGACTGCTGGTAACGGTGGGCGTGGTCAAGGGCCACGCCGACGCGGCGGGCGAGTTCGACCAGCATGACGGAGGTGTCCTCGTCGAAGCGGGGGCCGGGGGCGGTGAGGGTGAGGACGCCCAGTAGACGCTGTGCGACGAGCGGAATGGCCAGCAGCGGCCGCTCCGGGGACAGGGCGGAGGGCGGGAGGTCGTCGACGCCGGGCAGGGCGCCGGGGCGGGCCGCGGCGTGCTGGGGGCGGCCTGTTCGGGCGGCGGCGACGGCGGCCGCCGAGTGCTCCCGGACGCGGTGTGCGAGCTCGTCGTCGGGGTCCGCGTACTCCTCCTCGTCGAAGAGCCAGACGTCGAGATGCTCCGCGTAGTCCGGCACCAGCATGTCGGAGAGGCGGCGCAGGATGGCCGTATGACTGAGGGACGAGGTGATGGCGGCGCTGGCGTCGCCGAGGAAGGTCAGCAGGCGCCGGGCCCGTTCCGCCTCGGCGCGCGCGGTCCGCTCGGCTTCCAGGAGGTCGCGCTGTGCGCGTGCCGCGGCCTCCAGGTCGGCATGGAGGGCCAGAACGCCCTGGTTGGTCTGATGGAGTTCCTCCCGGTGCAGCCGGACCAGGCTTTCCTGCTCGTCGAGGAGGCTCAGCACCTCCGCGGTGTCCTCGTCGGCGCGCAGCAGGGCCTCCGGCAGCGAGGTGGCGACGCTCGGACCTAGGTGGGCGGGCTGGTGAGGCAGAGAGCAGGTGAGTGCGGGGACGTCGTCCAGCACACCTGGCCCGGAATGGCCGACCGGGCTCAACGAAGCCTCGAGTCGACCGGTCTGCCCGGCGGCGGACTGCCGGACGTGGAGCAGGAGTTCCCACTTTCCGCCCCGGCCGAGGCAGCGGCGCAGCCGCGCTGTCAGCGCGGTCAGGAAGCGGGCTCGTTCCGGCGTCGGTGCCCCGGCGTCCGTGGCGATGCGGTCGGCGGCGGCGCGGGCCCGGGCGGCGTCGGCGACGGACGCGATTTTCCAGACGTCAGGGGGTGCGGTCATGCGCGTCCGTTCGGGGGGCAGGGGTCAGTACGGCCACACTGGCGTCGTCGCGCAAGGGGCGGGCAGCGCTGCCGGCGTCCCTCAGGACGACCGCGGCCACCACGGCCGGGTCGTGCACGGCGAGTCGGGGGTCGCCGGGGGGCACCCAGCGGCTGGGGAGCCCGTCGCTGTGCAGGACGAGCAGACTGTCCGGCGCCCATGCGGTCGCGGACAGGGGCACGGCGGCGGGGAAGTGGGCTCCGACGATGCCCGGGTGCGAGATGAGGGGCCGCCACCCGCCGTCGGCGCGCAGTCTGGCGCCGATGTTGCCGACACCGGCGAACGAGAACCGGCCGCTGTCCTCGTCGAGCTGTGCGACGCCGACGGCCGCGCCTCGTGTGGCCCGCAGCGCCGCGTGCAGGTGCCGCAGGATCTCGGCCGGCGGCAGATCGGCACACCGGCGAAGTTCTTCCACGGCGGCGGTGGACGCTTCGGCCGCCTTCTGCCCGTGGCCCAGCCCGTCCACGAGCATCAGCGTGACCAGGGGACCGGAGCGCACTCGGCTGAAGGCGTCTCCGGAGTGCTCGGCATGGGCCAGGGAGGTGGTGATCCCCCCGGCCCGGGTGCCCGTACGCGAGTGCACCTCCCGGGGTTGAGGGCCGCCGGGCGCCCGGGCCGGGGCGATGCGTGCCACCGCGACGGTGCCCCCGCCCGGTCGGCTGTGCAGGTCGAACTCGCCGGAGATGCGCCGGCAGGTGCCCAGGCCTGCCCCCAGGGAGGAAGGGGCGGTCGTGTGACCGTCCCGCATCGCCGCCGGGACGTTGTCGATGCCCGGACCGTGATCGAGTGAGGCGATCTGCAAGCAGGGCACGTCCTCGGCGCACGTGTCGGAGGGGGCGGTCAGATTGATGAGGACGCGGCCGCCGCCGGCGTGCTTGACGAGGTTGGTGCCCAACTCGGTGGCCACCAGCGCCGCGACCGCCGTGGAATGCGCGTCCAGTCCCGCGCCGGCGCAGGCGGCTTCGGCGGCGACGCGTACGTCCCGGACCCGGGTGCTGTCCTGCACCGGGATGTCCCACACCCTGCTCAAGGCGCACCTGTGCGGGGCGCGGGCAGGCCGGAGACCCAGTCGGTGATGGTGACGGTGGTGCCCCGGCCGGGGCGGCTGTCGAGAGCGAACTCCTTGACGAGCCGCTTGGCCCCGCTCAGCCCCATGCCCAGGCCGCCGCCGGTGGTGTAACCGTCGGCCATGGCGAGCTCGACGTCCCGGATGCCGGGGCCCGCGTCGACGAAGGACAGCCGCAGTCCGCGGTGGGTGCCTTCGGTCAGCACCGTCATCTCCATGTGCCCGCCGCCACCGTGCACGAGGGCGTTGCGGGCCAGTTCGCTCGCCGCGGTCACCAGCTTCGTCTGCTGGACCAGATTGAAGCCGAGGTCGGCAGCGGCCTGGCGCACTTGCTGCCGTACCCGGGCCAGGTCGGCGTCCGAGCCGATGGGCAGACGCGTGGTCGAGGCGATGGGGGCATGCATCATGCACCCTCTTCCAGGTGAGCGGTCGGAGCCGCCGAGGAGGCCCGGCCCAGCAGGGACAGGGCCTTCTCGACGTTCAGGGCGGTGCTCAGGCCGGGCAGGGTGAGACCCAGTTCGACCAGGGTGATGGCCACGGCCGGACGCATGCCGGCCAGTACGGTGCGCGCGGTCAGCAAGCGCGCGCTCGCGGCGATCTCGGCCAGAACACGGCCGAGGAAGGAGTCGATGATCTCCACGCCGGAGAGGTCGATCACCACACCGGCGACGGGCATCGCACTGGACGCGATACGCCGGGAGATTTCGTGCTGGAGTTGTTCGGCCGCGCCGTCGAGCAGCTCTCCCTGCAGGGTGACCAGCAGGACGTCGCCCAGCGCCAGTACCGGTACGGGGCCCGGGCCGGGACGCATGGCGGGGAGGCCGGTCACCGCGGGCCCGCCTCCATGACCGGGCGCGCGGAGACGACGATGCCCTGCTGGGTGAGCGCGTAGGCCAGCGCGTCGGCGAGGCCGGCCCGCGTGATGATGGAACCGAGGTCGATGCCGAGCTGGACGATGGTCTGGGCGATGGCGGGACGGATCCCGGAGACGATGCACTCCGCGCCCATCAGGCGGGCCGCGGCGACGGTCTTCATCAGGTGCTGGGCCACGAGCGAGTCGACGGTCGGGACGCCGGTGATGTCGAGGATGGCGTACGCGGCCCGCTGGTCGACGATGGCTTCCAGCAGGCTCTCCATCACGACCTGGCTGCGGGCGCTGTCCAGGGTGCCGATCAGCGGTACGGCGACGACGCCGTCCCACAGCTTGATGACCGGGGTGGCCACCTCCAGCAGCTGCTGGCGCTGCCGGGCGATGAGCTCCTCGCCCGCGCTCACCGTGGTCTCCATGATCACCAGGCGCAGTGTGGCGATCAGGACCGCCAGCGCCTGCGTGCACGCGGTGGCCCGCGCGTCGTCGGCGTCGTCCTGGAACTCGGCACGCAGCAGTGCGGTCACGGGCTCGCGCAGGCCCGCGACCTCGCCGGCGATCTGCACCGGCGTGAACCCGGCCCGGGCCCGGCCCGCGGCCGTCCGGCCGAGCTGGTCCCTCACGGTGCCGAGTCCCGGAGCCTCGACGTCCTCCAGCCGTCCGGATCGGGCCACGTCGGCCAGGGCGTCCACCACCGCTTTGCACGCCTCGACCGCCTCGTCCTGGGAGACGGTGAAGACCGTACGGAACAGGGCGGCGTCCGCCCAGCGTTGGGCGATCTGTTCACGGCGCCGTTCCAGGAAGGCGCCCAGCTCCTTCGCCGTCCCGGGGGCCGTGTCGTGCTCCGCCACCTGCATCGTCTCCCTGCCTGCGAGGCCGTAGGGCCCGCCGGGCGGTCAGGCCATGCGGCAATTATTGCCGCATGGCAAACGTTAACGCGAGCGTGTGGGGCGAACAACATGCGGTCGCCGCCACGGGGTCGGCTCGTCCGTCTACTCGAACTGCGGCCTGCCGCGCCAGTCCAGACACACGATCAGCGCGTCGTCGTCCGGCATGGTTTCGCCGCGGTGGCCGGTCAGCTCCCGCAGGATCGCGCGCGGCACGTCTGCGGCGGGCAGCAGCCGCGTGGAGTGGATGGCACGGGCGAGCGCCGCCTCCCCGTACGCCTCTCCCTTGGGGGAAGCCACGGCATGCACGCCGTCGCTGACGAAGACCAGCCGGTCACCGGGCTCGACGTCAAAGTCCTGCGCCACGTAGTCGGTCTCCTCGAACATGCCCAGTGGGAGCTGGGCTTCGAAGGCGACGCGTTCCACGGTTCCGCCGCGCAGACGCAGCAACTGCGGGGAGCCGGCGTCCACGACGCTCGCCCGGCCGGTGGCCAGATCGAAGTCGAACATCAGGACGGACAAGTAGCAGTGCCCCCGGTAGTGGGCGTAGACGGCCTGGTCCGCCAGGGCCGCCTGGTCCGCGATGGAGAGACCGGCGCGGCGGGCGTTGCGCAGTGCGTTGATGGCCAGGTTCGTCAGCAGGGACGCCTCTATGCCCTCGCCCATGCCGTTGGTGACGTACAGCATCAGATGGTCGGCGGTGGCGGACCAGTCGAAGTTGTCGCCGAAGATGGCGTAGGCAGGCTCCAGTTGGGCCCCCAGGTCGTACTCGGGGCGGGAGCAGGCGCGGCCGGGCAGCAGCTGCCACTGCATCTCGGCGGCCAGCGTCAGCCGGTCCTTGCGCCGCGCCTGGAGATACAGGTCGGTGTCGCGCTCGGCCACGACCACCTCGTGCCCCAGTACGTCGGCGATGTCGGCCAGTTCGGACTCCCAGCGGTGCGCGGCGTCGCCGTCGGACAGCGTGAGCGACAGCACGCCGAGCCGGTCGCCGCGCACACTGACCGGCAGATGCAGCCGTGTCCGCCCGTTCCGCCCTTCCTCCCGGTACGGCTTCTGGGAACCGAAGGCCCGGCCGGCCGGGCTGTTGTGCACCGACACCGGCACCAGCGTGTGCGGCAGCACCGACACCGGCTGGAGCACGCTCAGGCCGTAGTCGGCCATGAACAGCTCGACGTCCTCCGCGCCGTACTGCTCGATCAGTACGGCGCGGATGGCGTCGAGCAACTCGTGGGGGGCCGCTGTGCGCAGAGCGCGCTCAACGGCCAGAAATCTCTTCATGATGCGAAATACCCCTGTCCTTCACCGGACGACGTACGGGTCCCCTCACGAGGTCGCCCCCCGATGGACCGCGTCGACCATCCCGGTCCCGTGTGGTCAGCGCGCGCGCCTAGTACGCTGACAGCACCCCAGTGCCTGCGAGAGTGTGATCGTGACTGCCTTCCGCCGCCGCTCAGAGCGCGATGAGGTCGCACGCGTGACCACCACAGCCGTCGAGCTGCTGGAGGTCGTGTGGGGCCGGGCCTCGACCGCGCCCACCTCCGCGTCGCAGCTTCGGGTGCTGCACATCCTCGAACACCATGACGGCATCAACCTGCGCACCCTCGCCGAGTCCCTCGCCTCGACGCCGCCGTCCACCAGTCGGCTGTGCGACCGGCTGGTGGCGGCCGGGTTCGTCGAGCGGGTCGTGAGCGAGGAGAACAGACGTGAGGTGCGGCTGCATCTCAGTGGCCCGGGCCGCGCCTTCCTCGTCGACCTGCGCGCCCGCAGGGAGAGGGAGTTGCAGACCGTGCTGGCGGACATGCCTGCCGGCAAGCGGGTCGCGCTGCTGGAGGGGCTGGAGGCGTTCTGCGTCGCCGCGGCCACGCATATACACGACGACGCGGCGGATTCCGGCAGCCGGACCGCCTGACCCGACGATCGCGCCGACAGCGTCTTTGTCACCTCTCGACAGGTCCTTCCCCGTGCGTCCGACACGGTTACTGTGTTGCTTCCCGGCTTTTGTTGTCAAACGGCAACAGTGCGTCTGACCGCCCTTACCCGACCTCGGTTACCCCGTCGCGGCGAGTTCTTCGGTGGGTGTGCCGTATGTCTCTCGAACGAGGGAAGCGGCGCATGTGCGGAGCCATCGGGGGAAGAGGATGGATTTCTGCTCAGCCGAAGCGCAACGTACGCGGCGCGAAGGTGCCTTCGGGACCGTCGGCGCGGCCGACCGACCACACCGTGTCGGTACCTGGCACCGGCGCCAGCCGCAGTGTCCGGGAGTCGCCCTCTCCGGCCACCACCGGTTCGCTGTACTCGGTGAACGACTGGCCGTTCCAGGCGAGGAAATCCGGCCCCGGGACAAGCGGCGGAGAGCTGCCGGCCGGACCCCACTTCTGCGAGCGGGCCACCGCGACCCAGGCCGGGCCGCCGGACGCGGAGGCCGCCAGTGAGCTGATCGAGCCGAAATCGGTGGGGACGCTCACCCGGCTCCACGTCTGCCCGTCGAAGCGGAGCAGCAGCGGCGGAATCGGCCGGCCCGGCGGGCCGCCGACGAACCCGGCCGTGCCACCCGCCCACACCTCGGTCGGCGAGACCGCCAGCACACTGCCCACGGCCGACCGCGGGAAGCCGTCCACGATCGTCTGCTGCCACGCCTGCCCGTCCCAATGGGACACGGCCGCACCCGAGTCGGTGGCGCCCGCGGCCCAGACGTCGTCGGCCGCCCGTATGTGCAGCCCGTACACAGATCCCGGCGGCACCGGCACGTCCCGCCAGCCGCTCCCGTCCCGGCGCAGCAGTACCTGGGCTCCGTCCCGCGAGCCGATCAGCCAGGCCTCACCGCCACCGGCGACGACACTCGTCAGCACCACACCGGGCGGCGGCCGGCTCTCGGACCAGGCGATGCCGTCGAAGCGGAGCAGGCGGGCGCCGCCCGCCGCATCGCGGCCGACCGCCCAGACCATGGTCGGTGAGGTGGCGGCGATGGACAGCAGCTCTCCCTGCCAGCCGATCCCGGACAGGCTCTGGCGGTGCCACACGGTTCCGTCCCAGCGCAGCAGCAGCGGGAAGCCCGGTGCCTCGCGCCCCACGGCGTCGGCGCCCACGGCCCACGCCTGGTCCGGGCCGAGCGCCACGGCCTCGTTCAGCGCGGCCTGGGGGCGTACCTGTGCCGGAACGGGAACATGCATCCAGGACAGGGGTTGCGCCGCGGCCGAGCCCATGACCGTGATGATGGTCATGGCGACAGCGAGGGCCGCGACGAGAAGTCTTCTTGTCATGCTCAGCCTCCCAGCCGTTCGCTCATTAGGTTCGGTTTCGAGCCGTAGATCTCGACGGTGCCGAAGGACAGCAGTGAGGACCCGGCCCTCGTCAGCGCACGCGGCTTGACGTCGATCGCGTTCGTGCGCTCCGGGCCGTAGGAGAAGGTGGTGCGGGGGCCGTCCACCCGCGCGTACTTCGACTGGAACGCGCGGTCGCTGCGCACCGGCAGCCACAGCGCGCCGTCCGGGCCGCGGACCATTGCCTCGGTGTAGGTGTCGCCCAGCGGCGGGTGGGCGGTGCGCCAGACGTGTCCGTTGAAGGTCATCAGGTAGGTGCGGGCCACGCCGTCGGTGTACTGACTGCCACCGATCGTGATCCGGCCCGACGGTTCGAGCAGCAGCGTGTGGACGTTGCTTTCCGGCGGCAGCGGCACCTTCGCGTCCTGCCATGCCGTGCCGTCCCAGTGCAGGACGGCGGTCCCGGTGCTGGTGTCCGCCCAGGCCCAGGCGTCGTCGGCGGCCCGCGCGGTGACTCCCATCAGGTACAGCACCCCGGCCGGGGTGGCCTGTGCGGTCCAGCGGGAACCGTCGTAGTGCAGCACCTTCAGCCCGGTGTCGTCCTCACCGACCACCCACGCACCACCCGGTGTCGCGGTGAAGTCCTGGTAGGTCCACAGGGTTTGCGGCAGCGGAAGGGCACTCCATCCTCCCGCCGACCGGCGCAGGATCTCGCCCTCTCCGGCACGGTTGTGGAAGATCCACACTTCCGCGCCGACGAACTGCACCTTGCCGAGCCAGCCCGGCTCACCGGCACCGGGGAAGGTGGTGTCCCGGCTCCACGCCGTGCCGTTCCACCGGTACAACATCGGCCGCAGTCCGTCGGCGGCCTGTTCGTGCCCGGTCGCCCACGCCTCGGCCGGCCCGCGGGCGGCCAGATCGGACACGGTCACGGGCGGGGCAGCCGGCGGCACCGGCAGCGCCGACCAGCTCGGTGTCACGGCAGGGTTCGGTGTCACGGCCGCAGCCGGCGACACCACCGCGGCACACGCGATCACAAGGCAGACGACGACCGCACGGAGACCGTTCACGAGACCTCCCAGAACGCGAAGGCCGCACACGCTATGGGCCTTCACCGATCCGTGGACAGACGGCATTCGGCCGATCGAGGCTCCCGGGGGGCGCGGTCAGCAACGGGACAGCAGGGTTGTGAGTTCAGGTCGGTGCGCGAGATCGTTCGAGACGATACTGCTGGTGTCGCCCACCGGAGGACTCGCGTGACCGATCCCGTGCCCGCCTCGCTGCCCGCCCCGCCCTACTACGCGGTGGTCTTCACGGCAGTGCGGACCGCCGGCGACAACGGCTATGGGGAGATGGACGAGCGGTTGTTCAAACTGGCCGCCGACCAGCCGGGATTCCTCGGCGTCGATGCCGCTCGCGGTGCGAACGGCCTGGGGATCACGGTGTCGTACTGGAGGGACGAGGAATCGATCGCCGCATGGCGGAATCACGCGGAGCACGCCCTGGCCCGTGCGTACGGACGCGAGCACTGGTATGCCTCGTTCGCGCTCCACGTGGCCAAGGTCGAGCGCGCCCACGCCTTCACCCGCCCGGCGGATACGTAGGTCCTGTTGCGCTCGGTCAGGCAGGCGCGGGCTCGAGACGTACGACGATGCCCTTCGACGTGGGCTGGTTGCTGATGTCGGCGACGCTGTCCAGCGGCACCAGGACGTTGGTCTCGGGGTAGTAGGCAGCCGCGGAGCCCTGTGCGGCGGGGTACGGGACCACCTCGAAGTTCTCGGCGCGGCGCTCGGTGCCGTCCGCCCAGATGCTCACCAGGTCGACGTGATCGCCCTGGGCGAGGCCGAGTTCACGCAGGTCGGCCGGGTTGACGAGCACGACGTGGCGGCTGCCGTGGATGCCGCGGTAGCGGTCGTCGAGCGTGTAGGGGATGGTGTTCCACTGATCGTGCGAGCGCAGGGTCTGCAACAGCAGGTGGCCCTCGGGCGCCTTGGGGATCACGCGCTCGTTGCGGGTGAACAGCGCTTTGCCGGCCGAGGTGTTGAACACGCCCTCGTTGACGGGGTTGGGCAGTTGGAAGCCGCCGGGCCGTGTCACCCGTGCGTTGAAGTCGTGGAATCCCGGCACGATGCGGGAGATGCGGTCACGGATCGTGCCGTAGTCCCCTTCGAACCGGTCCCAGGGGATGTCCGGCTTGCCGTCGAGGGTGCGCCGGGCCAGCCGGCACAGGATCGCGACCTCGCTCAGCAGCAGCGGGGACGCCGGTTCGAGGCGCCCCTGGGAGGTGTGCACCTCGCTCATGGAGTTCTCCACCGTGACGAACTGCTCGCCGTCGGCCTGTACATCGCGTTCGGTGCGGCCGAGGGTGGGCAGGATCAGCGCCGTGTCACCGCAGACTGTGTGCGAGCGGTTCAGCTTGGTGGAGATGTGGGCGGTCAGCCGGCACGAGCGCATGGCCTCCTCGGTGACCTCACTGTCGGGAGCGGCGCGTACGAAGTTGCCGGCCAGAGCGAGGAACACCTTGGCGCGGCCCTCGCGCATCGCCTTGATCGCGTTCACCGAGTCGAGTCCGTGCGGGCGTGGCGGATCGAAGCCGAACTCCTTCTGCAGCGCGTCGAGGAAGGAGTCCGGCATCTGCTCCCAGATGCCCATCGTGCGGTCGCCCTGGACGTTGCTGTGCCCGCGCACGGGGCAGACGCCGGTGCCGGCGCGACCGAGGTTGCCGCGCAGCATCACGAAGTTGACGATCTCCCGGATGGTGGGCACACCGTGCTTGTGCTGGGTGATGCCCATCGCCCAGCAGACGACGACACGCTCGCTGCGCAGGACCTCGTCGTGAACCTTCTCGATCTCCTCGCGGGTCAGTCCGGTCGCCGCGCGCACGTCGTCCCAGTCGACGGTGCGGGCATGCTGAGCGAACTCCTCGAAGCCGGCGGTGTGGGCGTCGATGAAGTCGTGGTCCAGGACGGTGCCGGGCCGGGCGTCCTCGGCTTCCAGCAGCAGGAGGTTGAGGGCCTGGAAGAGGGCGAGGTCGCCGCCGGGCTTGATGTGCAGGAAGCGGTCGGCGATCTGGGTGCCGCGTCCGATGACCCCACGTGGCTTCTGCGGGTTCTTGAAGCGTCGTAGCCCGGCCTCGGGCAGCGGGTTGACCGCCACGATGCGGGCGCCGTTGCGTTTGGCCTCCTCCAGGGCCGTCAGCTGACGGGGATGGTTGCTGCCGGGGTTCTGCCCCACCAGGAAGATCAGGTCGGCATGGTGGAGATCGTCGAGGCTGACGGTGCCCTTGCCGGTGCCCAATGTCTCGCTCAGGGCGAAGCCGCTGGACTCGTGGCACATGTTGCTGCAGTCGGGCAGGTTGTTGGTGCCGAAGGCGCGGGCGAAGAGCTGCAGGACGAAGGCGGCCTCGTTGCCGGCCCGGCCCGACGTGTAGAAGACGGCCTCGTCCGGGGAGTCGAGCGAGGTGAGCTCACCGGCGAGCACACCCAGGGCGTCGTTCCAGCCGATGGGCTCGTAGTGGTCCGAGCCCGGCCGCTTGATC
Source organism: Streptomyces sp. SAI-127 (assembly GCF_029894425.1). Lineage (NCBI taxonomy): Bacteria > Bacillati > Actinomycetota > Actinomycetes > Kitasatosporales > Streptomycetaceae > Streptomyces > Streptomyces sp. SAI-127. The sequence continues at coordinate 9,962,177 of NZ_JARXYJ010000001.1, forward strand.
ATCGGTTCGGTGAGCCGGCCCTGCTGGTTGAGCCACATGTCGGAGCGCCCGGCGAGGTCGGAGACGCCGTGCTCACGGAAGAAGTCGGCGGTGATCCGGCGTTTCGTGGCCTCGTCGTTGATGTGCTTGGCGCCGTTCTCGCAGTACTCGTTGCGATGGCGCTGTCCCGGGGCCGGATCCGCCCAGGCGCAGCCGGGACAGTCGATCCCGCCGACCTGGTTCATGGCCAGCAGGTCCACTCCGGTCCTGCGCGGGGAGGTCTGCTCCAGGGAGTACTCCAGCGCGTGCACGACCGCGGGGACCCCGGCCGCCCACTTCTTCGGCGGTGTCACCGAGAGGGTGGTCTCCGGCTCCTCGCCGGGCGGGTTCTGCATCGCTTCGCCTTTCTCCTGCCGCGTCTGTCCTGCCGCCTTGCGGTACGCGGGTCAGCCGACGGGCCACTGGGCCACACGGCTCCTGGGCGGTTCCGGGTGATCGTGCTGTACCCGGCCGTTGCGGATGGTGCCGCGCCAGGCCCCGCCCTCCTGTCCCAGTCCCTCGATGAACTGCTTGAAGTGCAGGAGCTCGCGGCGGACCAGCCGGGCGGTCACCTGCGTGACCTTGGACGAGCCGGTGAGCCGTTTCGCGGCCCCGTGTGGCTCGAGCAGCATCCGGACGGTGATGGCCGTACCGCCCGACTCCGTCGGCCTGAACTCCACCTCACCCTGGTGCGAGGGGCGCTGCTCCAGGCCGCGCCAGGCCAGGTAGGAGTCGGGGTCCTGCTCGACGATCTCCACCGCGAAACGGCGGCGCAGCGGGCCGTAGCCGATGGTCCAGGCGGTCACGGTGGGCCTGACCTGTTCGACGCCGTGCACCACGGGCGAGAAGCGGGGGAAGGTCTTGAACTGCGTCCACTGGTTGTACGCCGTGCGCACCGGCACCGCGACCTCGACCGTCTCCTCGACGTGCCGCCTCCGCAGCGGCCGACGGCGCGTGACACCGTCACTGCCGGGGCGCATCCCCGGCGTGTTCGGGACGGCCTGCCGGGAGTCCTGTTCGCGCGCCATCGTGGCCTCTCCTCCGGTGCAGGGATCCGGGCCTCGCTCGCCCGCCTCCCTCTCGTGTGTCAGGGCTCCTCTCCCGGTTCCCACATCGCGCTCTTCGAGTCGCACGAATGCGACTGCATCCTGCTCGGCCCCCGGCTTCGGGGGAGCGCCGTCGACTGGCCTGGCGGGGCACCCCCATGGACGGCAGCCAGAATTCGTCGGCAGTTCATGCACGACTCGCCGCGTGCCGCAGCCTCACGGCGGCGGTGTGGCGGCACGCGTTCGTCCAGCGCATGGCTGTCTCGCGTAGTCCTCCCGCCGTCGGACGGGTGCGGGCCTGCCGTCGGTCCGGGTCTCCAGGGCGTGCAGCACGGCCACCATGTCCTCGTCGCCGTGGCCCTGTTCGACGGCCTCGCCGTACAGGGCGTGGCAGGCGTCGAGGAGCGGGGAGGCCAGACCGGCCTTGCGGGCGGCCTCGGCGATCAGGCGGTTGTTCTCCAGGACGTTGGTGGCGGCGGCCTGCACGGTGAAGTCGCGGGCCAGCAACTTGGGCCCCTTCACCCGTGAGACGGCACTGGCCATCGGGCCCGCGTCCAGGACGTCCCGGAGCAGACGCTGGTCGACTCCGTGCCGGTCGGCGAAATGGAACGCCTCGGCCAGCCCGGTGACGAGAGTGATCAGGAACAGGTTCACCGAGAACTTCATCAGCAGCGCGCCAGGGACCGCGCCGCAGTCGAACGTCTCCCGGCACATCGTGGCCAGGAGAGGGCGTACGGCCGCGACGGCGTCGTGGTCGCCCGCCGTCATTCCCACCAGCTCGCCCTGCTCGGCGGGGATGCGGGAGCCGGAGACGGGAGCCTCGACATACCGTCCGCCCGCGGCTCGGACAACGTCCTGCAGAGCGCCCGAGTACTCGGCCGAGGTCGTGCCCATGTGAACGACGGTCCGTCCGGCGACGAGACCGGCGAAGTCCGGGGTGTCGCGCCCCAGCACGGCGTCCACGGCGGCCTCGTCGGCCAGCATGAGGATCACGGTCCGGGCCCGCTCGAAGACCTCGGCGGGGCTCGCGGCGACCTCGGCACCGGCGGCGCCCAGGGCCTCGCACCGGCCGGGGGCGCGGTTCCACACGACGAGAGGCGTCCCGGCCCGGACGAGGTTGAGGGCCATGGGCCGCCCCATGGTTCCGAGGCCGATGAATCCCACGTACACAAGGCACCGCCTTCTCCGGCTCACACCGAAGCCGAGCCGTCGCCGCCCACTATGACAGCGGTCATAGTAAACGCGTCTATGACAGCGGTCATAGAGTGGACCCGCACAAACCACACAGGGAGGTCGGCGATGGCGGTGCCCGAGAGGGGAGCACGGGAGCGGATGGTCTTCAGCGCCGCACAGCTCATCCGGCGCGACGGGGTCGCCGCCACCGGCATGCGCGAGGTCGCCGCCCACGCCGGCGCGCCGCGCGGTTCGCTCCAGCACTACTTCCCCGGCGGCAAGGAGCAACTGGTCAACGAGGCGGTGGAGTGGGCCGCCCGATACGCGGGCAACCGAGTCGCCCGTTTCCTCGCCGCCCTGCCCGAACCGACGCCGAGCGGGCTGTTCGCGGAAATGGTGCGCCAGTGGACCGACGAGTACGAATGCGTCGGCTTCGCGGGAGGCTGCCCCGTCGCCGCCGCCACGGTGGACTGGGCCGAGTCGACCACGTCCACGCGGGCGGCAGTGGCGGACGCGTTCGCCACCTGGACCGCTCCGGTGGCCCGGGCGCTGACCGACATGGGCGTGCCCGAGGAACGAGCGGCCGCGCTGGCCACCCTCATGGTCAGCACCTTGGAAGGAGCGATCCTCATGGCCCGGGCGGAGCGGGACATACGTCCGCTGACGACCGTGGCCCGCGAACTCGGTCCCCTCCTCGACGCGGCGGTGAGCCGGGACGGCTGACCCGCCTCCTGCGGTCGACCGCACCTCCCCGCACGGCACTGGACCGATGATGAGTCACAGGCATCACGGGCCACTGCGCGTTCAATACGGTCATTGGCAACCGCCCCGCCGAAGTGCCGTGAGGTGCCTCCGGCCCTGCCAGCCGCGGTCACCCGCGCTGGATCGAGATCGACCTCAAGCGGGTGGTCTGACCGGGGACCACTCGCCCATCCATTGTTCGGCGTCCCATTTCTCGAACCGTTGCAGCTCGGTGAACCCCAGCTTCGCCGCGAGGCGCATTGAGCGGGCATTGGCGGTCTGGGTGTAGAGCACCACCGGCACGCCGGGAAGCGCATCGGCGAACCAGTCGAGTGCCGCTGCGCACGCCTCGGCGGCGTAGCCGCGTCCCCATACCTCCGGCAGGAACAGGTAACTGAGCTCGGCCTCCCCCGCGTCCGGACGGACATTGCCGCGACGCTCCGCTTCGCGCCGGCTGACCTCGACGGTGCCGATCATCGCTCCGTCGAGCTCGATCACGAAAAGGCCGGGGCGCCGCCCGGGCGTCTCAGGCACGGAGCGCTCGAGCTCATCGCGCGGTTGAGGGCCGCCGAGGTAGGTATGCACATCCGATGAGGCGAACAGCTCGATGAACGCCGCACGGTCCCGGGCCTCGGACTCCCGGAGCACGAGCCGCTCGGTTTTGATCGGGTCAAGTGGCCAGACGACGACACCGAGTTCAGTCATGGCGGGCAACCTATCGCACGCCCTCGGCCTCGTCCTTCCCGATGATCTTCCACGCCCACAGGCTCCACGGACCTCACCGCACCCGAACGACTGAGAACGGACACCGGCGCCCCGCACCGCGCCCGGCATGACAAGCTGTGATTCCCACTGCCCGAACCCAGGAGGTCACGATGACCGCAGAAGCTGCATCCCCAGAAGGTTCGGAGCCGGCTGAGCCCGAGACGTCCGCGCTCGAGCCCGACAGCGACGGCAACTACGACCTCAAGCGCAAGTTCCGCGAGGCCTTGGCGCGCAAGCGCGGTGCGCAGGCGGACGCCGCCGACCTCGCCGCCAACCCCCAGGCCTCGAAGATCCGTGGGGCGCACGGCCCGGCTGCGAGCCAGCGGTCGTTCCGGCGCAAGAGCGGGGGCTGAGCCGGAGCGGGTCCGGATCTGACCGCTGCTGATGGCCGTCACACCGTCGTGGCCGCGGTGCTGTGAGGGCTACGACCCGAACCCGACCCACCCTGCCGACGGACTGGCAGCAGCCGGCCGCTCGGATCGGCTGACGGAGAAACGACCGCCCGTGGGGGAGTCCATGCATTCCCCCACGGCGATCCGTGCTCCGGTCTTCAGTAGCCGATGGTGAAGCGGCGCTGAACGAAGCGCGGCAGCTCTGCCTCGTCGATGAGGGCGACTGCCATGTCCTCCACCGAGATACGGCTGCGGCCGTCGGCGTCGAGGACGGGCTGGTCGCCGCCGATCCGGAAGCGACCGGTGCGCTCACCGGGGGCGATCTCCTCCGCGGGGCTCACATAGGTCCACAGCCGGTTCGAGGTCCGCAGGACGTTCAGGGCGTCGCGGTGACCGCGTACCGCTGCGGCGTATTCGCGCGGCAGTCCAAGCTGGTCGAGGGTGTTGTACAGGAGCTCGTCGGAGTCGGCGCGCATCACTCCCGGTTCGATCTCGAGGCTGCCGGCGCCGCCGATCACGATGAGGCGAGTCCGGGGGTGGCTCTCCAGAGCCTTCAGCAGGGCTCGCGCCGCCGTGGCGTAGACGTCGGGGTCGGCGATCGAACGCCGTACGGTGTCCTCGAAGTCATTGGCGGCATTGCCCGGCTGGAAGCCGCTGATCAGGACGTCGAGGCCGGGCAGGACGTCGCTGATGCTCTTGGGGTCGAGGACGTCGACGCTCGTCCAGGTGAGGTTGTTCCGGCGTTCGTCGCTCTGTGCCTGAGCGGCGTCGCGGCTGAACGCCGTGACGTGGTGGCCGCGGTCGAGGGCCTCCGTGACAACCCGGCTGCCGATGGTGCCTGTGGCTCCGATGACTCCGATGTGCATGGTCTCCCCTGTGCATGCAGACGTGAGACACCACCGATGGGTGACGCCGTGCAGAAACTACACGCCGTGCAGTTTTTGCGCACCCGCTCATTAACTCGACGCTGTAGAGTCCTGGTGTGACAGTCACAGGCAGCAGGGGAAGGCGTGAGCGGCTCCGGACCGAGACCACGGCCGAAATCAAGAAGGTGGCCCTCGCCTTGATGGCCTCGGGCGGCCCGGATGCCATCACGCTGCGGGCCATCGCCCGCGAGATGGGCATGACCGCCAATGCCATCTACGGCTACTTCCCGACCCGGGACGACTTGGTCACCACGCTCATCAACGACGTGTACACCGCCTTGGCCGACGCGGTGGACACTGCCTGGGAGGCCACCTCCGCCACGGATCCCGCCGTCCGGATCGAGGCGTGGGCCCATGCCTTCCGCGGCTGGGCACTGGTGAACCCGCAGGGCTTCCGGCTCATCTACGGCGACCCGGTTCCCGGCTACCGGGCCCCCGAAGGCGGCCCCGCGCCGGACGCCGCACACCGGGTCTGCACCGGACTCACCGCCCTGGCGGCAGCCGCCTGGCCGCACGCCCAACAGCTCTACGCCGACAGCGACTTCGACTGGTCCGACTTCGACCCCGGGCTCCTCGGCAAGGTGCGCCCCGCCTTCCCCGACCTGCCGCCCGCAGCCGTCGCCCTCGCCCTGCGGATCTGGGGGCACCTGCATGGACTGGTGTCACTGGAGATCTACGGCCACATGCGCACCCAGACCACCAGCCCGGAGAAACTCTTCCAGGACGAACTCGCCCACCTCCTGCGCATGTTGGCCCTGCCACGCCGGCACGCGGACAACCCGCGCCGCGCGTAGAAGGATCTGCACTCCCCGAGGCCGGTTGAGGTGGCCGCCTCCTGCCCGGATACCCCGTAGAACGAGCTGTCACCGCCACATAGGTTCCGCGTATGACGAACGTACGGATCGGCGTGATGTACGACCGCGACTGGGTCCCGGAGGGACTGCCTGCCTTCGCGCGGCAGGCGGAGGCGCTCGGCGTGGACGACGTGTGGGTGGTGGAGGACCTCGGGTGGAACGGCGGGGTGTCGGCAGCGGCCGTGGCCCTCGGAGCCACGGAACGCATCAAGGTGGGCATCGGCATCGCCCCCGCCCCGTTGCGCAGCCCGGCGCTTCTGGCGATGGAACTGGCCACGCTGGCACGGGTGTTCCCCGGGCGGCTCGTGGCCGGGATCGGGCACGGGGTGCAGGAGTGGATGGCCCAGGTGGGTGCTGCGGCCCGTTCCCCGCTGGCCCTGCTGGAGGAGACGATCACCTCCGTACGCGCACTGCTGCGCGGGGAGAGGGTAGAACTGACGGGTCGTGAAGTGCGCCTGGACGGAGTGCAGTTGACACATCCGCCGACCGAGGTGCCGCCGGTGGTCGCGGGCGTCGTGCGCTCTCGCTCCCTGGAACTGTCCGGCCGCGTCGCGGACGGCACCGTGATCACTGAGGGCCACGGCCCGCGCGACCTGGAGAACGCCCGCGCGCTGACCGCCAAGGGCGGCGCCGCGTCCGACCATGCCCTGACGGTCTTCGCCTTCGCCTGCGTCGGTGACGACGCCGACGAGGTGGCCCGGGTCCTGCACCCGCACATCGAAGGCCACGGCGCCTGGCTCGGCAGGCCGCCGCACGAGGTGTTCACCGTCTCGGGCCCCGCCCCGCAGGCCGCCGAGCGTCTCCGCGCTCTGGCGACGGCCGGCGCGGACACGGTCGTCCTGCGGATCGCCGGCCCGGATCCGCTACGGCAGCTGGAGGCGGTACTGGATGCGGTGGGACGGCGGAACTGAAGTCCCGACGCGGCCGCCGAGCCCAGCCGGCTCATGGAGGGACGGGCGCTCGGGGGAACCTGAAACCGGCAGATCGCTCGGCCGCCCTCTCGGCCAGGGGCCGTGGTCCGTCGGACATGGCAGCGGCCAGGGCCGCTACTTGGGCGGCAGGCTCGCTGCGAAGGCGCTTCCCGCGTCGATCCACGCGCTCAGGGCCTCGTCCTCCGTCACCGCGGACCCGGTGACCACGACCCAGCCGCGCATCGGGCGGCCGGTCATGTCGAAGACCCGCGCCCCCGGCCGGGCGAGGGCCGCGTCGGCGGCGTCGGGACCGACGCGGACCATGAGGTCCTCGCCGGTCACGCCGACAGCCATGTTGCCCTGGTACAGGAAGGCGATGCCGCCGAACATGCGCTTCTCGGTGACGCCGGGATCCGCGCCGAGGTATTGGCGGATGCGCTCGGCGAGCCCTTCGTCGTACGCCATCAGACGTCTCCTTGCCGCTCGGAGAGTCTGCGCTCGAGGTCGCGCAGATCCTTGGTGAGGGAGGAACGGACCTGACGCGCGAGCAGCGGTGACGCCAGGCGCAGAAGACCGCCGGGGCCACCGCGGACCCGGATGGCCGCGAGCGTGCCGCGCGGGTGTGCCTCGAAGGAGTAGGTCACGTGCATCGGCATGGGAGCGGCCACGGAGACCATGTCCAGCAGCTTCGGGGGCTCGTACGCGGCCACACGCAGGACGTAGTCGATGCGCCGGCCGAGGAAGTACGCCGTGCGGGTGACCTCGGCGCCCGTCCCGAAGCCGCCGGCGTCCGCCTGCCGGGTCATCTCCGCCGTACGGATGCCCTGCGTCCACTCGGCGTCGTGGCGCCAGTCCATGGCGTAGGTGGCCACCCGCTCGGGCGGCAGCGGGATGTCGCGCCGCACTGTCACGTCGATGGTCATCGTCTCACCGCCTCGTACCCGTGGCACCGGCTGCCGTCGGCGCGCTCCGTCCCCTCCAGCATGGCCGTGATCGGCGGCCCATGCCCATTCCGAGGTGAAAGAACGGGAGAAGCGAGCTCTGAAGACAGTCGACCGGATTCCTTCGCATGGGACAACCTTTGTCAGAGCCTGAACGTCCAATGAACAACAGGAGACACATGGTCTCCGTTGGGGGGAACGTTCATGCTGAAGGTCAGCATCGTGGTGCCCGTCTACAACGCGGGCCGTTACATCGACATGTGTGCGCCGTCGCTTTTACGTCAGACTCTGGGGGAGGACGCGTACGAGGTCATCTACGTCGATGACGGCTCGACCGATGACTCCGCGCAGCGGCTCGACGAGTTGGCGGCGCAGCACGCGCATGTGCGGGTGATCCATCAGGAGAACTCGGGCTGGCCCGGCAAGCCCCGCAACGTCGGCATCCGGGAGGCCCGCGGGGAGTACGTGCAGTTCGTGGACCAGGACGACGAGTTGACCCCGGCGGCGCTGGAACACCTGCACCGGCTGGCCGCCCGTAACGGCTCGGACATCGTCCTGGGCAAGGTCGTGGGCAGCATGGCGGGACCGAGCAACGTCTTCAAGCGCACCGTGGAGCGCTGCACGGTCGAGGACGCGCCCCTGATGGAGAGTCTGACCCCGCACAAGATGTTCCGCCGCGACTTCCTGCTCGCCCACGACCTCAGGTTCCCCGAGGGCCCGGTGCGGCTGGAGGACCAGCTGTTCATGGTCCGCGCCTACTTGCGTGCCAAGACGGTCTCGATCCTCGCCGATCACCCCTGCTACGTGTGGAAGCGCCGGGACGACGGCGGCAACACCAGCAGCCGCGCCTCCGCCCCGGAGGACTACTACGGTCATCTGCGCACGGTGGTGGAGGCGATCAAGAAGGAGACCCGGCCCGGCCCGCTGCAGAACCACCTGCTGCGCCGTTCCTATCGCGTGGAGCTTCTGCGTCCGGTGGGTGAGCCCCGCGTTCTGCAGCGCACCGGCAAGAACCTCGAGCGTTACTTCGACGTCGTCCGCGCCTTGGCCCTTGAGGCCTATCCGCCCGGTGTGCGCGAGGGCCTGCCCGCCCTGACCCGGCTGCGGGCGCACCTGCTGGAGGAGGGCCACCTGGACTCCCTCGTCGAACTCTCGCGCCGCACCCAGCGCATCAGGCCCGAGGTCACCGTGGACGACATCCGCTGGCGCGACGGAAAGCTCCACGTCACGACGACGGTCGGTATGCGCCGCGCGGACGGTGAACCCCTGGCTCTGGTCGAACGTTACGGCCGTATGCTCCTGGACCCCGAACTGTTGGCCGGTATCAAGGGCGCCGAGGGCTGGGAGGCCCCGCACCCCCTCGGCCATGCCTACGGCGAACTCCTCGTCCATGACACGGCCCGGGAGCTGTGGTGGTACCCGGACGCCGACCTGACCCCGCGCACGCAACCGCTCGGCGGTGGCCGCCACCGTGTCGTGCTCACCGGCGAGACGGCCATCGACCCGCTCACCCTGGCCGGCGGCCGGCCGATGGAACCCGGCACGCACGTGGTGTGGGCGAGCGCCCAACTCCTGGGCGTGGGCCGCAGGGCGCGAGTGACACGCAGCGACGCCGCAACGCGCAGAGCCGGCCCAGGCCTCGGGACCGTCCCCGGCCCCGGTCTCGGCTTCGGCTCGGTCAGGGTCGGCACTCCACCCCACCTGGTGGTCTCGGGCTGGGGCGGCCAGGCCGGTCAACTCCGCCTCTCCGTACGCCCACCGGGGCAGGCCACACTCCCGCACCGCATCTACCTGCGCACCACATCGGCCCCACCCATCCGCCGCG